>NZ_LN881717.1:1063338-1619143 GCF_001457435.1 Actinobaculum massiliense | reverse complement strand
CCACACCCACACCCCACAACCAACCAGAAAAACCAGCCAGCCACAAGAGAGGCAACCTCACCAAACTACCACAACCCACACAACCAGACAAACCCAGAAAATGTGAACCACAACAATCAAGAGGCTTATCACCTTGCTAAGTGCGCTGGGCTCTTTTTCAAGCCCTGGGAAACTCCTAGGAGTTTCGCGCCTCGCTCTCGGCGACAGGTAAAGAGCCTACTCAGATCTTGGCGGTCGCGCAAATCATTTTTCGGTGTCTCTCGTCACGTAATCGCGGTCACGTATTTTCTGGCTCCGCCAGGGCGTTTCCCCCGTCCCCAGCCGCCCGTACCTAACGCTCCACGCTTGCGCGCACCGCCTCGGCCACCGCCTGCGCCACACGCGGATCAAAAGCCTGCGGAATAACGTAGTCGCGCCGAGCTTCATCGCCAACCACCGCCGCCACTCCCCGCGCCGCGGCAAGCAGCATCTCGTCGGTAATTTCCTTCGCCCCGCCGTCCAATAGCCCGCGGAAAAGACCGGGGAAGACGAGAACATTATTGATCTGATTGGGCCGATCCGATCGCCCGGTAGCGACGACCGCCGCATACCTGCCCGCCTCGATCGGATCCACTTCGGGCACCGGATTTGCCAGCGCGAAGACAACGGCGTCGTCGTTCATGGTGGCGATATCGGCACCGGAAAGGATCCCACCCGCGGAAACACCAATGAACACATCGGCGCCGGCGAGCGCGCTTCGCAGGTCGCCGGTGATGCCGCGCGGGTTGGTGGTCGCGGCGATACCGCGCCACACGTAGTTCGACGGCGAGGCGCTGGCGACGGTTTCTTCGGTGAGAATTCCTTCCCGATCGACGGCGATAATATCCGCGGCGCCGGCCACGCGCAGAAGGCGAATAATCGCGCTTCCCGCCGCGCCGATGCCGTTCACGACGACGCGCACCGCGCCAATTTCCTTGCCGACAACGCGCAGCGCGCTCATAAGCGCCGCGATTACGACCACCGCGGTGCCGTGCTGATCGTCGTGGAAAACGGGGATGTCGAGTTCGGCGCGCAAACGCCGCTCAATTTCAAAGCAACGCGGGGCGGAGATGTCCTCGAGGTTGATTCCGCCGTAGGCCGGGGCAATGGCCTTGACGATGCGGATGATCTCTTCGACGTCGGTGGTATCGAGCACCACCGGCCAGGCATCAACGCCGGCAAAACGCTTGAAGAGAACGGCTTTGCCCTCCATGACCGGCATGGCGGCGCGGGCTCCGATATTTCCCAAGCCGAGCACCGCGGTGCCGTCTGACACCACAGCCACCGTGTTCTTGGCTATCGTGTAGCGGCCGGCGAGGCCAGGGTCTTCGGCAATCGCCGCGCATACCCGCGCCACCCCCGGCGAGTAAACCTGCGCCAGGGTGCGCATACCCTCTAGCGGATAGCGCGGGCTAGCGCTGAGTTTTCCGCCCTCGTGGAGCCCAAAGACGACGTCGAACGCCTCCTCGATCCGCGCGCCAGCGATGGCTTTGAGTGCTTCGATAACTTCGGCTTGGTTGCCCTCCGAAGCACAGTCCGCGCATACGGCGACCTGGCGAAGGTCGCCGTCCCGCCCCGCATCGAGATCCTCGAAAACGAGGGCGGAAATTTTCGCGCCCTGCCCCGCAACCGCGTTCTCGATGGCGGTCAGTGCACCGCCTCCGGGAAGCTGTATCCGCACGCGAAGGGAGTAACTGGGCGAAATCATAGGCGCTCCTTTTTGCTCGGCCCCACCAATCTGCGTTGACCGAACGGGTATGTACGGCTTACGGGGCTGATCCGATTTACTGGGCCGATCCGCTTGAACAGATCAGCATGGTTCGTACCATCCAGAATAATCCGCGCGCGGGGCTAGGTGGCGATGCGGGGAATGGTGGCAATGCGGGGCTAGGTGGCGCGGATTGGTGGCACTGATTGGTAACGCGGAAAAAACCGACCCGGCTATTGCGGGGCTAGGACCCCCGAATAACCGGGTCGGTTAGGTGTGTGCCGGGCTAGGCCGGCGGTTGCGGCTGGCTATGCCGGGCCGCGCCGGGCTAAGCCACGCCTGCGCGCTCCAGGATGATCTTGTTGACCTGGGCGGCATCCGCCTTTCCGCGGGTCGCCTTCATGACCGCGCCCACGATTGCGCCGGCGGCCTTTACCTTGCCGGCCTTGATCTTTTCCAAGACCTCGGGCTGAGCGGCCAACGCCTCATCGACGATCTTCTCGATCTCGCCGGTATCGGAGACAACCTCCAGGCCGCGGGCCTTGACGACCTCACTCGGAGTTCCCTCGCCGGCCAGTACACCATCCAGCGCCTGGCGAGCCAGTTTGTCGGTGAGCTTGCCGCTGGCAACCAGCCCATCGAGCTCCGCCACGTTCTCGGGGGTCACCGGGGCTTCTTCCAGCTCGATGCCGTTGTCCTTGGCGTAGACCGCGATCTGGCCCATCCACCACTTGCGCGCACCGGCCGGGGTTGCGCCGGCTTTAATGGAGTCCTCGATTGGATCGAGCGCACCAGCGTTGACCACATCGCGCAACTCTTCGTCGGAAAGCTCCCATTCCTTTTGTACCCGCGCCCGGCGAGCGGCCGGAAGCTCGGGCATGGCGGCGCGAATTTCCTCGACCATCTCGGGCGGGCAGATCACCGGCACCAGATCCGGATCCGGGAAGTAGCGGTAATCATCCGCATCGGACTTCACGCGGCCCGGCAAGGTTCCGCTAATCGCCTCCGAATAGTTGCGGGTCTCCTGCTGCACCTCGCCCCCGACAGCCAAAATTGCGGCCTGGCGCTGGATCTCATAGCGGATCGTATTTTCGATGCCGCGGAAGGAGTTCACGTTCTTCGTCTCAGTGCGGGTTCCCAGCGGAGCATCCGGCGATTCGCGCAGAGAAACATTGACGTCTGCGCGAATATTGCCGCGCTCCATCCGGCCCTCGGAGATTCCTAGTGCTCGCACAATATCGCGGATTCCGCGCACGTAAGCACCGGCGATCTCCGGCGCGTTCGCACCCACTCCGGTGGCCGGATCAGACACGATCTCGATCAGCGGCACACCCGCGCGGTTGTAATCAACCAGCGAGTACTTCGCCCCGGCCAGGCGCCCATCCGCAGCACCCACGTGGGTGTTCTTACCCGCATCCTCTTCCATATGAGCGTGCTCAATCGGGAAACGATAGGGCGTGCCATCCTCCAGCTCGACGTCCAGGTAGCCACCCAAAATAATCGGATTGGCATTCTGGGTGATCTGGTAGGCCTTGGGCAGATCCGGGTAGAAGTAGTTCTTGCGCTCGAAACGCGAACGCGGGTTGATCTTCGAATTCAGCGCCAAACCCAGCTTGATGGCGTATTCCACCACGGCTTGATTGAGCACCGGGAGCGAGCCGGGAAGACCAACCGAAACCGGCTGGATATCCGTGTTCGGCTCATCGCCAAAAACTACCGGAGCGGCATCGAAAATCTTGGTTTGAGTGGACAGTTCCACGTGTACCTCGAGGCCAATCACCGGGTCGAAGCGGGAGACGGCCTCCTCGTAATTCATCAGTTCATCCATCTCTTTATTCCTCCCAGTCCTTGGCGGGCGATTCTTCCGCGAGCTTGCCCGCGGCCCGCTCGGCGGCGGCCGCTACCTTGTACATCAGCGCATCCTGGCGTGCAGGAGCCATAATTTGGAAGCCCACCGGCAACCCGTCAGAAAGCCCGCTGGGCACTGAAATGGCGGGGATTCCGGCCAAATTGGCGGGAATTGTGGAAGCGTCGTTGAGGTACATGGCCAGCGGATCGGCGTCGTCGGACTTCGCCCCGAACTTGAAGGCAACTTCGGGCGCCGTCGGGGAAACGATCACATCTGCCTGCGCGAAAGCCTTCTCCAGGTCGCGCTGCACGAGGGTGCGGACCTTCAGGGAGGCGCCGTAGAAAGCGTCGAAGGCTCCCGCCGAAAGCACGTGCGTGCCGAGGATGATCCTGCGCTTGACCTCGTGCCCCAGCCCGGCGGCGCGGGTTGCACGCATCACCGTCTCGGCGGTGACGGGCCCTTCTTCCGGCTCCACCCGCAGGCCGTAACGCATGCCATCAAAACGCGCGAGGTTCGAGGAAACCTCGGCCGGCTGAATCAGGTAATAGGCCGGGAGCGCGTACTCGAATGACGGGCAGGAAACATCCACGGTTGCCGCGCCGAGCTCCTTGAGCTTTTCGACCGTTTCGTGGAAGGAGGCCAAAACGCCTTCCTGGTAGCCCTCGCCCTCAAGTTCCTTGACGAGACCAATGGTCAGGCCCGAAAGCGGCTTGTCGTTCGTGGCGCCTTCCGCGCCGGGCTCGCCAGCACCCTCGGCTACCGCACCGGAAAGGTCAGCAACCGGATCGGCCAGTGAGGTCGAATCGTGCGGATCGTGGCCGGAAATAAGCTCCTGCAAGAGCGCGGCGTCTTCCACCGTGCGCGCCACCGGGCCAATCTGATCCAGGGAAGACGCCATGGCAATCAGTCCAAAGCGCGAAACGCTTCCATACGTCGGCTTGGCGCCTACCGTTCCGGTGACCGCGCCGGGCTGGCGAATCGAGCCGCCGGTATCGGATCCGAGCGCAAGCGGCACCTCAAAAGCAGCTACCGCGGCGGCGCTACCGCCACCCGAGCCACCCGGAATGCGATCCAAATCCCACGGATTGCGGGAAGGGCCGAAGGCCGAGTTTTCCGTCGAGGAACCCATGGCGAATTCGTCGAGGTTGGTCTTGCCAACAATCGGCAGGCCCGCGGCCTTAATCTTTTTGATCACCGTGGCGTCATACGGCGGCTTCCAGCCCTCGAGAATCTTTGAGGCGGCCGTGGTGGGCTTACCGCGGGTGACGATATTGTCCTTAATCGCAATCGGCACGCCGGCCAGCGGGTGAAGGTCCTCGCCCGCCTCGCGCGCTGCGTCCACCGCCCGCGCGGTTTCCAGCGCGCCTTCCGCGTCAACATAGAGGAAGGCGTGAACCTTTTCGTCTACCGCGGCAATGCGGTCAAGCACCGCCTGGGTAATCTCAACGGAGGTGATCTCTCCCGCGTGGAGCATGGCGGCAAGTTCAGCCGCGGACTTTGTGAGCAAGCTATTCATTTACTCTCCTCCCAGAATCTGCGGCACCAGGAACTTCCCTTCTTCGGCTGCCGGCGCGGCGGCCAAAAGTTCCTCGCGATCCAGCGTTTCGCCCGGCGTATCGGGGCGAGTGACGTCCTCAACAGGAAGAGGATTGACGGTACCGGGAATATCCGGGGTTGCCACCTCGGAAACCTTTTCCACCCACGCCTCAATGGCCTCCAGTTCCGAGGACATTTGCCGGGCTTCGTCTTCCGTCAAGCTAATTCGTGCAAGGTCGGCAATGTGCGCGACCTGATCTTTGGAAAATGACGACATGGCCTAAGTCTAGATTACTGGCCGCCCAGGCGCGGACTCGCACAGCCCTTTTTCGCCCGAGCGCCGCCCTTCACGCCCGCCCTCACGGTGCACGGCCCAACAACCGCTCGCACACAAACTTGGGCACACCCATCCTGAAATTAAATGCGCAGGTAAAGCCGAATTTTTGCCCTTCGGGGTCACCCTTTCCCACGGACCGGACACCACGAGGGAGCATGAGGTCAACCCGCATACGGAATAGACAGCGCTCTGAACTGGCCTTTTGCCGAGCATGATTCGCCGCAAACCACGCTTACCGCTCACCCATTTCACTTTAGAGTGGTAATACGTGCACATCCCTGGGGGAACCTGCACGTATCACCACACGAGAATAAAGTCACCCCGGAAGCCTCCCGGCAAAGCCTGCCAATCCTCGCCCGCCCGATGCCTACACCGCGTCCGAGAAACGAAAAAGAATCTCGGCTGCTGTAGACGAGCTAAAAATCGGACTCGAGGCCAGGTAGAAAACCAAGTTAAAACCGAATCGGAGATCAGGCAGGAAGCCGCGCTAAAACCCGAACTGAAAGCCAAGTAGAAAGCCGAATTAAAAACCGAGTTAGAGGCCGGCTAAAAACCGAAATAGAGGGCGGCTCAAAAGCCGAGCTAAAACCCGAGTTGAAAACTGAGTCGAAAGCCGATTTAGGTGCCAAAAGTCTCCGTCCAAACAAATGCCCTCGACAACACACCAAGGACGCTCCAAGGAAAACTCGGCGATGGGGCGCCGGGCACCGGCCCGGTACGTCTAAAGTGGTCACATGGCTCAATTCTCCCGTCCGCGTCTTAGCAAAGCCCTCAAATGGGGTACCGGCGCCGCCATTGCCACTCCGCTCACCGCGGCGGCGGCCTTGGTGGCTGTCGATGAAGCGCGTAAACGCCGCACTCCCCCCACGGGAGAATTTCCGCATCTGCCCCCGCAACGGGCCAAGGTGGGAGAAAACGAAACCGTGGTCTTTACCTTCGGACGTGACCTATATAACACGATGCTGCGCGATATTGAAGCGGCTCGCGACCATATTTACTTCGAAATGTTCATTATGAAGGCGGATTCCTGGGGCTACCGGATGCGCGAGGCACTATTCGCCGCGGCGCACCGTGGAGTGCAGGTCCACGTGCTCCTCGACACCTGGGGGAACCTCAACCAAGATCCGCGTTTCCGCCATCCCCCGCAAATGCCGAATCTGCACTGGATGAATTTCCCGCTAGTTCGCACCGGGATCCTCACCGGCCGCGAGCGCGATAAAGGCCGCGACCACCGCAAAATCCTGGTGGTAGATGGCCGCATCGGATACGTGGGTGGCTACAATATCGGCTACCTGTACGGTGATCACTGGCGTGATACTCACATGCGCATCGAGGGCCCGGGAGTCTGGGATCTGGAAGCCGCCTTCGTGGAAATGTGGAATGCCTACCGGCAGCGTAAACATCCCCAGCTCTCCCCCAGCGCCACCTTCCCATGGAATCCGGAGTTGCGCGCCGTGCTTAACTCGCCGGCACAAAACATTTATCCCATTGCCGCGCTTTATATCGATGCCCTGGGCAGAGCCACCGAGCGGGCGTGGATGACGATGGGGTACTTCATCCCAGACGATCCTATGCTCGATGCATTGACCGGCGCGGCCGCGCGCGGGGTGGATGTGCGGATTTTGATTCCGCAGTACTCGAACCATATTTACACCGACTGGGTAGGGCGCCCGCATTACGAGCGCCTGCTTCGCTCCGGGGTGCGGATGTTCCTTTACCGCGAGGCCATGATCCACGCTAAAACGATGACCGTGGACGGAAGTTGGTCCACGGTGGGAACGGCCAATATCGATCGGCTTTCCCTTCGCGGGAACTTCGAGGTCAATATGTCGATTTACAGCGCGGATTTCGCGGCGGTCATGGAGAAGATCTTCGCGGTGGACCTCACGAATGCCTTTGAGCTCACCCTCGAGCAGTGGAACGAGCGCTCCACGCTGGCGCGCCTGACGGAAATCGCGCTTCGCCCTCTCGCTCCTTTGCTTTAGCCGGAGAGCGCATGCTTTAGCCGGATAGCGCACTGAAGTCAGCGCGTCTTTAGGTGGGCCCGATGATAGCTGCCCGCGCGAACTAGGCGGGTAGTTCCCCGGTTTCCAGCAGGCGATTGAATTCCGCTTCGCTGAGCATAGGAACCCCGAGTGCCTCAGCTTTGGCCGCTTTGGATCCGGCATTTTCGCCCACCACCACGGCGGTGGTTTTCTTGGAGACCGATCCAGCGGCCTTTCCGCCGCGGGCGGTAATGGCTTCTTTCACCGAATCGCGAGTGTAGCCTTCCAGCGATCCGGTGGCGACAATCGTCATGCCCGCTAGGGTTTGGGCAAGTTCCGGGCCAGCCGCGGTACCGAAGTCTTCATCTTCCCAGGTGAGGCCCGCGCGCGCCCAGCGCTCAACAATTTCCTGGTGCCAATCAACCTCGAACCAGCGCTGGAATGAAGCGGCGATGATTTCGCCCACCCCTTCCACCTGAGCCAGCTCCTCGACCGAAGCCGCGCGCAAAGCCCGCAAAGACCCGTAGTGTTCAGCCAGCGCCCGAGCCGCGGTGGGGCCCACGTGGCGAATGGAGAGCGCCACGAGTTTGCGCCACAATTCCTTGGTTTTCGCCTTTTCCAGTTCGGCAACGATCTGCTCGATAATCTTGCCGGGCCGGGCGGGCTTGGTGATTTCATTGGGAGCCGATTTGCGATTGGTCCAGACGGGAGCGAGCCAGGCCGCCCGCTCGTACTGCCAGTCTCCGGCGCGCTTGACCACTCCCCCATTTCCCGCACCTTTGGCGTTAATATCTCGGGTGAGCTCACGCCAAATAAACGTCTCGCGCACAGACTCAGCGCTGAGATCAAAAATGCCAGCTTCGTTTTCCAACACCGGCGCTTGCGGAGCCGGAATCCCCAGCTCGGACTGCACCGCCGGTGGCACAACTTCCTGCGAGTCCAAAAGTGCGCCGTCGTCGTCGATAAGTCCCAACTCACGCGAACCGCGCGCGCCTAGGAACACCCGCCGCTCGGTGCCGCCCTCGCCCTCGAACCACAGTGCCTTTCCGCGCACGAAGGCGGTGAGGGCTTCTTCGCGGCGGGCCTCCGGATTGGTGAGCCACAGCGCCGTTTCCTCGCCGAGGCGGTCCACGTCCAGCGCCCCGCGCGAGCCGATATGCGTCACTCGCTCCACCAGTTGGGCCGGGCACGAACGGGCGTTGGGGCAACGCAGGTCCACGTCGCCCTCCTTGGCGGCGGCAAGGCGAGCCCCGCACGCCGGGCAGGTTTCGGGCATCGTCCACTCGCGCTCATCGCCCTCGCGCAGAGCTTGAACCGGGCCAACAATTTCGGGGATCACATCTCCGGCTTTGCGCAAAATCACCACGTCGCCAATGCGCACACCTTTGCGCGCCACCTCTTCGCGGTTATGCAAAGTGGCCTGCGAAACTGTGGAGCCGTCCACCACCACGGGCTCCATTACCGCGAACGGGGTAACACGCCCGGTGCGGCCAACATGCACGCGAATATCGAGAAGCCGGGTCTCTACCTCCTCGGGCGGATACTTGTAGGCCACCGCCCAGCGCGGCACGCGCGAGGTGTAGCCGAGGTTTTCCTGCACCCCGCGCAAGTTCACCTTCAGTACCGCGCCGTCAATTCCGTGCAAAAGATCGTGCCGATGGCCGGCGAGGTCTTCAACGAAATCCTCGATTTCCCGCCACGAGCTGGCGTGCTTAGTGTACGGAGAAACCGGGATTCCCCACCCCTCGAACAGCTGGTAGAGCCCCTCCTGGGTGGCGAGTTTTTCCGCGGTGGCGTCGGGCACCCCGCGCAGAGCACCCACCCCGTGGGCGATAAATGAGAGCGGCCGGGCAGCGGTAATTTTCGGATCCTTCTGGCGTAGCGAGCCGGCCGCGGCATTACGCGGATTGGCAAATTCGCGCGAATTGCGAATAATCACGCGCAGTTCGCGCTCGCGCTCGCGCGAAATCCCACCCTCCTCGAGCTCGGCCTGCGCCTCCTCCCGGTTTTGACGCTGCGTTTCATTGAAATTCGCGAACTCCTTGAGCGGGAAGAAGATTTCCCCGCGCACCTCGAGTACCTCCGGGAAGCCGGAGCCGCGCAAGCGCTGCGGAATCGCTTTGATAGTTGCCGCGTTGGCGGTGACGTTTTCGCCCGTCACCCCGTCCCCGCGGGTGGCGGCCACGGTGAGCGCACCGTTTTCGTAGCGCAAATTGACGGCCAGGCCGTCGATTTTCGCCTCGGTCGTCACTTCCAGCGCGGGGGCCTGGGGAGTGGAGCCGGGAATCTCCGCCGCTCGCGAGGTATACCATTCCCGCAGTTCATCGAGGGAAAAAACGTCTTCCAGGGAGTACAGGCGCTCCAGGTGACGCGAGGAGCTGAAGGGCCCTTCTGCCACCGCTCCCACGCGCTGGGCGGGCGAATCGGCCGCGGCCAGTTGCGGATAAGCTTCCTCCAGCTCGCGCATCTCGTGAATGAGCGCATCGTAATGCGCATCGGTGATCCCGCCCTCGTTCGCGCCCGAGTAGTAGGCGCGCTGAGCTCGCTCAATAATCGGGGTAATTTCCGCGAGCCGCTGGGCGGCTTGATGTTCGTCTGGCAAACCGTTTTCCGTCACCCGCCTATTCTCCCCTATTTTTCCGACACGCAAAAATCCTTCGGGTTAGCGTAGGGGTATGTGCGGACGATACGCGAATTTCTTGCCGACGCCGGAGCTCCAGCTGCGGTTTGATCTGAACGAAGTTTCCGAGCGGGCCCGAAACTACGCGCCGAACTACAACGTTGCCCCCACCACCAGCGTGCCGGTCATTATTGAGCATGGCCCGCGCCGAGCGGACGACGGCGGGGCTAAGGGCGTAGAGCCGGGTAGCGCCACGAGTGCTACCGGTAGGAGCGGAGTAGCGGGTAGTAGCGGAGCCGCGAGCAGCGCTGAACGGAGCGCGGCAGGCGCGGCGGATCGGCCTGCGGTGATTCGCGAATTGCTTCTAGCCCGCTGGGGATGGCCGGGCTCTACGCCTGGTGGAAAGATCCCGCGGGCCAATGGCTTCTTTCTGCCACCATCATGACCCGCGCGGCGGAGGGCGCCATGCGGGCAATTCACCACCGCGAGCCGGTGGTGCTCGATCCGGAGGAGTACGGCGCCTGGCTCGATCCATCCCAACAAGATGCCCAGCGGGCACTAGCGCTGATTTCGCGCCCGGCACCCCGCCTCGAGGCGGTTTCGGTCACCACCCGGGTAGGCAATGTTGCGAATAATTCGCCCGCGAACGTGCGACCGCTCCAGATGGATCAATAGCCGACCGAAAGCGCCCATTGAGGGTGCCAGCCGATGGCCCCGCCCCGAGGCCAATCAGCCCGTCCCGCCTCCGCGGGCAACCCGCCCGCCCCGGCCCCACCGCGACGCTAAAACGCGCCGCAATTCGGGCACGGATAATATAAGACGGGTGGAACGCGATCGAATTTTCCGAGTAGCCGGGTTGAACCCGCTCGATCTGGCGCTGGCATTGGCCCTATTGCTTTTGCAACTCGCCATCCAGCCGTGGTCTCTTTTCATCCAGATGTATCCCCTGTCGGAAATCTCCATTGGTGTGGCCGTCCTCAGCTTAACGCTTCAGTTCGGCGCGCTCCTGCTACGGCGCACGTTCCCCGAACTCGCCATCATCCTGATTTGCGCCGCCCTGATTGCCAACCACCTGGCGCCGTACGGGGTGGCCAGCGATTTGGATCATTTAGTAACCGCCCTGGTCTTTTACGGGGTGGGCGCCTACGGGCAACGCTGTGCCCAATACGAGGCGGGCGTGGCGCTTCTGGTCATTATTGCCAGCCTGGCGATTTATTGGCGCGGTTTTATCCAAAGTGACCCTGCGCCATTCCTCGCCGATGTGGTTTTGGTGTGCGTACTGAGCGCTATCGCATACTTCCTGGGAGCCTTACGTGCCCGTGGTTTTGTGCGTTTGCGTCAGCTCGACGCCGAAGCGGAAGCCGCGCTGGCCCAGGCAGAGCAGCGCGAACAAATTGCCACGCTGGCCGAACGCCAACGTATCGCCCGGGAGATGCACGACGTCGTGGCCCACACGCTTTCCATTGTGATCGCGCAAGCCGACGGCGGACGTTACGCGGCGAAGAAGGACCCCCAGGCAGCGGTAAACAGCCTGCGCACCATCTCGGAGATGAGCCGTTCTGCGCTGGCCGATATCCGCGCGATCATTGGGATTTTGCGCGACGGCGAAGAAACCGCACCTCTTACCCCGCTCCTGGAGGACGGGCAAATAGAAAAGATCGTCAAATCCGTTGAGGAATCCGGGCGCGAGGTTGTCTTCACCACGCACGGTGCACCTCCGGTTTTGCCCATGGGTGCCAGCGGAGCTCTGGTGAAAATTTGCCAAGAGTCCGTGACTAATATCCTCAAGCACGGGGCACCGGATGCGAAAATCACAATCGCCCTCAAATACGTGCCGGGCGAAATTGCCCTCACTGTGGAGAACGACGGCGGAAGCGCCGGCCACGGCCACGCGCGGCCCAAAGACATGCGAGATCATCGCGATGCGATCGACCGTGGGCACGGAATTATTGGGATGCGCGAGCGCGCCGAAGCATTCGGCGGCCAGGTGGACGTTGGCCCGCACGGCGACGGCTGGAGGGTATGCGCCCGGATCCCGGTGCCGAAGAGATGACGAAAGCTCTCCACCACGGCCGGAACACATTAACATTTCGAACACGCCAGTCGCCAGACATCGCCGGGGCGGCCAGAAAAGTGGTTGGATACCAATACACTAAACGAATTCCCGTAGCGAAAGGGTTGAAGGAGGAAGATCCTATGACTGCTCAGGAAATGATCCGGGTTGGGATCATTGACGATCAGCAACTCGTACGCACGGGCATTGCCATGGTCATCGATTCGCAAGATGACATGGAGGTGGTAATGGAAGCTCCGGATGGGGATCTTGCCCTGCGGCGCCTAGCGGTTGTTCCCGTGGACGTGGTGCTTATGGACATTCGCATGCCCAAACTCGACGGCATCGAGGCAACCCGCCGCATTACCAGCACGACGTTTAGCCACGCGGTGGCACCTAAGGTCATCGTCCTCACCACCTTCGAACTCGACGAATACGTCATGAGCGCGATTGGCGCGGGTGCTTCGGGCTTCCTCCTCAAAGAGGCACCGCCGGAAGATATGTTGCGTGCTATTCGCACCGTCTACGAGGGAGACGCCGTCTTGGATCCGGCGTCGACCAAGCGCCTTCTCGCCCAGGTCTCGCGGCGCCAAGCCAGCGAGAACCGCATTGATCCCTCACGGCTGGAAGACCTAACGGAGCGCGAAAGCGAAGTGCTTCGGCATATGGCGCAGGGCGAATCGAACGCAGAAATCGCCCATTCGCTCGATGTTGCCGAAGCGACCGTGAAAACCCACGTGGGGAAGATTTTTTCCAAGCTCCACGTGCGCGACCGCGTGCAAGCCGTGGTACTCGCTTTCGCCTCGGGGCTGGTCAATCCCGGCGATATTTCTTTCGCATCATCGGGTGAAGAAGAATAAAGCACCCAAAACCTCACACATTCGCGTCTTTACGATCCGTAGCGCCTCTGCAAAAATCGATGTTTGCATTATGACTAACGCCCTTATCGGCGAAGGAGGCACAATGGACTGGCGCTCGAAAGCCGCCTGCCTAAAGGAAAATCCCGAGATGTTCTTCCCGGTGGGAAGCTCATCGGCGGCAGTGGCACAGGCCGAGAGAGCCAAAGCAGTGTGCGGCGAATGCAATGTGCGCGAACGATGCCTCACCTATGCCCTGGAAACCGGTCAGGACACCGGGGTTTGGGGTGGCGCCAGCGAGGATGAACGCAAGTCCTTGCGTCGCCGCATTGCACGCGAACAGCGCGTAGCCAGCCTCGTCTAGGGCCAGGTTCAGACCCCGCGGGGACGGCTTCGCTGCCAGACGGTAGTTCTGCCGGGTCAACACTCCTGCCAGATAAGAAACTGGCCCTCCCGCATCGGCGTCGGCAACGCGCCGGCTCTACGGCTCTACATCGGCCACGTCGAATTCGATATACACCCCGGTGCCGCCTTCGGCGCGATTCTTCCATTCAATCGAGCCACGCAGTTCGCCTTCAATCATGGTCCGCACAATTTTTGTGCCGAGTCCCTGGTGGATTCCTTCGGCACCGATCCCCACGCCGTCGTCGAGCACCTCAATATGCAAGTGGCTCCCCTCGCGGTTCACGATCACCTCGATATTTCCGCCATTGGGAAGCCCGTGCTCTACCGCATTGGAGACCAGTTCGTTAAGCACCACCGCCAGCGAGGTGGAACGCGAGGCGCCCACGTTACCGAAGCTGCCGCGCTGGACGGCGCGCACCGGCACCCCGGTGGCGGCAATATCGGTGGACATGGCCAGCAGCGGGGTGAAGATTTCGTCAAAATTCACGGACTCGTCAATAGACTGCGACAAAATCTGGTGCACCAGCGCAATGGTTTCCACTCGCCGCTGCGCCTGGGAAAGATCCTCAATGACCTCCGGATCCGAGGCGCGCCGCGCCTGCATTCGTAGCAGAGCAGACACGGTTTGCAGATTGTTCTTTACCCGATGGTTGATTTCGCGGATCGTAGCATCCTTCGTCACCAGTTCCATTTCGCGGCGTCGAATCTCGGTAACATCACGCGACAGCAGAATCGCTCCCACTCGTTTGCCCTCACTTATCAGCGGCACCGCGCGGAACGCCACCACCACTCCGTGAAGTTCGAGCTCCGTGAGCCACGGCGCCCGGCCCATCAACACCACCGGGAGGGATTCATCAAGCTCGGTTCGATCGTCAATAACCGAGACGATTTGTTCCGCCAGAATTTGGCCTTCGACCGCCGCGCGAACGCCCAGGCGGTGCATATTCGAAGTGGCGTTTGGAGAGGAGAAAATAACCGCACCATCGGCGTCCAGATGCGTGAAGCCGTCGGTGACGCGCGGGGTTCCGTGGCGGAAACCGGCCGGAGTGTCCAGGAGTGGGAAGTCGCCACTACTGACCATGCCGAGGAGGAGATGCTCAATCTGCGCGTAGGAGGAATGAAGCAGGGTGCTATCGACGTCTTCCGCATCCCCGCGCAACTCGGCGAAAACGGCGAAAGGCTCACCCTCTTTACGCCGCACCGGATAACAGGTGTAGGTGAGCCCGTGCATATAGAAGGTACGTTGCTCGCCACTTTCAAGCACCGCCCGCACCAGCTCGGCTGCCTGCGGGTCAATTGCTGTGCCGACGACGTCGTTATCAAGCACAGTGGAAGCCGTCGCGGGGCGTGCTACAGCGCAGATGAGGAGCCGGCCGTCCTTGGCGGGGACCAGCAACACCAAATCGACAAAGGCAAAATCGGCAATAAGTTGCCAATCCCCCACAAGTTGATGGAGCCATTCGCGGTCCGGTGTGTGCAGATCGGTGGACCGGCTGAGAATATTGCTTAGTGACGGCATGCTTTAACACTAACCGCGCGGCCGCCCGGTGCGAAACGCCAGGAGCAGGGCATTTGGATGGCGGGCGTGGGGAGGCTAAGCGCAGGACTGCTAAATCCCCCCCCCACAGTTTTGTTTATTCAGCGGAACGAGCGGGCACGGTAGTTAATTTTCACCTAATCTGGAGCGGTCAGCAGACCGGAGGTAACCCGTGGAAAATCAAGATAAAAACGCCCAGCACGAGGGGCGCACCACGCTCGCGCGGCAACTTACAAGCGCGCAAATCGCCATGATCGCACTCTCGGGGGCACTGGGAACCGGGCTGTTTCTTGGCGCCGGCGGCACCATCCAGCACGCCGGGCCGGCCACCGTCATTTCTTACATGATTGCCGGCGGGCTTGCGCTCGCGGTGGTGTGGGCGCTGGCCGAACTTGTTTCCGCGCATCCCGTACCCGGCGGGCACGGCACGGTTGCCGCCTCCTACCTAGGCAATCTCGGTGGCTTCGTGACCCGCTGGAACTTCGCCATTACTATGCTGATCGCGGTGGGCGCGGAGGTTACCGCGAGCGCCAAATATCTCCAACGCTGGATTCCGGGCCTGGACGAAGGCGTGGGCACAATTCTTTGTTCACTCTTCATTATTGGGCTCAACCTCGCCACCGTGCACTTATATGGAACTTCCGAGTATTGGTTCTCTATGATCAAAGTGGTCGCCATTTCGGTGTTCATCTTGCTCGGGGCGGTGCTCATTTTTGTTGGCTTGCCCGACGCCGATCCGGTGGGCCTCTCAAATCTCACTGAACACGGCGGTTTCGCTCCCTACGGAGTTTCGGGAATCCTCGCCGCGGCCTGCATGGCGGTGTTTTCCTTCGGCGGTATCGAAAACGTCTCGGTTTCTGCGGCCGAATCCGAGCACCCGGAGCGCGATATTCCGCGCGCTGCCCACACCATGATTTGGCGTCTTTTGCTTTTCTACGTTGGCGCAATCTTGGTGGTCGTCGCCGTACAGCCATGGACCGTCACCGCCCAGCCATTGGAGAGCATTGAACAATCGCCGTTCGTCATTGCTCTCGACGCCGCGCATGTTTCCGGCGCCGGCCACATTATGAACGCGGTCCTCCTTGTCGCGGCGCTTTCGGCAGCGAACGGTTGCCTTTATTCCTCCTCGCGGATGATTCACGCCCTGGCCATTGACGGCATGGCACCGCGTTTTGCCGCCCGTACCACGAACCACGGCGCTCCGCGCGGGGCGGTACTGATCGCCGCGGCAGGGATGTTCGTGGCCTCGGTACTCGCAATTGTTTCGCCCGACGCCGCCTTTGCGTACCTGTATGGTTGCGCAACCGTGGGCATTCTGGTGACGTGGGTGACGACGATGCTCACGCATCTTGCTTTCCGGCGCAAGCGCAATGCGCTGGGATTGCCGCCCGCACCCGCCCGGCTGTGGGGTGCGCCGTTCGTCCCCATTTGTGTGATCGCGGTTTCCTTGGCAATTTACGTTGCTTTGCTGTGGCTTATGCCGGTGGCTTGGTACGCCGGGCTTCCCTATATCCTCATTATGATCGGCGCCTACTTCATCTTGGCACGGGTACGCCAGCTTCCCACTCCACGCGATCTTGCCGGCGAAGAATTGCGGGAGCTCAAACACTAAAGGAAGAATAAGTCCATGAATATTTCTCACTCCTACACCGTGGCAGGCTCGGTAGACGACGTCGTGGAAGTTCTCCTTTCCCAGGAACTCGCGGATTTGCGTATGTCGAAACTCTCCGTGGGTAGCTACGACTTTTCACGCGAGGGCGATTCCGCCACGCTCACGGCCGGTATTGAGGCGAACAAGTTGCCGTCGATAGCCCAAAAGCTCATTCGCTCAGATATTGAAGCTACGGTGCGGATGCGGCGCCAGGGTGATGCGGTTAATATGAGCTTGGATGCTCCGCTCCCCGTCTCCGCCGAACTCGCGTCTCACGTTGTAGCGGCCCCCGCTGATCCCAACAACTCAACCGTGACCGTCAGTGGCGAGGTCAAGGTGAAGATCCCGCTTATTGGCGGGCGCATTGAAAGCGCGATTGCGGAGAAGGTAGACGGCGTACTGGACCGTGATGCTCAGCTCATCACGGAGATTCTCGCCCAGCGCTAACTCGCCTCGAAGCGCGCGGTGAAGCCTTGCGAGTTCGCGCCGCGCGCTTCGCCGTCGGCGCCTGGCTTACGGCGCGCACATCGAAAAGCATTTACACTTGCACGCATGGGAAACACGGTGATTAACCGACAGTACGAAGATCTTTTGGCTGAAATTCTGGCCACCGGTGCGCAGAAGGGCGACCGCACCGGAACCGGCACGCTTTCGCTTTTTGGCCGTCAACTGCGCTACAACCTGCAGGACGGCTTCCCCCGAATTACCACGAAGTTCGTGCCGATGAAATCCGTGAAGGGCGAGCTCCTCTGGTTCCTTTCTGGCTCCACAAATATCGCTTGGCTGAAGGAACACGGCATTTCTATTTGGGACGAGTGGGCTGACGAGGACGGCGAGCTGGGGCCGGTTTACGGCTACCAGTGGCGTAGCTGGCCTACCCCCAGCGGCGAGCATATTGATCAGATCGCGAACGTTATCCGCCAGCTACGCGAATCCCCCGAATCGCGCCGCATTATCGTTTCTGCGTGGAACGTGGCGGATCTGGATCAGATGGCGCTCCAGCCCTGCCACGCGTTCTTCCAGTTCTACGTGGCCGATGGCAAGCTTTCCTGCCAGCTCTACCAGCGCAGCGCGGATATGTTCCTGGGCGTGCCGTTTAATATTTCTTCGTATTCGCTTCTTACCCACATGGTGGCCCAGCAGACCGGGCTCGAGGTAGGCGAATTCATTTGGACCGGCGGCGACTGCCATATTTACACCAACCACATTGAACAGGTGAAGGAACAGCTCTCACGCGAACCATTCCCCTTCCCCACTCTCAAATTGCGCCAGGCGCCTTCGATTTTCGATTACCAGATGGACGATATCGACGCCTCCGAGGGCTACCAGCATCACCCGAAAATCGCGGCACCGGTGGCGGTGTAAATGCTGATCGGAATGATTTGGGCGCAAAGCCCGAGCGGCGCGATCGCCAACGGTACGCATTTACCCTGGGACATCCCCGAGGACCGCAAGTTCTTCCGCACCACCGTGCGGGGCCGCCCACTCATTATGGGCCGGCGCACCTGGGAGGCTTCCGGGCGCCGAGCCATGAAGAACACTCCCACTTTCGTGGTCACCCGCAATGGTTCGTACGACGCCGGAGCCGCGCGCCAAGTTGGGTCCGTCCACGAAGCCATTGAAGGCGCATTCAATTACGGATCAGCTTTTGGCGCCGCACCGGATCTGGCCTGGATCGCCGGGGGTGGAAATATCTACGCCGAGCTGGAGCCGGTGGCAGATATTTTGGTTCGCACCACGGTAGATAAAAACGCGTCAAACGCGGACGTGTTCGCGCCTGAACTTTCGGGAACTTGGGAGATGCGGCGTACGCTTACAGATAGCCCGTGGATAACGTCGTCCTCCGGGGAACGTTTCCGCATTGAGCTACTTGCCCGCCCGGGCGTAGAGCTCCCCGCGGATATAGCTAAACTCGCGCTTCCTTAGCTAAATCATCCGGTGCGGGTCAACCCAGCGGTCGAAGTCCGCGGGCGCGATTCCTTCGCCGAGAGCTGCCTCCCGCAGGGAGAGACGCTCGCCTTGCGCGCGCTGAGCAATTTTCGCGGATTTTTCGTAGCCAATATGTGGGGAAAGAGCCGTCACCAGCATGAGGTCATTATGCAAATGCTCGTCAATAACCCGCTCGCGCGGCATAATCCCCCGCGCGCAACGCCGTGCGAAACTCTGGACGGCGTCGGAAAGCAAGCCAATTGATTCGAGCACGCTCCAAGCAATAATTGGCTTATAGACGTTGAGTTGGAAATTGCCTTGCGAGCCAGCGAAGGCAACCGACGCATCGTTGCCAAACACCTTGATGCAGACCATGGATAGCGCTTCGGCCTGGGTGGGGTTCACCTTGCCCGGCATAATCGAACTTCCCGGCTCATTGGCGGGAATGCTGATTTCCCCAATTCCCGCGCGCGGGCCAGAAGCGTACCAGCGCACGTCGTTGGCGATTTTGAGCAAGGCACCAGCCAGCGTCCGCAAAGCCGCGGATACTTCCACCAGCTCATCGTGGGCCGAAAGCGCCGCGAAAAGATTATCGGCCTGCGCGAACTCGATCCCTGTTTGCGCGCTAATAATTCTCGCCACCGCGGGGCCGAATCCCGCCGGGCTATTGAGGCCGGTACCCACCGCGGTGCCGCCAATGGCCAATTTGCGCGCCTCGACTTCGGCGTCTTTGAGGGCCACCACCGCGCCGCGAATCTGCGCCGCCCAGCCGGATATCACCTGCCCGAGGCTCACCGGCGTAGCGTCCTCCAGATGTGTGCGTCCGGCCATTATTATTTCCGCGAAATTCGCGGCCTTGGCATCAACAATCCCCAGCAGTTCTTTTAGCGCCGGATAGAGGTGCTGGTGTAAACCCTCCACCACGGCCACGTACATGGCGGTGGGGAATGTGTCATTTGAGGACTGACTGCGGTTCACGTGATCATTGGGATGTACCGGCTCCTCGCTCCCACGTGGCCTACCCGCTAGCTCATTGGCGCGGTTGGCAATGACCTCATTGGCGTTCATATTCGTCTGGGTGCCAGATCCGGTCTGGAAGGCGACGAGCGGAAATTCGGCGTCGTGCGCGCCGTCGGCAACCTCTTTCGCCGCCGCGCAAATAAGACGCGCCCGTTCGGCGTCGAGCACCCCGAGATCGCAGTTTGCCCGCGCCGCCGCAAACTTCAACAAACCAAAAGCGCGGATAAGGGGCCTCCCCCAGACGAATCTCTCGCGCCCGATGGGGAAGTTATCGAGGCTACGTTGCGTCTGCGCGCCCCACAGGTGCTCGGACGGCACCCGTACTTCGCCCAGCGAATCATGCTCCACCCTTGTTTCCATGCCTATAGCTTAGGTGGTGCGGCCATTGAAAACTCTGCGACACCGAGGCCGAACCGCCGCGGACCGTAGCCTAACCACCGCGGACCGGGGCCGAACCGCCGCGGACCGTGGCGCTCGTGGCTCCAATACCTCGAGTAGAGTCGTGGGCAGGCGCTTAGGCTAGGCCTAGCTCAGCAGACAGGAGGAGACAAGATGGAAAACCGCAAGAGCTCCGGTCGCCGCGCGGCGGGCGCGGGTACCTCGCATTCGGTAGAAGCGGCCACCTCCCACGCGGCCAGCGAGCCCGCGAGCGCGCAGGCGTCTGCCCCGAGCGCGGCACCATCCCCCTCTGCTTTCAGCGCGCAAGAGTACCGCGAGGGCGAGGCGAGCGCGCTTCGGCATGCCAATGCACGCGCGGAGGCGGCCAACAAGCGTGCCGCCGCCCTAGTAACGCAGGTCAGCACTCTGGAAAATCAGCTTGCGGCCGCGCGTGGGCAGGTGAGCGCGCTGGAGAAAGATCGCGAGGCCTCCGCATCTAAGTCGGTTGTGTTGACCGCCGACCTAACGCAATCTCTCAAGGAGCTGGAACAGAAGAGGGCCGCTGAAGAAGAACAGCGCTTGGCCGCCGAGACCCGAGAGAATGAAACCCGTCAGCTGCGCGAAGCCCTCGCCAAAGCGCGCGGGGAGCTGACCGAAGCGCGGGAGAATCTGCGGCAAGAACGCCGCGTTTCGATCCTCCTTGGGGTTGGTCTTATCTGCACGGTGGCGGCGCTGGTTCTTATCCTTCTCTAGGCAGGGGCGTCAGCTCCGCGGCGCTCGCAAATGCGCGTGGACGCCGCGTCGCCGCTCTGCCGCCACCCCACATCCGCCCCGCTAAACGTGACGCACTACAAAGGGCGAGGTCTAGAAATTAACCGCGCGGATGTCGTTAGACTAGAGACGTCTATCCAAAGATGAATCGGATGGACTTTTTTCATGTCTTCAGGCGGTTCCCGTCGAGCCCCGGGCTCCCGGGAAACGCCGCGGGCGAAGAGTAGCGCGACGGCAAACCGGAACGGCTTTATTGCCCCCTCAATATTGCGCAGGGATCTCCGGAAGCCAGTCACAGCGGCGCAAATTGACGCCGCGCGGGGCGGATAACCGCTCTCCACACAATGAGGTATCGGGCCGCAAAGGCCGTGATACCTCATGCTCAAAAACGGCCAATAAGATAAAAAATTTCTTCTTCAGGCCGCGCCATCCAGCTGTCAAAACCAAGAAAACGCGAGATTTGAATTTCAAGGAGGGATTCCCCGTGACGACCTTATTCACTAGTTTCAATCGGGTTGGCCGTAGCGGCATCGTGACGGGCACCTGTTTCGTTATTTTCTGTCTCTCCGCCGTTGGCGTGATGTCGGTGGTTATTCCGGCTTTGGCCGAGGCGCGCGGATGGTCAATGGGCCAGCTTGCCTGGATTTACCCAGTTTTCCAAACCATGCAGGTGCTGACGGGGCTTTTCGCCGGTTCGCTATCGGATCGGATTGGCCCGCGGCGGGTGATCTTGACCGGCGGTTTCATTTACGGATTAGCGTGGATCCTCACCGGATTCGCCAGCTCCGTACCGATGCTGTACTTCACTTTCTGCGTGATGGGCGGCATCGGAAATGGCTTCGCCTACTCCCCCGCACTTTCCACCGCTCAGCGGTGGTGCCCGGATCGGCGCGGCGCCGTCTCCGGACTTCTGGTCGCGGTGGCGAATGTGGCGACGGCTTTGGCTTCGATCCTGGCCGCCTCGCTCCTCATTCCGACCGTGGGCGCGGGAGCCACCTTCCAAATTCTTGGTTTAGTCTTCCTACTCTTCACCTGCACCGGGGCGCTTCTAACGCGCAATCCCGAGCCCGGCTGGATGCCCGCCGGATACCAGCCGCCCGAAGGTAAAAGCAGCGCCGCCGGTGTCTACGGCGACCTCACGCCCAAGCAAATGCTGAAGACGCGCCGCTTCTATTTCCTCTTCGTCATCTACGCCTGCGCCTCCACGGCCGGGGCCATGATGATCGGTTCTTCGTCGCTTATTGCGCGCACGCAGCTTTTTGCAGATCCTTCCTCTCCGGCCGCCATTGCCGCCGGTGGTCTGGTTGTCTCGATCACCACCATCGCCGGCGCCTGCGGGTCGTTTTTGGGTGGAGCTCTTTTCGACCGCATTGGCGGCCACCGTTGCCTGGTCCTTATTTTCGGGGCCACCATGTGCGCGCTTATCGGGCTATCACTGGCGCCCACCCTGGGGCTTTACCTGGGCGCGATCGTGGTGCTTGGTTGCGCCAACGGCTCGCTGGGCGCCATGTACACGCCCTTCACCGGCCGCACCTTCGGTACCACGTACCTGGGATCGAACTGGGCCCTCATGTACTGGGGATACGCGGTAGCCACCTGGGTTTCCGCGCCGCTGTCGACCGCCCTTTACGACCCCTCCGCGGGCCGCTGGGCCTACCAGGGCACGTTCTACGGGGCCGCCCTAATTTCCCTCGTTGGTTTCGTTCTCACCCTGTACCTCATGATGGCGCAGCGCCTCTACAACGCCGCCCGCCGCGTGGTCTCTATCCTCCGCGTCGAAACGTGGACCAAGGAGCAGGCCGACGACGACGCCCCCACGTTGCGTGCTGGGTTGCGCCGCGCCGGTAGCAAGATTCTGGAGGCGGGCGAGAAGGTGCGCGACGCCGGAGATAAGCTCCTCGACGTTGCCATGCCACACCGGAATGAAACCGAGGAAGAGCGCACCCTGCGCAAGCAGCGCATTGCTGAACGCAAGGCGGAGCGCTCCGACCGCACCAATCGCTATATGGAAACGCTTCGACCGCCGCTCTCCCTCGAAGCGCAGGAGAAACTCGGGAAGATCAACCGTTTCCGCGACCTTATGCGCGATATCGACGCTCGCACCCAAGCTCACGCGGAAGCCGGTGATCGCGGGGCCGACTGGCATGATTCAGCCCTCGATTCCGATTCGCTCACTAGCCGTAGCTGGGGCGAGGAAGAATGGACGCTGGGTGATTTCCAGGATGGAATCTGGCGTGAATCCTCCTGGTATCGCGACCTTTTAGTCGGCCAGGACGCCTAGGTTTTCTGGCCGCGCGAGGCAAACAAGCCACGCGGGCAGGCGCAACGGCTCTGGAGCGCTTGCCCGCGCTATGCCCATTTTGACCGGCCCGTGTAAGGCTCTAGACCACAGCAGGGTGGGAAGGAATTTTGGTACTCCTTCCCACCCTGCGGCGTATTCGCTAGGCCGGCCCTCAAGCACCAGGCTTGGCTTATGCGCCTAGTTAGTTTCGGCGCTGCTTAGCTAATGCGCCTAGTTGGTGGCTTCGGCGCTACTTGGCTTATGCTCCTAGTTGGCTTCAGCGATGGCCTGGTTCACGGTGTCCTGAAGTTCCTTCCAAGAGACGATGAACTTCTCCACGCCCTCGCGCTCAAGCTGGTCGGTGACGTCTTTCAGATCCACCCCGGCTTTTTCCAGCGCCTTGAAGGTGGCGTGCGCATCCTCGATATTCGGCGTCACCGCATCCCCGGAAATCTCGGCATGATCAAACGTCGCCTCCAGCGTCTTTTCCGGCATGGTATTCACGGTATTCGGAGCCACCAGATCCGTTACGTAGAGGGTATCGGGATAGGCGGTGTTCTTAACCCCAGTTGAGGCCCAGAGCGGACGCTGGATATGAGCACCGGCATCGGCAAGCTTTGCCCACCGCTCACCCGCGAAAGCCTCCTCAAACAACTCGTAAGCCAGGCGCGCATTAGCCACGCCGGCCATGCCACGCAACGCAAGAGCGCCGTCGGCGCCGATTTCCTCGAGCCGCTTATCCACCTCGGTATCGACGCGCGAAACAAAGAAGGAAGCAACGGAGCGGATTCCCTCTAGCGCGTGGCCGGCTTCCTGAGCCTTCTCCAGTCCGGCGAGGTAGGCCTCGATGACTTCCCGATAGCGCTCACGGGAGAAAATCAGCGTCACGTTCACGGAGATTCCAGCACCAATAACCTCGGTAATCGCCGGCAAGCCCTCCTTGGTGGCAGGGATCTTGATCATGGCATTGGGCCGATCCACCTTCTCCCACAGCTGCTTAGCCTGCTGCGCGGTAGCTTCGGTTTCGAAGGCGAGCTCGGGGGAAACTTCAATCGAGACGCGCCCATCCTCACCCGAGGTTGCTTCGTAAACCGGACGCATCACGTCGCAGGCATTGCGAACGTCTTCGGTGATGATCTCGAAAATTGCCTCGTCCCCGGAAAGCCCCTTCTCCGCGACTTCCTTTACCTGTTCGGCGTAGGACTCCCCGTTGCGCAAGGCCGCGGCGAAAATTGTGGGATTGGTGGTAACGCCCGTTACGTCCCGGTTCTCAATTAGATTGGCCAAATTCCCGCTAGTAATTCGCTCGCGTGAAAGGTCATCTAGCCAGATGCTTACGCCCTCATTGGCGAGCTGTTCGGTTCGACGTGTCATTGTTTCTCCTCAGTTATTTCTTTGAATATCAATCGTGTGGTTTGTTCCGGCGTCAAGCGTGCGCCCGACCGTGCAGATCCGTTCAATCGCGCGAATTGCCCGTTCCTTAAGCAACTGGACTTCCGCCTCCGGGAGTTCCCCTAGATCGGTGTGAAGCGCGACGGCAAAGGCCGTGTACCGGTTTCCCGCCTCGTCGTAGGTGGCGTCCACATCCAGCTCCGCTTCGAAATCTTCACCGAGCTTGGTTTCCAAACGATGGTCAGCCGAAAGTGCCGCGCATCCCGCGAGTGCCAGTTTCAGCAACTCTCCGGGCGAGAATTGACCTTCACCTTTGCCGATTTCCACCGTTGCTCCGCGCGCGTTGCGCCCTACGTAGTGCAGGCTTCCGCGCCGCTCTCCCCAGACTTCCCTGGTTGCCATCTCCGCCTCCCTTAGCGATTTCTTGGCCGCGTCCGCCGCGCTCGCCGCGGCGCCACGCAGAGCCGGCCAAGTGACCGCAAGCACTTCCAAGTATCGCAGACCCGCCCGGTAAACTCCCATTCTCAAAGCCCCAATTTCCCTCCTGGCATTTCCCCCTCGCTAGCGGCCTACACTAGGCGGCAGGCACTAGTGCAGACGGAAGAGGTTAAGGTGGCTGGAATTTTTGACGGCATACAAGGCGCGGACATTCGCCCCCAGGAACTCACGCGGCGGAAGGTCATTTCCTTTGGGAGGATGACGTACCGGCAAACTCATGACACGCACTGGCCGCGCGAGCTCCACATGGAGATCCTCACGCCGGATGAAGTTGGGCCCCACCCGGCCCTGCTCTTCTTTACCGGCGGCTCTTTCGTGCGCGCCCATACCGGGAATTTTCAGCAACTACGCACCGCCTTCGCGCAGGCTGGCTTCGTGGTGGCAAGCGTCGAATACTCCACTATCCCCCATCGCTTCCCGGCGCAAATCGAAGATGCCAAAGCCGCAATCGCCTATCTGCGCACCCACGCACGCGACTTCGGCGTCGACCCCGAAAGAATCTCGGTGCTGGGCGATTCGGCGGGCGGCTTCATTGCCCAAATGCTCGCCGTAACCTCCGGAACCTCCACTTTTCTTCCCGACGCTGTTGATCCGTCCCAGTGCGAGATCGCCGCGGCCGTGTCCCTCTACGGGGTCTCGTATTTCCTCCATCCCGATGCGGATCCGGCCAATATTTCCAGTGCCGCCCAGGGCACTGATGATAACCTCGTCTCCCTGGCGCTGGCCGTGGTGCGAGGGGTGGAGGATCCACTTCCCTTCGCGCAGGCCCTACCTGCCGCGCGCCAGGCGGCTCCTATTTCGCATATTCGCGCCGATCAGCCGCCGCTTTTCTTATTGCATGGCGGCGCGGACGATCTGGTTCCGATCAGGCTTTCAATCGATATGTTCGAAGCATGCCAAAGCATCGGCGCCGAGGTTTCCTTGCGGATTATTCCCGAGGCGGGCCACGGCGATGCCTACTGGTATCAGCCCGAAGTAATCGACGAGATCATCGCCTGGGTGTGCCAAAAGCTTGGCTACGACCCCACCTTTGTGCCCGGCCGACCGGTTATTTCTTGAGGGTCAGGCGGCGGCCCAGCAGGTAGACGAAGGCGGGAAAATCCGAGGCAAAAGTGTGCGATCTAGAAAACCGGGTAGCTAGCGCTCCCGCGCGAGAAGTGGGCGGCGAGTTTGCCCAGCCACTGGCGGAGGATTTTCTGATTCCCTCCCCTCGCCGCGTTCCGCGAGCGCCGGGAACCGCCACCGCCCATTACACCGCCTCCGGGCGTCAGGCGCTTTCGCTTATTGCCCGTGCCTTGCGCGATCTCGGGGTGCGGCGAGTGGGTATGCCGAACTATTTTTGCTGGACCATGGCCGAGCCCCTGGAGCTTGAGGGCTTGGGTATCGATTACCTCAAGGTCGGCGAAGATCTACTACCCGAGCCAGCGCACGTGGCTGCCTATGGCCGAGGAAGCTCGCAACCCTCGGCCGTTCTTGTGGCTACCACCTTTGGGAACCAGCCCGGCGAGGACCTCCTTCGCGCTCTGGAAGCGTTTACCGCCCGCGGCGGATACGTCATTGGCGACCTCACCCACGACGTGCCGAGCTACTGGCAACTGCCCGAAGCACGGCCGTATTTCGATGAGCCGCATTCGCCGCGCTTGCTAGATCGGCAACTCCCCGCAGCACGGCCCCGCTGGGCGAATTTCGCCCTGGCGAGCCTGCGCAAATGGGTGCCTATACCGGATGGAGCCTGGGCGTTGGGCGAAAACTTGCCGGCATCGGGAGCGCGCGGCGCCATTGATGAAACCGCGAGTAGCCTCGCCTGGCGCCGCATCCAAACCGGAGAAAACAACGCCGCCGAGGATGCAGTCGACGCCGCTATCTCTCCCGTCTCCATCAGCACGCGGGCCGCAGGGATCCTTTGCCGCGTGGCTTGGGAGGGCATTGCTCGCGCCCGGCGTGCCAATGCGAGGACGCTAGCCCGATGCTTGGCGGAAGCCGGCGTCACCGGCGGCGCCCGGGCTGGCGGCGCCCCGGCTGGCGGTTCCCAGGCCGAAAGCTCGGCGCGGTCGAAGATTCCGCGCATTATTTCCACCGGCTGTTACGCGCTCGCACTGAGCTGGCCGGAAGGAGCGGCCTCGGCCGCCGCGGCAAGCGCCGCGCTGGCTGAGGAAGGCATCTATACCCCCGCTTATTGGCCACCGCTCACCGCCTCGCCGGCCTGGCCCGGCGTGTTGGCTCTGCCAATTGATCAAAGATACGGCGCGGCGGATATGGCCGTTGTTGCTCGCGCCGTTGCAAAAGTGCGAGCCAGCCTTCCGTCGCGCCGTCATAGCCGCGAGGATTAGCGCTATTCCTTCTCCGGGAACCAGCCGCCGACCGCGGAGATAATTTCGCGATCGAAGGTGTCATCGGAGTGGTGGGCTTGGATCCACTCCACGAATGACCCACCCACGAGTTCGTCTAGGCGACCACGCGCCGTCGCGGTGTCCCGAAGTACCTGGGTGAGAACTCGTTGCGCGGCTTCGGCGTCGTCCGCCGGGTAAAAGAACGGATACCCTTCCGGAACCAGGACGCGGGCCCAAGGAAGATCGGGCAAAACTGCCACCACTCCCGCGCCCATCGCCTCCACGTACATCAGGCCGTAGGACTCTTCCAGCGAAGTTGCAAGCAACGCCGTCGTGCGAGCGAGGGCCTCCCAGTAGGAATCGCGGGAGGCGAGCAACGGCCCCGTCCACACCCAGCGAGGGCGGGCCATATCCATAGCCTTGGCGGAAACCAGATGAGACTCGTCCAGGCGCATCTCCACCCGCAACGGAATTTCCTTTTCCACCTTCTCTAGGACGTCCATAAAGAAGTCCGGCCGCTTGCGAGCGGAAACGTAAATCGCCGGGTAGAGGACCACCGGAGTTTGGGTTTCCTCGCGCGGTTTGACGTGATCGAGGCGGAAGCCGAGGTTCACCCAGGCCAGGCGGGCCTGCTGGGCGATATCCTGCACCGTCCAGCGGGAGATCACCTCACGTACTTCTCCGGCCGTGCGCTCGGAGTTAGCGAAGGTCGGGAAAAGCGCGCAAGAGAGCGCGAGGGCGGAGATCTGCTCCCGCTCAATGAAGTCGCCCACCGGGAACCATACGAAGTTCATAATCTTCGGGCGGGTGCCACACGCGGCTTCGTACAGCGAATTCCACAAGCCGAGGGAATCAATAACGTCCATATTGATCACCACGGCCTCCGGGTCGATTGCCTCGATCGGGAGGATTCGCGTTCCCGGGCCGCGGCGGGCCACCGGGCCAATTAGGACGGCGTCGGGAAAAAGCCGCAGGAGGCGGCGCACCAGCGTATCGCCGGCCTCGTGCCCAACAACCGATCCCGCCTCGTCAACAACGGTTTTGCTTCGTTTAATCGCAATTTTCATGACCGTTCTCCTTTCGTGATGACGGTGACTATTGGGCAATGGGTTCTTCGGCGTCAGCGGGCGCCATCTCCGTCTTAATCCGCATGCCGTAGAAGGAACGGTAGACGAAGAACATCGAGATCAGGCAGAACACGACGGCGAGGCCAACGACCACACCGTGCAGACCCTGCCCGGAAAGAGCCACCGCCAGCTCGACGGCCAGCAGGCCAAAGAGGGTGGTGAATTTAATGATCGGGTTGAGCGCCACCGACGAGGTGTCCTTGAAGGGATCGCCCACCGTATCGCCCACGATCGTGGCGTCGTGTAGCGCGGTCCCCTTCGCGTGCAGGTCAACCTCCACAATCTTCTTCGCGTTATCCCACGCACCGCCGGCGTTCGCCATGTAAATCGCCTGATAGAGGCCGAAGATGGCGATTGAGATGAGGTAGCCAATAAAGAAGAAGGGCTCCACGAACGCGAAGGCGAGGGTGGCAAAGAAGACCGCCAGGAAGATCTGCAGCATTCCTTGCTGGGCGTACTGGGTGCAAATATCCACCACGCGTTTCGAATCTTCCACCGAGGCCCGCTCCGAATCGGCATCCAGCCGGATGTGGTTCTTAATGAAATCCACCGCGCGGTAGGCGCCGGTTGTCACGGCCTGGATCGAGGCTCCGGAGAACCAGTAGATCACCGCGCCACCGGTAACGATTCCCAGCAGGAACGGCGCGTGCAAAAGCGAGAGATATTCAATTCCGGTGCTCAGGTGGTTGGTGAGGCCAATAATGATGGAGAAGATCATGGTCGTTGCGCCGACGACGGCGGTTCCAATCAGCACCGGTTTGGCCGTGGCCTTGAAAGTGTTTCCGGCGCCGTCGTTCTCCTCCAGCATCAGCTTGGCTCCCTCCCATTGCGGGGTGAAACCGTAGTCGCGTTCGATTTGGCCGCCGATTCCCTCAATCGCTTCAATGCGCGAGAGCTCGTAGACGGACTGGGCGTTATCGGTCACCGGGCCGTAGGAGTCGACGGCGATGGTCACCGGTCCCATCCCCAGGAAGCCGAAAGCCACCAGGCCGAAGGCGAAGACCACCGGGGCAATCATGAGGTCACCCATGCCGAGGGTGGAGATCCAGGCGGCAACACCCATCAGGCCAACGATGCACATACCCAGCCAGTAACCGGAGAAGTTACCGGCCACCACGCCGGAAAGAATATTCAGCGATGCGCCGCCCTGCTGAGAGGATTTCACAACCTCTTGTACGTGGCGCGAGCTGGTGGAGGTGAATACCTTGACCAGCTCGGGGATGAGCGCACCGGCGAGGGTTCCGCAGGTGACGATGGTGGCGAGCTGCCACCACAGGCCGCCCGGCTGGGGCGAAAGCACAAACCAGGTGACCAGGTAGTTCACGCCAATGCAGATAATTGAGGTCAACCACACCAGCGAGGTCAGCGGCTTTTCAAAGTCCATGCGCTCGGCGTCCCGATACTTGGCGGCAACATACAGTCCATTGAGCCAGTAGGCCAGCCCGGAAGAGATCAGCATGGTGGCACGCACAATGAACACCCAGGCAAGCAGGGTGGCCTGGGTTGCCGGCTCGTGAACCGCGAGGACAATGAAAGTTACCAGGGCTACGCCGGTCACACCGTAGGTTTCAAAACCGTCGGCGGAAGGACCCACCGAATCACCCGCATTATCACCCGTGCAGTCGGCAATCACGCCGGGGTTGCGCAGGTCGTCTTCGTCAATCTTGAAGACGATCTTCATCAGGTCAGCACCGATATCGGCGATCTTGGTGAAGATGCCGCCGGCGATGCGCAGGGCGGAAGCGCCTAGCGACTCACCAATAGCGAAGCCAATAAAGCAGGCGCCGGCAATATCAGCGGGCAAGAAGAGCAAAATGATGAGCATCATGAACAACTCGAGGGAGATCAGCACCATGCCAATCGACATTCCCGCCTTGAGCGGGATCTTGTGCAAATCAAGTGCTTTGCCGCGCAGGGAGGCGAAGGACATGCGGGAGTTTGCGAAGGTGTTGACCCGGATGCCAAACCAGGCGACGGCGTAGGAGCCACCCATGCCAATCAGCGAGAAGGCAATAATGATCGCTACCTTGCCCCATGGGAATTCGACCAAGAACTTGTAGTAAACAAACATCACCACGGTAATGAATGCCCACAGAATCAAAAGGAAGCGGCCCTGGCGCTGCAGGTATGCCTTACAGGTGGAATAAATCAGCTCGCTGATTTCCAGCATCGCTTTATGTACCGGAAGGCGCTTGAGCTGCATATAACTAAACAAGCCGAAGGCCATACCGCAGGCGCAAATCAATAACCCGACGAGCAGGAGTGTGCGACCGGAGATGCCACCCGAGGCCGTTGCCTGGTGCAGATCGGGAAGCACCAGCGAGGCTTCGCCGCCGGAAACTCCCCCTTCACCGCCGCCAAAGTGTTCCGTTGAGGCGCAACCACTGAGCGCGAGCATCGCGAGGAGCGCGAGCCCCATGATTCTTCCGGCCACCCGACGCGGCCGCCACTTTGTTGCTTCGTTCTGGTTCATAAATCCTCATCGATTCTTGAACGTTCTTGCCAACCCCATTGCTGGCAATGGAAATGCATATCGATGCGCTGTGCTTCGCGTATGCAATGCGCGCGTGGGACTGGCGCCCAAACACATCCTCTCTGTAATCTAGGTCGCTAAATTTTCTTTTCGCGGGTCTTGGGTCCCAGCGCAAATGGGTATAAAAATGCCCGTGTTCCTTGGAAATACGGGCATTTTTAGGTTTTACTGGCCGCCGGGCACGGGCCGGCGGATGGAGGAGAGCCCGCGGCTGGACGAGAGCCGGCCGATGGCCGGCCAGCGGCCGGACGGCTAGGCGCGCGAGATCTTGCGACCGGGCTCGGGTAGCGTCCGGTAGAGGAAGGTAAAGGCGAGGCCCAGCAGAGAAACCCCAATGGCAATGAGGAATGCGCGGGAGAAGTCTCCCCCGTGCACGGTGGCAATGGAGGCGCCCAGGCGCGGGGCAATAATGCCGCCAATTGAGAAGGCCACATAAACAATGCCGTAGTTCATGCCGTTGTGGCGCGGCCCGTAGTTTTCTACCGTGAGCGGGGCAAACAGGCTCATGATTCCGCCGTAGGCAACCGCCAGCATCACCACGCAGACGGCGAGCACCCACGCCCCGGAGCTGAAGGCAAACAGGGTAAAGCCGGAGGCAGCCAAAACGAAAACCACCGTCAGGCTGTTAATAACGCCCCAACGATCGGAAAGCCAGCCCCAGGCAATCCGCCCCACCGCGCTGCAGGCGGCGAAAAGGGAAACGTAAAGGGCAGCCGCGGCGATGCTGAGGCCAAACATTCCCTCACCAATCAAGACCAGGTTCGGGAGGATCATCAGACCGAAAAAAGCCCCGCAGATAAAGAGCACCAGAATCGCCCAGAAACGCGAGGTGCGAATCATCTCTCGCCAGGTGAGGTTCACCGGCGCGGACTTGGTATCTTCCGGCGTGGCGCCAGCCTCGCGTGGGGCGGGAGCATCCACCACCGGGCAACTACGAACCAGAAAGAGGGTCACGCTCACGTCGATGACGATGAAGGCAACACCGAGGATAGTCAGCGCCCGGCTGATCCCAAGGGACGAAGTGAGTACCGCCGAGAGCGGGGAAATAATCATGGAGCCCATACCCATACCGGCCGCGATAAGCCCGGCTACCAGACCGCGCTTTTCCGGGAAGAAACGAATCGAGTTCGTCATGGATGCCGAATAAATCAGGCCCTGCCCGGTGCCGGTAATAATTCCGTAGCCGAGGATGAGGACGGGTAGAGACGACGTCGTCCCCGCGATAATATGCCCCAAACCGAAGGCGACGCTTCCCCAGAGCATCAGGCTTCTCGCGCGGCCGCCATCAAGGAGCCGGCCGGAAAGGATCATCACCACCGGAACCAGAACCGTGGTCAGGCCGTAAGCCACCATTACGTCCGCCACCGGCCAGCCGTGTAGCTCGGAAAGCGGGCGAGCGAACACGGAAAACGCGAGAAGCGCGCCGGTTGTTATCGTAACGATCAGCGTTCCGAGTAGCACCAGATTCCGGTTTGCGGGCTTATTTTCAATGTTCTTGCCGTTATCGTCCGTGCGCACCGCGGGCGCCATGAGGTCTCCCTTGTTCTGAAAACTCAACTCATACAAAAAAACGAGCCTCAGCAACTATATGGGACGCGCGCGCCCATTTGGCGGGGCGGCCGCAATGGTGATGAACACCCACAGTGCGCAGCCGGAGCCAAGCGAAATCTTAGGCGTAATCCCCGCCGCGCCAGAGCCGAACCTCTCCCGCGGCGCGGGTGGCGGGAACGTCGATAATCCGCTGATTCGTGGAGCCGCGGAAGGTAAGCGCCCTCACGAACTGGCTCTTTATAAAAGGCCCATCAACCAATACGTCAACCAGGTCGAGTAGCTCATGCTTATCCGGAGTTTCCTGCGGATTCTCGAGTTGTTCGTAGGTGTATCCCGTCCAGCACCAGATGGTTTTTTCGTTACCGAAACGCTCCCGAAAGGCGCGCGCCAGCGGAAGGAGCACCGGGGTGTTGAGCATGGGCTCTCCGCCCACCATCGAGAGACCGGCCACATAGGAATGCGCGCAATCCGCGAGGATTCTTTCCTGCATTTCTTCCGTATAGGGCGTGCCGTAGCGGAAGTTCTGCGCGGCCTTGTTATAGCAGCTCGGACACCGGAAAGGGCATCCCGAAACATAAATCGCGCACCGCACGCCCTCGCCGTCGACCATGACAAATGGCTTGTAGTCCGCCACATAAAGTTTGCTCATGCGCCGCCCGTCCCAGGCTCCGGGACGCTTGGGCTGGTGCACCCCGTGCTCGTCGCGAGCGCTTTCGGGGTCAACGACGTCGTTCTGGTGGGCGGCGGTGAGGTCTGGCCGATGCGGGAAAGATGGCGCCAGTTGCGCGCCGGATTCCGAGACGGAAAGTTCCTCGCGCCCGCCGCCGGCAAAAGCCACGGCCGGCCCCGAGTATGACGCCCGTGCCCGGGCAGCTCCGTTTGATACCTCAAAAGATGCGCCCGGTGCCTTTTGCGCGCCGTATGCGGGCGACGCCCCGGACTCATCCGGGGCGCCTCCGATCAAACGTAAGCATTGCGCCACGTTTTACTCCTGCAGCTCCTGCGCTTCGCCAATGGGGCCATCCATATGCTTCACGCGGTGGATAATCTCTTCGTGGCGGCCGTGCACCATCGGGCGCTTCTGCGGGTTACCAAGGTAACCGCAGGTACGCTTCACCACATCGCAACGGTCCGGATCATCATTGCCGCACTCGGGGCACTTGAAGCCCTCTTCAGTAGCTTCGAATTCTCCGTTGTAACCGCACTCATAGCAACGATCAATTGGCGTATTTGTCCCCAAATAGGCAACGCGATCGTAAGCGTAATCCCATACCGCTTCCAGAGCCTTCAAATTGTGCGTCAGCTTCGGGTACTCGCAGTAGTGGATGAAGCCACCCGAGGCGTACTTGGGATACGGCGCCTCGAAATCAATCTTTTCGAACGGCGTGATCTTCTTACGCACGTCGTAGTGGAAGGAATTGGTGTAGTAGTCCTTATCCGTAATATTCGGAATCGAACCGAACTTCGCCTTATCCATGGAGCAGAAGCGGTTGGTCAGCGACTCGGCCGGAGTGGAGTACACCGAGAACCAATACGGGTACTCGGTGCGCCAGTCATTGGCCTTGTTCTTCAGGTAGCGCACGATATCCAGGGTGAATTCCTTGGCTTCCTTATTGTGCTCCCAGTTCGGACCGTAGAACACGGTGGCCGCTTCATACAGGCCAATGTAGCCAATTGAAAGCGTGGCGCGCTGGTTGCGGAAGAACTTGGTTACGTCCTGATCATCTTCGCCGTCGCGAATGCCGAAGGCGCCGTAGCGGTAAAGAATCGGCGCGTTATCGGCGACCGCCTCCTCGCAACGCTGGGCGCGGAAGACCAGGGCCTTCTTCACAACCTCCATACGCTCGGCGAAGATGCGCCAGAACTTTTCCTTCGAGCCGCCCGATTCAATCGCAATACGCGGCACATTGAGGGTGATCACGCCGAGGTTCATGCGCCCGGCATTGACCGCCTCGCCGGTGGCCGGATCCACCCACTTGGGCAGGAAGGAGCGGCAACCCATCGGGGCCTTGTAATCGCCCTCGAGCTCCACCAGCTTGTCGTAGTTGAGGACGTCCGGGTACATGCGCTTTGCCGAGCACTCCAGAGCCAGCTGCTTAACGTCGTAATTCGGGTCCTCCGGGTTCAGGTTCACGCCGCGGCGCAGACCGAAGACCAGCTTCGGGAAGATCGCGGTGTGCTTATCCTTGCCGATGCCCTCAATACGGATCTGCAGGATTGCCTTCTGGATCTCGCGCTCCAGCGGCTTGGTTCCCATACCAAAACCAAGGGTGACGAACGGGGTCTGGCCGTTCGAGGAGTAGAGCGTATTGATCTCGTACTCGAGGGACTGCATGGCATCGTAGATATCCTTGCAAGTCTTCTCGACCGCGTAATCGCGGCGGTTTTCCTCTGCCACCCAGCGGTTCGCGTCCGCCATATGCTTCTCAAAATTAATCTGCGCGTAGGGGGCAAGTACCTCATCAATGCGATCCACCGAGCATCCGCCATACTGCGAGGAGGCAACATTGGCAATAATCTGCGCGATCTGCGCGGTGGCGGTATTGATCGAGCGGGGCGATTCCACTCGGGCGTTGCCGATTTGGAAACCTTCGCGGAGCATTCCCGGAATATCAATCAGGCAGCAGTTCGTCATTGGCTGGAAGGGGTTGTAATCCAGATCGTGGAAATGGATATCGCCCTTCAGGTGCGCGTTAGCCACATCCGCCGGAAGCATATTCTTCAGGGCGTAGGCGCGCGCAACCGAGCCCGCGGTAAGGTCACGCTGCGTATTAAAAACAGTGGAGTCCTTATTCGCGTTCTCGTTCACCACGTTCTTATCGCGGCGCATGAGCTTATCGAGAGCCGCCTCGACGTCCATGGAGCGCTCGCGCGCCTGGTCGCGATCGTGGCGGTACTCAATGTAGGCGCGCGCCACTTCGGGGTACTCCGACTTCATGAGCACGTTTTCCACCCGCTCCTGAATCGCCGGAATGTCCAGTTCGGTTTCTTCCAAGGAGGCGACGACGGCGTCCGTAGCCCGGCGCTGGAATTCAACATCCTCCAAGCCCTGCGCGTTCATGGCCTTGCCGATCGCGCGGAAGATCTTGGCGGGATCGAATTCAACGGTGCGCCCGTCACGCTTAATTACCTGATTGCATCCCTCGGGCGTTGAAACCTGCCGCGCCTTTGTGGTTGCGACTGCGCTCTCTTCAGTGCGATACACCGTCGATCCCTCCCTAGCTTCTAGCCATGGCCTCATTTCCTAGCCAGACCCACATGTTGTGTTTACTTCTGATCGAAAACACTAGATATGCTAACCCGAGATAATGACAAAGGTGTAACTTCAGTGCGTTTCACCACTCTCGGCGCGTCGCGCCGGAGGGGCGGCGTCTGCCGCGAGATCGCGCGACAAAGTGGCGAGCGCCAATTTTACCGACGCCGCGGAAGGTAAAATTGTGACGTACTGCATAACAAATCCCGAGGCTCCACACCTCGGGATTTCATTGAAACATCAGCTAAAAATGGGCGTTTAGGGGCGTTCCTCGCCGTTTGCGGAGTTCACCGGCGGGAGGGAAGACCAGGGGAAATTGATCCAGCCATCAACGTGCTTCCAGACGTACTCCGGATCAATGACCGACCGCTCCTTCTTATAGAGCACAGCCACCCGCACGTCCGAGGTGTACTTGAGGCAAATACCCTTGACAAACTCAAGGGTGCGGCCCGAATCGGCGACGTCGTCAATAACCAGCACCTTCTTATCGGTCATCGCGTCATTAATCGGCACCGGGTCCACCAGGCGCGGATCGCGCAAAGTGGTGCCAATTCCGGTGTAGTACTCCACGTTTAAAACCAGTAACTCCTTCATATCCAGAGCGTAGGAAACCGCTCCCGCGGGGATGAGGCCGCCGCGCGCAACGCAGACGATCATGTCTGGCCGGTACCCCGAGTTCCACACCTGCGCCGCGAGCTCGCGGGACGCATCTCCAAAGTCACTCCAGGTCAGATTTTCGCGATCTTCCACTGCTACGCCTTCCTGAGGTCAATTCGCGCACGTCGCGCGGGCCGGTTGTTGCGGCCTATTCTAGCCACCAGCTCCAAGCCCACAAAACCCAGCCCGAGCTCGGCGAACGCGCGGCGGCCCCACTCAAGCTCGGTGAACGTGCGCGCGGGCACGGACGCGCGGCGGGCCAGCCCAGGCCCGGCGAACTCACAGAACACCAGCCTCGCACCGGCGGCCTCGATGTGGCTCCGAGATACCTACCCCTAGCATTAGCGCACCCACCGACGGGTCGCTCCCGCAGGGTTTAGCACATATTTTATGAACGGCGTTACACCCCTCGCCGTTCGGCGCAGCGAGGGTTAAGTCGCGTTTACCCCTCGGAATTTTCGAGGTTTATTCGCGTTTACCGACGCGACTATGACGCCGGTTACAGAACAAACTTTTTTAGACCGCGACATCGCGCTCATCTCGGACGAGTATCAAAACCGCAAGCAAGAAATGCTTCGAGCACGAAGGCGTGCAGAGTTAGTTCCGCCGTCGCCCGTTCTTTCCATCAACCGAAGGGCGCACACGGCTGGGCAGGCGCCGTCGGACTCGAAACATCCAAAGACGAAAGGATAAGACAATGGCGACTAGCCTTAGCGGACGTAACTTCCTCAAGCTCCTTGATTTCACCCCGGAAGAGATTCGTTACCTCCTCCGCCTGTCGAAGGAATTCAAGAACCTGAAGCTTACCGGCACCCCCCACCGTTACCTCGAGGGCAAGAACATTGTTCTCCTCTTCGAGAAGACCTCCACCCGCACCCGTTGCTCTTTCGAAGTTGCCGGCATGGACCTGGGCATGGGCGTTACCTACCTCGATCCGGGCAGCTCGCAGATGGGCAAGAAGGAATCCATTGAGGACACCGCTCGCGTGCTTGGCCGCATGTACGACGGCATTGAGTACCGCGGTTTTGCGCAGGAAATCGTCGAAGAGATCGGCGCTAAGGCCGGCGTTCCGGTGTGGAACGGCCTGACCACCGACTTCCACCCCACCCAGATGCTAGCCGATATCCTCACCGTCGAGGAGAACTTCTACGACGGCCTGAAGGGCAAGAAGCTCGTGTTCATGGGCGATGCGCAGAACAATGTGGCGAACTCGCTCATGGTGATCTGCTCCAAGCTGGGCATGCACTTTGTGGCCTGTGGCCCCAAGGAGCAGATGCCCAAGGACAAGCTGGTTTCCACCTGCCGCGAGATCGCTAAGGAAACCGGCGCTGAGATCACCCTGACCGACGACGTCGACGAGGCGGTGACCGGCGCTCACGTGATCTACACCGATATTTGGGTATCGATGGGCGAGCCGGATGACATTTGGGCCAAGCGCATTGAGCTACTCAAGCCTTACCAGGTGACGATGGACGTGATGAACAAGGCACGCGAGGACGCGATCTTCATGCACTGCCTGCCTTCGTTCCACGACACCAACACCAAGATCGGCGCGGACATCGCCGAGAAGTTCGGTGTATCCGAGATGGAAGTGACCGATGAGGTCTTCGAGTCCTCGCGCTCGCGCGTTTTCGACGAGGCCGAGAACCGCATGCACACCATCAAGGCGGTTATGTACGCCACCCTCTCCTAATTTCCAAAGCTGAGCGCGGCCCCGGCCCGCTCACACAATCGGAACGGCCCAGCCGCGGGCCGTTCCACCGGGCGGCCCGCGCCGGCCTGACGGTTCCCAGCTCGCAGTTCTAAGGGTTGATGACTCGCGGGCTGTGAACCTTACGCCCCACTGGGCCCGCGGGCCGCCCGGACCTTATATCTCGGAAGGATAGAAAAATGTCCGAAAAAATTGTTGTGGCTCTGGGCGGTAACGCCCTGGGGAAGACCCCCGAAGAACAGCTCGAACTGGCGAAGAACACCGCGAAGTCCATTGTTGACCTGGTCGAGCTTGGAAACTCTGTGACCGTCACGCACGGCAATGGCCCGCAGGTAGGAATGATTAAGGTCTCCACCGATAAAGCGGCTGACGCCGGAGACGGCCCGCGCATTCCTTTTGCCGAATGCGGCGCAATGTCGCAGGGGTACATTGGCTACCACCTGCAGCAGACCATTGGTAACGAACTACGCAACCGCGGAATCGATAAGCAGTGCGTGGAGCTGGCAACCCAAACCTTGGTCGATAAGGACGATCCCGCGTTTGAATCGCCCACCAAGCCGGTCGGCGCCTTCTACTCCGAAGAGCAGGCAAAGGCGTTGCACGAAGAGACCGGAAATATCTACAAGGAAGATTCCGGGCGTGGTTGGCGCTGGGTGGTTGCCTCCCCGCAACCAATTTCCATTGTGGAAGCTCCGGTTATTAATAACCTTGTGGAAGGCGGAACCGTGGTTATTGCCGCCGGTGGCGGCGGTGTTCCGGTGGTCGACGACGCCGGACTTTCCGGCGTACCGGCCGTTATTGACAAGGACCGCACCGGCGCCTTGCTGGCCGATCAGCTTGATGCCGATACGCTCCTTATTCTTACGGCCGTGGACGCGGCTTACGTCGATTACAACACTCCCCAGCAGCGGGCACTCTCAACGCTTACCGTCGCCGAGGCGCGCGAAGCGATGGAGAACGGTCAGTTCGCCGCCGGCTCGATGCTTCCGAAGGTGGAAGCGTGCCTGTCCTTCGTGGAGGCGCATCCCGGCCGCCGCGCGATTATCACTTCGCTGGAGAAGGCCGCCGAGGGCCTGGCGGGCACCACCGGCACCACTCTGACTGACGGAGGCAACCGTGGCTAGCACCGTGGAAGAAACCGCCGGAGCGCGCGTTGAGACCGCGCCAGGAGCCACCTCGCCCGGCAAGCCCAAGAAAAAAGGCTTCCGACTCAAGGTTCCTTCGGCCTTCACCGTTCTGTTCATCCTGACCATTGTGGCGGCCATCGCCACCTGGCTCATCCCCGCCGGTTCGTATTCGAAGCTTTCGTACGACGCCGACTCTTCTTCGCTGGTTATGGTCACCCCGCAGGGGAAATCAGAGAACCTTCCGGCCGAGCAGTCCACCCTTGATGAACTCGGGCTTGAACTGCAAATTGACCAGTTCACCTCGGGAGCTCTCTCCAAGGCCATCTCCGTTCCGAACTCCTACGAATCCGTGGAGGCGAACCCGGCAGGCCCGGCCGATGTTCCCAGCGCCATGGTGCGAGGAACGATCGAAGCGGTTGACATTATGGTCTTCATCTTCGTTCTGGGTGGCCTCATTGGGGTGGTCCGAGCGACCGGCTCCTTCGAATCGGGGCTCCTAGCGCTCACGCAAAAAACCAAGAGCAAGGAATTCCTCCTCGTCTTCTTCGTTTCGATCTTCATGCTCGCGGGCGGATCGCTGTGCGGCCTGGAGGAGGAGGCAGTTGCCTTCTATCCGATTCTAGTGCCCATATTCTTAGCGCTCGGCTATGACTCAATCATATGTGTGGGCGCTATCTTCCTCGCCGGATCAATGGGCACCACATTCTCCACCATCAATCCGTTCTCTTCCGTTATTGCCTCGAATGCGGCTGGAATCCCGTTTACCGACGGCATTCTCTGGCGCGCAGCCGGACTCGTGGTAGGCTCCGTCGTCGTCGTTGGCTACCTCTACTGGTACGCGAAGAAGATCAAGGCTGATCCCTCCGCTTCTTATACCTGGGAAGATCACGAGGAGTTCAACCGCCGCTGGGCGATGACCACCACGGATACGAAGGCCTTCACCTGGCAGCGTCGCATCATTCTGATCCTCTTCGTGGCGGCTTTCCCGATTATGGTCTGGGGCGTTATGGCGCAAGGCTGGGGCTTCCCGGCCATGGCGGCAATGTTCCTCACCATTACCGTCATCATCATGTTTATTTCGGCCTTCGGCCCGGACAAGGTAGGCGAGAAGCAACTCGTTGACGCCTTTACCGAAGGATCCTCCTCGCTGGTCGGCGTCTCGCTGATTATTGGCCTGGCTCGCGGAATTAACTTGGTGATGAACGAGGGCCTGATTACCGATTCGATTCTGAACTCAGCCAGCAACCTGGTTTCGGGGATGAGCGGTCCGATCTTCATTATTGCGCTCCTGCTCATCTTCTTCGTGCTTGGTTTCATCGTTCCCTCCTCCTCCGGTCTGGCCGTGCTGTCCATGCCGATCTTTGCGCCGCTGGCCGACGCGGTGGGAATTCCGCGGTTCATCATTGTGTGCGCCTACCAGTGGGGCCAGTACGCAATGCTGTTCCTCGCACCAACCGGACTGGTGATGGCAACTCTGCAGATGCTCGATATGAAGTACTCGCATTGGCTTCGCTTCGTTTGGCCAATGGTTGCCTTCGTTCTCGGCTTCGGCGGGATCATGTTGGTCGCCCAAGTCCTCATCTACGGCTAGAATTCACGCTGGCGGTTATGGATCATTTCATAGTCCCCCATAACCGCCAGCTCAAAAATAGTTTTTGGGAAACCTAGCCAGCGTGGCGGTTCACCATAGATCCGCTACACAGCAACGCCTTTCCCAGGAACAAGGCCGGAGACGGCCTATACAAACTTATTCGATTTTTCCAAAAATTCGCCGGCTCGCCGCGTCCTTAGACGCGGCGAGCTTCCTGGCACTATCTGAGCGAAGATTCACGGGAAAGGAAAGAACGTGATTCTGTATCACTACACCATCGCAGTGTTCCTCTGTATCCTCCTCGCCTGCGCAACGTGTTTTTCGGTGTACGTTGTTACGCGCCGGGATGTCTTCCTCTCCGCCTCCATTTTCTTCCTCGCCTATTTCTTCGACGTGTCGCTGGTCTTCCGCACCACCTACGCCCCCAGCCGTGGCAGCCCTGATCTGTTCGCCATTCATAGCCCGGTGGAGTCTGTACTTATCGGTGCCCTGCTTGTGTTCTGCACCTGGCTCACGTTTTGCCTCTACGTGGGAAAAACGAGCTACCTGGCCACCTTGGCGTGCATGATTTTCGTTGTTCTGAGCGCCTTCATGTACTTCGAGGTATATCCCTCTAATGTGCGCGAGTTTTGCTTCTTTAGCGTGCGCTCCCTGATGAACATTTTGCTCGTCATTTGCATGGCGGTGTACTATCTGGGGCTCAAAGACCAACTGGAAAAGGCGCGCCTGCACCAACACTTCCCGCTCTTCTTGGGCTACGCCATACTTTCCGTAGGAACCGTGCTCTGGAATATCTACTTCCAGCTCCTCAATCCCCACGCGCTCCTCTCTAATGAGTTGTTGCTTCTGCCCGAACGCAACCCCATTGAGAACATTCTTTACATCTTCATGGGATTCTGGATTTGCCGCGCCGGCGTGGGCTTACTGGAGACGCATTTCGATAAGCCGGCGGTGAGCCACTCGGCTGTGCGTGAGGCATTCATCAAGCAGCGCATTGAGCGTTATGCCAGCCTTTACGATCTTTCCCCGCGCGAAAAAGAAATCCTCGCCATGGTGCTCAACGGCGAGTCGAATCCCGAGATCGCCGACGATCTCTACCTCTCCCCCAGCACCGTGAAAGTACATGTTCACAACATTCTGAAGAAAACCGACCTGGAAGACCGCGTCGCCCTGACCAAGGACTTCTGGAAGCGCGCCTAGGCGGGCTGCCACCGCGCAGGCCACCAGGCCGCTGGGCCGCTCACTGCCAAGAAAAAGAAAGGGACTCGCTTTTGCCGAAGCAATTGCGAGTCCCGATTCGTGGCGGGGGAAGGATTTGAACCTACGACCTCCGGGTTATGAGCCCGGCGAGCTACCGAACTGCTCCACCCCGCGGCGACAGTTATCCACTTTAGTAAGTTATCCTCCCCCGCGCAACGTGCGGTCGGTTACACCGCCTGCCGCGTGCATCGCCCTGCCAGCCACAGCGGGCCGGGCAAGACACGGCGGGCCGGCGATTTTTCTCGCCGGCCCGCCGCCCTAATCTGGATAATTCACCGCGAGCGCACTGCCGCGGCTAATCCGTTAGGGATGCAGCTCCTTATCCGCGGCGACCGCCGCGTCGAGGGCCTGCCGCAACTTGGTTTGGGCCGCGCCGTAGGCCGCCCAGTCGCCGTTGCGCATTGCCGTCTCAGCCTCATTGACCGCAGACTGCATATCCGCCAGCGCCCCATTGAGGCGATCTTGCGCGGATCCGTCCCCGCCAGCCGCCGGCGCGGGCGCCACCGGGCTCTCTTGCGCGGTAGGTTCAGTGGTGGGCTCAGCACTGGGCTGCGTCTGCCCCGCACCCTGCGCCGCCGCCGGCACATCGTCACTCTTGCGATTCTCAATGGCGGCGTCACCCGCCTGCGCACCCGAATCGCCGCCGAAGGTCTTATCGAGCGACTCTTGCAGGGTGGGCGCAAATCCAATTGCATTCGAATCACCAAAAGCGGTAAGCACGTACTGCATCAGCGGGTAGCTCGTACCCGAGGATGCCTGCACATACACCGGCTGGACGTACAGCATTCCACCGCCAACTGGCAGAGTCAGGAGATTACCCAACTTGACCTGCGTACCGCCCTGGTTGAGCAAGTTCAACTGCCGGGAGACGTTCTCATCGGCGAGGAAGTTATTTTGCGCCTGGCCGGGGCCGGGAACGGTAAGGTCTCGCGGTAGCTCAAGCAGACGGAACTTGCCGTAGCCCTCGCGAATCTTGCCCGCCTCGTTTCCAGCATTCGAATCGACCGCCAGGAAGCCCGTCATAATATTTCGGTTCGTCTGGCCGCCGGGAATGAACGACGTCGAAAGCGAGAACTCCGTCGTATCCTGGCCCGGCATTTGCAACGTCAAGTAGTACGGCGGTTGCGCCACCGCATTGGTTCCCTGCCCGGTCACAATCGCGCCCTGCGCATTGGTGGTCGTGGTCGAGCCCGGATCGGTGGGGATATTCCAGAAGTCACCGGTGGTGTAGAACGACGCCGGATCCGTCACGTGGTAGCGAGCAAGAAGCTGCCGCTGCACCTTGAACAGATCCTCCGGATAGCGCACATGCGCCATCAGATCGCCGGACATTTCGGAAACCGGGGTGAGCATTCCGGGGAAGATCTTGTCCCAGGCGTTGACCACCGGATCTTCGGTATCCCACTGGTAGAGCGTGACCGAGCCGTCATACGCATCGACCACCGCCTTGACCGAATTGCGAATGTAGTTCACCTGCGAGGCCGGCTGTACCTGCCCGGTCAGCGCATCGACCGTCGCCTCCTGGAGCGACTCGCGCGCCGAGTAGGGGTAGTTGTTCGACGTCGTATATCCGTCCACAATCCACACCAGGCGCTTGGGGGTGTCCGGATTATTGTCCGTATCCACCACGGCCGGATAGATCTTGGAATCGAGAGTCAGGTAGGGGGCCACGCGCTGGACTCGCTCCTGCGGATCGCGCACAAAGAGAATCTGCGAGTCATCCGTCACGCGGTCGGAGAAGAGGATATCGGTGGAACGGTACTTAATGGCGTACATCAGCTTGTTCCAGATCCCGCCAATCGACGGGCCACCGTTACCGGAGTATGTGTTGTATTCCTGACCTCCGGCCGAATCCGACGGGTAGTCAATTTCCCAGGGCTCCGCACCCTCTGGCGCGCCCACAATCGAGTACTCGGGCAGGTTCTGGCCAAAGTACACGCGCGGCTCGTAATCGCCGAGCTTATTGACGGAGGCCGAGCCGTCCGCTGCAATACCGGCCTGGAAGAACTGAGGCTGGCCCTGCGTCGTCGTTGTATTACCGTAACCCGCCGCAACACCGAAGCCGTGGGTGTAAACCGTATGCTCGTTGATCCAGGTGCGCTGGTCGGGGTCCAAGCCCGCCAAGTTCAGCTCGCGCACACCAATCACTGTATCGCGTAGCACGCCCTCTTTTTCGTCAGGGAGCTGGTAGCGATCAACCGCCAACTGCGCCGGGAACGAGTAGTACTGGCGGTTCTGCTGCATCTGGTTGTAGGTGGGGGAAACAATATTCGGATCGAGCAAGCGGATTTGCGCCGCCGTTTCCGCATCCCCCGCCAACAGGCCTTCTTCCGCCTGCGTGCGGGCCTGATAGCTCCGGGTCTCCACGTCATCGAGGCCGTACGCCGTCAAGGTGGCGTCAATATTGCGCTTAATATAGGGCGATTCGGCTTCAATTGCGTTCGGACGAACCTGGAAGCTCTGCACCAGTTGCGGCCAGGCCCAACCCACCGCGAGCGCGGAAACCACCGCCACGATCAGGCCGGTGGTCACCAGGCGCCATATTCCGCGCAACGCCGAGACCACGAAGAGAATCGCAATGAGCAGCAAGATCACCGCGAGGATCGTGCGCCCCGGAAGGACGGCATTAATATCCGCGTAGGAAGCTCCGGAGAAACGCTCGTTTTGCCCCAGCAAGAGGTTGTAGCGCGAAACCCACAGCTGGGCCGCGAACACCAGAATCAGGAGCAACCCGAGAATCGCTCCGTGCACGCGAGCGCGGCCACCCACCTCGATCTTGCCCTCGTCAACGCTCAGGCCGCCGTGCAGGTAGTGGCCGATGACCGCGGTGGCGGCGCTCACGACCAGCAGAGTAATAAGGAAGGTGAGGATGGACTGAATTACCGGGAGGGTGAAGACGTAGAAGCTCACTTCAAGGCCAAACTGCGGATCGGTCTGCCCGAAGGGGGTGCGATTGATCCAGGTGAGGTACGTGCGCCATTCACCCGCCAGCGGCGAACCAAAAATAAGCGCCACGAGAAGCGGAATAGCAAGGTAAGTCACCCACTTGTGCTTGAGCGCGAGGGAGCGGTAGTGGGAAATATTCGAGCCAGCCGGCGCCGCGTTCTCGGCGCCTTCGGCCTTGCCCTTTGTCTTGGTGACGGCGTAGTTGATAATAACGGCCGCCATCATAAGTAGCGTGCCGATAACGCCTAATGCCAGTGCCCATCCCCACTGGGTGAAGAAAACTCGAGCCGCTCCGAGCTGGGAGTACCACTGCACTTCTGTGTAGACGCTCGCCGATACGGCGAAAGCCACCACAATAAGCGCGAGGATCACCAGCGTGGGAATGAATGCACTCATTCCCCCGGATCGGCGCTGGCGCGTCGATGCCTGGTAAGTAGTCAAACTGAAATCCTATGCCTTAGATTCTGTGCCCCGCTCGGGGCACAATATTTTTACATTCTGTTTAACGATAACCGACGGCACCGACAAAAACATTGGCCGAATCTCGTTCTTCAGGACGCGAAACCCTCGCTCGCATCCTGGCAGGTGGGTAGCTCGGGCCTCTCGCCTTTCCCAATCGCCTCCGCGGCGTGAATGGCCTCGCTGGCATTTCGCACCGACCAGATATTCATGCCTTCGGGTTCCCAACCCACCGTTTCCGGGCAGTTGAGGGCAGGCGCAAAGAAATCGGTGGCACCGGCGCTTGCCGCGCCGCGTAGTTTGTGTTGAATGCCGCCAATCGGCCCGACGTCGCCGTTATAAGCGATCGTCCCGGTCCCGGCAATTTTTGCCTCACCCGCCAGCGAACCGGGGGTGAGCTTGTCGTAAATACCGATCGTGAACATGAGGCCCGCACTCGGCCCGCCAATTCCTTCCACCGCGAAATTGACCTGCGGATCTGCGGCGACGTCGCTCACCGTTACCGCGATCCCGAGCTGCGAACCCGGTTTCACCCAACCGCTGGCATCCGGCTCATAAGCGGCGGTTGTGAGGGCTACCTCCGCGCTTTCCTCGCCGCGCTGATACGTCACCTTCACCTCGCTCCCCGGAGCGGTGCGAGCCAAAAAAGCGGAAAGATCGCTAAAGGAGTGAACGTCAATGGTCTCCCCTCCCGCTTCAATTTTCTCCAGCACATCGCCGGCGGCGAGTTTCCCCTCGGCCGGGCCTCCCTCAAGCGCGCCGGCAACCGTCAGTTTCATCTTGGTTTCGTAGCCAGCCATTTCCAGCGCCACGTTTCCCGCCACGTCTTGGGAGTTCTGCATGGCCGCCTGGTTCTTCTGGTTTTCCTCTGCGGCGGTGTAGGTGCGTGGATACAGCAAGCGAATGGGGATGAGCTGGGCATTGGGATCGAAAAGCGCCAGCAGGGCATGAGCCCCCGGCGTACCCACATCGGGATTTCCGACGGCGGAAACCGTGGTCATTAAAAACGTCGAGTCGGTGTCATAAACGGGTGCGCCGTCGATCGTGACGAGGGAGCTTCCGTCCATCTGCCCCGTGGTATCCACCACCGGGCCAGCCGATTCGACCATATAGGCCCCCGGCATAATGAGGGCGATCACCGTTGCCGCCGCGAATGCCTTACCGCTTGTGAGAGAAGGTTTAACCACAGGAACCATCATGCCTCACGAAACTGGAGGATGCCTCAACATGAATATCTCTCAGCGCGCAAGAAGAAGCGGTAAGCGGCGCCGATCTGGAATATCCTGGGACGAGCGAGACGAGGAGGAACGATGGCGGACGCCAACCCAAACTCAAATGACGACTTTGAAAAGATGCTGCGCGCCATACTGGGTGACGAAGCCGCTGATCAAATTCTCAATTCCATGCCCAATGGCTTCCCATCGGGCATAACCGGTAGCGAAAACGGTGACGCCGCGGATTCCTCCGTTAGCGGGCTTCCAAGCGGTATGGAAGCCATGATGAACCCGCAGAATTTCCAGCTCATCGCCGGCCAGATTCGCCAAATGCTCGGGAGCTCCGGTGAAGGCCCGGTGAACTGGAAAATCGGTGAGCAGGTAGCGCGCCAGTCGGTGGCCCATTCCGGGCCGGGAACTCCAAATGCCCAGCAGGGCGAAGAGGCCCGCCGGGCACTGGAAACCGCTTCGCTCTGGCTCGATCCGGTTACCGAAATCGGTCCGGTCTCCGGACCGGTGCAGGTATGGAGCCGGCTTGACTTTGTAGCCCATTGCCTTCCGACTTTTAAACGGTTGACCGAGCCGGTGGGTGAAAATATCGCCCGCGCTTTCAGCGAATCGATGGAGAAGCAACTCGAGAACGCCCCGGAAGAGCTGCGCGCAATGTTCTCCGGCATGATGGGTTCGAACGGGGGAATGCTGGGGCAAATCATTTCCTCGATTCTGGCCGTGCAGTACGGGGGCGGCTTGGCCCAACTCGCCGAGGTCTGCTTCGGCACCACGGATTCGGGCATGCCGCTGGTTGAGGGCCAGACGGCCGCCCTGGTCCCCGAGAATATTCGCGAATTTGGAGAGGGCCTAGATATAGAGTTTTCTGAGCTCCTGCTCTATACCGCGGTGCGCGAAACCGCGGCCGCGCGCCTTTTCTCCCAGGTCCCCTGGCTACGTACCCGCATGATTAATAACGTGGCCACTTTTGCCTCCGAGATTTCAATCGATACCGACGCCATTGAGCAGCGGGTGCGCGAAATGAATATCGATCCGCAAATGATGATGAGTGGGCAGATGCCCGAGATCGACCTCTCGGATGTTTTCACCCTGGAGGCTTCCGAGGATCAGCAGGTGGCCCTGGCTTCACTGGAGCATTCCATTTCTCTGGTGGAAGGCTGGGTTAGCGCGGTCACCGAGGATGCGGTGGTGGCCCACCTGCCCTCGGCTCGGAAGCTGGCGGAGATTTTTGTGCGCCGTGATGCCACCGTGGCACCTTTCAACCAGGCCTTCGGTCCGCTGGTGGGCTTCGAGCTTTCCCCGCGGCGCGTGCGCGAAGCCACCGCTTTCTGGCGCTACGCCACCCGTGAGCGGGGGCAAGAAGGCCGCGACGGCCTGTGGGATCACCCCGATTTTCTGCCCGAACCGGAAGACCTCGACGACCCGGCGGCTTTCTTCTCCGGAAAGGCGGACTCTCCGGTGGAAGAGGAGCTTGACGCTTTCCTAGCCCAACTTCTTGAGGGCGACGACGCCGCCGATGCGCCCCACGAACCGGGCTTCGGCGAAAGCAAAGGCAACGGCGGCGCCGAGCAATCCGGCGGCCCTGAGCAGCAAGGGAACTCGGACCAGCAAGGCGGCCATTCCGAGCAACCCGGCGGGCAAGGTTAGGTGCCGCAGACGGGCAAGGCTAGGCGCCGCCGGCGGCACTGAGCGATCCGGCGGTCCAGGGCAAGCCAGCGGACAAGGCTGAGAAATGCCGACCCGGTAAGCTGTGGATAACTCATTGCTTCCCGCCGCGGCGCTATCTACCCTGCCGGCATGAGGATCAATCCGCGGCTCGGTGTATTTTGGCGCGATGGCAGAAATCTGCAGATAGGCCTGGATCCTCGTTGCGGCGTAATTCTGGGGAATATAACCTCCGAAGAGCAGGATTTCGTCTCCATGCTCACCCGCCAACGCTCGGCTCCCGAAGTTCTGAGAGCCGCCGCGGATCACGGTATTTCCGAGGATCGTGCGCGCGAGCTGGTTTCCCTGCTCGAACGGGCCGGGGTAATGACTCGCCCTCACGATTCCCGGGAAAACACTTTCCAGCGCCCGCTAGTTCCGGCCTTAGATCCCCTCGGGGTGGAGGTCGTGTTTGCCCTGGCACGAGCCGGCATCAGCACCGTTATTACGCAGGATTCTGAGTCAATTTCCCCCGCTGACCATCCCGCTCTGCGGTCCTTTGCGACCACCGGCAAACGTCTCGATGCCACCCTGGCTGCGCTGGGCCGACAGGGATTGAACCTCAAACTCATTCAGACCGGCTCCGGCGAGGATACCGAGGCCGACTGCGCCTTTATTACCGGCGCGGGAACCATTGATCCGCTCCGTTGCGATTTCCTGATGGCGCGCTCGCTCCCCCACCTTCTGGTGTGTTCAGAAGATCGCGATATTAGCGTGGGACCACTTGTACTCCCTCACCGTTCAGCTTGCGCCCGTTGTTTGTACCACCACCGGCTCAGCGCGGATCCGTACTGGGCACTCGTTGCGCCGCAGGTTTACACCAAGACTCCCGCTTTCGCTCCCCTCGCGGACCTCGCCCTGGGCGCTCTGCACGCGGTGCGCGCGATCGATCTCTCTTTCACCAACCGGCAACTGCGCATCCCACCCACTCCCGGTATTCCGGAGTTGGTAGATATTGCGCCTCATCCCGAATGCGGTTGCATGGCGCAAGTGCCCTAGCCGCCGGCCACGATTTCTAGCACCGCCCGGCCCCAGCGGGCCAGCTTCGTCGATCCCACACCCCTAATGCGGCCGAGTTTCTCAAGCGAATCCGGCTTCGACACCGCGATGGCGCGAAGCGTTGTGTCATGGAAAACGGTGTAGGCAGGCTTGCCGGCCTCGGAGGCCACACCCGCACGCCAGCGCGAGAGGGATTCGAACAGCGCAACGTCATCGGGGTAGTTGGCGCGAAACTCCTCGTCCGCCGCTTTACCGCGCTTCTTCTTTCCCGCCCAGGATAGCTCTCCCTCGGGTTTGGGCCACACCGGCTCCAAAAAGCGAGAGGCTTTGCGCGTTCTGGATCCGCTCCCTTTGGCGAAGGAAACGTGCAGGGCTTCTTTTGCGCGAGTGATTCCCACGTAAAGCAAGCGCCGTTCCTCCTCGATGGCGGCGGCGGTTTTAGCGAGCGAGATGGGCATCAGCCCCTCGCTCATCCCCGCCAAGAATACGGCGTGCCACTCCAGCCCTTTGGCGGCGTGCAGGGAAGAAAGTGTAACCCCCTCAATCTCCGGCACGTTTTGCAACTGCGCTCTCTCCTCCAAATCCGCCACGAACTCGGCCATCCCCGCGGAGCGCTTTTCCTCCATATTTTTCGCCAAGTTCAGCAGGGCGTTGAGCGCCTCCCAGCGATCGCGAGCCGAACCAGCCTGCTCGGGCGGTTGATTGCGCCATCCGGTTTGGCGTAGCACCGCCCGCACATTCTCGGCGAGGCCGCCTTCCACCCCGGAGCGTGCCGCCGCACGCATTGCCACCATGGCTTCGCGCACCTCCCGGCGCGAGAAAAACTTCTCCGCTCCGCGCACCTGGTAGGAAATCCCCGCCCGGCCGAGGGCGGTTTCAAACTCCGCAGACTGCGCGTTGGTCCGATAGAGGATCGCTATATCCGAAAGCGGCACCCCGCCCTGGCGGAGCGTAAGGATCTCCCCCGCGATCGAGCTAGCTTCCTCGGCCTCGTCGGAGTACTCCCGATAGCTCACCGGCCTACCCGAAGGCATTTGCGAGACAAGTTGCACCGCTCCCTCGGATTGATCTCCTTCAATAACCAGGTTTGCCGCCCGAACAATTTGCGGGGTGGAGCGATAATCGCGAATCAGCTCAATTTCTTTAGCGCCGGGGAATTCCTGCTGGAACCGCGCCAGATAAGAACTCGAGGCACCGGTAAAGGAGTAGATCGTCTGCGAAACATCTCCGACCACGCACACATCATTGCGCCCGCCTAGCCACAACTGCAACAGGCGGTGCTGCAGGGGCGAGACGTCCTGATATTCGTCGACCACAAAGTACCGATACTGCGCGCGAATTTCCCGCGCTACATCCGGGCGATCCAAAATCACCCCGATTAGAAGTAGCAGCACATCCTCGAAATCAATGACCCCGCGCTCGGTTTTCACGTCCTCGTATTTGCGCAGGAGCTGGGCGATTTCCTCCGGGGCTTGGCCGGCGACCTCCGCGCGCCCCTGAGCCGCGGCCCGCTCGGGGTACTTTTCCGGAGTAATTAGACCCACCTTGGCCCATTCAATTTCCGCGGCAAGATCGCGTACGCTCACCCGATCGGTTGGCATACCTAGACTGGCCGCTGCCTGAGAGACCATGGCAATTTTCGATTCGCTAATGGGCGGAATCCGCCCACCCACTGCCGTACCCCAAAAATACGAGAGCTGACGCAAAGCGGCGGCGTGGAATGTTTGCGCGGACACTCCACCCACGCCTAGATCGCGCAACCGCGAGCGCATTTCGCCCGCCGCGCGAGAGGTAAAAGTCACCGCCAGCACATTGTGCGGATGGAAAGCCCCGGTGGCAACTCCGTAGGCAATGCGGTAGGTAATAGCGCGGGTTTTCCCGGTTCCCGCTCCCGCGCGCACCACCACCGGCCCGTGCAGGGCCGTTGCTACTCGCCGCTGTTCGGGATCAAGAAACTCCAGAAGCTCATCCGGATCCCCCATACCGGCGCGCGCGCCGGCGGGCAGGCGACCGCCTCCTAAGCGGTCGGTCGAAGGTTCGAGACCCTTGACCTCACGCCGGGGCGCATTAAAGCTGTATTGGTTCATTGGGCTCACCGCGCTCCTTTCCAGACCACTAACCTAAACCCGATTCGCTTCCTCCGCGATGAGTCTTCCACGGGCCTCCGACACCATTTCCGTCTTCACCCATCGCGCAACCGGCGCCGACTTTCCCTCAGCCTGCCTAAACTATCCGCATGGCAAAAGTTACGATGTACACCACCCCGTGGTGCGGCTACTGCAAGAATCTCAAGAACCAAATGAAGCGTGCCCAAATTGAGTGGGACGAAGTTGATATTGAGCAGGATTCTGCCGCCGCGAAGCACGTGGAAGAAATCAACGGTGGCGATCAAATCGTCCCCACCCTCGAGTTTTCCGACGGCGCCGCCCTCACCAATCCTTCTCTTAAGGCCGTGCAGGCGAAGCTGGCGGAGCTGGACTAAAGCACAACCGGGCTAAAGCCCGCCTGAGCTCGAGGCCGGCGGAGACAAATCCCGCCTTTACCAGGAAAACAGGCTCATAATTTCCTCTGCGCTGGCCGCCTCCAAACCGCCCGTCACGCCGCCCGTCGCGCTACCGGCTGAGTCGCCAGCCGGGTTGCCGGCCGAATCGCCGCTTCCCAACCAGTGGGTGAGCATAGCGGCGGCAATGGAGGTGCGGCGCGGAAGGGTGATCTCCCCTGCCCGCGCGGCCGCAATAACCTCCTGGCGCGTATAGAACCCGGCGCGCGCGATTTCGCGGTGGTCGGCCACAATATCTACCTCGCTCTGGGAAGTGTGGCCAAAGAACCCGAGCATCAGCGAACGCGGAAACGGCCAGGGCTGCGATCCAAAGTACTCAACCGCGCCCACCTCAATGCCCACTTCTTCCGCGACCTCGCGCCGCACCGCCTTTTCTAGTGGTTCGCCAGCCTCCACGAATCCGGCCAGAATGGAGTGGCGCGTTCCCGGCCAGCGCGCATTTTGTGCCAAAAGCACGCGATCGGCGTCGTCGAAAATCGCCATAATAACCGCGGCGTCGGTACGCGGATAGGTGGGGTGCCCACGCGAACAAACCGCGATCCAACCGGATTCGAGCACCCGCAACGGTTCGCCGCACTTTTCGCAAAAGCGCTGCTGGCGCCAAGCGTTGCAGATCGCGAGCGCCTCGGTGGCGAGGGCGGCGTCCAGCTCGGGCCACAGATTTCCGAAGGCCACCAGGGCGCACCACCGGAAGCCGCCGATCTGCGCCTCGGGATACGCGCGGTTGGCATCGGTGCCGAATGTATCGGTCAGATCGATCGCGAAATATGGTGTTTCTTGCGCGGTACCGAGGTAGTAGGCGGCGTCGACGTCGAAACTGCGCGCCAGCGCCTCCTCCGCGCCAACGAACTCGAGCCCGGATTCACCGCGGGCGGCGAGGGCCTCTCCGCTCAGCAAAACGTAACGTGCCCGCGAACTGCGACGCAAGTGGATCACGCGCCGCGGGTCAAGGCGGCTGGCTTCATCACGATCAACGAAGCCACGGGAAAGGATCGGAACGGGAAAAATTGCCATATAAGAAACCCTAAACCACCCCGCGAAGCGGGGTGTGACGCATACCGAGAACGGGTGGCAAACAAAACAGGCGCGCACGCGCGTAATCTGGAACAATTATGCAGTGACGTTTTTACAGGATGTGCCGCGTACCTCTACGCGCTACGTGGCTCGAGAGTCGGAGCGGTCGCTCCCCCCGCGTAGCGCCCCTCTTATGCTCGGCGCGCATCTGACGGATAATGGGGCGGACTTTGTTGTTACCGCCCCCAACGCCACCGCCGTTGATCTTTGCCTTTTCACTCCCTCGGCCACTGGCTTGCGGGAAACGCGCTATTCGCTCCACCGCCGCGGGGAGCTGTGGGCCGGCCACGTTTCTGGCGTACGCGCCGGGCAAGAATACGGCTATCGCGTGCACGGCCAGTGGGATCCGCAGCGCGGAATGCGCTTCAATCCCGCCAAGCTTCTGCTTGATCCGTATGGCCGGGCGATTACCTCCACGCCCCAGCTTTCGCGCGAGCTTTACGCTCACCGGGTGGACGACGAACTTCGCCCACTCACCTATCCGCCCGCGCGCGATGACGCGGATTCGGCGCCCTACCAGGCACGAAGCGTGGTAGTTGCGCCCACCCATGCAAATATTTCGCATCCGTTCACTCCATGGGATCAGACGGTTATTTACGAGGCTCACGTCAAGGGCTTCACCCAGCAACTGGATCGCATTCCCGAGCCGTTGCGCGGCACCTACGCGGGATTGGCCCAGCCGGCGGTTACCGATTACCTGCGGAGTTTAGGAGTAACAGCAATTGAGCTTTTGCCGATTCACGCCAAAATGAGCGAGCCTTTCTTGACTCAGCGCGGGCTGAGCAACTACTGGGGATATTCCACGCTATCCTATTTCGCGCCGGAGCCGAGTTATGCCACCGAAACCGCGCAACTGGGCGGGCCCGCGGCGGTGTTGCAGGAGGTACGCGACATGGTTGCGCGCCTGCACGACGCCGGTATTGAGGTGATTCTCGACGTCGTCTATAACCACACCTCCGAGGGCGGCGTGGATGGGCCTTCGGTGTGCTGGCGCGGATTTGGCCAGACCTCGTACTACATGCAACCCGCGAATGATGCCGGGGCGTTTTACGACACCACCGGTACCGGGAATTCGTTGGATTTCCGCCGCCAAACGGTTCTGCGCATGACGCTCGATTCCCTGCGTTACTGGGTGGAGGAAATCGGGGTTGATGGGTTCCGTTTTGATTTGGCGACGACGTCGGCGCGCAAGGGCGATCAGTTTGACCCGCACCATCCTTTCTATATGGCGCTGGCAACCGATCCGGTTCTACGCCACGTGAAGCTCATCAACGAGCCCTGGGATATTGGGCCCAATGGCTGGCAAACCGGCAATTTCCCGCGCCCCAGCGCGGATTGGAACGATCGCTTCCGCGATACCGTACGCAGCTTTTGGGTTTCCGATCAGCGGCAGATTTCCCAGGGCGGCCTGGGCGGGGATCTGCGCGATTTGGCCACACGGCTCTCCGGATCAGCAGATATGTTCGGCCAGGGCCGCTGGCCGGGCGGGCGCGGGCCGAATGCCTCCATTAACTTCATTACCGCCCACGATGGCTTCACCATGCGGGATCTGGTTTCCTACGACCACAAGCACAATGAGGTCAATGGGGAAGACAACCGCGACGGCTCGGACAATAACCGCTCCTGGAATCACGGCTTCGAGGGCGATGGCACCCGGGAAGCTCCGGTGCCCCTCGAAATCGCCCAGGCACGCACGCGTACCCTACGTAACCTCATCGGCACGCTCATCTTTTCGGCCGGCACCCCCATGATTGTGGCAGGAGACGAATTTTTCCGCACCCAACATGGAAATAACAACGCATATTGCCAGGACAACGCGCTTACCTGGCTTGATTGGAATCTTGACGAGTGTCAACGTAATGCGCAGCTCACAATGGCTTATTTACTACGCCTCCGCGCTGAGCACCGGGTGCTTCGGCCAGCTGATTTCTTCACGCAAACGCCCACCAAATCCGATATGCTCCCGGATCTTACCTGGTACGCAGACACCGGGGACCCCATGCCCGAACACCGCTGGTTTGATCCAGCCAATCGAGTTTTGCAAATGTTGCGCTCCGGGCGCGATCGGGATGCGGATGCCCTCATCGTCATTAACGGCGCCGCCAACGAGGTGCGCATTACCCTCCCCGAAGGCCGCGGTAACCCTTACAACTTGGCCTGGGATTCAACCTGGGAACGCCCGCGCGAATCACAGCAGGTCTATGTTCCGGGCGCTACGACCGTAATTGCCCCGAACTCCATGCGGCTATATTTCGCTAACCCGATCACCTAATCTAGGTCAGTGCCGTTAGGATAGAGGACGGTTAAAGCCATTGTGAGCTCCGATCACACCGTCAACGGGCCACAAACCCCACGAGTTGTCACACTACAGCTCGTGAAGAAAAACCACATGAATATAAAGAGAACGAAAAGAGAACCATGGGTGTTGAGGAATCGCTAGAACAGGCAACGTCAGATGCGTCCTTGCGTCACGCGCTCGAGGTAAGCAATAAAATCGAGCAGAAAATTGCCGAGGACCCCTCCGAATTTCGCGTCCTCACCGGGGATCGCCCCACCGGAAATCTCCATCTTGGCCATTACTTCGGTTCCCTACGTAACCGGGTGACTCTGCAGCGGCGAGGGGTGGAAACCTGGCTGGTGATTGCCGATTTCCAGGTGATTACCGACCGCGATGGCACCGGCCCGCTCACCGAGCGCGTCCATTCGCTCGCCACCGATTATTTGGCGGTGGGACTGGATCCTGAAAAGTCCGTGATTTTCACGCACTCGGCCATTCCGGCGCTCAATGAGCTCATGCTTCCCTTCCTCTCGGTGGTGACCGATTCGGAGCTGTACCGCAACCCCACCGTGAAGGCCGAACACGAGGCCACGGGCGGGCGGCCGATGTCCGGCCTCCTCCTGACTTACCCCGTCCACCAAGCCGCGGACATCCTCTTCTGCAAGGCAAACCTGGTGCCGGTGGGCAAGGATCAGCTTCCCCACCTGGAGCAGGCGCGAGTTATCGCGGACCGCTTCGAGGCCCGATACGGCCACCCCGCAGGCACGGATGAGCCAGTCTTCCCGCGCCCGCAGGCACTCCTATCGGGCGGCGCATCGATCCTGGGCCTGGACGGGCAGAAGATGAGCAAGTCGCGCGGAAACACCATCGAGCTGAAGATGACGGCCGACGAAACCGCGAAGCGCCTCAAGAAGGCGGTGACCGATTCGGAGCGCCACATCACCTACGATCCGGAAAACCGCCCTGAGGTTTCTAACCTGGTACTGATGACGGCGTTCGCGCTCGATCGCGATCCCGTGGAGCTCGCTGAAGAAATCGGCGACGGCGGATCCGGGACCCTCAAGAAAATGGCCACCGAGGCGCTCAACGAGATGCTGGCCCCGATTCGCGCCCGCCGCGCCGAATTGGAGGCGGATCCGGGCTATATCGAAGGCATTATTAAGCGCGGAAACGAGATCGCCAACGAGCGCGCCAATGAAACGCTTCGCGAAGTGCGCGCGGCCATGAATATGAATTACTAGTTCGCATTTACTTAACCCGAAATTCGGGGCTGGCTACTGGTAGCGACTACCTAACTACGATTCAGTGCCCAGCCCCGAATTTCGTAAATCAGAACCGAAACCCGCGCTCATACGTACCAAAGACACATAATCTCTCATTAGTGCATAAAGCCCACTACCCTGCGGCCCGCCGATCTTGCATTCGTAACGCTTTATCCAATACCCGTCGCGTTGTTGGTTCATTTTAGCTGCACGTGCCGCGCAATAAGCCCAGTTATCCGCCCCGATACGTTGCACAAGTACCCAGTTATAACGAATCAAATACAGGGGAACCGTTGTATCGATAGCGGGAACTTCATGGAAACGAGCCGGATCTTTTCCTCGATCAGCCGCGAAAGCAGTACCCGACGAGGCAAGGGAAACCGCTCCGACCAGCATCGCCCCCATTGCCTGCAAAACTCTCTTATTGGGTCACGATATTTTCCTGCTCGAAAATATCGTGACGGAAAATAACTTTTGTTAGCATAAATTAAGAGTAAAGGAATGGCCTCTTTCAGTAAAGAGAGTGGAAGGAATTTTTATATGTCTGAGAAAGATCACTGTATTCAGCCTGACTCACACTCGCCCTTACATACATTGGGGAATGAATCTCCTTCCGCTGATTCTTTCGTAGAGACCAGAGAAATATGTAAAAAATACACGACCCCGGAAGGCGATATTTTGCATGCCGCCAGAGATGTTTCCCTCTCCATAGCACACGGGCAATCTGTAGCTTTGGTCGGCCCGTCCGGTTCCGGGAAATCAACCTTGCTGCACCTCATCGGTTTAATCGATACCCCCGACAGCGGAAGCATCACGGTTGATGGGCGCGTTATTACTGACTTACGCGGCAAGGACCGCGCGGACTACCGCTCACGCGTCGGCTTTGTTTTCCAGCAATTCCACCTCATTGATTCGCTCACCGTCGCTCAGAACGTTGCCGCTCCCCTGATCGGGCGGACGCCGCGCGGAAAACACGCGGAGCGGGTGAAGACTGCACTCGACCTCGTGGGGTTGGCCAGCCGCGCCGACGCTTATCCCAGCCAGCTTTCGGGCGGCCAGCAACAGCGGGTCGCGATTGCTCGCGCGCTCGCGGTTGAGCCCGCCTTAATTCTTGCTGATGAGCCCACCGGCAATCTCGACTCCGCGAACTCGCAGAAAATAGCGGATTTACTGTTGGAGCTACATACGGCGAAAAACATTACGTTAATTCTGGCTACACACGATCTCGCTCTTGCCGCTCGCATGGAAAGAGTGATTGAGATTCACGACGGCGTAGCTACCGAAGCGCTCCCTTCTGGCAGGAGGTGAAATGCTTCGATTCGCCTGGGAAAATGTACGCCATGATTTCCGGCGGGTAGCTACCCTCCTTCTTGCTCTCATCATCGCTATCCCCGCATTTGTTCTTCTTACCACCGCCACTACTACGCAACGCCTGGAAGTTGAAGAAACCCTAGCTTCAAACTGGCGCGGGTCGTACGACGTCCTGATTCGCCCGGCCGGTTCCCGCAACGACGTCGAAAAAAGCTCTAGCCTGGTTGAACCGAATTTCCTGGCGGGAATCTACGGCGGAATAACCACTGACCAGCTAGAGGATATCCGCTCAATTGCGGATGTGGAGGTGGCGGCACCGATCGCCATGATTGGTACCATTCCGCTATCTGCCTCGACGGCCAAACTTGACGTTTCCGAACTGGTTGATAACGCGGAACAGAGAACATTCCTGCGCTCCCGAATAGCTCTTTCAGCTCGAAATGGCCGCTATACCACCGCTCCAATCGAACTCGTTAATTACTACACCCCTAATCCAATTCACGTTGGCACCGGTACCGGGGGCGCGTTATCGATAACGGAGTTAGACCCAGGCGCCGAACGCGAAATCTGCGGACTCACTGATCCCGGGTTTGACATTGCTGTTACCTGCCAAGGGAGGCCATCTGCCGCCGAATCGGGAGCGGGGAACGAACCGCGTCCCACTCTGCTAACGCCCGCGGTTTCCCTGCAACTCCCATTTGCGGCCGTGGATCCTGAAGCTGAAGCACAGCTGGTTGGCCTCGATAAAACCGTGACCAGCGGCCGCTATCTCAGCCGCGCGGATACCCTCGGCCACGCGCAATACCAACCACTAGGCAGTCTTCCCTCCAAAGACGTTCGTTATCTGCCGGTGATGTTGACGAAAAGCCTGGGCGATCCCGATGTGTCGATAAACGCGCAAGTGGAGGCGCTCCCTGCCTCGCTGGCCGAGGAGTATTTCACCGGTCCGCTCGACGCGGATCTGGGCCGCCGCATTGCCCAGGCGCCCGCGGAAAGAACCGCGACACTCACCGCCGGTGCCGATGCTTACTGGAAAGAGTTCTTGCGCGAGCACAATCCGCAAGAGCCCGCACGTGAGGGGCACATATCACGTGCCATCGCCGTCCCTCACTTTCAGCGCTCAGGGCCGATTTCCTATCAAGCTAGCCCCGCTGAAGGCATCGTCGTCGAAGGTTCGCCGTCGCGTTATAAGGACGACTTCGAATTACCTTCCCCGGGAAGCCTCGGGCCCTCTTTCCGCGAAGTAACAACGGTTGCCGAGGCACCCATTTCGGGAGATACGGGTTCAGCCACCGGCCCGTCGCCCGACTCCACCACGCCCCTGCTGGTGCCGGTAGGAATTTACGACGCAACGCTCCTGACCGCGGCAGATGGCCAAAGCGGCGGCGTCGCACCGCTGACGACCTATCAGCGAATTCCGATTGCGGCCGCCGATGAGGCGACCACCCGGGAACTAGGAAGTTCGGAGTACCGCCCGGATCTGAACCCCGCGGGCTATAGCCAACAGCCACCGGCTCTCCTCACCAGTTTGGATGCCTTCATTGCAGGTTTTTCTACCGTCGACCCCGAGCTCACTCGCGCCCCCATCTCGGCGATCCGGGTGCGCATTAGCGGAATTAACGATTTCAACGAAGTGGCAACCGAAAGAATTCGCGTGGTCGCAGAAAAAATTGCGGAGGCCACCGGCTTGGACGTTGACATTATGACGGGATCATCCCTCGCGGTTCAAAACATAACCCTTACCGCCCCGACCACCGATGGCTTTACCCACGCCCCCGGGCTACGCCTACACAATCCGTGGTCAAAGAAAGGCGTCACCGCTACCATCTCCACCGCACTCGATCACAAATCCTTGGCGCTCGCGTGGGTAATTATTATCTCGGCAACTCTCACCGTAGCAATGGCCGCCTCCGCGATGATTCGCGCCAAACGCCGAGAACTCGGAATACTCAGCGCTACCGGCTGGAGACCCACGTCAATCCTGCGGCTCCTGCTCGCCGAGCTAACGATCATTGGCGTACTTGGCGGGTTTATCGGAGCCGTGCTGGCCTATGCCGCACTCCCGTTCCTGGGATTAAACGCGCCGCTGTGGTGGCCGCTCGTGACTATTCCGCTGGCTTTGCTGGTAACCCTCGCTGCGGGTCTACCTACCGCGCTCTCCGCTACCAGGATCAGCCCGCTACAGGCCATACTCCCCTACGCGCCCAAACGGCGGACGCAATCTAGCCGCGCGCGTTCGGACACAAAAGGTAGCGCGCATTCCCTCGCAAACAGCCGCGCAGATTCCCTGGTAGCCGCGCGCGATGGCGCCGAGCTTGCGCGGGCGTGGGGCCCCGCCCGGCTGGGTATGCAAAGAATTTCGCACCGGCCCGCTCGCTTCTTTACCGCCGCGAGCGCGGTGGCCCTCGCCGCGGCGACCATTAATCTCACGGTGTGGCTTATTGATGCCTTCCAAGGCCAGCTGGTGGGAAGCATGCTTGGGGAAACAGTTTCGGTGCGCGTACGCACGCCAGATCTAATCGCAATTTGCGTGCTGGCGGTGCTCGGGCTGGTGGCGGTGGGCGTGGTGCTGTGGATCGGCGCGGTGGAGGATGCCCGAGTTTACGGTATCCTCCACGCGGTCGGCTGGCGGCCCGCCGCAATTCGACGAGCGATCTTGGCCCAGAGCTTGTGTGTAGGTCTCAGCGGCGCTTTTGCCGGCGCGGCGCTGAGCCTCCTCGTAACCTTGCCTTTCAGCGAACCGAGTTCGCGGACGTTTATTATTGCCGCGTTGGTAGCCGGCGGCTACACCTTGGCAACCCTGGCCGTCGGATTCATTCCTGCCGCTCTCCTGCAACGCCGCCCCCTACCAGAGCTTCTCGCGTAGCGAGCCGGCGGCGGTCCGCGCGTGAGATGCCAGCGCCCCGCGCCCACCACCCAGCGCCCAGCGCCTACGCGGGCCGATCGAACCGTGCAGTGGTGACGAAAACCGTTTAGGCTAGGCATGTGAGCACCGCAACACCAAATGAAAAGAAGAAACCCGCGACACCCGTAGCCGCGCCCGCCCCGGAGGATTCCTCCGCGACGCCCGCCAAGCCCACCAAGCCCACCGCAAAGCGCGCGCCGGCCCGCAAGACACCGGCCAAGTCGGCCGCTCGCAAGCCCGCAGCAAAGAAGCCGCGCGCGAAAGCGCCCGCCGCCAAACAGCCAACGAGCCGCGCCAACACCTCCACCGCCGACGAAAAGCGGATTGAAAAGGCTCTTGCGCAGGATCCGGCGAGCCCGGTCGCACCCACTCCAGCGCCCTATGGAAACATCGGCCGCATCCCGATTATGGACGTGATGCCGCAGGTGCAAAACGGCTCCTGGCCGGCCAAGGCCACCGTGCGCGAAGCCTTCCCCGTCCAGGCCACGGTGTGGCGCGAGGGGCACGATTTGTTCGCCTGTGAGGCCGTGCTGGTCAATGAGGCCGGCGAGGAAATCCAGTCCGCCCCGATGGAGCTTATTCGCCCCGGTCTGAGCCGCTACCAGGGCTGGCTCACCCCGCCCGAAATCGCGAACTACACCTTCTTTGTGCGCTCCTGGTCCGATCCACTGGCCACCTGGCGCCACAATGCCGAGGCCAAGCTCCCCCTACGCCAGGACGTTGACCTCGTGTTCCTTGAGGCAGAGCAGCTCCTTAAGCGCGTACTCAAGAGCCTGCCGCGAACTGGGGAAAACCGTCAAGTTATTCGAGACGCGATAGATGTACTCACTCGCAAAACCATCCCGCTCGAAGTTCGCTACGCTGCAGCCACCTCCCACGCGGTTGAAGAGGTGATACGTGAATACCCGTTGTGCGATTTTGTCACCGAATCGGACCGCTTCCCGCTGGAGGTTGACCGCGAGCGCGCCTTGGTGGGCTCGTGGTACGAGATGTTCCCGCGCTCGGTGGGCGCCTGGAAGGATGACGACGGCGAATGGCACTCCGGCACCCTGCGCAGCGCCGCGGAGGATCTCCCTCGCATTGCCGGACTGGGCTTCGACGTCGTCTACTTGACGCCAATCAGCCCCATTGGCACCACCGACCGCAAGGGAAAGAACAACACCCTGGTAGCCGAGCCCGGAGACCCCGGCTCGCCCTACGCGATCGGCAGCCCGGACGGCGGGCACGATGCAATTCACCCGGACCTGGGAACTTTCGAAGACTTCGACTACTTCGTGGGTAGGGCCAAGGAAGAAGGCCTGGAAGTAGCGCTTGACGTGGCCCTGCAGTGCTCGCCGGACCACCCCTGGCTCAAGGAACACCCCGAGTGGTTCAGCCACCGCGCCGACGGCACGATTGCGTTCGCGGAGAATCCGCCCAAGAAGTACCAGGATATTTATCCGCTCAACTTCGACAACGATCCGGAAGGCATATACGAGGAAATCAAGCGGGTGCTAGAAGTGTGGGTTTCCCACGGGGTAACGATTTTCCGCGTGGATAATCCGCACACTAAGCCGCTGAACTTCTGGCAAAAGCTCCTGGCCGAGTTCCGCCTGAAGCATCCGGAAGTCATTTTCCTCGCGGAGGCTTTCACCGCCCCGCCGATGATGCAGGGCCTGGCGGCGATTGGCTTCCACCAGTCCTACTGCTACTTCGCCTGGCGCAATGACAAAGAGGAAATTGAGGAATACCTGCTGGAGCTGGGCCGCGACACCGCGCACGTACTGCGCCCCGCATTTTGGCCCACCACGCACGATATTCTCACGCCTTATATGCAGCACGGCGGACCCAACGCCTGGAAGATCCGCGCGATTTTGGCCGCCACCGGCTCGCCCACCTGGGGCATTTACTCCGGCTACGAGTTCGTGGAAAACGTGCCGCGCCCGGGCTTCGAAGAAATGATCGACAACGAGAAGTACGAATTCCGCCCCCGCGATTACTCGCGTGATCCGTACGGAATTCAGGCTCTGTTCGTGCAACTCAATAAAATCCGCACGAACCACACCGCTCTGCAACGTCTGCGCGGAATTTCGATCAATGAGACCACGAATGACCACGTGGTCTCGTTTACCAAGCACGCGCGGAGCGAAGAAACCCCCGATGGCGAGGCAGATACCGTTATTGTGGTGCTCAACCTGGATCCGGCAAATACGCAGGAGGCGGTGGTCAAACTCGACCTCACCCCGCTGAACGTAACGCCAAAATTCGGTGCGCCACTCATTGAGGTGACCGACGAACTGACCGGGAACACGTTCTACTGGAACGAGCGCCCCTTCGTTCGGCTGGATCCACATCAGCCCGCTCATATTCTGTCCGTGAAGGTTCTCTAAGTGACATCACTGCCCTCCGTCAACGCCGCCAAATCCGAACCCCGCGTGGAAGAAACCGACCCGCGCGGAATCACCCCTGATCCGCAGTGGTATAAACACGCGGTTTTCTACGAGGTCTTGCTCAAGGCTTTCGGGGATTCGGATGGCGACGGCGTGGGCGATATCCGGGGCTTGATTTCACACTTGGATTACATCCAGTGGCTGGGAATCGATTGCATTTGGATTCCACCTTTCTATCCGTCACCGGGCAGAGACGGCGGGTACGACGTCGCCGACTACACCGCCGTCGATCCCGTGTACGGAACCATGGACGATTTCCGTGAGCTGGTCGAAAAGGCACACGACCGCGGAATCCGCGTCATTATCGACATCGTCATCAACCACACCTCCGCCGACCATCCGTGGTTCCAGTCCTCGCGCTCGAACCCGGATGGTCCCTACGGTGACTTCTATGTGTGGGCCGACGACGACGCCGGATACTCGGACGCGCGAATTATTTTCGTGGACACCGAAACCTCGAATTGGGCTTTCGACCCGGTGCGCAAGCAGTACTACTGGCACCGCTTTTTCTCCCACCAGCCGGATCTTAACTTCGAAAACCCCAAGGTCCACGCCGCGGTGATGGACGTCTTCCGCTTTTGGTGCAATCTCGGGGTAGATGGGTTGCGCTTGGACGCCATCCCGTACCTCTACGAGGAGGAGGGGACAAACTGCGAGAATCTACCGCAAACCCACGCTTTTATCGCCAAGGTGCGAGCGATGCTGGATGAGGAGTTCCCCGGCACGATTTTGCTTGCCGAGGCGAATCAGTGGCCCAATGACGTAGTGGAATACTTCGGAACGGACGAGCAACCCGAATGCCATATGTGCTTCCATTTCCCGGTCATGCCGCGCATTTACTATGCCCTGCGCGACCAGCGCGCCACCGCCATTATCGACATTCTGCGCGATACGCCGGCGATTCCCCGCGACGCGCAGTGGGGAACGTTCCTGCGCAATCACGACGAGCTCACGCTGGAAATGGTGACCACCGAGGAACGCGCCTCCATGTACAAGTGGTACGCGGAGGATTCGCGGATGCGAGCAAACGTGGGTATTCGCCGCCGCCTCGCCTCGCTCCTGGGCAATTCGCGCGCGGAGGTGGAACTCGCGCACGCGCTCTTGCTGTCTTTGCCCGGCTCGCCCTACCTGTATTACGGGGACGAAATTGGGATGGGCGATAATATCTGGCTTTCCGACCGCGACGGCGTACGCACCCCTATGCAGTGGAGCCCGGATAGGAATGCCGGCTTTTCTACCGCCGATCCCGGCAAGCTGTATTTGCCGGCGATTTCTTCCCTGGCCTACAACTATCAGGCCGTCAACGTGGAATCCCAGCTTTCCCAGCCCGCCTCGCTACTGCACTGGATTCACGGCATCCTCGAGGTGCGCAGCCACCACCCGGTGATGGGAAGCGGCGATTTCACGCTTTTGGATGCCAATAACGAAGCCATCCTTGCCTTCACGCGCTCAAGCGAATCCGAAGTGATTCTTTGCGTTATGAACCTGGCGAATACCGCTCGCGCGGCCAATCTCAGCATTCCTCATTACGCCGGCTGGCAGGTCACGGATGTATTTGGTGGAGCAGGGTTCCCGGGGGTCGCCGCCGACGGTAGCTACACGGTGACGCTCGGATCGCGCGATTTCTTCTGGCTCAAACTCGAGGCACCCGGCGTGTCCGAGCCCGCTCCCCGCGAGGGCGCTCGGGCTAGCGAAACCGGTGAAACGGTGGACTACACAACGCTATCGAAGCCTTCCGTGGAAGATGCGGAACCGGAGGCAACCGACGAGGCAGAGCCGGGCGGCGAGGCGGCTTTGGTGCACGCGCTGGAACGCTGGGTCTATCGCGCGCGTTGGTATCGCGGCGAGCCGCAACCGCTAGAAGTGCTCTCCGCCGCCACTCTCGCCGAGGAAAGCAACCGCAAATTCGTGTGGCTTTTGGTGCGCTCCGGCGAGATCATCTACAACGTTCCGGTGGTGAGCGGCGGGGAAGCTGGCCTGCTAACCGACGCCGCCCAGGACCCATTTGGCCAGCGGATTCTTCTAGCCGCCTGCGCGGGCGGAACAGACTTTAGCTCCGACGAGCTAACGTTGCGCTCCCGCGCACTGGCGGCTGCAAGCTACTCGAGTGCGCATATCTTGCGCGGAGAGCAATCCAATACGTCGATTATTTACGACGGCGAGCCGCCGGTCATTGTGAAGCTTTTCCGCGTTTTCGAGCCCGGAAAGAACCCCGACGTCGAGTTGCAAACCGCGTTGGCCGATACCGGCACCGTGCCCGCCCAGTTTGGTTCCGCGCGCCTGGAAGTGGAAGCGGGCGCTAGCTCCGACGTCGTCGAAGAAAGTGACGGGCTGGCAACCGGCACTCTGGCAACGGACACTCTCGCCGCGGACGCGCTTACCGCGCAGGAATTCCTGCGCGGGGGCGAGGATGCCTGGCGGGTGATCACCGCCGCGCTGGCGAGCTCCTCCGGTGCGCTCGGTGACCTCGAAGAGCCTATTCGCGACCTGGGCAAACTCACCCGCACCTACCTCACCGAACTGGCCGAGCGGCTCGGAACCGCCCCGGCAAGTAAGGAGGCGATTGCCGCCCAACGCGCCAGTTGGGAGGCGCGCGCCGAGCGGGCGATGGCGCAGGTACCGGCGCTGGGCGAATACCGCCGGGACATCACGGCTATTTTCGACGCCGGGCAAGCGGCCAACTGGCCAGATCTCCAGCGCATTCATGGCGACTACCATCTGGGACAGGTGCTTCGCACACCCGCGGGTTGGGTGGCACTGGACTTCGAGGGTGAGCCGCTGCGGCCGCTGTCCGAGCGCCAGGCACCGGACGTTCCTCTGCGGGATGTGGCCGGCATGCTCCGCTCCTTCGGGTACGCGGCGGGGCAGGGCGAGCGCGAGGGGGCGGGGCCCGCGATGCGCGCATGGCTAAAGGCCGCCCAAAAAGCGTTTTTGAGCGGGTACGGTGAAATCCCGCGGGATCAACAGCCGCTACTGAATGCGCTGGTCCTTGACAAGGCTCTCTACGAGGTCAGTTACGAGGTTGCGCAACGCCCAGATTGGTTGGAAATTCCGCTCAGCGGGGTCGCGCAAGTGTTGAGACTGAGCGACAATAAGAGGGAAGCTCTTGTGGGTTCCTAACCTTCATCGTCGAAGGTGCGGGCCCGGGGTACAGAGCAGAAAAAAGCTCTCATGAGCATTGAGAAAATCGAGGTGGACGCATAATGACGGACTACATCAAAGTGGATGAGGGCACTCTGGAGGCTGTTTCGAAGGGGTGGTACTACGCGCCCCACGATGTTTTGGGTCCGCATTCGGACGGCCAAAACGTCACCGTCCGCGTGCTGCGCCGGCTCGCCGATGAGGTTTATATCGAAACCCTGCACGGCGGGCGAATCCGGGCTGAGCACGAATACAACGGTATTTGGCGGGCGGTAGTTCCGGGCGCGGAAGTGCCCGATTACCGGGTGATCGCCTCCTACGGCGGGGTGGAAAACCGCACCGATGACCCCTACCGCTTTATGCCCACCGTCGGCGAAATGGATATCTACCTCTTCTCCGAGGGCCGCCACGAAGAACTGTGGAAGGTGATGGGCGCACACGTGCACGAGTTCGAATCCGAGCTCGGCAATTCCTTCGGTACTTCGTTCTCCGTCTGGGCACCTAACGCGTTGGCCGTGCGGGTAATTGGCGATTTCAACGGCTGGGACGGCTCCTTGCACGCCATGCGCTCGCTGGGCGAATCGGGCATTTGGGAGATTTTCGTGCCGGGCGCGGGCGCGGGAGCGCGCTACAAGTTTGAGATTCAGTACAAGGATCTTTCTTGGCATCAGAAGGCCGACCCAATGGCGCGCCGCTCGGAGGAGCCGCCGTCGACGGCGTCGATTGTCACCGACTCCAACTACGAGTGGAACGATGCGGAATGGATCGAGAACCGCAAGGGCCTAGACCAGCCGATTTCGGTTTATGAGGTGCATCTGGGCTCCTGGCGCAAGGGGCTGAGCTACCGGGAAGCCGCCGACCAGCTGATTGGCCACGTGCAGTACCTCGGCTTCACCCACGTGGAGTTCATGCCACTGGCCGAGCATCCCTACGGCCCGTCCTGGGGCTACCAGGTAACCGGCTACTACTCCCCCACCGCCCGCTACGGGAAACCGGACGATCTGCGCTACCTGATTGACCGCCTGCACCAGGCTGGCATCGGCGTGATCACCGACTGGGTGCCGGCGCACTTTGCTACCGATGCCTGGGCGCTGGCGAACTTCGATGGCGAGCCGCTTTACGAGGATCCGAACCCCACCCGCGGCTCACAGCCGGACTGGGGCACGCTGGTCTTCAATTACGGGCGCAACCAGGTGCGCAACTTCCTGGTGGCGAATGCGCTTTACTGGCTGGAGGAATTCCACTTCGACGGCATTCGCGCCGACGCGGTGGCCTCCATGCTTTACCTCGACTACTCGCGCCAAGATGGCCAGTGGCAGCCGAATATCTACGGCGGGCGTGAAAACCTCGAAGCTATCGAGTTCCTGCAGGAAACCAACGCCACCGCTTACCGGCGCAATCCCGGCGTGCTGATGATCGCGGAGGAATCGACGTCGTGGCCGGGGGTTACCGGTATGACCGACGGCGGCGGCCTGGGTTACGGACTGAAGTGGAATATGGGCTGGATGAACGACACCCTTTCCTACCTGCAGGAAAAGCCAATCAACCGGCGCTGGCACCACGGCGAGATCACTTTCTCCATGGTCTACGCCTTCTCCGAGAATTACCTACTGCCGCTTTCGCATGACGAGGTAGTGCACGGTAAGGGCTCACTGTACGGCAAGATGCCCGGTGACGATTGGCAAAAGCGCGCTGGCCTGCGTGAGCTCTTCGCCTATATGTGGTCCCACCCCGGCAAGAAGCTCCTCTTCATGGGGCAAGAATTCGGACAAATGGCCGAGTGGAACGACGACGCCTCCATTGATTGGTGGCTCACTGAGGACCCGGCGCACGACGGCATTATGAGCCTGGTCAAGCGCCTCAACGAGGTTATGCTTGAGCACCCGGCCCTGTGGAACGACGACTTCTCGCCGCACGGTTTTGAGTGGATCGACGGGTCGGACGCCGACTCCAACGTCATCACCTACCTTCGCCGTTCCAAGGAGAACGACGACGTCGTTGCGGTGGCCGTCAATTTCTCCGGCGTGCCGCGTAACGACTACCGCGTTGGCCTGCCCGAGGGTGGCCGCTGGCTCGAGATTCTCAACACCGACGCCGAAGAGTACGGCGGCTCGGGCGTGGGCAATCTCGGCGCGGTCGAGGCCACCGACGAGGGCTGGAACGGCCGGGCATTCTCGGCTCCGGTACAGATCCCGCCGCTGGGCGTTGTGTATTTGACCCCCGAACGGCTCGTCAATGAGCGGTCCCTGCACGAGGCGGTGGCCGAGGCTGATGCGGGGGCGATGGCTGGCGAAGCGGAGGCTCCGGCTGAGGTTCCGGCGGGCGAGGGGGCTGAGGTTCCGGCAGCAGGCAACGCAGAAGAATAGGGCGAGGCGGCGCAGTAGGCGGCTGCTGGCTGGCACAGCTCGCGGGGTTCGGCGGCCTGGCGAAACTCCCCATCAGCCAACGACGGCGTCGTCGAACTCACTTTGTAGCGTAAGTGCCCAGCTCAGCTGGTAAATGCAAATTTAGCGAAAAAACATGTCGGAGCCGCATGAGACGATAGTTTGGAGGACTTCGGCCTCATAGCATCAAATAAAGTAAAAACACATTATTCCCCTTCTGAGCGTCAAGGTATAAACGGCCTGCGTCGCATGCCAGACGATCCGGTCGCGAAAACGCTGAGCCGTCTCGATGCCGCCTATCGCAGAATCGAGAAAAGTGCCCCACCCGCCGGCGGGACTGGCGGCACTGGTGGTATTTGCGCCGGTCCGTGCCCGGCAGATAGCGGGGCAGCCGCTGGCGGAGTGCGCCTAGTTTCCGGGCGTGGCCTGGGTCGCTACGGCCTGTGCACCAGCTCCGGATTCACTCCCGACCGCCGCAAAGCCGCCGGCGGCCACCGAAACCTTGTCGATCTGGGATGATCCTCCCGCAGAGGCCTTTGCCGGTTACGAACCCGCGCTCTTGGGTGACGGGACACCGCTACTCCCCTCGCAGCTCGGTCACCTGCTGTGCGACTCGATCATCATTCGCACCGTTTTCACCGGGCCAAGCACCGTGCTCGATACCGGTCGAGAAACACGCCTCTACTCCGAGTCACAGAAGCACGCCGTTATCGCGCGCGATAGGGGTTGCACCTTTCCCGGATGCACCGATACCTACCACACCTGCGATATTCACCATGCCCAAGAATGGAGCGAAGGAGGAAAAACCGACCTCAACAACGCGGTATGCCTCTGCTGGCGCCATCACCGCTACGTCCACACCGAGCGCGGACGTATTCACGTGCACGAGAAAGGGCTACTGTTCGAAAATGATGCCCGGGCGTTATTGGAACGCACCTCTGGCTAAAATAGCGCCGAAGCGAGCCGCTTACGCGCATCGGCCACCAACGGCTGATCCGCACCAACGACGTCGAAGAGCTCCAGCAGGTGCTGGCGAAGCTCTTCCTTAGCGTCGCCGCCATTCGGGGCAATGGCATCAATCAGGCGTGTGAAACCGAGGTCCGGGCGGCCGTGCGCCACCTCGACGTCTGCCGCAGCCATTTGCGCCTCGACATCTGAGGGGCCGGCCGCGTCGGCGGCGGCGAGAGTCTTTGTGGGATCGAGGCCCGCGGTCCGCTCGAGGAGCTTCACCTGCGCGAGGCCGACGCGAGCGGCCTCATTCTCCGGCATCTTATCCAGAGACTGCTGGAACTCGCGCGCGGCGGCGTCGAAGTCTCCGCGAGCCAGGGCCTGCGCGCCGGCCACGTAATGTTCTTCTCGCTCGGCGGCGCTGGCACCTTCTTCCTGCGAGTTGCCGGAGATGCGCCCGCCAATGCCGGCCTGTTTGGCAAGTTCAAGCACCTGCCCGACGACGGCGTCGATCTGCTCAGTCGTCGGGTTGCCCTGGAATAGCGGAATAATGCTCCGTCCCCCGACCAGTGCGTATCCGGCGGGAGCTCCCTGGCACTGGAACGCTGCCATAAGCTCCGGCTCGGTTTGGGCATTAGCAACAGCCAGCTGAAAACGCCCGCCACTCTTCTTTGTGGCCGCCTCCAAGCGATCGCCTACCTCACCCGGCAGGCCGTCCATTGTGAACAGCACGATCACCGGCACGGTCAGCGACTGCTGCATCGTGGCCTGGATGGTGGCGCCGGTAAGCCGCACCACGTAATCCGCCGCTTGTGCAGGCTCATTTTCCTGCTTCTGTGCCTCGGCGATTCCCGAGAGATCCATTCCGCCACTAAAAGACTGAGTCAATTTGCCTCCTGCCACTAACCGGCGTCAGCCGCCGGTTCCTCGCCGGCGTCGGGCGCCGGTGCCCCGTTCTCCACCTTCGTCACCACCGGCTGAGATGCGGCGATCACGGTGATCACTGGCTCAGCACCGGCGGGAGGTATGCGGAACGCAAGTTGAACGTTGAAGGTGACGCGCATTTCGCCGTCGACGCCAATCGACTGGCCGGGCTGGCCGGTGGCAACCGCGGTGATTCGCTGGTCCTCCAGCGTAATCTTCGCTCCCTCCGCGGTCACGCGAATCGTCATGGTGTAGTTGAGCGGGACGGCGACAAAAGCTCCGCCGTCGGCATCACGCATTGCAACCGGAGCGATGTCCGTGGGCGAGAAGCTATAGGCGGCCTCGCCACTCCCTTCAAAAGCCGCCTTGAGCGCGGCAATTTCCGAATCAACTCCGGCGTGGAAAGGATCGGGCTTGCTCGGATCCTCTGCCGAGGCGGCGAAGGTCAGCCCCTGCGAATCATCGTTTGTCAGATACTGCGCGTAACTGGCAATTGCCTGTTGCGGACTGATGACCAGTCCGGCCGAATCGTCGGCGGCAATCAGCTCTGCGCCCTGCGAGCCGCCGGCAATAGACGGCAATGTAGCGCCAGGCATAATGGCCATCGAAGACCAGATACCCCAGTTTTGGCGAGCGCTAGGCTGGCTAAAGACCGTCACCGCGGGCAAGGCCGAATCTGCCGCGGGTTGCATCGCCACCACCGCGTACCGCGGGAAGCCCTGCGCCTTCGAGACGGCCACCGAATTGTCCCCCTGCGGCTGGGTTGGCACCGCGGGCACCGTGTAGGAGTCCTTCAGGATGTTTTTGAGGTTATAGCGCGAGGCCCGTTCCGCGTAGAAGGGATCATACGCGCGGGTGGCAAGAAGCTGCCCGTCGAGGTTCTGATCCGCCTGCGCGAGCGTGGCGTAAATCGACTCGGAAACCTCCGCGAAATGAGATTCGCTTAGGGCGGCGCGCTCTAGGCTGGCCGCGGGTTGCGGCTCGGGAATTTCAGCGCGGCCGGAGCACCCCGACAAGGCCAGAAGGCCAACGCCAAGTACTGCAAGTCCTTTTCGCATTACTTTTCCTCCTCGCCGTTCTCGGCTCCACCCCAGATGCTCCACCAGCCCTTGCTAGTGGCCTCGTCAATTTCGACCTCGGGCTCCGCCGCGCGGCGTGCCTTGATCCGCGGAATCTGGTCCGTCCGGTAGCCGCCGGGCGTTTCGCCGGCAGCATGGGAGGGACGACGACGGGTCCGCGCTTCGGGCTGCTCCGCGGGTTGCTCGGGCTTCGCTTCGGGCTGCTCCGCGGGTTGCTCGGGCTTCGCTTCGGGCTGCTCCGCGGGTTGCTCGGGCTTCGCTTCGGGCTGCTCGGGCTGCTCCGCGGACCACTCCTCGGGCCGGATCACCGGCAAGATACCGGAATCGTACGCGGCGCGCTCTTCGGGGGTGCGGGCTTCTGGCTCCGGCTCCGGCTCCGGCTCCGGCAACACGACGCGATCCTCTTCGCTCAACTCACGAGCGCGAATTTCGTCGGCCTGGGGCGAGGCGGCAATAACACCAGCGCCGTAGGCGCCGCCAGTGGCTTTTTGCTGTTTTTCATGGAGCTCATCGCGCTCACGGTTGGCGGTGGCCATCGCTTCGGAGATGCGCTGAGCGGGGGAGTCTTCGCCGACCAGGCCGGCCACCGTATCCTCCACGGGAAGCGGGCGAGTACGAATGCGCTCGCCACGCGGGGACTCCATAAGAATTCCGGCGCCCAGCGCCTGGCCGGTGTTGTATACATCCGCCTCGCGGGTGCCGGGTTCCGGAGCCTCTTCGCTGAAGGCCGGCAAAATGCTGGTTTCGGCGCCGGCCCGGTCCCGCCGGCCGCTCAGCTCTTCGCCACGCTCGCGGCGTTGCGCACCCGCGCGGCGATCATCTTGCCATTGCAGATACAGCATGAGCGCGCCGACCAGCGAGGCCAAGACGCCAATGAGGATCAAAACCACCGAATTGTTCTGGCCGCCCTTCACGTCCCAGCGCAACTCAACCGTTGGAATAGTGCCGTCGGCCGTTGAGGCGATCAGCGACTCCGCGCCGGTGGCGGTGGTGGTGTAGGAAAATTCGGCCTTGCCCTCACCGGTTTCCTTCGAGAACCACATATCCGAGTCGGTGACCTTGATCGGATCGGCCTCGCCAGAGCTCATCGTCGTGGCCAAGGCATCGTCGTCGAAGCCGGTGATCAATTGCGTGCGCAGGCCCTCCGCGTAAGCGGCGACGTCGTCGCTGTAACCGAAACCGACGAAGACCTCGTTCCCCGATTCGCTCGCAACCTTGACGTCTACGGTGTTGCCGCCCATGTCGAGAACGCCCGGAGCGGTGGCAACAATACCGGCGCCGTCCGCTTTGGTGGCGCCGGTGAGTACGGAGGCCGGCTTGAGCACGGTTGCGCTCAGCACCCCCCAAACAAAGACAATGACGCCCACTACGAGGAGCGCAACGCCTCCAATTTTCCTCATTGTTCCCCTTTCAGGCACGCGGCCCACCGTTCATGCGGCTTGCCGTGCGGCGGCTCACCCAGCACCGGCCGTAAGAATAACAAAATGATAACAACAGCGGAGCTTCGGTGTGCGAAAATCACCATTTAAGCGGGCAACGTCGCAGGCTTTAGCTATTCAGCCTCCGCCTGAGCACCATTTTCCACGATCTCATTCAGCGCCAGCGGCACATTGGACGTGGCGAGAAGCGTGCGCACATCCTCCAGATAGGCGGTCAGCGTCTTGCGCTGCTCCTCCAGGCCGGCCACGTGCTGGTCGGCGGAGGCCTTCGCTTCATTCGCCGCCTGCTCGGCCTGCGCGCGCAACTTCGCTGCCTCTTCTCGCGCTTGACTGAGAAGCTCATTCGCCTCGCGCCGAGCCGAGTTGAGCAACTCCGTCGACTCGGCCTCCGAGGCCTCGGTCAGCTCATTGGCGCGGCGGGTAGCCTCCGCCAGGCGCTCTTCAGCCTGCCCGGCGCGGCTTTCCGCGTCCTGCACCGCGGCCTCAATTTTCCCGCGCGACTCTGCATCGGCCTCCGCCCGGCGCGCGGCCGCATCGTCTCGCAGCTGCGCCACCTCCCGCTCCGCTTGCGCGCGGAGTTGGGCCACCTCTTGCGCGGTGGAGGTCTGCAGTTCATTAGTTTCCGCCTCCACTCGCGAGCGCAATTCCGCGGTTTCCTCAACCGCCTCCTGGCGCAGGCGCGCCGCTTCCTCCTTCGCCTGGCGCAAAAGCTCATCAGCTTCAGCCCGGGCATCGCTTCGCAGTTGCGCCGTCTCGCGCTCGGCAGTGGCGCGTTGCTCGGCAATTTCCTCGGCCGCGGAGGCACGTTGCTGGGTCAGTTCGTTTGCGGTGGCGGCGCGCTGAGCCTCTACCTCATGCTCGGTTTGCGAGCGGAGCGAGGACGTCTCGGCCTGCACCTGGGCCCGGATGCGTTCGGCCTCGCGCTCAGCTGACGCCACCAGCTCCTGCGCGCTTCGCTGCGCGGTTTCGCTCGTCTTGCGCGCCTCCGAGCTGGAGGTCTGGGTAAGCTCGTCGGCCCGGGTGGTGGCATCGTCTAGCGTTTGCGTAGCTTCCGCCTCGGCCTGCGCCGTTAGTTCGTCAGCCTGCTGGTGTGCGCGAGCCACGATTGCCTCTGCGTCCGCGTTGGCGCGCGTGACCACGTCCATCGCCTGCTGCTCGGTGGTGCGCAGGAGGCGTTCCACCCGCGTTCCGAGCCCGGAGTAGGAGGGACGATCATGCTCGCGCAACTCCTGCTTGCTTTCCGCCAGCTCGCCGGATAGTCGCAAAATCTTCGAGTCCTGATCGGCCACTTGCGCTCGCACCGAGCTCAGAGACTGCTCGAGCTGATAAACAAATTCATCGACCTGCGCTTTGTCGTAGCCTCGGCGCACCACCGAAAAGCGCGATTCTTCCACCATGCCGGCCCTCCACGTTCGTTTCGTCGCTATCACGACCCTAGGCTGTCGCCGTCGCGACCTTAGGTTTAAAGCCTAGCGGTTTTCGACGCCGCCTCCCGCGAAAGCCGCTTACTCACCGCGAGCTAATTACCGCGCAATCAATTGAAAAAGTACTTTAATAGTGTCCCAACAGACACTCATTTAAGACGAAAGGGCATGCTTCGCCATCGAATCCTCGCATAGCATGACACGCATGCGTAAATTTATTATCACCGATCCGAGCCGGCGTAAGTACGGCGTAGCAGCCCTCGTGGGCCTGATTGCCGGCCTTTTCTCCGCCATTGTGAAGTTTGGCTGGGAAGTTCCGTTCCCGCCGCGCACGCCCGAGCGCAATGCCACCAACCCTCCGCAAACCCTGCTTGAGCAACTGGGCATGAGCGCGGACGCTTCGCACACCTCGGTGGTTTTCAATGGCAACGAACTGCCGATTTACTCCTTCATTATCCACTTCAGCTTCGCGATTGTTTTCGCGCTTTTCTATTGCATCGTGGCTGAGATGTACCCCGCTATTAAACTCTGGCAGGGCGCCGCATTCGGCATCATCGTTTACGTGGCCTTCCACGTGATCCTCATGCCGCTCATGGGCACGGTTCCCGCTCCCTGGGATCAGCCCTTTGCCGAGCACTTCTCCGAATTCTTCGGACACATTATCTGGCTCTGGTCCATCGAAATTGTGCGGCGCGATCTGCGCAACCGCATTACCCACGAGCCGGATGCGGAAGTACCGCTCGACGCCGTCGCTAACCGCTAAGTCCGGCAAAAAATCCCCCAATCATGGGGGATTTTTTGATGCCTAAAAGGTCGCTGGGGCTTTAGCGAGCCGCCTCATACAGCTCGCGCAAAAGCGCCGCCACTTCACCCGGCTTCTCGTAAGCGGAGAAATGGCTGGCTCCCTCCAGCTCTTCGAAGCGCGAGTTCTTCGCCCGCTCGTGCATGGCCGCGAAGGCACCATGCGAAGCATTCGGATCGTCCACCCCGCGCACGAGCAAGATCGGGATTTCCGCATCGAGCACGGCACTACCGTCCGGGCGACCCACCATCATCTTCTGTAGCCAGGCGAAGGCCTCCGGCGATACCGTCTTGAAGTATTCGTCGAATTCGGCGTGGATTTCTTCCGAGGTGGCCGACGAAAGCATGGTGTGGGTCCACTTTTGCAACACGGCATACGAGCCCTCGTGCTCAATGGTGTCAATGGCACCCTGCCGCGGACTGTTGGCCGGTTCAGCCCCAATACCGGAATCAATTATGGCCAGACCAGCCACCTGCTGCGGGTTGCGCAAAGCGTAGTTAGCCGCCGTCGCGCCACCCATGGAAATGCCGGCAACCACCGCGCGCTCCACGCCCTGCGCCGCGAGGGTTTCTTCCAGCGCGGAAAGATAGGAGTCCATGGACGGCTCACTGTGGCCGTACTCCTCATCCAAAGCCGCGCCGCTGGGCGAATCACCAAAGCCTGGGGCGTCGACCCGAATCACGTCCATATCCCCCAGGCGCTCCACCACGGGCTCCCACATCCGCGACGTCATCGGCATGGCGTGCAAAAGTACGAGCGGAATATCTGAAACTGAACCTGACCGAACCGATGCAAGAATACTCATGGCCTCACTCTAGTCCTCGGAAGTAAAGCTGAGGTGAAGGCTACCGCCGCCCACGCCGCCCGCGATGTTGCCAGCACGAGCGATGCCAGTGCCGGCGCCCGTCAATACCCGCCTGCGCTCCCCAGATCGTATCTTCGGTCCAAGCCACCACATTTTGTTCGCCGAGAACTATGACGCCTTGGCAGCCCGGGCAAATGTATTGCTTGCGAGCGGTGGTGCGCACGACCTTGTAGGTTTCGCCGCCGGGGCCGGTCTCCAGGGTGTGACCGCCCAGCGCCGCGCGTTCGTTGACCGGGCGGAACGGCTTGTGCCACTTATTTGATCGTCGCATCGCCCCTCGCTAAAAAAGCCGATCTTCCGGATGGTCCAGGCCACGCATTTCATCGTAGTCCAGGATCATGCACTCAATCCCGCGGTCCTCGGCCAGCGTACGCGCCTGCGGCTTGATTTCCTGGGCGGCAAAAATACCTCGCACCGGGCTATGCAGGGGATCGCGCGCCAGCAGCTCCAAGTATCGGGTCAGCTGTTCAACACCGTCAATTTCTCCGCGGCGTTTAATTTCGACGGCGATATAGCCAGCCTCGCCGTCGCGAACCATCAGATCCACCGGGCCAATTGGGGTGGGATACTCGCGGCGCACCAACTGGGCTCGCGGAGAAATACGCTCCACCTGCTCGGCAAGAAGTTTTTGCAGGTGCGCCTCCACGCCGTCTTTGATGAGCCCCGGCTCCACCCCAAGCGCGTGTTCGACGTCGGCGACGACGTCGAACACGCGGATGACCAGGCGGTCATCGGTTTTGGAGGATTCCACTTCCCACACTGTGGAGACGCCGCTTTCCGCTTCTTCCTCGTTCGGCTCGCGCTCGGTTTGATGGTTGGGGCCCACCATCCAGTTGAGCGGCTTATAGGAGCCTCCGTCCGAGTGGACCAGCACCGAGCCATCGGCCTTCACCATGAGCAGACGCAACGCCCGCTCGAGGTGAGCGTCCAGGCGCCCCGAATAATCAACCGAGCATTCAGCAAAAACAACGCGCATGGTTACCCAGTTTAGACATGTAGCCGCTTAGACATGTAGCCCTTTAGAACAGGCGCAAAGAGGACGCCGGCGGAGCGCTATCTTCCCAGACCACAAGGGCGTTATAGGCCTGCTCCCCCATGGCCAAAAGATGGCTCTTGCCATTACCTTCCACGGTCACCACCACGGTGGGCGGATCGGTTTCACGGCGTCGCTGTAGCTCGGAGCGGAAGCCCGCGCGCGGCAAGGAAATCTTGGGTCGGTGCGAAAGCGAGCGAATTGCGTACCAATCCAGGCTCGCCTCGCGGAAAAAGACGACGCCGGTGTGCCAACCCATCGGACCCCGGACCGCGCACTGCGAGGAGCCCCAAGCCGAGAGCAGGCGGCGAACCCGAAGCAGGAAATAGAGCACAACAATGAAGGCAAGAGCTATGGCAGCGACGATCCAAGCGAGTGTCGTCATCATGCCCGCATCATCCTTTCCCTTGGCTCTACCGGAGGCCACCCGGCCTTGTCCCTACCGGCGGCCGCCTGGCTCCGCCTAATTGTCCCGTTGCCCTGATACTAAGCAAAGACGCCTCAATTTGTTGAATAAATTAGCGTTGCCAGGCGCGTGAGGTAGATTACAACGCCCCGGCCAAGTGGCCGGGGCGTCAGCAAGGTTATGGCACCGCTCTAAGCGGCGACCTCGGACGCGTCCTCAACGGCGACGATTACCTCGTTCGCGTCCACGGTAACGAAGCCTTCACCGCATCTAAAGATGCGCTGCTGGCCATCGTTGGCTTTGACCCGAACCTCGCCGGGGACGAGCAAAGCGAGAAACGGCACGTGGTTTTGAAGGATTCCCACCTCGCCGGTTTCCGCCGGCACCACGACCATCTCAGCCTCGCCGTCCCACAGCTGGCCTGATTGAGAAACGATTTCTACCCGCATTTAGGCGTCCTTCAGTTCCTTGGCCTTGCGCTCGAGGTCATCGATGCCGCCAATGTTGAAGAAGGCCTGCTCCGGAACGCCGTCGTAGTAACCCGAGCAAATACGCTTGAAGGCTTCAATCGTCTCGTCCACCGGGACCGTCGAACCGGGAACGCCGGTGAACTTTTCCGCCACGTACATGTTCTGCGAGAGGAACTGCTGGATGCGGCGAGCGCGCGCAACCGTCACCTTGTCCTCTTCGCCAAGCTCGTCGACGCCGAGGATGGAGATAATGTCCTGCAGTTCCTGGTTCTTCTGCAGAATCGACTTCACCCGGGTGGCCACTTCGTAGTGCTCCTGGCCCACAATTTGCGGATCGAGGATTCGCGAGGTGGAGGCCAGCGGGTCCACAGCCGGATAAATACCCATGGAGGCGATATCACGCGAAAGCTGCGTGGTGGCGTCCAAGTGGGCGAAGGTCGTGGCCGGGGCCGGGTCGGTGTAATCGTCCGCCGGCACATAAATAGCCTGCAGAGAGGTAATCGAGTGGCCCTTAGTGGAGGTGATTCGCTCCTGCAACTGCCCCATTTCGTCCGCCAGGGTCGGCTGGTAGCCCACCGCGGAAGGCATGCGGCCCAGCAAGGTGGATACCTCGGAGCCGGCCTGGGTGAAGCGGTAGATGTTATCGATGAAGAGCAGCACGTCCTGGTTGGCCACATCGCGGAAGTACTCCGCCATGGTCAGGCCGGACAGGGCGATGCGTAAGCGCACCCCCGGCGGCTCGTCCATCTGGCCGAATACCAGGGCGGTCTTGTCAATAACGCCCGCCTCGGCCATTTCCATAATGAGGTCGTTACCCTCGCGAGTGCGCTCACCAACGCCGGCGAACACGGAAACGCCGTCGTGATCGAGCGCCACGCGCTGAATCATTTCCTGGATGAGCACCGTCTTGCCCACGCCGGCGCCGCCGAACAGGCCGATCTTGCCGCCCTGCACGTACGGGGTGAGAAGGTCGATAACCTTCATGCCAGTTTCGAACATCTTGGTTTCCGGCTCGAGATCCTCGAAGGCCGGTGGATTACGGTGAATCGCCCAGCGTTCATTGACCTCAAGGCGCTCGCCGTCCTCCAGGTTGAGGGGCTCGCCAATTACGTTGAAGACGTGGCCGAGGGTCGCCTTGCCCACCGGAACCGAAATCGGCCCGCCGGTATCAACGACCTCGCCGCCGCGCACCAGACCGTCAGTCGGCTTCATGGCGATGGTGCGCACGATGTTATCGCCGAGGTGCTGGGCTACCTCCAGGTAGATCTCCTGCTCCTCGAAGTGCTCGCCCGAATCGTCGGACGGAAGCTTGATCGTGGTTGTGAGTGCGTTGTTGAGTTCCGGGAGAGCGTCGGACGGAAATTCGACGTCGACGACGGCGCCCGTAACCTGGCTGATACGCCCGGTTCCCGCCGGAGCCTGCTCCATCTGTGCTGTCATATCTATCTTCCTTATCCGTTACCGAGCGCGTCTGCTCCCGAGACAATCTCGGTGATCTCGGTGGTAATTTCTGCCTGCCGGGCGTTGTTCGCCAAGCGGGTGTACTTCTCAATGAGTTCGGAGGCGTTATCCGTGGCCGCGTGCATTGCCTGCTGACGCGAGGCAAGTTCGGAGGCCGCGGCCATCAGCAAAATGGTGCGAATGCGCTGGCGCACGTACATCGGGATCAAGGCGTCAAACACCTTCCGCCCCGAGGGCTCGAACTCGAACAGCGGTGGGCTTCCCGCCGGACCACTGCCCTGGTAGCGCACCGACTTCTGCTGATCGATCGTGCCGCTGCCGTAATCCACAATTGATAGCGGCAACATATGGCGCACCTGCACCGACTGCTTGACCATCGACTCGTAGCGGGTGAAGACCACATGCAACTCGGCCACCCCGCCCTGATCAGCGGGAGCGCTAAACGCATCGAGAAGCGTGCGGGCAATATCGTTCGCCTGCTCCAGCGAGGGATTATCCGAGCTCCCCGTCCACGACTTAGCCACTTCGACGTCGCGGAACCCGAGGGTCTGCACCCCGCGCCGGCCGGTAACGTAAAGCACCGGCTCCTTGCCGGCGGCGCGCAACTCATCCAAGAAGCGCTGCGTTTCACGCAGAATATTCGCCGAGTATGCGCCGGCCAGCCCGCGGTCCGAAGTCACCACTAGCACCGCCACGCGGTTGGTATCGGTGCGATCCTTCAGAAGCGGATGGTCGATATCGAAATCGTGATGACCAACCAGTTGGAGTGCGCGGGTAATCGCTAGCGTGTAGGGATCGCGGCCCTGGGCCGCCTCCCTCGCCTTTCCGATACGCGAAGCCGCAATAAGCTCCATCGCCCGGAACACCTTTTGCAAGGTGCCGGTGGCGCGAATGCGGTTCTTGTACTTCCTCTGCTCTCCAGCCATACGCTATTCCTGCTCGTCCGTAACCGGCAGAGTTTCACGCGTGCGCTCGGCCTCCACATCCTCCTCCGGCACAATGCCCTCGGAGGTGACGTAAGAGCCGGTGAAGGCTTCTACCGCGGCTCGCAACTCCGCCTCGGTTTCCTCGCTGAGGACCTTCGAATCGCGGATAGCGGGCAAAACCTCGGTGTTGTGGCGAATGTAGTCCAGCAGGCGCCCCTCGTAGGAGTGCACGTGATCCACCGGGATCTCATCCAGGTAGCCATTCGAACCCGCCCAAATGGAAACCACCTGCTCCTCAATCGGATACGGCGTGTACTGCGGCTGCTTGAGTAGCTCCATCAGACGCTCGCCGCGAACCAGCTGACGGCGGGTAGCCGGATCCAGGTCCGAGGCGAACATGGCGAAGGCCGCCTGCGAGCGGTACTGCGCCAGGGTGATCTTCAGGGTTCCCGCGACCTTCTTCATTGCCTTGATCTGCGCGTCGCCGCCCACGCGGGACACCGAAATACCCACGTCCACGGCCGGGCGCTGATTGGCGTTGAACAAATCGGACTGCAGGAAGATCTGGCCGTCGGTAATCGAAATAACGTTGGTCGGAATGTAGGCCGAAACGTCATTCGCCTTGGTTTCCACAATGGGAAGGCCGGTCATCGAACCCGCGCCGAGCTCATCGGAAAGCTTGGCGCAACGCTCGAGTAGGCGCGAATGCAGGTAGAAAACGTCGCCCGGGTAAGCCTCACGCCCCGGCGGGCGGCGCAGAAGCAGCGAAATTGCGCGGTAGGCCTCAGCCTGCTTGGAAAGATCGTCGAAAACGATAAGCACGTGCTTGCCGTTGTACATCCAGTGCTGACCAATCGCCGAACCAGTGTAGGGGGCCAGGTACTTGAAGCCGGCCGGGTCCGAGGCGGGGGTGGCAACAATGGTGGTGTAGTCCAGCGCGCCGTAGCGGGCCAGAGTGGAACGCACCGAGGCAATTGTGGTGCCCTTCTGACCCACCGCCACGTAAATGCAACGGACCTGGCGATTCGGATCGCCCGATTCCCAGTTCTCGCGCTGGTTGAGGATGGTATCGATGGCAAGAGCCGTCTTACCGGTCTGGCGATCCCCAATGATCAGCTGGCGCTGCCCGCGCCCGATCGGAGTCATGGAGTCGATGGCCTTGATGCCGGTTTCCAGCGGTTCGTGCACGGACTTGCGTTGCATAACGCCCGGCGCCTGCAACTCGAGTGCGCGCCGTCCCTCAATACCCTCGATTTCCCCGAGGCCGTCAATCGGGTTGCCCAGGGGATCGACCGTGCGCCCCAGGTACCCGTCTCCCACCGGCACCGAAAGCACCTCGCCGGTGCGGCGAACTTCCTGGCCTTCCTCAATGGAAGTGAAATCGCCGAGGACCACCACGCCGATCTCGCGCTCTTCCAGGTTCATGGCGAGTCCGCGAGTGCCGTCTTCGAACACCAGAATCTCATTCGCCATAGCGTTGGGTAGCCCACCCACGCGAGCGATACCATCGGCCGTCATCGTCACGTGGCCGATTTCCTCGCTTCCCACGTGCTCCGGCTCGTATGTGCGCACGAAGTCGTCGAGCGCTGCCCGAATTTCCTCGGGCTGAATTGTTACATCAGCCATTCTTATTCCTTACCAGTTCCCGCCGATGCCGGAATCCGGGCGACGGACGCGTTAACGTTTTTCATTTTTTGGAGTAGCGAAGCGTCGATAACCTCTGCCCCGTGATGGATCCGCAAGCCTCCAATGAGCTCCGGCTCCACCGTTACATGAATCGAGATCTCTTTGCCGTAGAAGCGCGAGAGCAAGCGCTGCAAGCGCGAGCATTGCTCCTGCGTGAGCTCGGTGGCTGCGTAGACGGTCGCCGTCGACTTCCCGGAAAGTTCCGCGGTCATCTCCGCGTAGGCCCGCAAAGTGTCGACGACGCCGCTCTCCACGGAGTCCCGGACCGCCCACTCAATGAGCTCCAAGCCTTCGCTGGTCATATCCTTGAACAAGCTCAGAGCCAGCCTGACGCGAGCATCTTCCGGATATCCGTAGATATCCTCGACCGCCACGCGGATCCGCGGCTCCTTACGGAACACCCGAATCGCGGCGAATAGCTCATCTTCCAGGCGACCCAGCTCATTGCGTCCACGCGCCTGGCGAATCAGCGCACCGGCGGCCACCCATTCCAGAGCCCAAGGTGCGTCGTCGTCCTCCGTCCAGGGAAGCGCAATGGCTTCCTGAACCAGGCGAACCACGTTTTCCGACAGCTTCCCGCCGAGGATCTTGGCTACCAATTCCTGGCGCGACCACAGGCTCCGCGTGGTGTCATTCAGCACCCGCAAAAGAGCCACGGATTGCGTCAACATATTGGTAGCAAGATAAATCTCGCGCGCCATTTCCTGACCGCGCAGATCCCCTTCGGGGCGCAAAGCTCCCCATTTTTGCCCCAGCGTGTGGGCGGATCTGCGGCTTCTGCTACTCCTGAGTTGCATTACGCCCCCTGCCCTCCCGCGGGAGTGGCGCTTTCGAGTTCATCGAGGAATGCATCCACGACGCCCTCATTAACCTTCGGATCCAGACGCACCTGCTCGCCAACGATTCGGTTGGCGAGGCGAGTGGCCAGATCTCCCACATCGGCACGAAGCACGCGCGCGGCGGCTTCGGTATCTGCCTTAATACGCGACTGCGCGGCAGCATTGATGCGATCGGCTTCCCGCTGGGCGTCCTCTTGCGCGCGAGCGATGATCTCATCTGCGTTGGTGTGGGCGCGCTGGCGGATCTCGGCGGCTTCGCGCTGAGCGGCCTCCTGCTCACCGGCAATCTTTGCGCGCTCGGCGGCAACCTGCTCCTGAGCGCGCTCGGCGGCGGTGAGGCCGTCTTCAATCTTTTCGCGCCGCTCGTCCAGAATCCGCGAGAACGCAGGCCAAGCAAACTTCGCCACCGCAATCACGATGATGACGAAGCAGATTGAGCCCCAGATGAGATCCGGCCACGCCGGCAGGATCACATTGTGTTCTTCCGCAAGAATCATAATTTAACCGACTTTATTTGAAGACGAATCCGGCCACGAACCCGAGCAGGCCCAACGCCTCCGCGAACGCGATAGCAAGAATCATGTTGGTACGAAGCAGGCCCGCCATCTCCGGCTGCCGGGCGGTGGCTTCCTGGTTCTTAGCACCGATCAGACCAATGCCGATACCGGGGCCAATGGCGGCCAAGCCGTATCCAATAGTTGCGAGAACACCACTCATTTTTTCTTCCTTTTCCGTGTTGTAATCGTTTCGATTAGCACTCGATGTGGACCTCAACCGCGCTAGTGCGCGATTGAAAGCTGAATATAAACCGCCGCCAAAAGCGCGAAAATGTACGCCTGCAGGCAGGCAATAAAGAGCTCAAACACCATGATGAGCAAGGAGCCCGCGAAAGTGATCGCGCCCAGGCCGTACCCGAATCCGCCCATCTGCACCAGCAGGTAATGCGTCCCCAAGAAGCACACAATCATCAGCATGTGCCCGGACATCATATTGGCGAGAAGACGGACCATAAGGGTGAAGGGCCGGAGCAAGAAGGTAGAGACGAACTCAATCGGGGTGATCAGCAGATAAAGCGGCTTCGGGATCCCCGGCGGAATGAGCTGCTCCTTTAGGAAGCGCAAACCTCCGCGCTCGCGTACGCCGGCCCAAATCATCAGGCCCCAGGCAAAAAGCGCGAAAATCATCGGGATGCCAATAACCGCGCTACCGGCTAGCTGCAAGCCGGGGATCACGCCCGTGATGTTCATGAACAAAATGCCCAGGAACACGATCATGATCGCCGGCTGATAATCGCGGGCCTTGCCGCCCAGGATCGATTCGGCAATCTGCACGCGCGAGAAGTCGAAAAGCGATTCGGTGGCGGCCTGCGCGCGCCCCGGAATGAGCTTGGCGCGCTTGGCAAAGACCACGCAAATAATCAAAAGCGTCAGCGCGGCAAGAATTCGAATTGCCATGAGGCGATTCATCTCGAAGGGCGTTCCTACAAAGAGGAACGGCTGCGGGAAGAATTCTTCCAGGCCCGGGACGTGGAATCCCTCTTCGCCGCTGGCTACGCTCGTATACGCGGCGTTACCGGGAAGAATAGCGAGTGAACCTAACGCCATGCGTCACCCTCTCAGACAAACTCTGCGACCGAAACCTCATTGCATCGGCTCGTTTTCAAAACTCTACTGACCATAGTACAGGCACCGTTGAAAGGCACCTAGGGATCTATGGTAACCCGGATCGCCGGCGAGATTCACGGATTTGCTTCGCCGCCGCCCTCGGGCCGCTGGCTTCGCGGCGAGATGGCGCGCTTTTGGACGCTAGCGTGGATCCATTCTAATCACCGTTAGGGTCTGCACCCCGAGCGAAATAACGATCGCTGCCGCGGCAACCAGCGCCACGATCACCTCGTCCAGTGGCGTCAAACCGCGCACCAGAGCCAAAACCGCCAGCAGCAAAACAAGCTTCAAAACATACGCGGCCAAAAGCACCCAGGAGCCTCCGCGCCGAATCCGCGCACAGGCGAGGGTTACCAGCTCCAGCCCCACTCCGAGGCCAGCCCCGACCGCCACCGCGCCGCCGGCCAGCGGGCCGCTTACCAACCAGGTCACCACGGCCGCGAGCGCGCCGATCATGCCTATTGTCGCCATGGAGCGATACGCAGAGCACCGGAGAATTTTTTCCGCTTTCACCGCTAGTTCCTCTCTTCCCGGATCCGGGGGCCTGGCCCAGCCAGACTGCCATACAGATCGACGTCGTCGTCGTCCTTTACGGCCACCGCATCGTCACCCGCCGGCGGGCACGTGGGCCCGGAAAAGGCGCGCGAGGTTATAAAAATGCCGACCGCGCAGGCCACGGCGCCCACCGCCAGAACCGCCGGCCAGGAAAGCCGGATGAGCAGGATGGTGGTGAAGGAGAAAATAAGCGCCCACATATACAAAATCAGGACGGTGGCGCGGTGGGAGTGGCCGCGGCGCAGGAGGCGGTGGTGTAGGTGGCCGGCGTCGGCAGTGAACGGCGACTGACCCCGCGCCAGGCGGCGAACCACGGCCCACACGAAATCAACCAGCGGCAACAAAATGACCGCCGCCGCTAGCAGCAGGGGCAGATACGCCGGGAGCGCGTAACCCAGCGACGTCAGCTGCGGATCAATCTGGCCGGTTACCACGATGGCCGCGCCGGCAATAATCGTGCCCAGCATTAGCGCGCCCGAGTCGCCCATAAAAATCCGCGCGGGATGGAAATTATGCGGCAAGAAGCCCACGCAAATTCCCACCAGCGCGGCGGAAACCGCGCAACCCACCGAGGTGTAATCGCCCGGGGTGGCGTTGCGGGTAAGTGCGTATGAATAAAGGAAAAACGCGCCGGCCGCGATGCAGACGATTCCGGCAGCGAGACCGTCGAGGCCGTCCATAAAATTCACCGCATTGACGATCACGATCACCACCACGATGGTGAAAATCAAAGAAAGCCGCGAGGAACCAACGGTGAGCCCCATAAACGGCAGGGTCAAAAATTGCACGCCCTGCCAGGCCATTACTCCGGCGGCGAGGATCTCACCCGCCAGCTTGGTGGCCCAGTCGAGTTCCCAGATATCGTCGAGGATTCCCACCAAGCACATTAGCGCGGCCCCCAGGAGCACTCCCCACGCCTGCGAACTGGGCCCGAGCACCACGCGCAAATACGGGATCTGCGAGCAAATCGCCAGCGCGCCAGCGAATCCGGCCAGCATGGCGAGGCCGCCCAGGCGAGGAATGGGGACTCGATGTACATCGCGTGCGCGTACCTGCGTCATGGCTCCCAGCCGCAGCGCCAAGCGCAAAACGGCCGGGACCAGAACATACGTAATCGCCGCCGCGATTACCGCCATCAGAATGTATACGCGCATCGCTTTTCAGCTTACTTGGTCTAGCCCGCGATCCGGCCGAAGCGGGCGATATCGGCATCCGAAATCGCGCCGTGGCGCAGAATTTCGATGGCGCCAGCTGGGTCGCCAGCGCCCGCTGAGCCGCAAGCCACCCGCACAATGGTCGACGGCACCCCGCCGCGCGCCGGCCCGGCCTCCAAATAAACCGCAACTTTTTCGCCCAGCTGTTCGCGGGCCTGCGCCGCGGTCTGCGCCGGCGGCTGGCCGGTGAGATTTGCCGAGGTCACCGCCATCGGCCCGGCGGTGCGCAGTAGCTCCAGGGCGGCCTCATTGTCGGGCATCCGCAGCGCCACCGTGCCGTTCGTTTCGCCCAGGTCCCAGCCGATTTCCGGCCGGGCGGGCACTACAATCGTGAGCGCCCCGGGCCAAAACTCTCGCGCCAGCGCCCGCGCGGCGGTAGGGATTTCGGTGGCCAGGCGTTCGGCGTCGTCGAGGGAAGCCACCAGCACCGGCGACGGCTTATCGCGCCCGCGCCCTTTCGCCGTCAGCAACCGCGTAACGGCCGCGGCGCTAAACGGGTCGGACCCCACGCCGTACACCGTGTCGGTGGGCAAAACCACCAGCTGGCCCTCCGCAACCGCGCGCGCCGCGGCCTCGATTGCCGCCGCGCCGTCCGCCACATTCAACATTTCACTCATTGCGTCTCCTTTTTGCCAACTACCCCGCTGGCCTCTGCGCCAACAGATAGCGCGGCCGACCGGTGAGGTCCCCGGCGGTGGAGGCCTCGAGGCCCACCCGCTCCGCCTCCTCGCGTAGCGCGGCCGCCTGCCCTTCGGCGTGTTCCATTACAACGGTTCCGCCCGGGCGCACAAGCTCGGCGGCCCGGCGCAAAAAACGCACCGGAAGATCCAAACCGCGAGGCCCTCCGCCTGCCAGCGCAAGTTGCGGGTCGGCGTCGACCTCGGGTTCGTGCGGGGTTTCAGGCGGCACGTAGGGAGGATTACTGACGACGACGTCGCAGCGCCCGGTCAGCTCCGGCAGGGCCGCACCTGCGTCCGCCTGCACAAAGGTAATTGTCGCAAGTGCTCCGTTGGCGGCGGCGTTCTCCCTCGCAAGGTCGAGAGCGGGGGCGGAAATGTCCACCGCCCACACGCGCGTGCCCGGCACTTCGGTAGCCAGCGCAATCGCGATAGCGCCCGAGCCGGTCCCCAGATCAGCGGCTACGGGCTCGCCGCCGGCGGCTTTCACTCTCCGCACAGCGTCAATTGCCGCGCCCGCCACCACCTCGGTTTCCGGGCGCACGATAAGCGCGGCCGGCGTGCTTTTGAGCGTCAGGTAGCGGAAATACATGCGGCCGGTAATGTGCTGCAGAGGCTCACGCCGGGCCCGGCGCCCGACGAGGGCCAGGTAGCTCTGGGCCTGCTGCGGGGTGGCGCGCTCGGCCAGGCTGGGGCGCGCACCGCAGACGTATTCCGCCAGCTCACGGGCATCGACGCGGGGAGATGCCACGCCCGCCTCGGCGAGCAAATAGGTGGCCTCCCTAGCCAGCGTGGCCCAGCTACTGTTCGTCGGCATGCTCCAGGCGGGCCTTTTCATCCATCTGCCGGGCAGAATCGATGATTTCGTCAAGGTCACCGTCGAGCACGGCGTCGAGGTTATGCGCCTTGTACCCGGTGCGGTGATCGGCAATGCGATTCTCCGGGAAGTTGTAGGTGCGAATGCGCTCGGAGCGATCGAGCGTGCGTACCTGGGAGTGGCGTAGCTCCGCATTTTCGGCCGCTTGCTGGTCCAGCTGGAGCTGGCGCAAGCGGGCGCGAAGCACGCGCATCGCGGACTCGCGGTTCTGAATCTGCGATTTTTCATCCTGCATCGAAACCACGATGCCGGTGGGCAAATGGGTAATTCGCACCGCGGAGTCCGTGGTGTTCACGGACTGGCCGCCCGGGCCCGAGGAGCGATAAACGTCAATGCGCAAATCGTTATCGTGGATTTCCACTTCGCCTGGATCATCAACTTCGGCAAAAACCAGAACGCCGGCGGTGGAGGTCTGAATGCGGCCCTGCGACTCGGTAACCGGTACGCGCTGAACGCGATGCACGCCACCTTCATACTTTAGGTGCGCCCAGACGCCCTCGGAGGGATCGGAAATCTGCCCGCGCTGGCGGATAGCAATCTCGGAGTCCTTGATTCCTCCCAGTTCGGTGACGTTAGCGGAGAGGACCTCCCAGCTCCAGCCCTGCTTGGCCGCGTAGCGCTCGTACATGCGGGCCAGGTCCCCGGCAAACAGCGCGGATTCTTCGCCGCCCGCACCGGCCTTGATTTCCATAATGACATCGCGCCCGTCGTCCTCATCGCGGGGCAAAAGTGCCTGCGTAAGATCTTCCGAAAGGGCGTCAAACTTCGCCTGCAGTCCAGGAAGCTCGGGCTTGAACAAATCGGCATCTTCGCCGCCCGCCTCCACAATCTCCTGCGCTTCTTCCAGGTCCTGTTTGGCATCGCGATACTCACGGTAAACGCTGACTACTCGCCCCAACTCGGCGTAGCGGCGTCCCAGCGAACGCATCTTATCCGGGGAGCTCAGCACTTCCGGAGATGCCATATCTCGCTCGATCTGCTCGTGCTCGGCGAGCATCTGTTCGGCAACTTCTGCGCGGTTGTCTGCCACGGTAACCTTTCCGATTCGTTAAATATCTCGCGGTAGCGCCCGGGCTCTACTCGCAAACCTTTTGTAGTCTACCGCCGGTCCTGTATTCGGCCGCGCGGGCCGAACGTGATAATGGCCCGACACTTGCGCCGGGCCATTATCGATAACTTCTCAGTGCGATGGCTAAAGCGCCACCAAAGCTTACTTCTTCCGCTTGCCGTAGCGAGCTTCGAAGCGGGCTACGCGACCGCCGGTGTCCAGAATCTTCTGCTTGCCGGTGTAGAACGGATGGCATTTGTTGCAAACTTCAACGCGCATCGTTTCGCCCTCGAAGGTGGAGCGAGTATCGAATTCGTTGCCGCAACCGCAAACAACGTGAACATCGTGGTAATCCGGGTGGATGCCCTGCTTCATAATTTTCTCCTTGGATCGTTTGGTGCCTCGGGTCCAGCCTGCTCACGAAAGCCGCAAGCGCGCCGGTGAACCGAAAGCCGACGGACTATTATTACATAGCTAAATATGCCGAGTGAATGCCAGTGAGCAAATACACCAGGCCTTAGTCTGCCTTGGCCGCGTGGCCGGAGGCCTGCACGCTGCGCATAATGGAAACGAGGAACTCCGCGTTGTTCTCGGTCTTCTTGAGGCGCTTGAGAACAAAATCGGAGGCATCTTCCACCGAGAGCGTTCCCAGTGCGCGGCGCAAGGACCACAACACCTTGAGCTCCTCTTGCGAGTAGAGCATTTCCTCGCGGCGGGTGCCAGAGGCGTTGACGTCGATTGCCGGGAAAATACGACGATCGGCGAGCTGGCGAGACAGGCGCAGCTCCATATTGCCGGTGCCCTTGAACTCTTCGAAAATAACTTCGTCCATCTTCGAGCCGGTTTCCACCAGAGCCGTGGCAATAATCGTCAACGAGCCGCCGTTTTCAATATTGCGCGCCGCGCCGAAGAACTTCTTGGGCGGGTAAAGCGCCGCCGCGTCCACGCCGCCGGAAAGGATGCGCCCGGAGGCAGGAGCGGCCAGATTGTAGGCGCGAGCCAGACGGGTAAGCGAATCGAGCAACACCACCACGTCCTGACCAAGCTCCACCAGGCGCTTGGCGCGCTCAATGGCGAGCTCCGCCACCGTGGTGTGATCGGTAGCCGGCCGATCAAAGGTCGAAGCGATAACTTCGCCCTTCACGATCCGGCGCATATCGGTCACTTCTTCCGGACGCTCATCGACCAGCACCACCATCAAGTGCACGTTCGGGTTGTTCTGCGCAATCGACTGGGCAATTGCCTGCAACACCATGGTCTTTCCAGCCTTCGGCGGGGAAACAACCAGGCCGCGCTGGCCCTTGCCAATCGGCGAAACCAAATCAATGGCACGGGCCGAAATTGCCTTCTGCCCGGTTTCCAAACGTAGCATCTCATTGGGGTAGAGCGGGGTCAGCTTGGCGAATTCCGGACGCTTCGAAGCATCTTCTGGCGCCAAGCCATTAATCGCCGCCACTTCCACCAGCTGGTTGGCGATCTTCGTATTATTCTGCCGCCGGCGTCCGGCGCGGCCGCGGTTATTGTTGCGACGGTTGTTATTGCGGTTATTCGCCGAATCGTTCTCTTCGTTCTTACGCACCGCTCCTTGCACCGCATCGCCGCGCCGCAAGCCAAACTGGCGCACCAGGTTGCTGGAAATCTGCGCGTCGTTCTTGCCGGGCAAATAGCCGCCGGTACGCAGGAAGAACTGGTTGCCAGCCTTGTCCACAATTCCGGCTACCGGAAGCAGTATCTCTTCCTTGGTACGCTGCTCAGATTGCGCTTCGCCGTCACCGCCGCGCTGGTTGGCGCGCTGCTCAGATTGCGCTTCGCCATCGCCGCCGCGCTTACCACGGTTGTTCTCGCGCGAGTTGTGCCGGCTCCGCGATTCTTCGCGCTCGCCACCCGAACGCTCGTGGTTGCGGTTGCGGCGCGTACGACGACGCCGGTTCTCCCCGGATTCGTCCTCGCCGTCGGCGCGGCGCTCGGCCGCATCACCAATCGCATCAAGGACCGCGCGCTTATCGGCATCGGACAGAGCCGTGGCGTTCTTGGTCTGCTTGTTTTCTTTCGGCTCGGGCAAGCTAATGTCAATTTTCGCCGCGCGGCCGGCGCCCTCATCCAGACCATCGGAACCGCGGTGATTACGCGAACGGCGCCGCGAGGGCTTTTCGTCGTCGCGCTGGTTGCGGCGGTTGCGCGAGTTGTCGCGCTCCGCCGACTTAGCCTGCCCCTCGTCGCGCTCGGCCGGCGCCTCAGCGGCCTTAGCCTGCTCCTCGGCGGGCTTAGCTGGCTCCGCCGACGGCTGAGCCGCCTCGTCTTCCTTCGACTTGGTAGGACGGCCGCGGCGTGCCGGGACTACTTCGCGAATGGCCGCTAGAAGATCAGCCTTACGAGCCTTGGGGTCCATCGTCAGACCGAGTTCATTGGCAAGGTCGCGTAGTTCCCCTACCCGCATCTGCGAAATCGCACCGGTCACTTTGGGAGTTTCCTTCACGAGGTTCCTTCCTCGGATACGCGCCGGCCACTTGCCGGCACTGAATATGATGTCTAAAAATCCGCAACGCACAGAGGTGTTAGAAATTGCGGTAGCTTCTTCTTCCGCTCGGGCACGACGCCGGAGGCTGTCTCACAAGAAGAGGTAAATCGGGGTGCTCAGCGCACTCTCCACGATCGCCCGTTATTCTAGCAGGCTTATACCGGCAAAGCGCAAGAGAAAGCGCCCAGACTGTGCGCTCTATCGCTTGCTACTGCTCCACCAAATGCGCTCCGCGCGGAGCAATCGCGCACCTGAGCACCCGGAATCCACGCTGGCTTACCAGGCCGGCAGTTTCGTCATCGAGGGTGTCGAGTACCAGTAGCGAAGGACCGGCCCCCGATACCACCGCCGGCCAGCCGGCTTCCCGCAAAGCCGCGAGCATGCTGGCACTTTCCGGCATGGCGCTGGCCCGGTAATCCTGGTGGAGCCGATCTTCGGTAGCCGGCAGCAGAAGCTCCGGGTAATGCTCCAGCGCGAGCGTGATCATCGCGGTGCGGGAGACATTAAAAGCAGCGTCCACATGAGGCACCTTTTCCGGAAGAGCTTGGCGGGCTTTCTCAGTGGAAAGCACGGTGTCCGGGACCAAAAGGGTGCTGGTAATGCGCTTCGAGACGGGGATTCGGGCGGCGTGCGCGGCGGCGTCGTCCATCCAAGAAAGAACCGCCCCACCGAAAAGTGCGGGCGCGGCGTTATCCGGATGCCCCTCGAATTCGCAAGCAAGCCCGAGGAGAACTTCGTCGTCGAACAGCTCGGGGTGATCCACCAACCCGCGCACTAGTACGAGGCCGGCCACCACCGCGGCCGCCGAGCTTCCCAGGCCCCGCCCCTGCGCGATGCGGTTCTCGCACCGCATTTCAATACCCGCATTGGGCAAGGCCGCCACTTCGAAAGCACGCCGCATGGCGCGGACGATTAAATGCGACTCGTCGGTGGGCAGTTGGCCGGCACCTTCGCCGCGCACTTCCACCCGCGTGCGCCCGGTAATAAGGCGCACCGAGACTTCATCCCATAGGTCATGCGCCAGGCCCAGGCAGTCAAAACCGGGCCCTAAATTCCCCGAGGTCGCCGGTACTCGAACGGTTGCCTCTGACTTTGCGATGCGCAACGAGCTCTCCTTTTACCTTCGCCGGCACTCTGTTTTCGCCGGTGCCCTATTTCCCCAGTGCCCTATTTCGCCGGCGGCCTTTTTGGACGGGGCCTATATTCTCGCCGCCGGCCAGCCGCTACAGCCCCAGCGCCGCCACGGCCGCATCCAGGCTGGAGGCAATGGGGTCGAAATCAATATCCCGGCCCGCGAGCGCGGTGGCGGTGTCCTTTAAGCCATTGCCGGTAACCGTGCAGACGATCCGCGCATTTTCCGGAACTTCACCGCTCTCCGCGGCGGCCAGCAGGCCAGCCACCGAGGCGGCGGAAGCCGGCTCCACAAAAATACCTACTTCTTCAGCCAAGATCCGCTGGGCGCGCAAAATATCCTCGTCCGAAACCGCGCGAATCCAGCCCCGCGAATCATCGCGCGCCGCCACCGCGTAATTCCAGGAGGCCGGGTTGCCAATGCGAATTGCGGTAGCGACCGTTTCCGGGTTCTCAATTGGATGCCCGGCAACGAAGGGCGCGGCGCCGGCGGCCTGCACGCCCCACATACGCGGGAGTCTTGTTGCGTGCGGCTCGAGCCGAGTGGCGCTCTCGTCCATGGACGCGGCCGTGGTGTGCCCCGCGTACTCGTTGTAGCCCATCCAGTAGGCGGAAATATTTCCGGCATTCCCCACCGGCAAAATGTGAATATCGGGCGCATCTCCCAGCTCATCCACGATTTCGAAAGCCGCGGTTTTCTGCCCCTGCAGGCGATACGGATTCACCGAATTCACCAGCGCCACCGGATACTTTTCGGTCAACTCGCGCACAATGCGCAGGCAGTCGTCAAAGTTTCCGTCCACCGCCACGAGGTTCGCGCCGTGCACAATGGCCTGCGCCAGCTTCCCGGCCGCGATCTTCCCCGCTGGCAAAATTACCGCGCATCCCAGCCCCGCCTTAGCCGCGTATGCCGCCGCCGACGCCGAGGTGTTACCCGTCGACGCGCAGGCTACAATCTGCGTACCCTCTTTCACCACCTGGGTGATCGCGGAGGTCATACCGCGATCCTTGAAAGAGCCGGTGGGGTTCGCGCCCTCGACCTTGATATAGACCTCGGCTCCGGTCCGCGCCGCAAGTTTTTCGGCTCGCACCAGCGGGGTTCCACCTTCCTTTAAGGTGACCACCGCATCGGCGTCGTCGAACGGAAGACGTTCGCGATATTCGTTAATAATGCCCTGCCACTGGTGAGCCATTTTATGCTTCCTCCACCCGGATAAAGTTCTCGATACGTACGGGGAGCGTAGCCGCCTGCGCTTCAGAGACTACCCTCTGCGAGCCGTCTATCGGCACCTCGATGCCCTTCGATAGCTCCTTAATTGTTTTTTCGACGTCGCCCTGCGCGGCCTCGTGCGTGGTGACCGTCAGTGCGGAGGCCTCCGCGGAGCTGGACCCGTGCCGCTCTTGCACCACTGCCGAAATCGACACATTATTGCGCGCGAAAACCCCGGTGACGGCGCAGAGAACCCCCACCTCATCGGGCACAACCATACGAATTTGGAAGCGCGAGCGGGCGCGGGATGCGGGCAAAATATTGACGTCACCGTAGATCAACTCGCGCGGAGCGTGGCCCCCATAGACCTTCTTATTCGCCGCGGCAACCACATCCGAGAGCACCGCCGTAGCGGTGGGGTTCCCGCCCGCGCCCGGGCCATAAAACATCAGGCGATCCGAGGCCTCCCCCTCAATAACTACCGCGTTATAGGCGCCGTGCACGGTAGACAGCGGGTGATGGGTGGGCACCAAGGACGGGCCCACGTACAGTTCAATACCCTCGGAGCGGTGCTTTGCCGATGCCACCAGCTTCAGCACGTAGCCGGCCTCCCGCGCGGCCGCGATATCCGCCGCCGTCACCTGGCGAATCCCGTGGGTGTGAACATCGTTGATATGCACGCGAGTGTGGAAAGCCAGCGAAGCGAGAATTGCGCACTTGGCCGCCGCGTCGAAACCGTCGACATCAGCCGTGGGGTCAGCTTCCGCGTACCCGAGCTCCTGGGCGCTGCGCAGAGCGGTTTCGTAATCGAGCCCCTTCTCCGCCATTTCGTCCAAAATGTAATTTGTGGTGCCGTTGACGATTCCCAGAATTGAGCGCACATTATCGCCGGCAAGGGATTCGCGCAGGCCGTACACCACCGGCATGGCGCCGCCCACAGCGGCTTCGTAGTACAAATCCACATTCGCCGCCGCCGCGGCTTCGTAGATTTCCGGACCGTGCTCGGCAAGTAGCGCCTTATTTCCGGTGACCACGGACGCCCCGCCCGCCATCGCGCGCAAAATATAGGTACGAGCGGGCTCGATCCCGCCCATCAGCTCGATCACAATATCAGCGTCGTCAATAATCGCCTCGGCATCCGCCGTGAGCAAAGCGGGGTCGACGGCGGAGCCGCGCGGCTTGTTGACGTCTCGCACCGCAATGCCGCAAATCTTCAGCCGCGCCCCGGCCCGCTGGGCAAAATCGTCCGCGTTCTCGGTCAGCAGGCGCACCACCTGTGATCCCACCGTTCCCGCACCGAGTACGGCCACCTTGAGCTCTCTCACGGATTTTCTCCTTTCGCACCCGCTCCGGGTGTGGCTATTGGGCTCCAGCCTAACTGGTTTGCCTTGCACTACGCCCTCTGCCTCAGAGGATGAACTCCGGGGCTCGGGCGCTCGGCGCGAGCAGGGTTTACTCTTGGATCCATGACCCGCGACAACAGCATCTTAGAACTCGGCTCCAACCCCCGAACTCGCGTGGCCCTCGGCACTGGGCGCACCAAGGTAATTGTGCCGATTATTGCCGCGAATGCTTCCGCGCTTATCGCGCAGGTTGCGGCGCTAGATTCCGTGCGGCCAGCCGCCGCGCCAGCCACCGCCGACGTCGTCGAATGGCGCATCGATCATTTTGAAAACGCGCTCGATGAAAACGCGGTACTCGCCGCCGCAACCGAGCTTCGCGCCGCCACGGATCTACCTATCTTGGCCACCTTCCGCACCGAGGAAGAGGGGGGCGCCGCGCCAGCCGAACCTCCCGCCTACGCCGATTTACTGGTGGCGCTGGCGGAAAGCGGCAATATCGATGCCCTGGACGTGCAAATGTTCTTCGACGCGGGGACGGTAGAAGGGATCATTGCCGCCGCCCACGCCGCCAACTGCCCCGTTATCGGCTCCTTCCACGATTTTTCTGCGACGCCGTCGGAAGGAAGCATCGTCGCGCGGCTCGCCGGCATCGCCGCCGGCGGCGCGGACCTGGCAAAAGTCGCGGTAATGCCTTCCAGTAAACGCGACGTGCTGACCTTGCTCGCCGCACTGGACGTTGCTTCGCGCACCCTAGAAATCCCGGTTATTGCCATTTCCATGGGCGAACTCGGCACGCTTTCGCGCATTGCCACCGTCGCCTTCGGCGGTTGCGCCACTTTTGCCAGTGCCGGCCAGGTGAGCGCTCCCGGGCAACTAGACGCGGCGCAACTGCGGCCGCTACTCGACTACCTGGACCAAGTCCTCTAGCCCCTCGCGCCACGCCCGGCCCAGCGGCTAAACTTACGCCATATCCATCGCAACGACGCGTCAAGGAGGCATAAATGCCAACAGTTAAGATCAAGGGAACGCCTATTGGTTCTGGGCCCACGAAGATCTTTGTTCCGATCACTCCAGCATCCGTGGAAGAAATGCGCCAGCAGGTCGAGGCGCTCCCCGAGGGTGTTGACGTTCTCGAGTGGCGCGTGGATTTCCTGAAGAATTATCGCGACGACGCCGCTATCCAAGAAGCCGCCGCTAAGCTACGCAAGTCCACCGACCTTCCCATTTTGGCCACGTTCCGCACCGCCGCCGAGGGTGGCGAGCGCGCGATTATGCCCGAGCAGTACGCGCATATTCTCCTCACCCTCATTGAAAGCGGGAATATTGACGCCATTGACGTGCAGATTTTCCGTACCGAAAACTGGACGAATCCCATCATTACCGCCGCGGCGCGGGCGCAGGTGCCGGTGCTCGCTTCTTTCCACGATCACCGCGAAACTCCCACCGAGGATGAAATCGTCAACCGTCTGCGGCTTATGCAGGTGCGCGGGGCTTCCATTGCCAAGATCGCGGTACAGCCCGAGCACGCCGGTGACGTCTTCACGCTTATGCGTGCCTCGTGGCGGGCATCGCAGGAACTGAAGGTCCCGGTAATCACCATGGCCATGGGGTCACTCGGCACGATTTCGCGTATTGCGCCGTCCCTGTACGGCTCGGCCGCCACCTGGAGCACCGTCGGTCACGAAACCGCGGCGGGCCAAATTGAGCTCGAGGAGCTTCGCCCCGTGCTCACGGCCGTCGACAAGTGGACACACGCCGCGGACACCTGGGAACCGCCGGCCCTGGACGCTCAGCCCAAGGCCTAGCAGCATAGCGCTACACAACGAAAAATCGCTCCCCAGCAACGGGGAGCGATTTTTATGCCCTCAGCATTACTCGCCGGCGGCACCAGCCTCACTCGCCGATGTAATCGGCATCCAGCGAGAGCAAATCCGGCACTTCTTCCTGATAAATCAACCAGTGCGCCTTGCCCTCGCGCACCGCCAATACGCCCGGGCGCGGAAGCATATTGTAATTAGAAGCCATCGAGCGCCCGTAAGCCCCGGTCACCGGCACCGCGAGGATATCCCCAAAAGCAATATCCTCCGGCAGGGCCACGTCCCGCACCACAATGTCGCCCGACTCGCAGTGCTTTCCGACCACGCGGGTCACGGCGCTCGGCGCATCCGACTCGCGGTTGGCGAGCGCGGCGGTATAGGCGGCGTCGTACAACGCGGTGCGGATGTTATCGGACATTCCGCCGTCGACGGCCACGTACTTGCGCGATTTTCCGCCCTCGAGCGGCACGTCTTTAATTGCGCCCACCGAGTAGACCGTCACGCCGGCGGGGGCGACGATGGAGCGCCCCGGCTCAATGGACACGCGCGGGGCCGCTAGCCCGCTGGCCTCCACGTGCTCGCGTACCGCCGCGGCGAGCGCCCGCGCGTAATCTGCGGGTGCGGGGGCCACGGGGTCGGCGGCCGTGTAGCGCACGCCGTAGCCGCCTCCGAAGTCGATTTCGGGGAGGACGACGCCGAACTCCGCCGCGGTGCGCGCCCGCAAATCCAGGAGCGCCCGCGCGGCTTGCGAAAAAGCTTCCGGCGTGAAAATTTGCGAACCGATATGGGAGTGCAAGCCCACCAGCTCCAGGCGCTGATTGCGCTGGGTTTCGCAAATCGCCTCCCAGGCCGCGCCGCTGGCAATGGAAAGCCCGAACTTTTGATCCTCGTGCCCGGTGGAAATGGCCTCGTGCCCGCCGGCATGAATTCCCGCGGTCACGCGGAGCACGACCTTAGCCACGGTCCCACCGTCGTCGCCCCAGTGGGCAACATCAGCCACGTGAGCGAGCTCAGCCAGCGAATCAACTACCAAATGAGCCACCCCGTTGTCGATGGCCATTTCGATTTCGCGGCGCGATTTATTGTTGCCGTGCAGGCCAATTTGCTCACCCTTCGCGCCCGCGCCAAAGGCCGTGCGCATCTCCCCTTCCGAGCAAGCATCCAGGCGCAGGCCCTCTTCCAGGGCCCAGCCGCACACCCCCACCGAAGCGAAGGCCTTGCAGGCGTAGTAAACGTCCGCGCCGGCCAGATCCGCAAAAGCCTCGTCCATGGCCCGCTTCCAGGCCGCCGCGCGGGTGCGGAAATCCACCTCGTCAATGACGTACACCGGCGTGCCAAAATCGCTGGCAATTTGCGCCACCGAAACCCCGCCAATGGTCAGCGCGCCGTCATCCGCGCGTTGCGCGGTGAGCGGCCAAATCCCGGAAACCTCGCCATTCGGTTCGGGCGCCGCCAGGTGCTCGTAATCGACTTCCGCAGCGCTTGTTTTCGCTTCGCCTGATTCGGACATCTTCGCCTTTCTTATCTATTAGCCATATGTTGTCCGGGGCTACATGTTCTCCGGGCTACATATTTTCCGGGGCCGTTACGCCCAGCAGGTGCAGACCGTTGGCGAGCACCTGGCGGGTGGCATCGTTGACCCACAGGCGGGTGCGGTGCAGATCTGTTACTTCTTCATCGGCGCGCGGGGTGACGCGAGCCTTGCCGTACCAGGTGTGGTACGCGCCGGCGAGTTCCTCGAGGTAGCGAGCCACCCGGTGCGGCTCGCGGTTCTCTCCGGAAACCGCCACGACCTCGGGGAAGCGTGCCAGCTGGCCGATCAGATCCGAATCCGCCTGTTCGAGTAGCTCCGGGGCGAACGCATCCTCGCGGGCCACCCCGTGCTCGGCGGCATTGCGCGCCACATTCACCGTACGGGCATGCGCGTACTGCACGTAGTAAACCGGATTGTCGTTCGTATGCGAGCTGAGCACATCGAGGTCGAGGTCCAGCGTGGTATCCACCGAGGCTCGCACCAGCGAGTAACGGGCCGCATCCACGCCCACCGCGTCCACCAGGTCCTCAAGCGTCACCACTGTGCCCGCGCGCTTGGACATGCGCACTTCCTTGCCGGCGCGCTTGAGGTTCACCAGCTGCCCGATCATGATTTCGAGATTCTTCTTGGGGCCGGCTTCGTCGCCAAAAGCGCGTGCCATCGCGTACATACGGCCGATATAGCCGTGATGATCCGCGCCCAGCATGTAGATGCAGTAATCCGCTCCGCGCTGGCGCTTATCAAGGTAATAGGCCAGATCGGACGCGAAGTACGCGGTTTCGCCGTCGGACTTGACGATCACGCGGTCCTTGTCGTCCCCGAAATCGGTGGTACGCAACCACAGCGCACCGCCGTCTTCGAAGATCACGCCGCGCTCGCGCAACGCCTCAATCGCGGCCTTCACCGCGCCGGAATCGTGCAGCGTCTGCTCGTGGAAGAAGACGTCAAATTCGGCGCGGAAGTTGTGGAGTGATTCCTTGATTTCGGTGAACATCAGCTCAGTCCCGCGCGCGCGGAACACTTCCTGCGCCTCGTCTTCGGGGAGGGTGCGCGGATCGGGTTCGCCGGCCGCCACCGCATCGGCAATCACGCGGTCGGCAATTTCCTGAATGTACTGCCCGCCGTAGCCGTCCTCCGGCACCGGGCGGCCAAGCGCCCTCGCCAGCAAGGAAGCAGAGAAGTGGTTGATCTGGTTTCCGTGGTCGTTGAAGTAGTATTCGCGGACGACGTCGTAGCCCGTAAAGCGCAAAATGCGCGCCAGGGAGTCTCCTACCGCCGCCCAGCGCGCGCCGCCAATATGGATCGGCCCGGTGGGGTTGGCGGAAACATACTCGAGGTTCACCGCGCTACCTGCGCCAACGGCCGAACTGCCGTAGGCATCCCCCTGCTCGAGGATGGTACGGGCGAGTTCGCCGGCGGCTCCCGCCGAAAGGCGGATATTGATGAAGCCGGGCCCGGCAACTTCCACGGCTTCAATGCCGTCCTTCGTCTCCAGGATGGCCTTAACGATGCCCGCCAAATCGCGCGGAGCCATTCCGGCCCGCTTGGCCAGCTGCATCGCCATGTTCGTGGTCCAATCCCCGTGCTCGCGCGAGCGCGGACGCTCGACCTTGGGAGCCGGTAGATCGCCTTCGAGGGAAATACGCCCATCTTCGCGCGCTTCGGCGAGGGCTTTACCAATGAGTTCGCTTAATTCTTCGGGAGTCACCCCCACATTCTAACTAGCGGCGCGCGCTTAGGTGGGTGCCCGGTGGCGGGAAGCGGGTGGGCCCGCGTCGCATGCGTCACCTTCAGTCCGCTCGACGGGGCCGGAGCGTGTAGGATGTTATAGTTTTCCACCGAGCCCCGATAGCTCAGGGGATAGAGCGTTCGCCTCCGGAGCGAAAGGCCGCAGGTTCGAATCCTGTTCGGGGCACTCATTGTAAATCGCGTTTGCAATTCGCGATTCGCCGCACGACGGCGCAACTCACACCGCGGGTATTTTTCCCGCGGTATTTTCTTTTTCTTGGCGCGCTGGGTGGGGCGGCTTAGGTGCGGCTGGTTTCTGTGGCGGCGCAAGCAAGGCGGGGCGTGGCTCGTTATTGCGGCGGCGCAACGACGTTCCTCGGGATGGCTATTGCCGCGGGATCAAAAATATCGAAAACCGTGTCGGAGGCGTCTGCGATGATTGCCGTAGGACTTGAGGGAGCAAACCCGGTAAAAGTCGCGATAGTGATTCTTTTGCGCGCCCTAGTTCGAAACGGCAAAAAACGTATCGGAGGTGCCTGAGAGAATACAGAAAAGAACCTACCGAGGGGGCAAGCTGAGTGTCAGCACTAGAGAATGGCAATAATGCATCGGACGGACGGCCGACGCTCGGCGTCGTCGCCCCGCCACCACCGGCACACCGCCCGGGCCGCGGGCGCGGGAGGCGGCGACGCGAGAGCCCGCGACGCTAGAGGCGGCAAGCCTAGAGCCCGCGGCGCTACAAAACCTCTTCACGCAATTGCGGGCGATTGCTCAGCAACTTCGTAACGCCCCGATTTCGGAAGCTACAAACGGCCAGCTAGAGCGGCTGATTTCGGATCTTATGCCGTGCCGGCAAGCTATGCAGGGCATTGAGGCGGCCTGGCTGGCCGAGGCGGCGAAGCGGAGACGCGCCTGCAAGTTGGCGAAGGCGGGCAAACGGCACCCCGAGGGCGAAGGCGATCCGCCTCCTTCTCCGCGTTTCGATGATCCGTTTATGTTCCCCGATCCTAAGACCCTTCTGGAGACAAACGGCGAGTCGCACGCCACCGCGCACCACACGCTCGAGCGGGCACAAGCGGTTACAGACTTCCCACTTTTTGGCCAGGCGCTCAAGGACGGCGAGCTGACGGCCGGACATATCGACGTATTGCGGAAGCGAATTGGAGAGAGTCGGCCGCTACGCATCTACCTGGAAAAGCACCCCGAAGAAGCTGAGCTCCTCCTTCTTGCCCCGCAGGCGCCAACTTCTTGCCCGGCAGGCGCCAACGCCGGAGACCTTTGGGAAGAGTCTGCGCGCCTGGGCGATTAAAACCAATCCCGTCGCGATGGAAAAACGCGCGGCCACGCGCACCCAGGCCTCGCGTCTGCATTTCTTCGCTAAACCCGATGGGATGGGCTGGAAACTGAGCGGAGATTTCGACAACGTCGACGGTCACCATATCAACGCTTGGTTCAACACCGTCATGGGGCGCAAGGCGCTCACCGATAACCGCAGCATGCCCGAGCGGCGGGCGGCGGCCTTCACCACCAGCATTCTCAATGGCGGCTCGGCGGAAACGACTCAGGGCACCCACACCTCAAACCGGCTTAGGTCGCAGATACTGGTGAACGTCCCCATGGAAACAAACGCCGTCAGCCTCTGCTGGCGCCACCACCGCTACGTGCATACCCAGCACGTACGCATCCACGTCCATCAAAACGGACTGATTTTTGAGAACGATGAGGAGGGACGCATCGGAACGTACCGCTGGGGTGCGCCCGGCGGCGGCGAGTAGCTGGGCCAGCCGGGCGAGCCGGCGGGCAAGGTACGCTAGCTAGCCCGCCACCCGCCGGCCGCATAGCAAAGGGCCCCAGCCGAGAAAAACTCAGCCAGGGCCCTACGCACTGTCAATGCCAGGGGCGCTTACTTTCCTAGGTTGCCGTCAAACTCCCAGTTGGCGATTTCCGGCATGTCCTCCAGGTGCTCGACCACGTAGGCGTGGTGCTTGGCGAGTTGAGCCTCGCACCAGCGCTTCAGGTCGGCGCCGCCACGGATCGAGCGCTTGCAGTTATTGATCGCGTCCTCCACCAGGTGGTAGCGATCCACGCGGTTGCGGACCACCATATCGAACGGCGAGGTAGTGGTGCCCTCTTCAATGAAGCCGCGGGCGTGGAAACGATCAGCGTCGGGCCGGCCGTGGAGCAGCTGGTGAACGGTTCCCGGGTAGCCGTGGAACACGAACACGCAATCCACGTGATCGGTGAACGTCTCGGTGAAGTCGATATTCGTCATTCCGCGCGGGTGGTCCTTGGGGCGGGCCAGCACCTGCGGGCGAACAACGTTCACCACGCGCACCTTCATCTTGGGCAGACGCTCGCGGATAATCTGGGCGGCGGCCACCACTTCGGCGGTCACCACATCACCCGCGCAACCGAGGATGATATCCGGGTCCCCATCGGAGTCCGGATCCTCGTTGCCGGCCCAATCCCAGATCCCGTAGCCGCGCTTGACGTGCTCATGTGCCTCTTCGGGGGTCAGCCACTGGAACTGCGGCTGCTTATCCTGCACGATGAGGTTCACGCGGTCGGTGGACTGGAACACGTGGCTGGCCGCCTCCAGCAGGCAGTTTCCGTCCGGCGGCAGGTAGGCGCGCACAATGTCTCCGCGCAGGTTGAGCACCGAAGAAAGCATTCCCGGGCCTTGGTGCGAGAAGCCGTTGTGGTCATTGCGCCAGCAGGTGGAGCTCAGCAGCAAGTTCAGCGCCGGCACCGGCGTGCGCCAATCGAGGTGAATACCCTCTTCCAACCACTTGCCGTGCTGGATGGTCTGCGAGATCGAGACCATGCCGAACGACTCGTAGGAGGCCCACAGGCCGTGGCGGCCGGTAAGCGTATAGCCTTCCAGCCAGCCGTGGGTGTTGTGCTCGGAAAGCACCTCCATCACGCGACCAGACCGCGAAAGCGAAACATCCAAATCGTTGGTTTCTTCCATCCAGGCGCGGTCGGATTCTTCCAGCACGGCCCCCAGGCGGTTCGAGTTCAGCTCATCGGGGCAGAAAACGCGGAAGGTCTCCGGATTGCGCTTGTACAGCTCACGCATGAATTCGCCCAGGTAGCGCGTCGACTCCTTCTTACCGGCCAGCTTGCCGCGCTCGGCCGGATCGAAGTAATTTGCCAGCTCGCGCCAATCGGGCATGTCCAACGGCTGATATTCGCCACCGGCGTTCGCCACCGGATTGGCGGACATGCGAAGCTCGCCCTCGGGGTTATTCGCCCGTACCAGCTCGGTAGGCGCACCGTTTTCATCGAACAGCTCTTCGGGCTTGTAGGAGCGGAACCAGTTTTCAAGCATCTGCAGATGCTCGGCGTTATCGCGCACCCCCGCCAGCGGGACCTGGTGAGCGCGCCACGTTCCTTCGACGACGGTACCATCCACCTCGTGCGGGCCCGTCCAGCCCTTGGGCGTACGCAGAATAATCATTGGCCAGCGCGGCATCTCGCCATTGCCGGGCACCTGCGCCAGACCTTTCATCTCACCATTTTCGTCAAGCTCACGCGCTTCTTCCTGGATGGCGCGGATCTTGCCCCAAGCGGTGGCGAGGGCCTCGGCAAAGCGGTAGTGCATTCCGGGAACGTCGTCGCCGGTAACTTCCAGCACTTCGTAGCCATGGCCTTCGTAAAGCTTGCGGAGTTGCTCCGGGTCCTTGCGAGCCTGGACGGTCGGCGATGCGATCTTGGCCCCGTTGAGGTGCAGGATAGGCAACACCGCGCCGTCGCGCGCCGGGTTCACGAAGGAAATTCCCTTCCAGGAGCCTTCCAGCGGGCCGGTTTCCGCCTCACCGTCGCCCACCACCGTCAGCGCAATGAGGTCGGGGTTATCGAAAATTGCCCCGAAAGCGTGCACCAGCGCGTAACCGAGCTCGCCGCCTTCATTAATGGAGCCGGGGGTCGTAACCGACACGTGCGAGGGAATACCGCCGGGCTGTGAGAACTGGCGGAAAAGTCGATGCAGGCCTTCCTCGTCCTGGGAAACGCGCGGGTAGATTTCCGAGTACGTATCCTCCAGGTAGGTGGCGCCCACGATAGCCGGGCCGCCGTGGCCGGGGCCGGTAATGTAAATCATTGACTGACCGGTGCGCTTAATGAGCCGGTTGGCGTGGGCGTAAATAAACGCCAGCCCCGGCGAAGTTCCCCAGTGGCCGAGCAGGCGGGGCTTAATATCCTCGGCGCTCAGCGGGGTGCGAAGTAGCGGGTTTGATTGCAGATAAATTTGACCTGCGGTGAGGTAGCAGTCCGCGCGCCACCAGGCATCGACGGAACGAATTTCTTCGTCGGTCGGGTTCTTGAGCGCCTCGAGCAGCTCTGAGCTTTTACTCATCACGTTCCTTCCGTGCGTTTGCGCGGGTTATTCCTTGCACTAGTTAGCGTAATGGGCAGATTTTTCCTCGCCCCGGCCGATGGGCCCGAATCGTGAGAGGCTGTGAGCGAATATTCGTTCAGTAATATTTAGTTTTTCCCGACGCCGGAGCGCGGAAAGGCCCGGCCGAGGCGAAATTCCTGGCCGGGCCTCAACAGCTTTATTCGTAAACCGCTACGAGACGGCCAATGACCTGGCCGTTCTTCAACTTCTCAAGCCCCTCGGGGATCTCATCAAAGCTGATTTGCGTGACCTGCGGCTTCAACTTGCCGGTGGCCATGTACTCGTAGACGCCGGCGATGTCTTCCTTCGTGCCGCCGTTCGAGCCCACCAGGCGGCACTGGTTCAAAATCAGCGCCTTGGTGGAGATCGTCGACTCGAGCTTGCCCATGCCAACCACAACCACGGTTCCGTCGCGGCGAATGATCTCGACCGCGTCCGCCGTGGTGGTGCCGAAGCCGGCGTAGTCGACGATGAGGTCGAAAGTGACATCTTCGAAATCCTTGATGCCCTTGCGCACATCCTTGGCGCCGATTTCCTTCGCCAGCGGCCAAACCTTCTCGTTGACCTCCGCCACGTAGACCTCGCAGCCCATCAGCACGGCCACCCGGGCGGCAATCTGCCCGAGCCCGCCCAGGCCAATAATGCCAACCACGTCGCCTTCCTTGGCGCCGCCCTGGGTGACCAGGCCGGCGTAGGAGGTCATGCCTGCGTCGGTTGCCGCCGCGCCGTAGACGAAATCAACCTCGTCCGGAAGCGGAACCAGCGCCCGGGCGTCTACCGCCATCTTCGGGGCAAAACCGCCGTCAAAGCCGTAGCCGGGGGCGCCAACGCCCTCCGCCGTGGGGCACACGCCAACGCGGTCACCCACCTTGAAATCGGTAACACCTTCGCCCACCTCGGCCACCACGCCGGAGTTTTCATGCCCAATGGTGATGGGGGTCTTGGCAAGCAGCGAAAGCCAGCCCTCGTCTTCCATAAGCCCCACGTCAGAGTGGCAAATACCGGCGGCCTTCATATCCAGTACAACCTCTCCCGGCCCCGCCTTCGGCTCCGGGACTTCATTCAGCTGGAGCGGCTCACCCGTTTTCGCAAACTGCCATGCCTTCATTGAGACTCCTCTCTTTGTAGCATCGCGCGTCCTCTCTGATGCGCAATAGCTTGTCTGGTACGTCACACGATAGCCGATTTTTTGCGGAACGATTTGCCGCGCTGAGCTGAAAGGCTAAATTTCAGCCGCGTAACCGCGGGCTCGCAGGTGCTTGACCGTGCGGGTGGGCTCGTCGGTAATAATGCCGTCCACGCCCATCTCGACCAGCCATTGTGCCTGGCTGGGTGAATTTATGGTCCAGGCGTGCACCGCCAGCCCGAGCGAGTGGGCGAGCTGAACGAAGCGTGGAGTAATCACGCGGATTCTTCTTTCGCGCCGCGCGAAGCCTCGCGGACCAGCCGGAAGCGGTTGCGAAACCGGCACCTGCACGGCTTCAATTCCGGCCAGATCCTTCGGCACGCCCGCAAAGCGGCCGTGGCGGCGGGCCTGCCAGCGCCCCGCGCTACCCGTCCAGCTGGCTGCCACCAGGCCGGCGATCGCCGTCGTCCCCAGCGAATACGCCGCTTCGGGCAGGAGCGCGCGCATGCGTTCAATGCGCTTTTGCGAAAAACTCGCCAGGCACACTCGCTCCGCGGCATTGGTACGGCGCACCGCTTCTAGGAGCGGGCCAACCGATGAATCTGCCTTAGCGTCGAGGTTAAAGACGACGTCGGGGAAAGCGTCGAGCACCTCATCCAGGCGCGGAGGACGATGCCCGGACGCGTCGCGCACCCGCTCAATTTCAGCCCAGGTCTTTTCGTTCACTAGCCCGCTACCATCCGTGGTGCGATCCAGCGCGGGATCGTGCATAATAACGGCCACGCCGTCCGCGGTGGAGTGCACATCGGATTCGATATGCCGGAAACCCGCTTCACGCATGGCCCGAAATGCCTCGAGGGAGTTTTCGGGTTGCTCGTTACCACCGCCGCGATGAGCTATAACGAGGGGATTTTCGGTGATCCGGTAAACGCGATGCGACATGGCTAGGAGCACAGGTCTTCCACCGGCACCGCCGCGTGGTCGGTGAGGAATTGCGCTGGATCCACCAGTTCGCCTTCGGCGTCGTGAATCTCCAAATGCAGGTGCGGCCCGGTTGAGTATCCGTTGGAGCCGACCGTGCCAATAATCTGCCCGGCCTTCACCACGTCGCCTTCCTGAACGAGAACGCCGTCGTCATACATATGGATGTACCAGGACTGGAATTTCAGATCTCCCACCTGGTGCTCAACAATAATGAGGTTATTCGAGCGGCCCTCAATGCCCTCGCCCGCGTGAAGCACCGTGCCATCCGCCACCGCGTGAATTGGAGTGCCAGCCGGCGCGGCGTAGTCTTGCCCCGCGTGCACTGAGGCGCCCCCGGTAATTGGATCAACGCGGGCACCAAATGGGGAGCTCACGCGGTAAACGCCGGTCTGGAGCGGCATAACAATCAGGTTCGACGTCGGCACCGCCAGCGCCGCCCGGGTGCCGGATGCGCCGCCGGTAGTAGCGCAGGAGAGGCTCGGGGTTTGGGCAGCGGCCTTGGCCTGCGAACGCAGTTCTGCGGTGCTGGCGCCGGTCAAACTGGCAGGCGTGGTCCACTCGGCCTGCGCGGTGGCGACTACCGATTCGGTCAGCGGCTGGGAAGCGCTTCCCTGCAAGGTCATTGCGGCCGGAATGGCCAACGCGGCCGCAACCGCCGTGCCGAACAGCACCAGGCGGCGCCGGGCCGAGTCGAGGTCAAACCGCGGCGCGCGACTGGCATCAGCTTCGCGGGCTTCAGCCTGGCACGCTTCAGCCTGGCGGGCGTGAGCTTCGCGGGCGTACTTTTCGTTTTCGCTACGCCCCAGCGCGATCGCCTCACTGGCCTGAGTAGCCAACTCGCGAGCGGAAAGAACTTCGGTTCCGGCCTCTACGGACGGGGCGGCATGCTTGGCGGCGCGGCGGGTCGGAGCTTCTGCGCGGGCAAGCAATGCCTCAATTGACAGGCCCTCGCCGTGAGCCGCGCGGCGCGAGCGCCTGGCTGACGCGGCCTTTGCGGCGCGCCGAGCGCTGGCCGCTTCTTCCATCTTTTGCGCGAGGCGAGCCTCGCGGCGAGTGCGCGGACGAGTGTCGAGAGAGCGAAGCTCAATGCGTGAGCGGCGCGCTCCATTGCCTTCGTCTAGCACTTCTCTCCGATCGTCAAACCCGCTGTATGTAACAGAATGATAACGGACGCGGGCGCAGGCGCAAGGTCGTTTCCCCCACAGGATTTTCGGCCCCGCTTCTGAGCTGGCCTAACGTTGCATAGTGTCGCGTACATCGCCAACAAGTTCCTCGATAATGTCCTCGAGGAAGATGATTCCGGCGGTCGATCCGTCGCTACGCCGCGCGACGGCCATATGCGTGCCGGTTTTCTGCATGATTCGCAAGGCATCTTCGACGTCGTCGTCCACCACGACGCTTTCCATGGAACGAATCTTCGACTCCGGAATCGCTTGCGCGCGCCGCTCGCCCTTGGCTCCAATCACGTCCTTCAAGTGGACGTAACCGGCCAGCCGCTCGCCGTCGGTCACCGCGAAACGCGAAAAACCGGTTTCGGCAACCTCGCGCTCCACTTCCTCCGGCGTCACCGAAATCGGTAGCGAGACCACATCCGCCAGCGCGACCATGGTGTCTTCAACCTTGTGCTCGGAAAACTCCAGTGACTGGGAAATAAGACCCTGCGGGTCCTGCAAAACCCCGGCGCGCTCGGAGGCCTCCACAATCGAGGCGACCTCTTCGGCAGTGAAAGCCGAAACCACCTCGTGGCGCGGCTTCATGCCCATCCAGGACACCATATGGAGCGACAGCCAGTTCAGGGAGCCGGTGATCGGGCGGAAGATCTTGTCGAAAACAATCAGCGAAGGCACCAGCCACAGCGCTGATTTTTCAGGGTGGGTGACGGCCACGTTTTTCGGCACCATTTCGCCCAAAATCACGTGCAGCGCGGTCACCAAAAGTAGCGCCACAATAAAGGCGATGGTGTGCGTGAGTGCCGGACCAATCCCCAGCGCGCCAAGCGGCACCGCCAGCAGGTGGGCGATTGCCGGCTCCGCCAGCGCACCCAGTGCCACCGAGCAAATCGTGACGCCGAGCTGGCAGGCCGCCAGCATCTCGTTAAGGTTTCGGATAGCCCCCAGAACCTTCGCCGCGCGTTTGTTCGTTGCGGCGAGCGGCTCAAGACGCGAAGCACGCGATCCCGTGAGCGCGAATTCGGCGCTCACAAAATACGCGTTGCCAATAAGTAGCAGTATGGTGAGCCCTAAGGCGAGCCAATTATTCATCGCTGGCCTCCTTGGCGGCAGGCGCCTGGCTGGACGCCTCGCTAGGCGCCTCGTCGGTGCGAACCTCAACCTCATCCACGCGCCGCCCGTCCATAGAAATAACCTTGAGGCTGGCGAAATCCACGTGCACGGAATCGCCCACCCGCGGTACTCGTCCCAGCTCGGTCATAATGAGGCCGCCCAGGGTTTCGTAGGGGCCATCTTCCGGTAGCGCCACCCCGGCCTCGCGCAAAAGCTCGTCGGGGCGCACCAGCCCAGAAACGATCCAGGCACCGTTCGCGGTTTGGTGGCCGGGCTCAGAACCGGAATCGTGCTCGTCCGAAATCTCGCCCACGATCTCTTCCACCGCGTCCTCCAGCGACACAATGCCGGAAGTTCCGCCATATTCGTCCACTACCACGGCCATTTGGAGCCCGACGTCGCGAAGCTCGAGGAGGAGCGGGGGTAGCTCCATCGTCTCGGGCACCACCGGGGCGTCGAGCATAATTGAGGAGCTCGTGACGGCTACTTCCGCGCGGCGCTCATAAGGAATCGCCACCACGCGGCGCAGGTGGACCAGCCCGCGAATATCGTCCAGTCCCTCCGGGCCGGTCACCGGGAAACGTGAAAATCCGGTGGCGGTAGCAAGTTCGACGACGTCGGCCGCCGTGGCGGTGTCCGGAATAGAAACCACCCTGCCGCGGTCGGTCATAATATCGACGGCGCTCAAACGCCCCACCCCAATCGAGGCAGTGAGGAGTTCGGCGGTGGACGGCTCAAGAGTTCCGGCCGCGGCACTTTGGCGCACCAGCGCGCCCAGCTCCGAAGCGGAACGCGCCGAGCTAGATTCCTCCGCCGGCTCAATCCCCATTTTCCGCAAAATCCAGTTTGCGGTGTTGTTCATGAGGAAAATAATCGGCTTGAAAACCACCGTGAACCAGTGGAGCGGGCGGGAAACCAGCTCCGCGGTGTGAAGTGAATTCGCTAGCGCCATATTTTTCGGAACCAGTTCTCCAAAAAGCATCGAGAACAGGTTGACGACAATGAAGGCGCCGGCCGCCGCAATCGCCAGCGCGGCGGTTTGTGCGAGCGTTGTATTACCTAGCCAGCTATTGAAAATCTCGGTGAGCGGGGTCTGCGCCACGTAGCCGAGCAAAATCGTGGTGAGAGTGATGCCCACCTGACAGGCGGAAAGGTAAAGCGACAGATGCTTGAGCCTCTTGGAGACCGTCCGCGCCTTGGGATCGTCGTCAGCTTGCGCCTCCACCGCTGCGGGGTCGAGCGCGACCATCGAGAACTCGGCGGCAACGAAAATGCCGGTTCCCACCGTCAGCAAGAGGCCAATCAGGAGCAAAACTATGTTCGTCACGGCGCTACCCGCCGTAAATGACCCTCTTTCATGATGGCCCTAGTCTAAATGGAATCGCCCCAGCATTCGATGGCAGATTGCACACGCTAGGCCCGGATCCCCAGCCAGTTATTCCAGCCGTTGTGGAGCACCAGCCACGCCATCAGCCCATAACCGGCTTGGCGCGGGGTGTATCCGCCGGAAAGCTCCATATCGGTATTCCACTGCTCGTGGTTTTCTAGCGGGTGGAAAGTGTCCACATACTGGAAGTTTCGCCGGGTGGTCACGTCTCGGTAGGCGTTGGTGAGCTCTTCTTGAACGGAGGCGCGGATCCCGGGGCGCGGTGGTGGGCCGACGACGAAAGGCGCCAGCCGCATGCGCGCGGCAGAGTCGAGAAGATTTGCCAGGTGGAGGCGGGTGCGGGCCAGAGAGTGATCCGCCTCTAGATCGTGGGAGCCCAGCCCAATGACCAGACGGCACTCGGCCTCCGGGTCGATTCGGCGCGCGACCTCATCTTCCCAGCGGCGCGAAAGCTCGGCGGTGGTCTCCCCCGGAATTGCCAAGGCGAGGTTCATAAGCGGCGGATCGGTGAGGGTGCGCGCCATAACGCGCCCCGTCCAACCGAGCGCGCGGGCATCACCGTACCCGGCGACGAGCTCATCCCCGATGAAAACTACCCGAACGTCTTTCACAGCGCCTCCTTGAATTCGCATTCAAGCCTACCCGGCGAGGCGGGCCCGCACACGCCTAAAGCGCTGGAAAACGCTCTAGCTGGCAATGGCAACGCCGAGTGCTACCGTGTTGACCAGGACGTGAAGGGCGATCGGATCGGCTACGCTGCGCCCAAATTGCCAAGCAAAAGCAGCGGAAAGCCCGAGTACAAAGCCGAAGGGAAGCAAGCAGGGGCTACCGTAGGCCGCAACCGCAAAAATCGCTGCCGAAAGTAGCGCACCCGCGCCAACGCCCCAGCGTCCGCGCACCCATCCGTACAGGTAGCCGCGGAAATACATTTCGTAAAGTACCGGCACGAGCACCAGGAAGAGGAGCAACCACAGGGACGCCGCCAGCGGCCCATAGCTCACCGCCCCGTGCCAGCCATCCGTCAGTCCGGCGAAGGCGGCGCGGCCGGCGAGTAAATTCGTCAGGGCGAGGGTTCCGAGCGACGCCGTCGCCCCGCCTACCAGCACCCCGATACGGTAAATTTCCCGACCGCGCGGAAGGAGGAATCCGGCTTCCACTCGCACCGAGCGTTCGCGCGCGTGGCGGGACAGCAGTGCCGCGCCTCCGGCCGCGAGCGCAATCAGGCCCACTAGCAGGGTAAATAGCCCCCAGGTTGCTATCGGCGCCGGCCCGGGCGCCCCTTCGAGTAACAGCGAGGTGAGGGTAAAGGACAGCATTCCGACGGTGAGGAAAATTCCTAGGCCGACCGCCACAACCGAACTTCCGTGGGGGAATCTGCCGTGCTCATCGCGCGGATTTCCCGGTCTGCGCCACGCCGTTCCCTCAATTCCCGGAACGGGTGCGTACAGCTTGACTGATTCGAGGCGCACCTGATTGACCGCCCGCTGATCGGGAAGGTCATGCGTCTCAGCGAATGGCCGTGAATGTGCTTGACGAACGCCCAACATATTTCATCTCCCGCAGTTTTAGAGATACGCACGCCCTCGTGCGTATCGCCCGTCGGGATCCGTCCACCCGACGGATAACTATGGCTAAAGTGTAGCGCGTCACAGCATGGATGGAAACCGACTTTTCCGCGAGATTTAGCCAAAAAGTAAAGTTTTATTCCCCATTTGGTCAATGTTTACTTTGGCCGGTCTAATACTAGGCGCCCTGGCGAAAATTCCACGAATCAAAGCGGCGCGAAAGTATGGAAAGGACGTCCTCGAGATAAAGCCTTTTGCGGATCAGCGTAGAGCAAACGCGAGTCTTCTTCCCACAGCCGGCCCGCAATTTGCTCGACAGGCAGGCCGTACTTCACCGCAAAGCACGAGGTCCTGCGCGCGTCTCGCACATAGGCCTCGCTACCCCGCGGCAGATACTGCTGGGCATCCTTCCGCCAGGGCAAAATGCATCCCATGAGGATGTCTTTATCCCAACATTCTTCGTAGAAACCGAGTACTTCCGGGCTGAGCTCGGCCAGCCGGGCGAGTTGCTCCAGGGATCCCACCAGGGTGACGGCGGGCTTATTTTTTGCCCGGTGCTTGACCTCGAATTTGCGCGCCAGACCGGCCGCGTCCGTGGCGCCAATTATGTAACCCACCTTCGCGGGAATTACGCGATTTTCCCTTCGCCTCGGTAAAGCTCAATTGCCTTTGGCTCGAGCGTTCCCTGGCAGGTTTTCCACACAAGTATCTCCGTCCGGTTGCTGCCCATCCAGGTTGCCGCGGATCCGCCTTGAAACTCTGGATACCTTCTCGCATTCCAAGACGGCGCGACCGCATGGCGCGACGGGCGGGCTACGGTGTGCAGGGACCTGCCGGGCAAAAGAAAAGGGCAAGCCCGAAGCTCGCCCTAATTTCCCGGCGGAATGATCCGCCTGCTCGCCCACACTCTTTAGGTGTTCGGGCGCTTGCCGTGGTTCGCCTTCTTCTTGCGGCGAGACCGACGCATACGTCCGCGCTGCGACATAGCTCTTTCTCCTTCAAACACTTTGGCGCCCGAGGCGCCTGACGATCGGTGCGCGATGCGTGGAAGCACCGCGCATGCACCGCTCGATCTTAGCAACACCCTCGCCAATCGTCATCCAACTGGCGATATCTGTAACCAATGTCCCGCGCCGCCTCGGCGCTTTTGCTCCGCGCCGCCGGGCGGTTTTGCCCAGCTCCCGCCAAGCGACTCTCTAGTAAGTAACCCGCTTGTAGACGGCGATTTGCTGAGCAATCCGAACCCGCAAAGTGGCGGGCGCGGATTGAGCGCACGAGGATTTGAGGATAGTGCGCACATGCTCCTCCGCCTCGGCCCGATCCTGGCAGTCGGCACAACCGGCAATGTGGCGCTCCAAGCGCCGCTCCAGCTCACGCGGAATCTGGTGGTCGAGGAATTCAAAAAGATTCTCGGCAAGCTCCGAGCAAGAGCACTCCCCCGTACCGTCTTCGCTGTCTAAATTGAGGCCCGCGCGTTGGAATCGATCTTCCAGCCGAGTCCACATTCCTTCGCTACTCACTCTTGGTCCTTCTTTCCATACCCTAAATCGCGGGCATAATCGGCAAGCAGATCTCGCAGTTGCTTGCGGCCGCGGTGCAACCGTGACATAACGGTCCCGATCGGCGTACCCATAATGTCTGCTATTTCTTGGTAGGAAAACCCTTCGATATCCGCCAAGTACACCGCCATGCGGCGATCCTCCGTCAGTTGGGACATCGCCTCGCGAATCTCCGACTGCGGGAGGTTATCAAGCGCCTCGACTTCCGCTGAGCGCATACCAGTTGAGGTGTGCGATTGTGCCCGATATTCCTGCCAGTCCTCCACCTCGGCGCTGTCAGCCTGCTGCGGCTGACGCTTTTGCTTGCGGTAATTAGAGATAAAGGTATTGTTCAGGATCCGGTACAGCCACGCCTTCAAATTCGTCCCGGGCCGGTATTGGTGGAACGCCGCAAATGCCTTCGCGTACGTCTCCTGCACCAAATCTTCGGCGTCAGCGGGGTTGCGAGTAAGCCGCATGGCCGCGCCATACAGCTGATCGAGGAATGGCAACGCGTCGCGCTCAAACCGCTCCGCTCTTTGCTCGGCGGTCTCTTCGGGCGCACTGCGAACTAGTTCTTGGCTCATCGTCCTCTAGGGTAGTCCGTTTTTCTTGCACAAATTGCTTGCGCACAGCCTCGGCGCTTGCGCCGGGGCTAAGGTCTCAACGCCGCTCGACGCTCATTCATTCCAGCCGAGCGCAAATGTTGCCCGGGCAACGTCGTCGCGCACACGACGCCGTCGCGAACCGTGTCAAGTCCCGGCCCTCCGGTTCGCGCACCGCACTATATCGTTCACAATCTGGCGATCTGGGTCACAAACCGCCCAGGTTTAAGGTAGAAATAACGCATGGGAATTTTCAGATTCATTGCACGTCCGCTTTTGGCAGCTCCGTTTATCTACACCGGCATTAAGGCCGCGCGCGCTCCGCAGGAGCACCGCGAACAAATTGATAACCTCGAATTCGCCACCGACACCCTCGGCGTCACCCTCGAGGATCAGCAAAAGGACCTCGTGGCGCGCGGGGTTGGCATCGCCCAGGTCACGGCCGGGTGCCTGCTCAGCATTGGCAAGTTCCAGCGCCTTTCCGGCGCGGTCCTCGCCGCCACCCAAATCCCTTCCGTAGTCGGCGCGAACCCGATTTGGAAGCTGGAAGGGGATGAAAAGAAGGATGCCAAGCGTAACCTCCTCACCGGAATCGGCCTGGCAGGCGGCGCGTTGCTCGCCGCGGTGGACCGCAAGGGTCAGCCGTCGCTAGGGTACCGCTACTCGCAGTGGCGCGATCACCGCGAGGAACTGGCGGAGATTAAGGCCGACGCGCGCCAGCGCGTCAAGGAGGCCAAGAACGCTTAATGACTAGCCTTTGGCCCGCGCCCCACCACCCTTCACCGGTGGTGGGCGCCGTTTCTGTGCCCGCTTCGAAATCACTAATGGCCCGCTATTTCATCGTGGCGGCGCTGGGCTCAAAGCCCTCCATCATTAGGGCTCCCCTGCGCGCTAGAGATTCCGCGCTCATGGCGCAGGCGCTACGAAACCTCGGGGTGGAGGTGATTTGGGAACGCGGCGAAACCGAAGCCGAGGACGTGATCACCGTGCGCGGCGGGCAGATGCATGGCGGAACCATTGACGCCGGTCTGGCGGGAACCGTCATGCGGTTCGTTCCCCCACTTGCCGCCCTCGCCAGCGGTGAAACGCGTATCGACGGCGACGCCGGAGCTCGGGTTCGGCCCATGGGACCCGTGGTCGAGGCCCTGCGGGCGCTGGGGGCACGGATTGATGCGACCGAGAACGCCAAAGGCGAGCCGGCACTTCCCCTCACCATTTACGGCAAAGGCGGGCTCACGGGCGGCGAGGTAGAGATCGATTCCTCAGCATCATCCCAGTTCATTTCGGCACTGTTGCTGGCCGGGCCGCGTTTCGAGCGCGGCATCACGGTTCGCTCTACGGGCGCAAAAGTTCCCTCCGTACCACATCTGAATATGACCGTGGACGTGTTGCGCCGCGCCGGCATTGAGGTGCGGTGCGCCCCCAACACCTGGACGGTTTTGCCCGGTGAGCCGCATCTGGGCGGCGTCACGGTGGAGCCCGATCTCTCAAACGCCGCTCCTTTCCTCGCCGCGGCAATGGTCACCGGCGGAGAAGTATCGATTCCGCGCTGGCCCGAGCAAACCACGCAGCCGGGTGCGCAAATTACCGAGATCTTCGAGCGCATGGGTGCCGCCGTGGAATCTACTCACGACGGCGTCCTTACCCTGCGGGGCCCGCAAACAATTTCCCCGCTCGACGCGGATCTGCACGACGTCGGAGAGCTCACGCCCACCATTGCGGCAGTGGCGGCCTATGCGGCCGGCCCCTCGCGCCTGCGTAATATTGGCCAACTGCGCGGCCACGAAACAGACAGGTTGGCAGCAATTGAAGCCGAGCTAACCCGGGTCGGCTGCGGGGCCCGGATCGAGGGCGACGATATCGTGATCGAGCCGGCGCCACTGCACGGCGCGCAAATGCGCACCTACGCCGATCACCGTATGGCAACTTTTGCGGCCATTATTGGCTTGCGGACGAGCGGCGTCGTCGTCGAAAACATTGAGACCACCGCAAAAACCATGCCGCATTTCCCCGCCATGTGGAACGGTCTGGTGGAGGCGGAAAACTAATGCGCGATATCGGCACTGACGATCCGCGCGTCCACGTGCGCCCCGGCCGCCCCTCCAAGCCGCGCACCAAAATCCGCCCGGACTACTCTGACCGGCCGCGAGGGCAAGTAATCACTGTTGACCGCGGGCGCTACGGCGTGGTGATGGATGACGCCGTGGAAGTGATCGCCGTCAAGGCACGCGAGCTAGGACGCGGGGCTCTGGTGGTGGGTGATCGGGTGCGGCTCACCGGCGACCTGTCGGGCCGCAAGGATACCCTCGCGCGCATTGTCCTTATCGAGGAACGGCGCACGGAACTCACCCGCTCAACCGATGAGGGCGGCGGGCGCGAGCGGACGATCGTTGCCAACGCGGATCAAATGGCGATTGTGGTGGCGCTTGCGCAACCCGAACCGAAATTCGGCATGATTGATCGCGCCCTGGTGGCGGCGATGGAAGCGGGGATGCAACCGCTACTGGTCCTCACCAAGGCCGACCTCGCCTCACACCAGAAAGTGGAAGAGGTGTACGAGCCGCTTGGCTTGCGGGTATTTGTGACCGCGGTGAAGCACCCGGCGGCCCCGCAACGCGACGATCTGGAAGCCCTGCGCGAGGCGCTGACCGGGCACGACACGGTGCTTATTGGGCATTCTGGGGTAGGTAAGTCAACACTGTTTAACACCCTGGTTCCCGACGCCGATCGCCGTACCGGCGACGTTAATGACGTTACCGGAAAAGGCCGGCACACCTCAGTAAACGCTGTGAGCTTCGCGCTCCCTGGGGGAGGGAGAATCATTGATACCCCCGGCGTACGAAGCTTCGGCCTGGCCCACGTAGATGCGGCTGGCCTATTGCGCGGTTTCCCCGACCTGGAAGAGGTGACCGCGGACTGCCCGCGCGGTTGCACTCACAAAGCGAATGAAACCGAGTGCGCCTTAGATACGGTGCGGGATCCGCTGGGGCAAAGGCGCGTCGAATCCCTGCGTAGACTATTGGAGCAAGTACCGAAACCGGAGTGGGAAGGGTAGCGATGAATAAGGAACTCGACGTTCTTTTGAGCATCCTGGATAAGGTCGACGAGCTCACCATGGATAGGTTCCTCGCCAGCGATTTACGGGTGGAGACCAAACCCGATATGTCGCCGGTTTCGGACGCGGATAAGGCCGCCGAGGAGCTGATTCGCTCCGAGCTTTCCCAAGCTTTCCCGGACGACTTCGTCTTTGGCGAGGAGCAGGGCGGCAACACGGATTGGGAAAAGGGCCGCCACTGGATTATTGATCCCATCGACGGCACCAAGAATTTCGTGCGCGGGGTGCCGGTGTGGGCAACCCTGGTGGGCCTGGCCGACAGCAAGGACATTATTCTCGGTGCCGCGAGCGCTCCCGCCATCGGGCGGCGCTGGTACGCGTCGCGCGGCGAAGGAGCGTGGGTGACCTCGGCCGGTATCGGTGCCGGGCGATTCCACGAGGCGCGGCGCCTGCACGTTTCGCGGGTTTCCGAGGTGGAAAACGCGAGCTTCTCCTTCTCCTCGTTGGAGGGATGGCGCGACGCCGGAAAGCTTCAGCAAATGGTGGATTTCCAGGGGCGTGCCTGGCGCATTCGCGGCTACAGCGACTTTTGGAACTACCTGCTGGTTGCCGAGGGCGCGGTCGACGGCGCCGCGGAGCCGGAACTGGACGTTTACGACATGGCGGGCCTGGTGCCAATCGTGGAAGAGGCCGGAGGAACCTTCACCGGGCTCGACGGCAAAACCCCCGGGCCCTGGGGCGGCGGGGCACTGGTTTCCAACGGGCTCCTGCACGCGCAAATGCAGGAGGCGCTGGGCTAACCAGCTATTCGAGCGCTGGGGCCGCCGGCTACTCGCGCTCCGGGCTAACGCGTCCATTCAAAAAGCGTGTCGGACCCCTCCGCTACGCTACATGGCATGAAGATCCTTCACACATCTGACTGGCATTTGGGCCGCTCTTTGCATGGTGCCAGCCTGCGAGATGCCTTTACGCTGTGGACGCGCCACGTTACTGATACGGTGCGCGATCTGCACATTGACGCGCTCCTTATTGCGGGCGATATTTACGATCGCGCGGTACCGCCGTCGGAAATGGTGACGCTTCTTTCTCGCACCCTCTCCGAACTCGCCAGCTTGACCACGGTCATTATTACCTCCGGCAACCACGATTCACCGCAGCGCCTCGGCTTTGGTGCGGACCTCATGCGTGAGGGCATCCATATCCGCACCGATGCGCGCCAGTGCGGCAATCCGGTGGAGGTCACCGCGGCGGGTGGCGAGCGCGCGCTGATCTACCCCATCCCCTACCTCGATCCGGATGTGGCACGCCACGATCTGGCCGCAGAGGAACCGTTGGAACGTAGCCACGAGGCGGTTATGCGAGCCGCCCTCGGCCTCATTCGAGAGAGTATCGAAGCGGAGGAGCCAGCGGCCGGCGGCCCAACCCCGGCGCGCATCATTATGACGCACGAATTTGTGAGCGGCGCCCAGGAATCGGACTCCGAGCGGGATATTTCCGTGGGCGGTATCGGCGCCATCCCCGCCTCGCTTTTCCGCCTCGGCGAGCAGGAGGGTATAGGGCCCATTGATTATGTGGCGCTGGGCCACATTCACTCCCCGCAACGCATTGGGGCTCATACGGGAGCTCCGCTCATGCGCTACTCCGGATCGCCTATCGCTTTCTCCTTCTCCGAAACCGCACCAAAGCAATCCGTGCTTCTCGAGCTCAGCTGGGGCGAGGCTAACGGCGTCGGGCCGTTGGAGCCCGTGACGGAGGTTGCCAACGTCGACCCACTTGCCGAGGCTCCGGAGCCCGCGAGAGCGCCAGCCGCCGTTGGGCCCACAGGCGGGGCAGGCGCCGTCCGGGACCGCCGCCCCCGAGCCAGCTGACGAACAGCCCGGGCGCGCCGGCCGTCCAACCGTGCGCACGCGGCTGATCCCCGCGCCGGTATGGCGCCCCATCGCTACCATTCGGGGAAGTTTGGCGGAGATTTTAGGACCCGCGCACATTGCGGACCGGGAGAAATTCGTGAAGGTGGAAGTCACTGACGCCTCACGCCCGCGGGAAATGAATCCGCTTATTCGGCAGGCTTTCCCCCATGCTCTTGACGTCCAGCATCGACCACCGGCGGCGAGCCATGAAAAACGAATTGTGGACGTCAAGCGCGAAAATCCGCTCGATGTTCTCAAAGAGTTCTTAATCCAGGCGGGCGGCGAGGAAGCAACGAAGGAAGAACTAATTATTTTGCGCCAAGCAGTTGAGGCAAGCCGCGGGAGGGAGCAGTAATGCAGTTACGACGGCTCGAACTTCAGGCCATCGGCCCCTTCGCGGGCCGGGAGGTTATCTCCTTTGACGACCTCTCCGAATCCGGTCTTTTCCTTATGGAAGGGCCCACTGGCTCGGGGAAATCGACGATTATTGACGCCATCGTTTTTGGGCTCTACGGCAATGTGGCCGGTGGAGCTGACTCCACAAATACCCGCTTGCGTTCCCTCCATGTGGGGCGCAACGTCGAATCGTACGTCGATCTGATTTTTACCCTGGAATCCGGCACCTACCGAGTGCGCCGAACCCCGCAATACCTGAAAGAGGGCAACACCGCTAACACTCCGGCCACCGCAAAACTGTGGCGTATTTCCGAGGCGGCGCTGGAAGAAAGCCTCCTCGATGCGGGCGAAATTCTAGAGAACCGGGTGAGTGACACCTCTATAGCAATCACGAATCTGATTGGGCTCAATCGAGAGCAGTTCGTGCAAACGATTGTGCTTCCGCAAGGCAAGTTCGCCGATTTCCTGCGCCTAGATTCCGGCCAGCGCACTGATCTGCTTTCGCAGATCTTCGATATGTCCGAATATGCGACAATCACCGCGTGGCTCAAGGAACGCGCTTCCCTCGCTAATCAAAACAGCGCGGCAGCAAAGTCCGCGTTCGTCACCGCGGTATCTAACACGGCGGCCGCTTTACAGCTCGGTGAAGACGATGCTCAAGAACTTGAAAACTCCGCTCGCGAAGCGGCCCTGGTGCGTCAAACCGATTCGCTACTTGACCGGCTCCAGCAAGAGCTCGAAGGCGCCCAGGTCCGGGTAGCGGCCGCGCAGACCGCGGCTGAGCAGGCCCAGGAAAAAGACGAAGCGGCTGCCCGTGAGCTCGAAGTAGCGCAGAGTCTCGCCATGAATTTGAGGAAACGCCGGCAACTACTCGAGCGGAAGGGCGAACTCGAAACGAGGCGGGCGGATATCCAAGCGCTGGAAGAGGCAATCAAGCGTGCGAAAGATGCCGAGCCCGTAGCTCGGGAGACAAATTCCGCACGGCAAGCGAGCGAAGAGCTGAGCGCCGCCCGCTACGCATGGGAACACGCGCCCATGGAAGAGGAGTTTGCGGCATCGCTTGCCGGCAAGGTTGAACTGGAGAAAACCACCGCCGCGGACTTTTCAGATCTGCTCGCGCTAGGCGATCAGCGCGAGGGTGAGTTGCGGCGCGAGGAGGGCAGCCTCGCGGAGCTTGCTGGCGAGGAAGACGAGCTGGAGCGTGAAAAACTCGAGCAAGAAGAGGATCTCGCAGAAGTCTCACGCATTGCTTCCCGGTTGGACCAGCTTCAGGCTCAGGCCGAGGAAATCGAGGCTGAGCGGCTCACGACGGCGGAAACAATCACTCAGTTGCGCGAAACCGCCAACCGGGTGGATGGGGCGCAGGCCGAACTGCAATCCGCCCAAGATCAGCTTGCGCGAGCAGTGCAAGTGACAGAACTCCGTGAGCAAGAAAAACGCGAGGAGGCCGAAGATCAGAACTGTACGCGCCAGCTGGAAGCCGCCCGCCAGGCGGCACAAGAAACCTTCAATTTGTGGCAGGCGTCGATTGCCTCTGAGCTAGCGGTTTCCTTGCGCACTGGAGAAGCTTGCCCGGTCTGCGGCTCGGTCGAACATCCGGCGCCCGCTCCCACCGAGCGTTTGCTTGCCTCCGCGGATGAGGTGAAAGTCGCCAACGAGGAACTCGAGGCCAAGCGGGAGCGAGCGAAGGCCGCCCAGGATGCGCTTGCACAGACGCGGGCACAAATTGGGGCTTATAGCGGGGTGCCGGAGGTGGCGCAGGCCCAGTCCCATGTTGATAACGGCCAGCGTAGCCTGCGCGAAGCCCAGCAAGCCGTGGCAGATCTGCATGCCGCGGAGCAGAAGATTAGCGAAATTGAAAAAACCCGGAAGGCAAACGATTCCGCCCAAAAAGAGCTCTCGGCACAGAGAGCTCAAGCGGTGGCGCGTAGCGAGAGCAGGGCAAAGCGAATCGAGGCTCAAACTTCGCGCTTGGTTGCCAAGCGGATGGGTTTTGCAACGATTAAGGACCGCCTGAGCGCGGTAACAGCAGCCGCTGAAATGCAACGGACTTGGAATGATAGGTTGCGCGCGGTTTCGGTGGCACAGGAGGATTACTCGCAGCGCGAGAAGGATCTAGCAAGCGCTTTGGAAGCTTCGCCTTTCTCCTCCGTGGAGCACGCCACGCAGGCAGTCATGCACCCCAACCAGCTTCAAGCCCACGAGGCGGAGGTGGAAAACTTCCGTCAAGAAGTGCGGGATGCGGAGCGGGAGCTAAGTACGCCCGGCATCGCCGAGCTCACCGGCGAGGAGGATCCCCGCCTTGAGGAGAAAACGCAAGCCGCCCAGCAATACCACGCCGCCGCGCTACGGGCCCGGGATGAGGCCACCTCCGCCCAGGATCTCGCGGCAAACGCCAGTCAACAGTTCCAGCGAACAACCCAGCGGCGAACGGCGTGGCAACGCGAAGAGGAGACGACCGGCCCAATTGTTCGCCTCGCCTCGCTGGCGAGCGGTGGGCAGGAATCGCTCACCCATATTCCGCTCGAGACCTTCGTATTGCAGCGGCGCTTTGAGCAGGTGGTTGCAGTTGCGAATGAGCAACTCTCGGAGATTTCTCGTGGCCGCTACGAGCTGGTTCGCACGAATGAGAAGGAGCGTGGCTCTCACCAGGTGAAGACGGGGCTACAACTGGAGATTATCGATCACGCCGCGAGCGGTGATATGCAACGTTCTACGCGCTCACTTTCGGGCGGGGAAACGTTCTTTGTTTCCATTTCTCTTGCTCTGGCCCTAGCCGAGGTAGTGCGAGCCGAAAACGGAGGAATTCACCTCGATACGTTGCTCATCGACGAAGGCTTTGGATCGCTTTCTGAAGACGCGCTTGATCAGGTGATGCGGGTTTTGCAGAATCTAACCAACGGCGGACGCGCGGTTGGGGTCGTCAGCCACGTGGCACAAATGGGGCAGATGATAAGCACACGTATTAGCGTTCAGCCGCGGGAGGACGGCTCGTCGACGCTTACCGTCACCGCGTGATGCGCCGGGGCGGCGCGGCGGGCTGAGCCGGGCAGGTGGCCCGCAACACGAAAAGCCGCGGCGCCGGGACTGGGCGTCGCTTAGATAAAGAACGCCGCCCCGAGCTCCACGGCTACCGTCAGACGCTCGGAAACGTCATACCAGAGCAGATCTTCTTCGCCGAGGCGATCAAAAGCAGCCTGGGCTGAGGAGCTGTCGTTCTCTCCGCTAATCGCCGCCCGCACGTTCGCCTCTGCTTCGAAGGCATCGAGATGGAAAGAGACCACATCCTTCCAGCTCGCGGGATTGATCATCGCGAGCGCCGAAGGTAGCTGGTCTGCGGGGGTATCGCCGTCAAAGAAGAGGCCTTCAGCGGCGGCGGAATCTACGCCTACAAGCTCGCTTTCATCGGCGTCGGCGGCGATTACCAGCCGGCGTAGCACCGGCTTTTGCCCAGCGTCATGGGCATGCATAATGCGGAGCAGGGAATCATCTGCGGCGGCGTTAGTCGCCACTGCCTCGAGGTACTCCCGCTCCTCATCGCCCACCTCTTGAGCCAGAGCAGGAGTCGCCGCGTGCACAATTCGCGGCGAGATTTCTTCGCAACCCAAGTCGCTAACGGTAGCGGGAATGTAAATCCTCATGCCACCAGTTTAGAAGCCGGCCGGCCCCGCACCCAATCCCTAGGCGCCTAGGCCCCAGCTGGCGCCCAGGCGCTACCTCGGGACCGCCCTGCCTAGAGCGCCGCCCTGCATAGCGCGCGGCCCCGTATCGCGGCAAGCGCCTGCCTGGCGGCCAGCCCAGCGCGCCGCCAGCCTTACCTCGCGCGCCGCCCGCTGGGCCGGTTAGCCGGGTCCAGCTGGCTTCGCACTGCGTTCTCCAGCCGAGCGGCCAGCCGGCGCGTATCGCTGGCTGCACCTGCCTTGGGAGAGACCTCGAGGAGGCTCAGGCCGCGGCGTTCGGCCGCGTCGTAGTGCCCGGCGTCCGAGCGCACCCAGCTCACCCCCTCTACCCCTCGGCCCCGCAAAATATCGCGAATCGCCAGCTTCTCACGCTCCTGCGCCCGGGTGAGAACGATGTGAAAATCCGCGATACCCGCCTCATTAGCCAATTCAATTTGAGCAATTAGGCGCCGCAAGCCCACCGGAGTGGCTTTGGCCACCAAGAGCCGCATGTCCGCATTTTCCAGCAAGCTCAAAGTGGCCGCATCGCGATCCTCATCGAATCCAAATTCGTTTCGTTCGATCCCGGCCGCACAGTCCGCGATAATCAGAGCCGCGCAGGATCGAAGGCGGGCCCACATCTGCCCGAGCACCGGCCCGGGTAGCTCGCGCCAGCGCGACCCTTTATTGGGCCCCGCCAAGAAGTGAAAGCCCTGGGGCATGTGCAGAAGATACTTCTCGATCTCCTCTTGCCCGGCGCTACCGGTGTTTATTTTCCTTGCCAGGGCGACGATGGCGGAGGTCTCTTGCCGCACACCGAGGAGTTGGGAAAGACACGGGTTGCGCGTATCGCCGTCGACGAGGAGTACCTCTAGTTTGCTAGCTAGCGCATTTGCTAAATCACGCGCCAGCACGGACCGGCCCGGCGCGCCGTCGGTTCCCCACACCGCGCACACCGTTCCCGCCCCCACGTCGGGGTGCCGGATTGCGGGAGGCTCGGGAGCCGCTGGCTTACTTTGCGAAAGCGCCGCCCGCACGCAATTCACCACGTCTTCAGCGTTCGGGGATGCCAGGAAATCCTCACCCGTCTGTCGCTCCAGGCCCACACCAACAATTTGCAACCCAGCCGCATGAAACAACGCCGCAAGGTTGAGGTCGAGTGTTTCGGTGACGACGACGCTGCCCAGGCCCGCTTCGGCCGCACCTGCCAGTTCCACCTCATCCGAGCAACGCCGCACGACGTCGATCTCCTCCCGGCCTAGCGCTTCCAAAACGCCAACTTCCAGTGGCCCGTAGAGCAACAAGAGGACGCTACCGCTCACTAGAGCTCGCCCCCTCCGAGCCTCGCGACGCTTCTATAACCACGAATTTCCCGCTCGACCCCAAGGCGCGCAGGGTACCGGGAACGTCTTGGGTAGGAACTCGGACTTCCACCTGGCCGGCCGCACCCACGTTCGTCGGTTCGCTTTGCCGCACCAGAATCGCTCGGTCAGAAACAATGCGGGCCGCTGGCTCTTCGCTCCCCTCTTCCTCACGCACTTCCCAGATTTCCACGTTGCTTCCAGCCGTCAAGGCACTGGCCGGCGGTAGCGCCACTGGCAAGACGAGCGCAACGGCGTCGTCGGCTTCACCTAGAGAAGAGCGAGCAAGTAACTCGCCAGGTTGGAGCACCTCCGCGACCGTTCCCGATTCGCCAACCGTCACGTAAGGCCCTGCGACACCGGGCGGGACCTCAGCGATTTCTAGCCCCGCATCAGCAATTGGGGTGCCGGGGATCACGGCTTCAACCGCGCGGTAAACGCGGATGACCGGGGGACCGGCGAGAAGCGTTCCGCCCACCACCGCCGAAGCGGCGATAAGAATAACCCCCGCCACCAAGCGCGGATCTTTTAAACGCGTCATGCGAACACCCATCATTACCCCATTTCTGTGGTTTGACGCCTCGCTCCCTTGCCGGAAAATCCCTGATTAAGTACAGCGCGGGACGTCTCCCCCACTAGGCAACGATGGCAAATGACATCGCTTCGTGCATCCTGTTCTCCACAGCCTGTGGATAACTTATTTTGGTGTAGAATTACAACGTAGAACAAGGTGTCATCCTTGTGCAGAACGGACGGAGAAGATCATGACGAAATTCCTTACGATCGCGGACGTGGCGGACTATCTCAATGTGTCTGCCGGCCAGGTCAGAACACTCATTAACAACGGAGAAATCCCCGCCATTCAGGTTGGCGGGCGAGGCCAGTGGCGTATCGACCAAGCAATGCTGGATGAGTACATCCAGCGCGGTTACGCGGCTACGCGCGAAAGGGTTCGCGCATCGGCCGAGGAAAGCACCGAGGCTTAGGTCGTCACCTCGACGCGGCGAATCCCTGCGATTGTAAGGATCGCGAGGCCTTGCTCGTCCCTAACCTCGATCCAGTCCGCACCGACGCGGCATAGGTGGCCAGAGCATACCCCGATTTCATGGAGTATTCGCACCCGAGCGCGGCGCGCTTGAAACGCGCGCAAAGGGGTCCCGATACTGAGTTTTGGCGCTAAACCACGCGGAACTTCACCGACTCTCCCCAAGGGGCCGCGGATTCGAGCAATGGCCGCCAGCGGAACCAGCAAGGCCCGCTCTCTCCCTTTGCCCAAAAGCCAATTCTGGGCAACTTCGCCCGGGACAATCTCGAAAACATCGCCATCTCTTGCGGTGACCGTCAAACGCGCTCCAATCGCGGCGCGCAGTAAATCCGCCAGCCCTATCCGTCCCGCCTCAGCGTCCCTCAGTTCGCGCGCTTCCGCCCGGTTTTGCAGGCGGAGCTCGGCTTCGATCTCCGAGGCCAAGTCCTCGGCAAGCGCCTCAAAGCTCGCTAGATCGCCCGCACCGCTTAGTTGCGCGGAGTTGGCCGTGCCACTTAGTTGCGCAGGCTCACCCGAGATCGGGCTTTGCTTATCGACGCCGCCGCTCGGGACACCGGCACGCGGAAATTGTTGACGATCCACACCACCACGCTACCCAGCCGCGCACCCAAAATATAGTAGCTACCGCCATTTATCAGTTCCCTAAAGTTACAGATGTTCGATTTTTATTTTTCTCTTAGAACGCCTCTCACGGCCTGACCAGGTCGTTCAAGCGTTGCGCAACAAAAAAAGACGGCGCCGAAATGCGTTGCTGGGTTTACCCAGCTGAAAACGCGCGCAAAAGTCACCCAAACTTCGTTATGTCCCTAAAACTCACCAAACGTAACATTAGGGGTCGTAATGAAAATCCGAACGCCATGTCTTTTAAGCGGCCTGGGCGCCGTGGCGTTTTCAGCGATCGTTGTAACGCAGTTTCCCGACGCCGCCGCGCCCTCCGCGTTGCTTCAGGCCTGGCTTCTCTGGCTAGCCGCCCTCCTCGGTGCGCTCCTTAGCACGCGGATGGCGCTTTCCTACGCGGCGCTCTTGCGAGCGCGACACGGACATAGTGGAAGCCTGGTTCGCCTGGCGCGCCGATTCGGCACAAAACGGGTACGCCTGGCGCTTGCTGGCGGAGCCCTTGGCGCCATCAGCGCACTCGGACCGCTAGGGCCGCTCGGCGGAAACATCGCTTACGCCGACGCCATCTCACCCATGCCTTACTGCCAGGTCGAGGTACCTCGCGCCGCCGTCTCCAACGGCGACGACGCCGTTATAGACCTCGGCTGGGGCGGGAGGATAGATCATATCCCGGCCCAGGACTCACCTCAGCCCGCTACCTCCAGCATTGGCTGGCAAGAGAGCACATCCTCCGCTCAGAGCGGGGCAGAGGTAGCCCGTGCCGCGGAGGCCGGAGGACCGGGAGTAGCCGGAGGACCGGAAGCGGCTGGTGCGGCCGGCACGGCGGAAGCGACGGAACCGGAAACGGCAGACACGCCCAAGGCAGCGAACGCAAAAGATCCGGCAATTTCAGCGGCACCCGCGAACCGGGAAGTAACCGTCCGCGTGGGCGACACCCTCTGGGATATCGCGGCTCGCACCCTTTCGGGCCCGGCAACTGACGCGCAAATCATGCAGCAGGTCAATGCGATCGTGGCCGAGAACGCGATCGGCAATCCGAATCTCATCTATCCCGGCCAACTCCTCACCCTGGGCGCCACCCAGTGAGTTTGCCGAGAATTTCGAACGCTGCTCACCCGGCGAACGATTAGGAGTCAAAATGTCTATTCTGCCTATTCATCCCAGCACAACGCCCCGCCAGGCTTCCGGCACACCGCGCCAGGCGCTCAGCGGGCCGGACGGGAGGGCGCGAGCCCACGCCGCAAAAAAGAGGATCGCCGAATTGCCGGTTGCACCGCCTAAGGCACAAACCGGTCCGATTCCCGCACCTGCTCCGGCCGGGAAGGTCAAAACCGGCAAACTTCCTCTTGGCGCGCCGCCACTAACGACTTGGCAGCGCCCGTGGGATCGCATTGCCATTTCGGCGACGCCGCATAAGGAAACCTGGCGGCCGGTTCTTATGAGTCTGCGCGAACAACTTCCCGCCAGCGCGCCGCCCCCGCAACGCATAGCGGGAACCGTCTTGATCTACGCCATTGAAATTCTGCTGGGACGCCGGCCCTTGGCGCATCTGCGAAACTGGCTAGATCCGGATGTATTTGCCACGCTTGGACGCCGGTACAGCTTGGCCATGCGTATCGAGGGCAAAGCGCCCGCTTCGCGCGCCCCGCGCATCCGGCGACTTCAAATTAGCAGTCCGCTCCCCCGAGTTGCGGAGGTGATTGCGGTACTGCACGACGGCACCAAAGTGCGCGGCGCTGCCCTGCGGCTTGAGTTTCAGGGAACGCGCTGGAAGGTTATTGCGCTCGAGCTTGGCTAAGCCGGCGCCTCCAAAAACCTGGCAACCAAGCGCCCGCCCGGCCGGCCCGCCAGCTCCCGTAAAACCACCAAGCGGCGCCCGCACCTCCAAAAAGCAACCGGGCCGCACCTGCAAAAAGCAACCAGGCGGCTGGAAAAACCGCCCGGTCAGCCGGCCCGTGCCCACAATAAACAGCTAGGCCGGACCTTCCTAGGAAAGATCCGGCCTAACCAACCCCGCGGGGCAAACAACTAAGGCGCTAGCGGCGCTTCTTCGCAGCCTTCTTCGCGGCGCGGCGCTGAGCGCGATTACCGCCGGAAACAGCCGCCTTCTGCGCCGCGGACTGGCCGGCCGTGGTGGCTTCGCCCTCGCGCTTACGACCCGAGGCGCTACGGGTTTCCGCCTCACCCGAGCCGTCCTTGGCCGCCGAAGAGTAGCTGACGTTCTGCTGGCGCGAGCCAACCTTAATGCCTAGCTTGACCGGATCAACTCGGCCTCCGGCGGATGAACCCTCAGCTGAGCCCTCGCCCGAACCTTCCTGCGCCAGCCGCTCGGCCGCCTGCTTCCGCGCCTGGAACGCCGCTTCCCCAGCCTGGCGGGCGCTCATAGCGGCCTGCATCTCCGATGCCTGGCGAGCCAAACGCGCCGCCCGTTCTTCCGGAAGCTCGAAGTGGAAGAGGTAGCGCACGGATTCGGAGCGGATATTGGCGTCCATGGCCTGGAACATCTGGTATCCCTCGTCCTTGTATTCGACGAGCGGATCGCGTTGCGCCATGGCGCGAAGGCCAATACCTTCCTTCAAGTAATTCATTTCGTATAGGTGCTCACGCCACTTGCGGTCAAGCACGGAAAGCACGATCTGCCGCTCGATCTCGCGCATCTTATCGGCACCCACTTGCGCCTCACGCTCTTCGTAGTGGGCGTGAATATCATCGGTGAGCTCGCGCAGAAGCGTTTCCCGATCAAGGCCGCCGGTATGGGCGGCGTCGTCAACCAACTCATCGGGCGAGAAACCAGGAGTGTAGTAACCGCGCAGATCGTTCCAGAGGGATTCCAGATCCCACTCGTCCTCGGGGACGCCAACAATGTGCGAGTCAACAACGTCCTGCACGCCGTAGTCGAGGAAGCCGGAAACCATATCCTCGATATCTTCGCCCTCCAAAATGCGACGGCGGGTGGAGTAAACCTCGGTACGCTGATCGTTCATAACGTCGTCGTACTTCAGAACGTTCTTACGCATTTCGGCGTTACGCGATTCGATCGAGCCCTGCGCGCGGCGCACGGTTTTGGCAATCGACTTATTCTCGATCGGCTGATCGTCGTCGGACGCGGCTTCGAGCATACGACCCGCAACCCCGCCGGCGAACAGGCGCATCAAGTCATCTTCCAAAGACAGATAGAAACGCGATTCGCCCGGATCGCCCTGACGGCCCGAGCGGCCGCGCAGCTGGTTGTCGATGCGCCGCGACTCGTGACGCTCGGAACCGAGCACGTACAGCCCGCCGAGTTCCACCACTTCGTCATGTTCGGCCTTCACGGCATCCTTCTGAAGCTGGAGCTCATCGGGCCACGCGGCCTCGTACTCCTCCGGGGTTTCTTCCGGCGAAAGACCGCGCGCGGCCAGGGCCTCTTGCGCGCGATGCTCCGGATTTCCGCCCAGCATAATGTCCGTACCACGGCCGGCCATATTGGTTGCCACCGTAACGGCGCCCTTGCGGCCCGCCTCGGCCACCACCTTGGCCTCGCGCTCGTGCTGCTTAGCGTTCAACACCGAATGCGGAATGTTTTCCTTATCCAGCAGATCCGAGAGCTCCTCGGAGGCCTCAACGGAAGCGGTACCAACCAGCACCGGCTGGCCCTTTTCATAACGCTCGGCAATATCGTTGACCACCGCGCGCAGTTTGCCGGCGCGGGTGGGGTAGATCAAATCGGTGCGATCTTCGCGAATCATCGGCTTATTGGTCGGGATCGGCACCACGCCCAGCTCGTAGGTATTCGCGAATTCCTCCGCCTCGGTTTCGGCGGTACCCGTCATACCGGCCAGCTTGGTGTAGAGGCGGAAGTAGTTCTGCAAGGTAATGGTGGCCAGGGTCTGGTTCTCAGCCTTGATCTCCACGCCTTCCTTGGCTTCAATCGCCTGGTGCATACCTTCGTTGTAGCGCCGGCCCGGCAACACGCGGCCGGTGTGTTCGTCAACGATCAGCACCTCGCCATTGAGCACCACGTAATCGCGATCGCGCTCAAAAAGTTCCTTCGCCTTGATCGCGTTATTCAAATACCCAATCAGCGGCGTGTTCAGAGACTCATAAAGATTATCGATGCCGAGGGAGTCTTCCACCTTGTCGATTCCCGGTTCGAGCACGCCCACGGTGCGCTTCTTTTCGTCCACCTCGTAATCGGTGTCCTTGCGCAGACGCTGAACAATGCGGGCGAACTCCGCGTACCAGCGGTTTGCGTCGCCCTCAGCCGGGCCGGAAATAATAAGCGGCGTACGCGCTTCGTCAATAAGAATCGAGTCGACCTCGTCGACGATGGCGTAGTTATGCCCACGCTGCACCATTTCTTCGGGCTTCCACGCCATATTGTCGCGCAGATAGTCGAAGCCGAACTCGTTGTTCGTGCCGTAGGTGATATCCGCGTTGTACTGCTCGCGGCGCTGGTTCGGATTCTGGCCAGTGACGATGCACCCCACCGTCAGTCCGAGGAAGCGGTAAATGCGGCCCATCAGCTCCGACTGGTAAGAGGCCAGGTAATCGTTGACCGTCACCACGTGAACGCCCTTGCCCTCCAAAGCGTTGAGGTAGGACGGCATGGTGGCCACCAAGGTTTTACCTTCACCGGTCTTCATTTCGGCAATATTGCCGAGGTGAAGCGCTACGCCGCCCATTACCTGGACGTCATAGGGCCGCTGACCAATGGTGCGCCGCGCGGCTTCCCTCACCGTCGCAAATGCCTCGGGGAGAATATCGTCAAGCGTCTCGCCATCAGCCAGGCGCTGCTTGAACAGATCGGTCTGTTCACGCAACTCCGCGTCACTCAACGCCTCAATTTCCGGCTCCAGCGCGGTTACACGCTCGGTAATCCGCTCGAGCTTCTTCAGCTTCCGACCCTCGCCAGCGCGCAGGATGCGATCAAGAATACGTGCCACTAGATTGTGCTCCTTACCATGGGCATACCCGGATTATTGTACGTGCGCAAAGGCGCCGTGGGGTATGGCTTCGCCCAAGACCGAAGGGGCATTCGCCACTACTTTCATAGTTTTTCCCGACGACGCCGACGCTCGCCTGCCCCCAACCCGGCCCCGCATGCGGCGGGCTTAGGAGACTCGATCCACCGCGGCGGTAGCAAAAGCTCCCAGTTCAGCGCCAATTTTCGCGCGAATCGGTGCGCTCAATCCGGCCACCGCATCTTCCGCCCAGGCGCGAGCCATGCCCAGCGTCTCTTCCATCACGCTGTGCTGGCGCAGGAGCCCGAGGACTTCTGCAAGTTCACCGTCATCCAGCTCGCGCGCGGGGCGCGCACCCGGGGTAAGCCCGGATTGCAACCCGCTCGGGGCACTGGCCGAGGCGCCGGCCCGCGCGGCCGAATCAATCGCGGCGACCGAATCGATAACTTCGAGAATGCGGGCACCAGCGGCGTCGAGTGTGCCGGCCTCCCGCCGCTCGCGAAGCAGGATGGTGGGCATGGTGTCCACCCCTTCGCGCAGGTCAGTGCCGGAGGTTTTCCCGAGCTGGTCGGAATCAGACATCACGTCGATGTAATCGTCGGCAAGCTGGAAAGCCACGCCAACTTTCTCACCGTAGGCTTCCACCAATTTCGCGTCTTCGTCACTTCCGCCCGCGCACAGCACGCCTTCGCGAGCAGCGGCCGCGATCAACGAACCGGTTTTATCGGCGAGCACGCCCAGATAATATTCGCGGCGCCCCTCGCCTTCCTCCGGGCCCAGCCACTCGCGCAGTTGTCCCTTGCACAGGCGGGCAAAAGTCACCGAATGGTTCCACACCGCGCGCGGGGAAAGCCGAGCCATGAGTGCGTTGGCGCGGGCAAAGAGAATATCGCCAGAGAGAATTGCGGCCGAATTTGAAAAAACCACTTGGGCGGAAGGAGCACCGCGGCGGTAGGGAGCATCGTCCATAACGTCGTCGTGGTACAGCGAGGCAAGGTGCGTCAATTCAATCGCTGCCGCCACACGCTCCACCGCGGGGTCTTCCGGATTCTCACCCACGTACGAGCACAGTAGCGTCAGGGTGGGGCGAAGCCTCTTTCCGCCCGCGTTCTTCAGATAGGTCGTCAATTGATCTACCCGGGAATCGTGCACGGAAGCGCGTTCATCTAGCAGAAGCTCAACGTTTGCCAGGCGCTCTTCAATGCGCGCGATCAGCGTGGTCTCATCGGTTTGGCTCACAGCGCCTTATCCTACCTTTTCCTCTCGTCTTCCTCGCCTCACCCCGCGGTTTTGTTGAGGTGTCAACTTTCACTCCGCGCGGTTGGGCTTTCGTGCGCTATGCACCGCCACAATCCCCCCGGTGAGGTTGCGGTATTTGACGCCACGCCAGCCCGCTTCCTGAAGTTTTGCCGCCAGAGTGCGCTGGTCGGGCCAATCCAGAATTGACTCCATGAGATATCCGTAAGCTGGCCCGTCCGATCCGGCAACCGAGGCAATACGCGGCAAAACCTCACGCAGGTAGAAGTGGTAGGCGCCGCGCAGGGGCGCCCACACCGGGTGAGAAAACTCCGCCACAACCAGCTGGCCTCCCGGGCGGACCACCCGCATCATTTCTTCCAAAGCCCGCTGCGGGTCTTCAATATTGCGCAAACCGTAGGAAATAGTCACGGCGTCGAAAGCGGCGTCGTCGAACGGAAGCGCCGTGGCATCGGCCTGCACGAACTCGATACCCGGATGCTCCCGACGCGCCACGCTCAGCATGCCCTCCGAAAAGTCCGCGCCAACCACGTCCGCGCCCGCGGCGGCGAAGGCGGCGGTGGAAGTGCCGGTGCCGGCGGCCAGATCCAGGAGGCGCAGGCCAGGGGTGATATCGAGCGCCGCCGTGACGGCGCGGCGCCACACCCTTACCTGCCCCGCGGACAAAATGTCGTTGACGACGTCGTAGCGCGGCGCCACCTCATTGAACATCGTGGAGACGTCGAGCGCCTTCTTATCAAGCTGTGCGCGTTTACCCATGTGCGTATTCAACCACGCCGCACCTACACCGAGGCTCATCCGCGCGTCTGAGCCGCGACTGCGCCCCTTCCCAATTGCCGCGCCTCCTCGCCCAGAAGCTTATATTTCAAAAATTTTGATTGCACCACCTAAACTGGAAACAGTTTCTCTGGAAGGAGCGTCATGTCCGCGAATAATGACCCGACCAATCAGCCAAATCCCCAGCCCGGCGTGCCTCAGCCAGCCGCACCGCGCTACGCCGGGCCACCGCGCCCGGCGCCGGCGCAACCGGGCGCTTCCCAGCGCGGGCCTCTCGCTCCTTCCGCCGCGCCACGTAACCGCGAGCGCTTCCAAGCCGCTACTTGGATGACGGCAATTTTCGCGCCCTTGGTTGCCCTGGCACTGACGTTCCTGGTGAATTTGGGATCAATCGCTATCTCGCGAGCGGTAAACCCAGAAAGCTTCCGCGGAGCGGAAGGCTTCTCTAACGCGCTTTACGGAGCGCTCACCACCGTGCTCGGTTTGGGCGGATCGGTGGCGATTGACGTGAGCCAGCAGGGCGTTACCGGAGCCAAGATCTCGATTTACGCCGCGGCGCTGACCACTACCGCGATCGTGGGGTTGGCACTGTTCTTCGGCCACGCCTGGTCTGGGCGCGGGCGGCGCAACTCCACTTTCATGGTATGGATTCCGGCTATTATCTCCGGCTTCATTCTTTCCGGGGCAACGGCGCTTTTGGCCACTGTCACCCGCACCACCGTCGAGATGGACCCCAATATCAGCATGAGCATCGCCCCCAATCCACTGATTTGCGCGGCGACCGCTCTACCGGTGGGCTTCCTCGCCTCCGCCTTCGGGCGCCTTCTTTCCGTCCGCCCCACTCCCCGCAACCGCTACCTACTTACCAGCGCCTCTCCGGTTCCCACTTTCTCGCATGCTGTTTCCCTCGGATTTGCCTGGTATATCTTCGCCTCTACCGCCACCGCCGTAGTGGTGGGAGCAGGTTTTCTCATTAGTAGCGGCGGGGATGAACCCTTCAATCTTTCCTCGGCCTCCGAGCGGATCGCGGGCCTCCTCATGCTTTTGCCTTACTTCCTGACCGTAGGCGCGCTGGTTTTGGCCGGGGCTCTCGGAGCATCGATTATCCTCAAACTCACTACGGGTAGCGCCGTAAACGTCATCGATTTGGACGAAGCGCTCAACGGGCTGAATCTGAATCAGACCACGCTCATTGGCCGGGCGCTCCCCATCTGGATGTGGATAACCGTGGCAGTTTTAGCCGCACTCTTCATTATCGCCATCGGCGTACGTTGGGGCCGTTCGCGCGATCCGCGCCTGCAGTACGGACCGCTTTCCTGGTTCATAATGCCGCTCTCCTTCACCGGCGTGACCGCGGTGATTTACGGTATTACCCGCTTCGGCTTGAAGCTCACCTCCCCAATGTTCGAAGGCAAGACAATCGCCGCCTTCACTGCCACCGCGCACTGGTACATGATCGGGATTGGCCTGCTGGTGGGCATTGCGATTGAGCTGATCTCGCGCCTCGCGCGCCCGCGGGCTCCGCAAACCGGCGCCACCGGATACTCCGCCTACCGTTAGCGAGCAGAGGGGGTGGGGCGCAATCCCCATTGCTCCCCGCAACGCCCTAATCTTAACATTCGTGGCTACCTTGAATGATTGGGTTGAAGGCGTGCGCGCACGCACCCTCCCCGCTAGCGTTGCACCTGTTTTTGCCGGCACCGGAATCGTTCTCTGGGACGACGGCGTCAATTGGGCCCGGGCTGGCCTGTGCCTGGTGATTGCTCTGGCTTTGCAAATCGGCGTCAATCTTTCCAACGATTATTCCGATGGCGTTCGCGGCACCGACGATTTCCGCTCCGGCCCGCCTCGCCTCACCGGCGGCGGGAAAACCTCACCCAAGGTGGTGCTGGCGGCGGCGCTCGGTACGTACGCATTTGCCGCTCTTATCGGGATCTGGCTCATCGCGCTGACGGGCGAGTGGTGGTTGCTCATTCTGGGCGTCGCCGCCCTTGCCGGTGCGTGGTTCTACACCGGCGGCAAGCATCCCTACGGCTACGCCGGGCTAGGCGAAGTGGGCGTATTTATTTTCTTTGGGCTCATGTCTACCTGCGGCACAATTTATGTGCAGCTCCTTGGCGTGCCCGCTGTGGGATGGATGGCCGGTTGCGCGATGGGGCTTATCGCTTGCTCCTTGCTCATGATCAATAACATCCGCGATATTCCCACCGACGCCGTAACCGGCAAGCACACCCTGGCCGTCCGCCTAGGTGACCGCGATGCCCGCCTCGCCTATGTGGTTTTGCTGGCCGAGGCCTTCGCGCTGGCGCTCGTTATGTGCGTTGCCCTGGGCCGCCTGATCTACCTGTGCCTACTCTTCGTCCCCTCACTACTTATCGCGGTGCGGTGCGTGCGGCGAATCCTCGCGCGCGGCAAAGAAAAGCTCGAGGGCCGGGCGCTGATTCCCATTCTGCGAGACACCGGCTTTGTAGAGCTTCTCTACGGGCTGGCCGTATTTGGGGTCTTCGCCCTGGCTAGCTTCCTCTAAGCCGCTAGAATCTTAAACATGGCTCGCTTGATCATTGCCCTCGTAGCAATAGCAATCTGGGTGTTCGGAATCGTTGATTGCGTACGCACGGATCAATCGCAGGTACCCGGGCGCTTGGCCAAACCGGCTTGGATCGCCCTGACGGTTGTGCTTCCGGTGCTGGGATCGATTCTGTGGATCGCCCTTTCCTGGCCGCTCAAATACCCCACCGGCACCATTTCGTTTGGGGGTAGCCGCGGTGGTGGGCAGGCGCGCCGAAATGACCCAGTAGCGCCCGACGACGATCCTGAATTCCTCTCGCGCCTCGATGCACAAAACCGCTTCCGCGAATGGGAACGCCAGCAGCGCCTGGCTGATGAAGAGGACTCTTCCGAGCCTAAAGACGCCGAGCCGAAAGGCACCGACGACGACGGCGACGCACCCGATACCGGCGGAGCACCGGCCCACTAGTTATCAGCTATTTCTTCAGCTCAGCTCCGGAAGTCCCGGGAGTAATATCGCGCGAGGCCGCCACTAAATCGGCGGCTGGCTCCGCGTAGTCGAGCGCCACCAGGCGCCGGGCTTGGAACGTCAAGGTAGTGACAGAGGCGAGGGCGCATTGGCGCCGGCGCGGATCATGCGCTAGCGATCGCCCTTCCACAAAGAGTCGCAAAACCCAAATGGGCTGTTGATGGGAGACAAGCACGGCTTCGCCGCCGCGCGCCCGCGTCAGCGCATCTCGCACCGCCTGGCTCATCCGATCGACGATTTCGGTATAAGGCTCACCCCAGGACGGTGTAAAGGGATTGACGTACCAGGGCCAGAACTTTGGGTGGGCCAGAATCGCCCGATTGCGATTGACGTTAATCCCCTCGAACTTATTCCCCGCCTCAATGAGGTTCGGGTCGGTATCCACCGGAAGTTCGAAAAGCTCCGCCGTCGGGGTAGCGGTTTCAATTGCTCGCTCCAGTGGAGAGGCGATAACGGCGCGAATATCATGGCCCTCAAAGTGCTCAGCTAAGCGGTTTCCCATGGTTCGCCCGCGCTCGGTGAGGTGGAAGCCAGGCTGGCGTCCGTACAGCTCACCGCTAGGATTATCGACCTCTCCGTGCCGGACAATATGGATACGCGTTACGTCAATCATGGCCTTCAGTCTACGGGAGTAGCCGGCACGCCGAGGCTAAGCGCCAGGCACAGCTCGGGCAAAGACCAAGCTGGAAAGCCGGCCAGGCGCCAAGGCGCGGCCCTAGCCCGACAAGGGCTCGATGGCAACTCGGCCCGTCGAACATGAGGTGGCCGCCGACCTACCGAATCTGATCAGGGTTATCGACGAGCTTGGCGCACAGCTCGCCGAAGCGCAGGAAATCGTCGTGGCCCATTTTGTCTACCAGGTGGCGGCGCACCGAATTAACGTGGGTGACCGCCGCGGCCTCCACAAAAGCGTAGCCCTCGGCCGTGAGCTTGCAGTCCACTCCGCGCCTATCATTGGCATTTGCGCTGCGGCACACCAGGCCTTTTTCTTCTAGGCGCCGCACCGTATGGGTCAGCCGCGAGCGTGAGTGCACCATCACGTCCGCCAACGCGGACATTCGCAGGCACCGCCCCGGCGCCTCGGACAGCCGAGCCAAGACGTCGTATTCATTGAGTGACACCTCGTGTGCTTCCATCAAGTCCCGGTTAAATGCTTCGGTAATAATCGCCGTCGCGCGAAGATACGCTCGCCAGGCATACTGCTCTTCGTCAGTAAGCCACCGCACTTCGTTACTCATAGATTTTTCCTCAACCCTTCGCGTTCGCCGCCACCTGGCCGGCCTTCTTGCTTTTAAGCGCAACCGCCGGCCACCTGTTCTGTTTTTGTTAAGTCAGGGTCACGGACCGAGCAGACCACGCATCTGACCACAGATTATAAATGCACCAGCAAATTTACTGAACACCAAAAAATTCTTTGGAATCACTCTAACCTCAAAATTCCCGATTTTCCCGCGAAACTTCAAAGAAAAATCTCCGTCATGAGACAAAAACTACTCACCATAAAATGCTTCATTTTTTGGGAATTCGAGGGCGAAAACTGATTCAAGATTGGTCAAAAAATGCGGATAGTACGTTAACTTTTTTCTATATATCGGCAAAAGGTTCGCCGCATTAACGAAAAAGAAAGGGCCCGCGATGCGGACCCGAACTTTTTGTTCGCAACTTACTTCTTGTTGCGGCGCTGGTGGCGCGTCTTACGAAGCAGCTTACGGTGCTTCTTCTTAGACATACGCTTGCGACGCTTCTTAATAACGGATCCCACGGGCACCTCCTCAGAATCAAATGATTTACACGGGTATCAAGCCCGTAACCTGTCATATCTTAGCGCGCTACCCACGCAAAAGTTGAATTCACCCTATGGGGTAGTGGTCACGCTCCGGCGAGCTTTCTTGCCCTACTGGCCCGCCGCCCGACGATCGTCGTCGACCACTGACGCGCCGAGCATTTCCTCCACCGCAGACGCCGGGACGCGATATGAACCACCCACGCGAACCGCAGGAAGCTCCCCCGAGTGGACCATGCGATAAACCGTCATCCGCGAAACGCGCACCATATCAGCAACCTCCGCAACGGTATAGAACTGCGGGTTGTTCAGCGGAAGTTTGCTCATAACACGTCCTGGTAGCTCAGCGATGAGTCGCGTGTGGCGACTACGACATGATTACAATAGCCCATTTTTGCAACTTTCAGGATTTTTTCAGCTGTCGTATTTGCCCCATTTTTAACAATTGTGACTTGAGGTGGCGGTGCGGACACGTGCGCGCTTGTCCGCTTTCGTAGCCGCACCAGCGTTCGGGGAGCTAAGCTCACGGCGTGAGTGAAAAAATAACGGCTGATTATCGCACGCGGCGGCGGCACCTTCTCGACGGCGCGCGCGACGCCGTCGACCGGGTTGCCCGCGAGCGCCCGGCACGCCTCGCCATCGTTATTTTCGCCGCGGTCATCCTGGTCCTCACCGGACTCTTGCGCCTGCCCGCCGCCACCGCTTCGGGAACGCCCGCCCCCGTCATCGACGCGCTTTTCACCGCCACCTCGACAGTCTGCGTCACCGGGCTCACCACCGTCACCACCGCCACGTTCTGGTCGCCGCTGGGCCACTTCCTGATTTCTCTCGGCCTGATCGTGGGTGGCTTGGGCGTGATGACGCTCGCCTCCATTTTGGGCCGCGCGGTTTCCCGCCACGTCGGCCTCACCCAGCGCATGCTCACCGCCAACGAAAACCAATCCTCGCTCGGGGAAGTCGGATCGCTACTTCGCGCCGTCGTCATTGTTTCTCTTTCCGCCCAGGCGATTTTGCTCGTCATTCTTCTGCCGTTCTTCCTTAGCAAAGGCGAAGCGCTTCTGACCGGACTGTGGCATTCCTACTTTATGGCGGTCTCGATTTTTAATAACGGCGGATTCGTCATTATGCCCGAGGGCCTCGCCCCCTACGTGGGAAACTGGACGCTCACCATCCCCATCATGATGGGAACAATCGCCGGCGCAATCGGTTTCCCCGTCATTCTCGATATGTGGCGCAATCGCAACCGCCCCGCAAAATGGTCAGTCACCACCAAAATCACCCTCACCACTTATCTTCTCCTGTGGGTTTTCGGCGCCATCGCCATCGCACTGGTGGAATGGAATAACACCCGCACGCTCGGCTCGCTCAACCTCTCCGAACGTATTAACGCCTCCCTCACTCTCTCCACCGACGCCCGCTCCACCGGCCTGGCCACGGTCGATGTGAGCGAGATGAGCGAAACAACCTGGCTTCTGCTCGATGGCCTCATGTTTATTGGCGGCGGCTCGGCCTCCGCGGCCGGCGGCATAAAAGTAACCACCTTCGCGGTCCTCATCCTCGCCATTCGCGCCGAGGCACGCGGCGACCGCGACACCGAAACTTTCGGAAAGCGCCTACCGGCCGAGGTCCTGCGCCTGGCCATTGCGGCCACTTTCGCCGGAACAATCATGGTGATGACGGGAACGGTTGCCCTCCTGCAGCTCACCGACTTCGGCTTTTCCAGGGTCATGTTTGAATCCATTTCCGCCTTCGCCACCTGCGGTTTATCAACCGGTATCACGCCCTACCTACCCACCGGCGGCAAGGTCACCCTCGCCCTCCTCATGTTCTTCGGCCGCACTGGCACCATGACCCTGGCCGGCGCACTTGCCCTGCGTAACCGTCGGCGCACCATTCGCCTCCCGCAAGAGCGGCCGATTATTGGCTAAAGCATCTAAACTGGCATCACGAAAGAAAGGATCCACGTGGCTGAACTCGACGAAAAAGGCGTGCTCGTCATTGGCTTGGGGCGTTTTGGCACCGCAATTGCCACCACCCTCGATGGCCTGGGACGCGACGTCTTGGTGATCGAGAAGGATCCCGATTTAGCGCAGAAATGGTCCAACCGCCTGCGCGTGGTGCAGGGAAACGCGACCTCCTCCGAGGTGCTGGATGAAGTGGGCGCAGCGGATTTTCACACCGTCGTCGTCGGCGTGGGAACCTCCCTGGAAGCCTCCGTGCTCATCACCGCGAACCTGGTGGATTTGGGAACCCCGCAAATTTGGGCAAAGGCAATTTCCCGTTCCCACGGGCGCATCCTGCGGCGCATTGGCGCTCACCACGTGGTCTACCCCGAGTTCGACGCCGGCACCCGCGTGGCCCACATGGTTTCGGGCCGCATGCTCGACTACATCGAAATGGAAGACGGCTTCTCCATTGTGAAGATGCATCCGCCGCGCGATATTCAAGGTTTCACGGTCAAGCAGTCGCGCATTCGCGAGCGCTTTGGCGTACGAATTATTGGCGTGAAGGCGGAAGGGCAACCCTTCGAGTACGCCACCAGTGAGACGCGCATTGGCGCCGGCGACGTCATTATCGTGTCTGGCGATTCTGAACTTTTGGAAGAATTCGCCAACCGCTAAGCCTCTAAAGCGATACGATGGTCTCAGATTCCACGTATTCATGGCCGCTCTATATCCCACCGCGAGGGAGGCGTTGAGAGGCCCGAAAGAGGCACTACAGTGAGCGAACCGAACGTTTTTGTTAGCGCGACGTCGCAGGTCGGCACGACGCCGCAGCAGCTCCCCCGGCGCACCCGTCTGACGGTGTGGCTCATCCTCGCGGCCATTTGCTTGGTGGCCGCCATTGGCTTCCTCGTCCCCGCTTTTAGTGCAATTAGTGCCGCGGCGACTTACGCCGAATCTTCTCCCGCTCCCGACGCTATGACCGTCGACGCGGCTATCCACGGCCTGTGGACGCTTTCCATAAGCGTTGCACTGGTGATCTGTTCGCTGATCTTTACTGCTATCCACGCTTTCCGGCGCTCGATTTTCCGCTAAAGCGCGGGGTTGCCGCGGGATGGGGCGGCACGGGGACAACGCCGCGCGCCAAGTGCCGCGCGCCTAACAACTGTGGGTAACAGAAAGCGTGTCGGAGGAATGATTTAGGGTTTTGGCATGGCAAAAACTCCTGCTACCTCGTATATCTGCTCCCAGTGCGGCTGGGTGAGCATTAAATGGGTTGGCCGCTGCTCTCAGTGCGGAGAGTGGGGAACCCTGGAGGAACGAACACCGCCCGAAGCCGGGCCGGGCGCGGCAAAACCCACGCGCGCGCTCACGCCTTCGCTGCCCGCCACGCCCATTACCTCCGTTCCCACCACCGCCGCGCGGAAATCTCCTACCGGGGTGGCCGAATTCGACCGAGTGCTCGGGGGCGGGCTGGTGCCGGGCGCGGTGCTCCTTCTTGCTGGCGAACCGGGAATTGGAAAATCCACGCTTCTGCTTGACGTCGCCGCGCGGGCCGCTCGCACCGCCCAAGAGGAAGGGAAAGGCCCGGTTCTTTATGTTTCCGGGGAAGAATCGGCCTCGCAGGTACGACTTCGAGGCGAGCGTATTGGAGCGATGAATCCTCACCTCCACCTGGCCGCGGAGTCGAATCTGGCGCGGGTTTTGGGGCACATCAGCGCCGAGCAACCCTCGCTTGTAGTGGTCGACTCAGTGCAGACGATTTCCGATCCCGATACCGATGGAACTCCCGGCGGGAGCGCCCAGGTCAAAGCGGTCACCAGCGCGCTCGTCAATATTGCCAAGACCCACGAGCTTCCCGTCCTGCTCGTCGGGCACGTCACCAAAGACGGCGCGATTGCGGGCCCGCGGGTGCTCGAACATCTCGTTGATGTGGTGTGCCAGTTCGACGGCGACCGGCACTCCCGCCTGCGCATGGTCCGCGCGGTAAAAAACCGTTACGGAGCAACGGATGAGGTGGGATGCTTTGAGCTGACAGACACCGGAATCATTGGCTTACCCGATCCTTCCGGCCTGTTCCTTTCTTCACGTACCACCTCGGTACCGGGCACCTGCGCCACGATTACCCTCGAGGGACGCCGGCCCATGCCGGTGGAAGTGCAGGGCCTGGTCGTTCCCTCCAGCGGCCGGCCCCAACGCACCATGGCCGGAGTTTCCTTCTCTCGCGCCTCCATTACCATTGCGGTTTTGCAGGCACGGGCGGGAATGGCGCTCGACCAAAAAGACGTCTTTGTATCGACCGTGGGAGGCGCCCAAGCCAATGAGCCGGCCAGCGATATTGCGATTGCACTCTCCCTGGCCTCGGCTTATTCGGATCTACCCATCGCCCCGGGCGCGGTCGCTTTCGGAGAAGTTGCGCTCACCGGCGAGCTTCGGCCGGTCAGCGGGCTCAAGCAACGGCTGGCCGAAGCTAGCCGCCTGGGATTTACCCTCGCCATCGTTCCCGCCAATTCGGAAGTGAAGGCCCCGGCCGGAATCACCCTGCGGCGGTGCGCCGATGTGCGAAGCGCCATCCAATCCGTCCTCCCGCTTGGTTAAACGCGCACCTTTGCCGGCACCCGCTTGGCTGAGCGCTAACCTTTGCCTGCACCCCGCTAACCGCAGCACCTTTTCCGCGGTTGGATGCTGCTCGCTCCGGCGTCGTCGCCCCCAGCATTTTCATTATTGCGAATGATTCGCATTATCTGTACTCTGTGTGTGGACTTCCAATGACTTAGAAAGAACACAGATGAGGAAACTCCACGTAGTTTTTGCCGCTGGAGCACTTTTCATAGCGGGCTCTTTGAGCGTGGCGCCCGCCTACAGTGATGAAATTTCCGGCGCCGAGGGTAGCGCGCCGGCCGTGAGCGCGAGCAATGAAACGAATACCTCCGGAGAAGCCGCGCACGTTTTCGGCGTGCATGACGGGAAGCTGATTACTACCGCCGGGCATATCGATGCGCCGAAGGTCTTTTGGGAAAACGGCGGCTTCGTGCTCAAGAACGAAGCCAAGGGTAGCCTCTACCCGCTTGAAAACACCGCGAATTGGGTTGGCAAGGGCTTCTACAGGGACGGCACGAATACCCATATTTTCGACACCAAGGGCGAAGCTAGGTTCGATTTCCTCAACGCCACGGCCACCCGCTGGTACCGCGCGCCGCGCCTACCCGCCCCTGGCAACACCCCCATTTGGGCCGGCTTCGGAGCCGATAGCAAGATTCCGGTAGAGAATTTCAAGGACGGCGCCTTCTGGCTCGAGTTGGTGGGCTTCGAGGGTCCGGGCCGGATGGAAATGTTCATGGTGGCGGATACCGACGTCACCCGCCTCATTTCCAGCCACGACCCCAGCTACCGCTCCTCGCTTCTCAATGCGGGAACGCATACTCACAATGAGACGGTATTTTCCAAGCCCGGAAAATACACCCTGACGTATCGCGCGGTAGCACGCGATAAGGCCGGCAATCTGATTTCCTCCGCACCGGTTCCGTTCAACTGGTACGTGGGCGGAGTCGATCCGGCCTCAATGCCAGATTCGCCGGTGAATGACCGCTATAACGCGGCCGCGGAAGGCAATACGGACGGCTATTCCTTTACCGTCAGCCCCAACCAGAATCCGGCCACGAATGGCGAGGGGAAGGTGCGCGACGGCGAAGAGGCATTCTCCACTTTGCGCTTCGATGCCAAAGATACCTCCGCCCAGGGCACGCTCGCCCTATTCATTGACGGCTATCCACTCACCGAAGTGCCGGTGAAGAACGGCGTGGGCGTACATAACGAAATGCTGGGGTCACTCGCCTCGCGTCTGCAGGCGGTTTTCATCCCTGCCGATGCCGCACACGGGCGCTGGGTTTCCCCCGCTGTGGAGTACACCCCCGGCAATCCCGCCGCGACCGTGACGGGAATGGCCGATTCGTGGCCATCCCCGACGACGTCGGATCCAGCGCCGTCGTTCGCGCAGGAAACCTACGCCCCGAAAGACGCTTCCTACATAATAACCAGCGTCCCGGATTTCGAAAAGCAGACGGTTACAACCACCATCCAGTTCTCGGATCCGAAGATTCGTGGAGCAATTCGCGGCGGATGGACCTCAGACCCGAAGAACCCTTACTACGACATCGAAGTTGAGGGAATGGTAGGGACCGACGGTAAATACGTGCAGGTCCTGCCCATGGACTGGATCTGGGACCAAGGCTTCAGCCTCAAAATCAACCTCATTCCCACGGCATATATGGTCGCGGAGAAGGTGACCATTGTGACGCCGTGGACGCTCGGTAATTCGCAGACGGCGTCCGGGAAGCTCTACCAGGGCGGGAAGCCCGCCGGCGCGCCAGGCACCGAAAATGGCTCGAGCGCAGATCAGGGTAGTGACCAAGGCGGCAAGCAGGAGGGCACCGACCAAGGTACGGAGCAAGGTGGCAACCAAGGCACGGACCAGGGCGGAACCCAAAACGGTAACCAGAACGCCGGGCAAAGCGGATCGGAAGGCACCGCGAAGCAGTGCCAGCCGATCGGCGACGGTAGCCTTGAAAACCCGTTCTCGTATCCGGTCTTGATTCGGCAAGGCCACCTAGATATTTCCGCGCATAAGAGCGCTGATGGCAAGGCCGTGCAGACCCTCGTTCGCGACGATTCCAACGAGCACGCGAAGGGCAGTGTTTACCGCACGCCGTCGTCGATCAACTTGGCGGTTCCCAATATTGCCCGCAAGAGCACCAGCATTCTCAAAAAGGACTCGCAGTGGGATATTCTGCGCCAGCTAGGCGATTCATTCTTCCAGCTCGACGAAAAGCAACGCGGTGGTATGCCGTGGCCGGGATGGTCGACCCAGCAACTGGGAACCGGATCCGCGAAGCTTCATCTGGAAGCCGCTGACGTGCCCGCAGGCGGTCGGTTCATTCTCTACCAATACGATTCGGTCAGGAGCAAGTTCAGCCTGTTCGCCGATTCCGGACAGGGAAAGAACGTTATCGACATCCCGGACCCCACGCACACGCACGCTGCCTGGGTATTCAATAAGCCAGGCGCGTATCGGATCAATGTGTATTACGAGCTCGCAAACGGAGCTACCTCCCAGCCACAAGCTCTGACCTTCCTGGTCGGAGATGAAGCAATCAATTCGGCGACGTTTGATTGCGCGCAGTCGGGCGGAAATTCCAACCAGTCCCCGGGCGCTGGCGATGCTGGCACCAATCAAGGCGGCGAAGCAGGCACGGGCGATGCCGGCAACGGCGGCGACGGCGCAGGTTCGGATGAGAACGGTCAGAGCGGCCAGAACGGTAACCCCGGCCAACCCGATGGAAAGCGCTTGTCGATCGATGAGCTCGTGGACGTTCTCAACCATCACTCTCAGGCGGGGCATAGCCACGAACATGGCGACGGCCACGATCACGGTACGCATGAGCACGGCGGCCAGTCTAGTGAGCAGTCCGGACAGGTAGACCAGCAAGCCGGCGGCGAGCAGAACGGTAGCGAGCAAACCGACCAAAGCGGGGATCAAACGGCTCCGTCCACCCCCGCACAACAGGCAAAGCGGCTGTCACTCGATGACCTCATCGACTTACTGAACAACCGCGGCCACCAACACTAAAGACGTTTCCTGAATAGCCCAGGCGGGGTGCTAGCTTCGGCTAGCACCCCGCCCCTCTCTTTATTCTCTGATTTATGTCTCTGGTTCGGCGGTCCCACAACTAGCCCCCGCTGGAGTGTAGTCGGTCCGCGGTTCGGTCAGCCCGCCGACCCGGCGGTGGGATCCGCACCTGGCGTAGCGTCCACTGGCTCCGAAGCTGCGTCGGCCAGCGCCGACTCACCTTCTGCTGGCGCCGATGCGCCGCTGACTGGGGTGGGCGCATCATCCGCAGGGGCGGAGGCGCCGTCATTCGCGTTCTCGCCTTCGGCCGGGGTCTCACCCTCGGACGGCGAAGCACTCTCAACCGGAGAAATGGCCTCGGACGTGGCGCTGATTGTCTGCGGGCGGCTACCGGCCGGGCGTATCTCAAAGGAAAGAGTTCCCAGCTCGATATTGCCGTTGAGGATCGCGCGGGCCTGATAGGTTCCGGGCCGCGCCCAATCACCATTCGTGGCGCATGCCTTTCCGCTCACCGTTCCGGTCCAGGCAACGTCGTAGGTGGCGCTCATTTGCCGATCGAGAAGCAAGATATTTGACTGCGGGCCAACCTGGCAGACGCCGGTGTCGGAAACGTGGGCACCGCCGGAGGTGATCTCGACCGTAAGGTTCTTCCAGCCCACATCAATGAAGCAAGGATTGTCCTCGGAGGTGTTCGTGAGATTGACGTGGAAAGTGCTGGGAGATCCAGCCACCGCACCCGTCATGGCGAGCGAGGCTTTAAGCATCGCGTTAGTGCACTGGGTGGGTTGATACAGCTGGTCTGGCTTTTCTAAAACAGCCTCTTGGCGTTCCGTCACCTTGCCATAGGCATAGGCAAAAACCACGAAAGCCACAATGAGGATCAATACGGCACCCAGGCCGATCATGATAATCCTGCGGATGCGCTGGCGCTCTTCGAGTTGCGCCGCGGTAAGCTCGGCCCGTTGCTGTGCCTTCTCCGCTCTGCGCCGCTCCCCGCGGCGAGGGTTTGAGCGCCGCGGATCTGACCGGCGCGGGTTTGATCGGCGTGGATCTGTTGCCTTGCGCGCGCTCGCGCCGCGCGACTCTGCACCGCGCGACTCTGCGCCGCGCTGAGTCACGCCTCGCGCGGCCCTGCGGCACGAAACCGCATCACGAGAATTCTCGCGCTCTGCCTCGCGCTCACTTGCGCGCCGGCGGGAAAAAACAGGCCCGCGAGCCGATTTTTCACCGCGCTCTTTGGCACGTAGGCTTCGCTGACCGCGGCTCGCACGGCCGCTTTCCGTACCGCGCCGAGCACCACGCTGGGCGTTTCGCTCGGCGTTGCCACCGCGGCGCGCGGGAGAAGCGCTCTCGCCGCGGCGCCCGCGTTTGGCTCCGCTGTTGTTTTCGCCGCTCCGCCGCCTGGCTGATCCGCGCTGGCTGGCCGCGCCTCGCTCACCCGCTGAGTCTCGCTGGCCGGAGCGCTCGGCCCGGCCTGCGCGCCCGGAGGCTGGCCTGCGATTTCGCTCGCGCGGCGAATCCCCGCGCGATGTGCCCGTTTCTTTCACGCATCTCACGCTACCAAAACCAGCCCGCTTCCCGGCCGAGGCGCTTGGAATCTCGCCGGCGGTTCGCGCGGTTTTGGAATTTTCAATAATTGGGGCACACTGAGAACGTGTTTATCGAGTTGGTGGAGTGGTTCGCGCGTAACGGCCGGCCCCTCCCCTGGCGCGAGCCGGACACCAGCCCGTGGGCCATTCTTGTTTGCGAAGTTATGAGCCAACAAACTCCGGTGGCGCGCGTCCTTCCCGCCTGGGAAGAATGGATGAAACGCTGGCCAACCCCGCGTGACCTCGCCGAAGCAAGCCCGTCAGAGGTGCTGATCGCCTGGGGCAATCTCGGCTACCCGCGCCGCGCGCTAAGGTTGCGCGAGTGCGGCGGCGTCGTCGCGAAAGAATATGGCAACCAGCTTCCGCGCGAGCGCGAAAAGCTCCTCACGCTCCCCGGAATTGGGCCGTACACCGCGGACGCGATTATCGCCTTCGCCTACCGCGAGCGGTCGGTGGTGCTCGATACGAATATTCGCCGCGTGCTCGCGCGAGCGCTGGCCGGCGAGGAACTGCCACCCAAGAGCCTGCGGAAAGCCGAGGTGGCGCGAGCCGAAGAGCTTGTTCCCGACGACGGCGAACTCGCGGCCCAGTGGAACGCGGCGGTGATGGAGCTCGGGGCGCTGGTGTGCACCGCGAAGAATCCGAAGTGCGAGCTTTGCCCAATTGCGGAGGAATGCCAGTGGCTTCAGCACGGCCGGCCCGCCAATGCGGCTCCGCGCAAAGCTCAGGGGTTCGAGGGGACGCATCGGCAGGCGCGCGGCAAGATTATGGCGGCGTTGCGTAAGACTCCCACGGGGCTGTCCCGCACCGAGCTAGTGGCGGAAAGCGGGCTTTCCGAGGTTCGCTTCGCTCCCGCTCTGGAATCCTTGCTGGAAGACGGCCTGGCGCAGACGCATCGCGGCCGGGTGACGCTGCCGCGTTAAAGGTAGCGCTGGAACCATTCGGCCGATTCGCGCACCGCGTCTCGGGCGGCGCCCACCAGGCGCAGACGTTGCATGAAAGCATGGATCGTACCGGGGAAAATACGCAAGCGATGCGGCGCATGCGCGTCCGCGAGCGCGGCCGCGAGAAGGCGCGAATCGTCGAGGAGAGGATCGAATTCGGCCGCCGCGATATAGCAGGGCGGGAAATCCGCGGAGAACTCTTGCTGGCCGAGCAGATCCAGGTAGGGCGCGCGCAGGTCGGCCGCGTCGCGTACGAAGAATCCGCGATATTTTTCTTGGTCGGCCAGGCTCATACCGTCCCACCAACCCCCGTACATTCGCGCCGAGTAAGAATCGCGTAGCCCAAAGGCGCCGTAGTACAAATGCAAAGAGCGCACTCGGCGCACCAAAGACTCCGGCCCCGCCTCGCGTAAAAGACAGTAAACACCCAGAGCTAGAGTGGCCCCGCATGAGTCACCAGCCAAAGCCGCCACGCTAAAACGCGCGGAATTATCGCTGAGCATATAGCCCACCACGTCCGCGCATTCTTCGAAGGGGCGCGGATATTTCGCCTCCGGCGCCAGGGTGTACTCAATCGACACCACCGTCGATTCGCACGCCGCGGCGAGCTCGCGAAGGAGACGATCATGCGAATCGCTTGAGCCCACGCACCAACCGCCCCCGTGCATATAGAAAATCACCGCCTTGCCGCACCTAGCCGGGCGATAGATACGCACCGGCACCTGCCCGTGGCGGGTCGGAATCTTCGCTTGCGACACGCTTGCCATGACCGGCCCGCCCTCATTCCACCATTCATGGCGGCGGTCGTAGCGGCGGCGCATATCGGCGAAATATTCGCTTTGGCTGGCAAAGCTTTCCCGCCCGGGGCCGGGAATGTACAGCTCGGAGTCTTTGGCGACGGCGGCCGCGGTTTCTTTGCTCCACAGCCGCGGCACTGGAGCAAAGCCGCCCGGCGCTCCGCCGTCGTTCATCGCGCCACCCTTATCCCCGGAAACCACCCTAAGCATTCTTCAACCAGGGTAGATTCGAGCGGTGATACTTACGCAGACCTTCGCCCCGGATCCGACCGCGGTCGGCGGGAGCATCGTATTTTCCGCGCTCATTGCGTTCATTCCGCTGTTGCTCTTTTTTGTGCTCCTCGGAGCCTTCAAAGTTCCCACGCATTGGTGCTCAATAATTTCTCTCATCGCCGCGCTACTGGTGGCCGTTTTCGGTTTCCGTATGCCGGCCACGCTCGCCGGCCTCTCGGCATTGCAGGGCATGGCATTTGGCCTTTTCCCGATTCTATATATCGTGATTATGGCGGTCTGGCTCTACAACCTGACCGAATCGTCGGGCCGCGCGGCGGACGTCCAGGCAATTTTCTCCGCCGTCGGGCGCGGCGATAAGCGCGTCCAGGCCCTGCTCCTGGGCTACGCCTTCTGCGGCCTGCTCGAGGGCCTGGCCGGATTCGGCGCACCGGTCGCAATCGCCTGCGCCATGCTGATTGCCCTCGACGTACCACCCATCCGCGCCGCGCTGGCGGTGATGGTCGGCAACGCCCTGAACGTGGGCTTCGGCGCGATGGCAATCCCGGTGACCACCGTCGCCCGCCTGGGCGGCAACGTCCCCGCCGACGCCGTCGGCGCCACCATGGGCCGCATCGCCCCCTTGCTCATTTTCTTCGTGCCCTTCTTCGTGCTCGCCATTATCGACGGTGCGCGCGGCCTCAAGCAGGTGTGGCCGGTCGCCCTGGCCGCCGGGGCGGGAATGTCCGTGGGCCACGTGGTGACCTCGAACTTCATTTCCTACGAACTCACCGCCGTCCTCGCCTCACTTCTTTCCCTCGCCGCGGTCATCGCGGTGTTGCGCGTGTGGCAGCCGACGACGCCGGACGACCAAGCCTCGGCTCCCGCCAAGGAAAAGGTGCCGGGCGGGCGGGCCGTGCTCGGTCTGCTCCCTTATTTGCTGGTAGTCGTAATTCTTTCCGCAGCCAAACTCATTAAGGTGCCCACCGAAAACGGAAGCGCCGAGATTCTGGCGCGTTTCGATACCTCCTTTGGTTGGCCCGGTCTGCACGGAAATCTGCTGGACGCACAGGGCAATGTTGCCACCTCCACGATTTTCAACCTCAATTGGGCTTCCTCGCCCGGCACCATGTTGCTCCTCACCGGCCTTATTGTGAGCGCGGTGTACGGCCTGAATAGCTCCGGCGGGCGCTTCGAGTACAGCTTCGGGCGGGGCATAGCCACGTTGGGGAGCACCATCTCGAGCCTCAAGGTCACGATTCTGACGATCGCCATGATTATGGGCCTGGCCTACGTAATGAATTTCTCCGGGCAAACCCTGGCCATTGGCCAGGCGCTAGCCGCCACCGGCGCCGCCTTCGCCTTCCTCTCGCCCTTCCTCGGCTGGATCGGTACCGCGGTTACCGGATCGGCCACCTCCACCGCCGCGCTCTTCGGCAATTTGCAGGCAACCGCGGCAACGAATGCCGGCATTGATCCGCATCTGCTCTTGAGCGTGAACGAAGTGGGCGGGGGCATTGGCAAGATTGTTTCCCCGCAGAATCTGGCGATTGCCGCCGGCGCCATTAAGACGCCGGGGTCCGAGCCTGAGCTTTTGCGCAAGGGCGCCGTGTGGTCAGGAATCCTCGTGGTCAGCCTGGCCGTGATTACCGTCCTAGCCTCCAGCGGATGCTTGAGCTTCCTGGTCGTTAGCTAAGCGCGCAGCTTGGCGCGCTTAGCTTGCCACAAGCGCCCGGCGCTTGCCGCTCTAGGCGCGCGCAACTAAGCGAGCAAAAAACAGCATCCCGGCCGTAATCGCTACGGCCGGGATGCTGTTTTTCAGGCGCGGGCTAAGCCCTCATGCTTACTTCAGCGCGCTTTCCACCATCGGCGCGATCTTGTCAATCGCGTACTGGGTGGCTTCCGGCGTGCCCAAGGAGAAGGCCGAAGCCAGATCACCGTCGACCACGAAGGCATGGCCTGCGGAGACCGCGGGAATGGCCTTCCAGCCGGCGTCATCGGTAATCTGCGCAGAATCGATGAAGATTGGGAAGGCCGCGATCACGTCCGCGTCGAAAGTATCGAGCTGCTCGGGCGAGACGGTAATCGAGAACGCGTTGGCGGAGGTATCCGCCAGCTCCTTCACCTTCGGGTTGAGGGTGAGGCCGAGGTTCTTCATGAACTCCACGCGAGCGTCGCCGTCAATGTAGGCGCCCCATCCTTCGGAGGTACGGGTCGCGACCGTCACGGTCTTGCCGTCCCACTCCGGGTGAGCCTTGGTGACCTCGGCGAAAGCCGCCTTGGTTTCGTCAAGCTGCTTCTGGGCGGCCTCGGGCTCACCGAGCGCCTTGCCAATCATCGTCACCTGATCGTCGGTGGTGGTCAGCCAGTTATCCGCATCAGCGCTGGGAACGCCGATGGTCGGAGCGATCTTGGAGAGGCGATCGTAGCGCTCCTGATCACCGGAGCTCTTCACGTCGAGGATCAGATCGGGCTGCAGCGCCGCGATCTGCTCGTAGTCCAGTTCCATGGTGCCGAGAATCTCCGGCGCCTTCTCGTAAGAGTTCTTCACCCACGGGCCAACGCCGTTCGACTCCGGGTTGGTGGAGGTGAACGCCATCCAGTCAGCCGCACCCACCGGCTGCACACCGAGGGAGAGCGCGACTTCGGCGTCGCCCCAACCGAGCGCCACCACGCGCTCGGGCTTCTCCTTGACGGTGACGTCTCCAAACTTAGTGGAGATGGTGGCGGGGTAGGCGGCGGTGGCAGCGGCCGAGGTGGTTTCCTGAGCGCTGGGCGCCGGAGCGGACGTCTTCGCGTCTTGGCCATTACCCGAGCAACCCGCTACTGACAGTGCGACCGCCGCGAGGAGGGCGGAAAGAGCACGTAGCTTCTTCATTTATAAAACCTTGCCTTATTAATTGCGTGACAATGTGATCGGAGCGCGGTTGCACCCACGCCCTGACCAGGGTTAGGTTACCCGTACCGGAATCGCTGTAACAAGGAGGATTGAAGCAATTATGGCTTCCTCACATATCGCTCCTCCCGTCGCTTCGGACCGCGCGGCAAGCCCCACCGCAACCCGTGCCGCAACCACCGCCACAGCCTCCCGCGCCCGACACCCCGCGGTAGCTCGTAAAAGGCGGCAATTGTTACTGATTGGTTTAATAACTTTGGCGATAATCACTTGCGCGTCTATTGCTATTGGAGCACGTTCGGTACCGCTAAATACCGTGCTGGATGCCCTGCTGGACAGGCCCGTAAGTGAACTAGATGCACACGCGGTTCTCGATTCACGCCTGCCGCGCACCGCCGCCGGGTTACTGGTGGGATGCGCGCTGGGCATGGCCGGCGCGGTGATGCAGGGCGTTGCCCGCAATCCCCTCGCTGATCCCGGCATCCTCGGCATTTCCGCCGGCTCCGCCTTCGCCGTCACGCTCGGCATTGGCCTCCTCAACTGGCATACCCCCTCGCATTACACCTGGCTGGCGATGCTGGGCGCGGCCCTCGCCACCGGATTAGTACTTGTTATCGGCACCCGCGGGGCCGGGCGCGCCGACCCCGTCCGCACCCTCCTCACCGGAGTCGCCCTCTCCGCTGTTCTGCAAGGTTTCACCACCGCATTGCGCCTCGCTAACCCGCGTACCTTCAACGAAACCCTCGTGTGGCAAGCCGGCACTCTGGAAGGTCGCGGCTGGGCGCCCCTGCTGGCGGCTCTCCCGTTCCTCGCGGTGGGCGTGGCAATCGCCGCGCTCATTTCCGGCCCGCTCAACGGCATCGCTTTGGGCGACGACGCCGCCGGCGGCCTAGGAATTCAGGTGGGCGCGGTGCGGCTGTGGGCCGCGCTGGCGGTAACGCTTCTGGCCGGAGGAGCGGTGGCCATCTGCGGGCCCATTGCTTTTATTGGGCTAATGGCTCCGCATCTGATTCGTAACCTGATTGGCCCAGACCAACGCTGGATACTCGGCCTATGCGCGCTGTGGGCCCCCATCATCCTCCTCACCGCCGATATTTTGGGCCGATTTATTCTCCCCAGCGGGGAGATGCCGGTGAGCGTGGTTGCGGCATTCGTCGGCGCGCCGGTCCTCATCGCCGTCGTGCGCCGGAAAGGAGCGCTTTCATGAGCCAGCGGCGTTTGCGCACCATCGCCTCCGCGCTCGCGCTCGCGGCGGCGGCCAGCTTGCTTGCCATGTGGGCACTGACCTTGGGAAGTCTGCAACTTAGTTTTGCGGATGTGGCGCGCTCATTCTTCGGGGCGGACGGCTTTGCGGCAGAAGTGGTGCGCGAATGGCGCGCCCCACGGGTGGTGGGATCTCTGGTGTTTGGCGCGGCGCTGGGAATCGCCGGCGCGCTTTTCCAAACCATCACCCGCAACCCTCTGGGCTCGCCGGACATTATCGGGTTTTCCGCCGGGTCCTACACCGGGGTAATCCTCGCTCGCACCATCCTCGCCGGCTCCTTCCTTTCCGATTCCCTGGGCGCCTTGCTGGGCGGTTTCGCCACCGCCGCCGGTGTTTACCTCCTCTCTTATCGCGGCGGAATTGCCGGCAGCCGCCTTATTGTGGTGGGAATCGGCGCCACCGCCATGCTTTCCTCGATCAACACCTGGCTACTCTTGCGTGCCCGCCAAGAAGTGGCGCTCGGGGCGGCCATGTGGGGCGCGGGAAGCATTAACCTCGCCAGCTGGTCAGATGTGGCCAGCCCCCTGGTCCTGCTCGCCGCGTCCATCCCGCTGCTGTGCGCGGCGCTACGGCCCTTGCGGCAACTAGAGTTGGGCGACGACGTCGCCGCCGCTCACGGACTGCGGGTTGAACCCACGCGCCTGGGAATTCTTGGGCTGGGCGTAGCGCTCACCGCGGCGGTCACCGCGGCGGCCGGCCCTATCTCCTTCGTGGCCCTGGCCGCTCCGCAGATTGCCCGGCGCACCGCCCGCGGGGCCGGAATCCCCATTTTCCATTCCGCGCTCACCGGCGCAATCATTCTTTTGGCCGCGGATATGATCGACCAACACGTGCCCGCTCAGCCCGTTCCCGCCGGCGCGGTCACGGTGATTTTCGGCGGGCTCTACCTGCTTTGGTACCTCATAGGGGAAGGACATCGGCGTGGTCGATAAAAGCTCAAGCACCGCGCGGCTTCGCGCCCACCAGCTCGAGTTGGGCTATGCGGAGCGTTGCGTGGTTCGCGGCGTGGAGGTGGAAATCCGCGGCGGCTCGTTCACCGCGATTGTGGGAGCGAACGGGTGCGGAAAATCCACCCTTCTGCGCGGCCTGGCGCGGCTCCTTACCCCGAGACGCGGAGCTGTTTTGCTCGACGGCGCCTCCATCTCGCATTTGAAAACCCGCGCGGTAGCTCAGCAAATTGGCCTTCTGCCGCAATCCCCGATCTCTCCAGAGGGGATTACCGTACGCGAGCTGGTGGCGCGCGGGCGCTATCCGCACCAGGGCCTTCTTTCCCGGGCCAGCGCTGAAGATGAGGCGGTGGTCAACCGCGCGATGGAAGTTACCGATACCGCCACGCTCGCCGACCGCCTCGTCGATGAACTTTCCGGCGGGCAGCGCCAGCGGGTGTGGGTGGCCACCGCTATCGCGCAAGACACCCCCATCATGCTCCTCGACGAACCCACAACCTTCTTGGACCTTGCCAACCAGATTGAACTTATGAACCTTTTTCGCGACCTCAACCAGCAGGGACGCACCATGGTGGCGGTACTTCACGAGCTCAACCAGGCCGCCCGCTACGCCACCGACGTGATTGCCATGAAGGACGGAGAGGTGGCGATAACGGGCACACCCGAGCAAGTTTTTACGGCCGCGAATCTCGCGGAGATTTTTGGATTGAACTGCCTGGTTATTGAGGATCCGGTAACCGGCGGTCCGCTCATCGTTCCCAGCGCCTAACATGGGCCTATGGCAGAAAAGTTCGAGCAAATAACCCCGCAGGTTGCCTTCCATGCCGAGGGCCCGGTCTGGAGTGAGGAGTGGGGCGGGCTACGGTTTGTAGATATGCTCGCCGGGGATCTGCTCACCATGGATCCTTCCGGTAGCGTCTCGCGGCTAGAAACCGGCGCGAGAATCGCCGCCTTTGTGCGCCCGCGTGCCGGCGGCGGTTACCTGCTTGCCACCGAACGGGGCCTGGCTCTGGCCGATTCCGCGTTCGCGGCCCCCGAGCAACGCCTTGAGCTCTTCACCTCCCCTGCCTATCGCCTCAACGAAGGCACCGTGGACCCGTGGGGATACGTTTACGCCGGATCAATGCCCTACCAGCGCAATGAGGAGACCGTCGGGACCGCAAAGCTCTGGCGCGTGTCTCCCGACTTTGAACCTCAGGTGATGCTCGACGCCGTCACCACCTCAAACGGCATCGCGTTCTCGCCCGACCTTTCGCGCGCTTACTACAACGACACCACCACCCGCGTCACCGATATTTTCGACGTCGATGCCGCCGGCAACCTCTGCAACCGCCGCCAGTTCCACGGTGCCGATGGCTTTTCTCCCGACGGGCTCACCGTCGATAGCGAGGGCAATATCTGGGTGGCCCTCAACCGCGCCGGAAAGATTCGCGTCTACTCGCCGCAGGCGGAAGTTCTGCAGGAATACCAGCTAGCGGGGGTGACGGGAACAACCGCCGTCACCTTGGGCGGAGCGGACGGGCGAGATGTTTTTGTGACCGTATCGCGCGAAAACGACGATTCCAAGGGGGCCGGGGCGGTGTGGTGGATGCGTTCGCCGACGCCGGCGCAACCCGTCGTGCCTTTCCCGGGCTAAAGCGTGCCGCCAGGCATTGCGTTGCCCGATGTGGGCCTGCCTGCGCGAGCGCGCGGTTTTCGATAGCGTGGGCTTTAGCATTTTCCGCGCCCGAGGGAGGTACCTTGGCTCACCGTCCTAGTTTTTTGCTGGTGCAAACACGCCCCGGCACCGAAGCGGCCTTCCGCGAGCGCCAGTCCGTTGCGCATATCGCCGGCCTCTCCCTCCCTCAATTAGCGGAGTGCCGCTTAGATGAAGAAGTGCTGCACGGCAACACCGGCATTGACTGGGAGGCCCTGAGCGCCGGTCACAAGGGGATACTGCTAGGAGGGAGTCCTTTCGACGCCGGGGCCGCCGTCAAGGATGATTTCCAGATCGCGGTTGAGACCGAGCTAGCGCGTTTACTGGATTTCGCCTTCCACCGCGATATCCCGTTCCTTGGCTTGTGCTACGGGGTGGGCGCCATCGGCACATATTTGGGCGGCGTCGTCGACACAACATACGGGGAGGACGCCGGGCCGGTGACGATTACCCTTACCGACGCCGCGCGCCGCGACCCTGTTTTTGCGGGTCTGCCGCGCGAGTTCACGGCCCTGGTGGGCCACCACGAGGCGCTACGCGAAACCCCGCCGGGAGCGGAGCTTTTGGCCACCGGCGAGGCGGCACCGGTGCAGGCTTTCCGCGCTGGGGAATGCATGTACGCCACGCAGTTCCACCCCGAGCTTGATGCCGACGCCATTATTTATCGGCTCGAGCTTTACGCGGACCGCGGCTATATGGATCTATCCCGCAAAGCCGAGATTTACGCGGTGATCCGCGCCGCGAACCTCACCCATTCGCATCGCGTGCTACGTAACTTCGCGCGCACCTTCGGCTAGGCGAGGCGGTTTTCGATCTCTTCGCCGGCCAGGAACGCGGCGAGATTGCGCGCCAGCAATTTCTCCCAGCCCACCGGGCGGTTACCCGCGATATGTGGAGTAATAAGGGTAGCTAGGTCCCACAGCTCGGAATCTTCCGGCAACGGCTCGGGGTCAGTGACGTCAAGCGCCGCGCCGGCAATCTCACCGTCTCGCAGTGCCTGTGCCAGTGCGGCCTGATCCACGGTGGCCCCGCGGCCCACATTAATCACATAGGCGCGGGCCGGAAGTGCGGCAAATACACCGGCGTCGAAAATACTCTTGGTTGCCTCGCTGGCGGGGAGGATATTCACCAAAACGTCGGTATCCGAAAGCACATCGTTGCGCGCCGGGCTTGGTTCTTCGCGCGTACCGGCAGCGTAAACCCGCACGCTCCCTTCCTCGCGATCGGAGCGAGCCAGCCCGCGTACCCGTGCCCCGAAGGCCTCAAGCTTGGGCGCGAGCTCGCGCCCAATATTGCCGTAGCCCCAGATGGTTACTCGCGCGTCAATCAATGTGGTCACCGAATCGGCGGTGTTCAGCTGCGGCTTTGGCGCCCCACGCTTCCACTGATGCCGCGCTTGGGCAGCGCGGCATTTCCCCAGGCCCCGTACGCAGTAAAGAATCATGGCCAGGGCGTGCTCGGAAACCGTCACGTCATGCAGGCCACTTCCCCCGGACACCACAACGCCCTCCGGGTAATCACCTTTCAGCGTTGCCTCGGCGCCCGCGGCCAGGCCCTGCACAAAGCGAAGCTGGGGAAGCTGGCGCGCCTGCGCGGCGAGGTCGCGATTAGCCCACACCACCAGGCCTTCCGCATCGCTGTGCTTGGCGGGAATAGGCGCGGCTACGTCATACCGCACGTAGCTCACGCCCTCAACGGCGATCGGTTCGACATCGGGCAATTCCTGCGGAACTAGTACCTTCACGGCAGTTTTCCTTTCCCTTGCTCTACCTAACCGGTAGAGCTTTGGTTAAGTTTTCGCGCCAGATCCAGGGGCGGGTTGTGTTCTAGCCTCGAAGCGGCGCCGATTCGACGATTCGCGAAACCGCCTCTTCCATTGCGGTAACGACTTCTTTGACGTGCTCGTCGGTGACGGTGCTCAGCGCCATCGAGCACGAGATCGCGTCAGTAACCTCATCGGAATACGGAAGGGCGAAGCCCACGCAGTGAAGTCCGAGGGTGTTCTCCTGATCATCAATTGAATAACCCCGCTCGCGGGTGCGCGCCAATTCTTCCTCTAACTGCGCGCGGTCAGTAATCGAATATTCGGTGAGAACGACCAATTCATCGGGTATGAGGTCGGGCCGGTAGGCCAAAACCGCTTTACCAAGGGAGGTGGCGGTGGTGGGCAAGCGCCGTCCAACCCGCGAATAGGTACGCATGACGCGATCGGATTGCTGGGTCAAGAGATAGACGACGTCGCCGTGGTCCACTCGACCCAAGTGGAAGGTCTCCTGCAACGATGAGGCAAGGTCAGCCAAGATTGGGCGAATGATCCGAACATAGGGATCGGCATCAATATAAGCAGTTCCGACGGTCAGGGCACGAATCCCCAGAGAGTATCCATCCGATCCGTTGTCGATAACCCACTCCGCTTGCCCCAGCGTCCGTAGCAACGCATACGTCGAAGAGCGCGGAGTTCCCAGAGCTTCGCATATCTCGGCCAGGCGTGGCGGATTCGCTTTCCGCTCCGCCAAGAGCTCTAAAAGCTCAATGGTTCGCGACGCCGATTTAACCGGCTTGACGCCTCCGCTCACTGACCTAGCGGCGACCTTTTCATCATTACTCATAGAACCCCCGACACCGTTGAAACTTAACCAACCCTATCACTAAAAGGGCTCGAAAAAACGACTCTCTTTTCGCGACCCTCACCCAAAGAACGGCACGGGCGAAAGGCGAAAAGTAAACCCGAGACGAAATCTCGCCAGATAAGCCTTAAGTCCCTGTCGCTATACCACTATCTTTGCTGTAATACTTATTGTACACATATGTAGACCCCAATCTACAAAATAGTTCGAAGAAGAACGGATTGAAATGGACTGGAAACCCACCGGCGTTATTCCCGCCTTAGTTACGCCGCTCGATCACGAGGGGAACCTCCTCGAGCAGGGCTTGCGCGATGTTCTCGATTACGTCATCAATAATGGCGTCCACGGCGTTTTCGTTCTCGGATCGTCAGGCGAAATCTACGGCCTGTCCGAGGAGCAGAAGCGCCGCGTTGTTGAAATCACAGTGGAGCATGTGAACGGCCGCGTACCCGTCTACGCTGGCGCCTCCGAGATCACCACCCGGGACTGTGTTCGCACCGCGCACATGATTCAGGAAGTTGGCGGAGTCACGGCCCTGTCCGTTTTGACGCCCTACTTCATGACGCCCACCCAGCCGGAGCTCATTGACCACTACCGCAACATTGCTTCGGAAACCGACTTGCCCATCCTGGTTTACTCCAACCCCGGACGCACCAAGGTTCCGGTCGCCCTGTCCACGGTTCTCAACCTCGCGGAAGTGCCGAACATCGTTGGAATTAAGGACTCCGCCGGCGATATGACTCTCACGTCAGATTATCTGCGTGAGGTACCCGATGACTTCTCGGTCATTATCGGGCGCGACACCCTTATTTTCCCGGGCCTGTGCATGGGCGCCGCCGGAGCTATTGCCTCCACGGCGAACATTGCACCGCGCCTGGTCTCTGAAATCTACAACTCCTTCCAAGCGGGAGATTTCGAACGCTCCTTGCGGCTTCAGAATGCCCTGACGCCGTTGCGCAACCTGGTGGATATCGCAACATTCCCGGTTGTGCTCAAGGAGGGTCTGCGCATGGCCGGCGTCGAAGCGGGCTACTGCTTTGCCCCCGCGCGCGAACTCGATCCGCGCTTCCGCCCTGCCCTGCAGGACGCCGTCGCGCAGGCGACCGCTATCGAGGATTTCGACGTCCTCTAACCCCCAAGTAAAAGAAACCAATCCACGATCTCAGTGCGGAGATAAAAATGCCATTACTCATTCTTGCGCTCGGAATTGCGCTCCTCCTGATCTTGATGATTGCTTTCAAGGTCAATGGATTCATTTCTCTGATCATTGTTTCCCTCGTCGTCGGTATCGCCCAGGGCATGCCGCTTCTCGACGATAAGGAAGCAGAAATAACCGGCCTGCTCAACGTTATTAAGGGTGGCGTTGGAGGCCAGACCGGAAAGCTCGTCCTCCTCCTCGGATTCGGCGCCATGCTCGGCGTATTCATGGCGGATATGGGCGCAGCCAACCGCCTGGCCACCACCCTGATCAACAAAGTTCGGCGTCAAGCACTCCCAGCTCGCGATCATTATCGTCGCGTTCCTGGTCGGCGTCGTCCTCTTCTGGGAGACCGCCTGGGTTATCCTCATCCCGATCGTCTTCGCCGTTTGCCGGTCGTACAAGATACCGGTGATGTGGTTGGCAATGCCGCTGGCTATTGCCCTTTCGACCATGCACTCCTTCCTCCCGCCGCACCCCGGCCCCTCGGCCGTTGCCGGCATCTACAACGCTTCTATCGGCCTGGCACTGCTGTGGGGTTTGATTATTTCTCTGCCGATCGGCACGGCTGTTGCGCTTATTTGGCCGCGCCTCGGCTTCGTCAAGAAGATCACCGCTAACCCGCCTGCCGGCCTCGCTTCGGACAAGGAGTGGACTGACGAAGAGATGCCCGGATTCTGGATGTCTCTGTTCATCACCGCAATGCCCGTACTCCTCATCGGCGGTCACGCGATCCTCGAGGTAACGCTCGGTAAGAACAACGCGGTAACGAAGGTCTTCTCCTTCATCGGCCACGACTGGTTCGCCCTGCTCCTCTCGCTCATGTTCGCGGTCCTTTACTTCACCTTGGTTCGCAAGGTTCCGATGGACACCATCATGGCGTCCTGCTCGAAGTCCGTGAAGTCGATCGCCATGATCGTGTTCATTATCGGTGGCGGCGGCGCCTTCGCCGCGGTGCTTCGCCAGGGCGGCATCTCCGACTACATCGTTGAGATCACCCAGTCCGTCAACCTCTCCCCGATCATCCTCGCCTGGGCCATCGCCGCGATTATGCGCGTTGCGCTTGGTTCGGCTTCAGTCGCCGTGGTGACCGCGGCCGGCATCGCCGCTCCGCTTATCGCCGCTGGCACCGTCAGCCCCGAGATCATGGTGCTCGCAACCGCCTGCGGTTCCGTTATGGCGTCGCACGTGAACGATCCTGGGTTCTGGATGTTCAAGGAATTCCTCGGCCTTTCGCTTAGCGATACGCTCAAGGTGCGCACTAGCTACACCACCGTTCTCTCGTGCCTGGGCCTCATTGGCTGCCTGATTATGGGCGCGATTGTTCCGGCGTAGTAGATCAACACTCATCACTATCGTCCGATAATTCGAAACCTATCTTCCGCATTTGAACGCGGTAACAATAGAAAGAGAGAAAAATGAAAATTGGATTCGTAGGCCTAGGAATCATGGGAAAGCCCATGGCGCTCAACCTCGTCAAGGCCGGTCACGAACTCTTCGTTAACGACAACAACGCGGAAAACATCCAGGCGCTCGTGGATGCGGGTGCAGTCAAGGTAGCGAACGGCAAGGAAGCGGCTGAGAACGCTGACCTCGTTATAACGATGCTTCCGAATTCGCCGCAGGTGAAGGAAGTGGCTCTCCAGGAAGACGGCATCGTCGCTGGCGCCCATGAAGGGTTGATCTACGTTGACATGTCCTCCATCGCCCCGCTCGCTGCCCGCGAAGTTGCCGAGGCCCTCGCCGAACACAATGTTCCGATGCTCGATGCGCCGGTCTCCGGCGGCGAACCGAAGGCCATTGACGGATCGCTGTCCGTGATGGTCGGCGGCGATGAGAAGGTATTCGAATCGGTAAAGGACGTCCTCAACGCCATGGCTGGATCGGTAACCTACGTTGGACCGATCGGCGCTGGCAACATTGCCAAGCTTGCTAACCAGGCTATCGTCGCCGTCAATATCGCCGTATGCGGTGAGGCCTTCACGCTCGCGCAGAAGGCCGGTGTCGATCCCGAGTCCGTGTACAACGCGATCCGCGGCGGCCTGGCCGGTTCCACCGTTATGGACGCCAAGGTTCCGATGATGCTGGCCCGCAACTTCAAGCCGGGCTTCCGCATCAACCTCCACATCAAGGATCTCAACAACGTCCTTGAGACGGGTCACGGCGTGGATTCCCCGCTTCCGCTCACCTCCTTGGTGCGCGACATGATGTCCGTGCTCAACGGTGATGGCCACGCTACCGAGGATCACTCCTCGCTGGTGCGCGTCTACGAGAAGCTCGCCAATATCGAGCTTCACCCCGGACTGCCCGAGGAAAAGTAAAATCCCCTCGCCAATGAATAATCGACCCCGACTTCATTGGCGAGGTAACCAAATCTGGAATTGTGTGGTGGCGGAGACGCATCCACGTCTCCGCCACCACACAACATAGTTTCTGTTTTCACTATCAAGATTCATTTGGGACCGGCACAGCCGCATTCAGTCCCACAGCAAACGCTTATAACGAAAGAGAAGACAATGACGTCAGTTCCCACAATCAAGAAAATTGATGTTTACCCTGTTGCCGGCCGCGATTGCATGGAGCTCAACCTATCCGGGGCTCACGGCCCGTATTTCACCCGCAACGTCGTCGTCATGGAGGATTCCTCCGGTAACGTCGGTGTAGGCGAGGTTCCCGGTGGCGAAAAGATCACCAAGACAATTGAAGACGCGAAGGACATCGTCCTCGGCCGGTCTCTGGCTGAACATAAGAACTTCCTCAACGAGGTGCACGCTCGGTTCGCGGATCGCGACTCGGGCGGTCGCGGGCTACAGACCTTCGACCTGCGCACCACGGTACATGCCGTTACCGCTCTGGAAGCGGCAACTCTCGATTTATTCGGCCAGTTCCTCGGAGTCCCCGTCACCGCCCTCTTGGGCGACGGCCAGCAGCGCGATCAAGTCCGTGCGCTCTCCTACCTCTTCTACGTAGGCGATCCGGACAAAACCGATCTCGAGTACTACCGCGAGAAGGACTCGGACGTTGATTGGTACCGTCTGCGCCACGAAGAGGCGCTCACCCCGGAAGCCATCGTCCGCATGGCGGAGGCCACTCACGATCTTTATGGCTTCGAAGATTTCAAGCTCAAGGGTGGCGTGCTCTCTGGCGAAGAGGAAATGAAGGCGATCGTAGCGCTGAAGGAGCGCTTCCCCAACGCGCGCATTACCCTCGATCCCAACGGCGCCTGGTCACTCAAAGAAGCGATTGAGCTGTGCAAGGACAAGGTTGGAATCCTCACCTACGCCGAAGATCCGTGCGGTGCGGAAGGCGGATTCTCGGGTCGCGAGATTCTCATGGAGTTCCGCCGAGCAACGGGACTTCCCACCGCGACCAACATGGTCAACACGGATTGGCGCCAGATGATGCATTCCATCATGTTGCAGTCGGTAGACATTCCGCTGGCCGATCCTCACTTCTGGACCATGAGCGGTTCGGTTGAGGTAGCCAAGCTGTGCCACGAGTTCGGCATGACGTGGGGTTGCCACTCCAACAACCACTTCGATATTTCCCTCGCGCAGATTGCCCATTGCGGCGCTTCCGCTCCCGGGGAATACAACGCTCTCGATACCCACTGGATTTGGCAGGAAGGCGTGGAACGTCTCACCAAGGAACCGCTCAAGATCGAAGGCGGCAAGCTCACCATCCCGAACAAGCCGGGTCTGGGTATCGAGCCGGATATGGATCAGATCCTCGCGGCTAACGAGCTGTACAAGGAGAAGATCGAGGGCGGCGGCGGCCGCGACGATTCGATCGGGATGCAGTACCTCATCCCCGGTTGGAAGTTCGACAATAAGAAGCCTGCCCTCGTGCGCTAAGCATCTTTGATGCTCCCCATAGGTATTAGGTAGCGTGTGGCGGTGAGAGGCTAAGGGCTCTCACCGCCATTTCGCACCCTGACGCCCCACTCACGAAACAAACGAAGGAATCACCGTGAAGATTTTGTGTGCTCCCGATAGCTTCAAAGAGTCTATGACAGCAGGCGAAGCCGCGAGCGCGCTCGCCGAAGGCGTTCGTCGCGTATTCCCGGAAGCTCAGTGCGTTGAGGTTCCGATGGCGGACGGCGGTGAGGGTTTCACCGTATCCCTGGCAGAAGCCCTCAACGCTGAGCTGGTGAAAGTGCCGGTGGTCGATGCGTTCGGCGCAGATGCGCGCGGAGAAATCGCCGCAACTAAGGATTTGGCCGTTTTCGAAATCGCCTCCGCGGTTGGCATCGGAATGGTGGAGGAAAAGGATCGCCGCATCCGCCAAATGTCGTCTGCCGGGGTGGGGATGCTTTTGCGGGCCGCCCTGGATCGCGGCGTTTCTGAAATTCTGATCGGCCTGGGCGGTTCCGGCACGAATGACGGCGGAGCAGGTATGCTTCGAGCACTCGGAGTCACATTCCTCGACGCCGCCGGCAACGAACTCAACGGTTCCCCCGAGGAAATGGAGAACCTCGAGAGCGTCGATGTTTCAAAGCTCGATCGCCGGGTATTCGATGTGAATATTCGGATTGCCTGCGACGTCGACAACCCGCTTATTGGCCCCAAGGGCGCCTCGGCGATTTTCGGGCCGCAAAAGGGGGCAAGCGAAGAGGACGTTGAGTTCCTCGACAGCGTGCTTGAGCGCCTTGCCACCGTCTCCGGCAAAGAGGACTACATAGAAATGGAAGGCGCCGGGGCAGCGGGAGGCCTCGGGTTTGCGCTCGTCGCCTTCCTGGGCGGAAAACTCGAGCGCGGTATCGACGTCGTCGTCGACACCGTGGAACTGCGCAAACACGCCGAGGGCTGCGACTTCGTATTTACGGGAGAAGGCGGGATCGACGAGCAGACCCTGATGGGTAAGACTCCGGCCGGAGTCGCCAACGTAGCGAAAGAGTTTGGAATCCCCGTCATTGCTTTCGCCGGGAAGCTCGGGAAAGGTGCCGATGTGCTGCTCGAGCACGGCTTTGACGCGATTGAGCCGATTGTGCAAAGAGTTTCAACCCTGGAGGAATGCCTCAGGGACGGCAAGAAGAACCTCGCGGACGCCGCTGAGAGAACCTGCCGGATCCTGAAAATCGGCGCAAATATGTAGCGCGTAGCTAACGCGGGGCTCGCCTACAGGAACGCGGCGCAATACTAAAAAGCGCCGGGCTCACACAAAAAATCGGAGCGGCTAAGTCTCAGCCGCTCCGATTTTTTGCTTAGGCTCACGCTCAAACGCCCCTCACGCTTTATTTGGCGCCGACCTCGAAGGTGTTGACCGTCCAGTCACGCAACTGCCCCGAGAGGGTTACGCCGAGGCCGGGACGCTCGGAGACGATCATGCGCCCATCCTTGATTTCCATATGCTCGTTGAAAAGCGGATCCAGCCAGGTGAAATGTTCCACCCACGGCTCGAGTGAATAGGTCGCGGCCAGGTGGGAGTGAATCTCCATGGCGAAGTGCGGCGCAAGCATTAGGCCAGCCTGTTCCGCAAATTTCGTGAGCTTCAGGAACTCGCTAATTCCACCAATTCGCGGGGCGTCGGGCTGGATGTAATCGCAGGAATGATGCTCAATGAGCTTCTCGTGCTCCGCCACCGAGGCGAGCATCTCTCCGGTGGCGATGGGAGTATCGATCACGCGAGCTAGCTCGGCGTGCCCTTCGTAGTCATAGGCATCGAGCGGCTCCTCAATCCACACCAGGTTGAAACGCTCAAGGAGCTTGCACATCCGCATACCGGTCGGGCGATCCCACTGCTGGTTCGCGTCGACCATAAGCGGGAAGTCGTCTCCCACGTGCTCTCGCATAGCCGCGGTGCGTTCCAAATCCACGCGGTGATCGGGGTGACCAACTTTGATCTTGATGCCACCGATCCCCGACTCAATGGATTTCGTGGCGTTGTCGAGCACTTCTTCAAGAGGCGAGGAGAGGAAGCCACCAGAGGTGTTGTAGGTCCGAATGGAATCGCGGTGGGCGCCAATGAGCTTGGAGAGCGGAAGGTCGGCGCGCTTAGCCTTGAGATCCCAGAGGCAGACGTCGATTGCCGCGATGGCTTGGACCGCCACGCCCGAGCGCCCCACCGACGCGCCAGCCCAGAGGAGCTTGACGCGAAGCTTATCGATATCGTTGGGATCCTCGCCGATCAGGTTGTCGGCGATTTCGGAGGCGTGCGCGAACTGCGCGGGGCCGCCGGCTCTCTTCGAGTAGGAAAAACCGACGCCGGAGTATCCGGCTTCGGTTTCGATTTCGCAGAAAAGGAAGTTCACTTCCGTCATCGGCTTCTGCCGGCCGGTGAACACTTTCGCATCGGAGATTCCGGTGCCCAGCGGAAGAACTACATGGGATAACTTGACGTGCTTGATTTTGTCGACTGACATACTGGCTCCTTCGACAGATGTCCGTAAATTGTCTTTATATTTACCCCGACATACACAAGCGTAGACAAATAGTTCCCTCTCTAGCAACAGCCAGTCGAGACGTTATCCTCTTTGAAATCGTCGCGTGAGCGCCAGAATTCCTTCTCGGTCATGGGCTGGCAGTTGGGGTGATTGCGCCGGTGGTGATCCAAGTAGCGCTCGTAGGCGGAATCGCCCATAAAATCGCGCCACATTTTTTGCGCTCGTCGCAACGCCGCTACGCAGCTCTTGAGAATCTTGCGCGACCACTCGCCCACTGTTACCGCCATCCGTCACCGTCGTTCTCCCGCTCTCGGCGGGTATTTCCCACTGCGAGCGCTAGTTTTTCGCGCCTTTCCGGGCGCGCCGCCCGCGCGCCGCACTCACTCCAGAATTGCATTTGGGGAGGCTCGGGGCAAGTATCACCCGAGCCTCCCCGCTACGCCAACGCCATCTAGCGCGAACGCTATCTAGCGCTAAACGCTATCGCGCGTTAGCTGAGGTTGGTATCTTCCTCGGTGATCGAGGAAAGCGGCACTTCGATGAGCTCACGCTTCTTCTCGTAGCCGTGTCCGTCGTCGGCGGCGCGCAACTTACGCGACACCGCGTCAGCGTCACCCACCACGTCGTACTCAGCCTGAACCTTCTTCTCGAGCTTGGTCGGGAAGAGGTGCTTGGGAGCGTAGTAGTTCGACTCAACGAACGGATCCTCAGACGAGTGGGTCTTACCCGACCGGATCGTCTTGAAGATACGAATGAAACCACACACGATAATGAAGGCAACCGTCACCAGGAACACCGCCGAGAGGGTGCCCTGGATCATGGTGTTGCGAACAATCGCGGACTGAATGCCAATCGCCTCGGTGTCGCCGGCAGCGCGGGCCGCCTCGAGCGCGTCCTTAGCAGCCGCGTGCTGGGTGAAGTAGCCAACCGCCTTGTCGGTGGAGAAGATCTTCTGCCACGACGCCGCGAAGGTCACGATCGTATCCCACAGGAACGGAATGAACGGAATCCACGCGTACTTCAGGTAACCCTTGTTCACCGTAATAACCGTGCATAGCAACAGCGCTATTGCGGCTATCAACTGGTTTGCCACACCGAATAGCGGGTAGAGGGTCTGAATTCCACCACGCGGGTCGGTGACGCCCATCAGCAGTAGCGAACCCCAGGCGGCCACGACGACGGCGGTGGTGATCCACGCCCCCACGCGCCAGCTCGGATCGCGGAACTTCGGGATCACGTTGCCAATCGCGTCGCCCAGCTGGAAGCGGGCCACACGGGTCACCGCGTCAACCGCGGAAAGAATGAAGAGCGCTTCGAACATAATCGCGAAGTGGTACCAGAAGCCCATCATCGCCTGTCCGCCACCGAGCTGGTGGAGAATATGCGAGATGGCGACGGCGAGCGTTGGCGCACCGCCGGTTCGCGAGGTAACCGAGGTTTCGCCTACGTCATGAGCAAGCTGCAGGAAGGCTTCGCCGCCCTCGTACACCTTCTCGTTTCCGTTCTCATCCCACGATTCCCAAATCGCCTTCGGGGCGTTGCCCTGCATATCGGTTACCTTGAGGTTCTCGACGGCGGCGCCGGTAATCTCGGCACGATGCTCAGGAGTGTTCTCCGTGTACTGCGAAACAACTTCTTCGCCGGCCAGCTTATCGATGGTGGCAACCGAGGTGTTCATACCGAAGTAAACGCCCATGTTCAGCGAGGCGGCGGCCGCGAGGGCCATAATCGCCACGAAGGATTCCATTAGCATGCCGCCGTAGCCAATCATGCGGACCATGGATTCCTTCTGGATCATCTTCGGCGTGGTACCGGAAGAAACCGTGGCGTGCATACCCGAAAGGGCGCCGCAGGCAATGGTGATGAACAGGAACGGGAAGAGCTCGCCGGCGAATACCGGGCCGTCTGTGTTAGAGGCGAACTCGGTGACGGCGGGCATCTGCACCAGCGGGCGAACAACCATAATTCCGATGGCCAGCACCACGATGGTGCCAACCTTCATGAAGGTGGAGAGGTAATCGCGCGGCGTGAGCAGGAGCCACACCGGCAAAACCGCGGCGAAGAAGCCGTAGACAACCATGCACCACACCAGCGTCGTCGGCGAAAGGTGCAAGAACTCCTGACCCCAGCTCGACTCAGCAACCCAGCGGCCACCGATAATGCAGGAAATCAGCACCGCGAAGCCGATAATCGACACCGCGGTAATGTGACCCGGACCAACGAAGCGCAGGTACAGGCCCATGCAGATAGCGATCGGAATCGTCATACCCACCGCGAAAACGCCCCAGGGCGAATCCGCCAGCGCGTTCACGCAGATCATGGCGAGAACGGCGAGCACGATCATGAGCATGATGAGGATCATGATGGCGGCCACCGCGCCGCCGACCTTGCCGATCTCATCAAGCGCCATCTGGCCCAGGGAGCGGCCACCGCGACGCATGGAGAAGGCGAGAACCAGCATGTCCTGGACGGCACCGGCCAGAAGCACACCGAAGATAATCCACAAAGTTCCGGGCAGGTAACCCATCTGGGCCGCGAGCACCGGGCCCACCAGCGGGCCAGCACCAGCGATGGCCGCAAAGTGGTGGCCGTAAAGAACCACGCGGTTAGTCGGGTCAAAATCCTTGCCATTGTTCACGCGCTCGGCCGGCGTTGCATTGAGGTCGAACGGACGCATGATTTTCTTTTGGATGTACAGTGCGTAGAAGCGGTAGCCAATCGCGTAGGTACATACCGAAGTCACCACGAACCACATGGTATTCACCTGCTCGCCCCGCGAAAGCGCGAGCATATACCAGCCAAGAACTCCTAGCGCGGTAACAACAACCCAAATCGCAATGCGCCACGGCGTCCACTTGGTGTGAGGGCGAGTACCCACCGGCACGCCGTCCCTATTGCGAATAATGTATTTTTCTTCCTCTGGCGAGAATTGCGGAACCGCTTTTTCATCGGCGGTTTTCACCATGTCGTCAGCCATTATTTCTCCTTCTATAGAACGCGCGATATTGGCAGAGTGCCGCCGTTCGTAGTCGAATGGCGAAACGCCGCCCACCCGCGTTTACCAGCTCAAGAGTTTGCGTTAACTTCTCGCGGAGGTACCGAGCATAAATTCGTCCTTGTCCAACCTGTCAACATCGACCGCGCACCAAGGTAGCGCCCACCCTTAAAAACCGATCTTTCAAGCAACGCTTTTGCGTTACAGAGGAAGATTAGCACGAATAAATAAGCGGAAAACAGACCCACTTTTCAACTGACGAGAGGGTAAAAACAATTCTTAGAAAATTGTTACAGTTCCTTTACAGGCGTCCGCGGCCCGGACGGTTTCCACGCCGCACACCCCCTCCACGCAACTCAAGACACGGCCAGGCATTCGGTGCCCTGCGTCACGTTAAAAGCATTATCTACCCGCGGCTTTTGGGCTTTAAGACCCGCGGACTGGAGCGTATTTTTTAACTTATTCTCGGAAATTCGGGCGGGCTCGCCCCGCGCTGTTTAGTCCTGCGCGGGGCGAATGAATGGGAAGGTAATGGTTTCCCGAATGCCCAAGCCAGTGAGCACCGTCAGCAAGCGATCGATGCCCATTCCCATTCCGCCGGTGGGCGGGAAACCCTGCTCGAGGGACTCAATGAAGTCCTCATCGAGCTGCATCGCTTCCGGATCGCCGTTCGCGGCGTCCAAGGACTGCTGGGTAAGGCGCTGGCGCTGGATAACCGGATCGGCCAGCTCGGAGTAGGCCGTGCCCAGCTCCATTCCGCGCACATACAAATCCCACTTCTCCGTGAGGCCCGGACGGGAGCGGTGCGGGCGGGTGAGCGGGGAGGTATCCTCCGGGAAGTCGTAAACGAACGTCGGCTCGTAAAGCTGATCGCCGTAGAGCTCCTCGAACAGCTCCTCCACAATCTTGCCCGGCACCCAGTAGGGCGCCACGCCAATATCATGCTTTTCAGCGATAGCCTCGAGCTTTTCCCGCGGCGTCTCCACCGTGATTTCTTCGCCCACGCACTCGGAAACCGTCCCGTACAAATCAATCTTGCGCCACTCGCCAGAAAGGTCGTACTCGGTGCCGTCGGCCAGGGTCACCTGCAGAGTTCCGAGGGTATCGAGCGCGGCCTGCTGAATAAGGTCGCGCGTCAGCTCGGCCATCACGTCATAGGTGGCGTAGGCCTGGTAGCACTCAAGCGCCGTAAATTCGGGAGAATGTGTGGAGTCCGCGCCCTCATTACGGAAATTGCGGCCAATCTCAAATACGCGGTCCACTCCGCCAACCACGGCGCGCTTGAGGTAAAGCTCAGTGGCAATGCGCAAGTAAAGATCCTGGTCATAGGCGTTAATGTGGGTAACGAACGGCCGCGCGGCAGCGCCTCCGTGCAAGGGCTGAAGGATCGGCGTCTCGATTTCCGTGTAGCCGCGCCGATCAAAGTTATTGCGCAGCGACTTCATAACGCCCGCGCGCAAAGTGACCATATTGCGCGCCGCGGGCCGGGTAATGAGGTCTAGATGCCGTAGCCGCACTCGCGACTCTTCAGAAAGCGAGACGTCTTCACCGGCGTCGTTCTTGTACACCTTGGGAAGCGGCCGGATCGCCTTGGACGCCATCTTCCACTCGCGCGCGAAAACGGACAGCTCGCCGCGCTTGGAGGTACCAACGTAACCCTCAACGAAGATGAAATCGCCCAGATCAACGTCCTGCTTGAAATCCGCAAGGCGCTCTTCGCCCACGTTTGCCAGCGAGAGAAGCACCTGGATGCGGTTGCCCGGCCCGTCCTGGATGGTGGCGAAAGCGATTTTCCCGCCGCTGCGCTGTAGCATCACGCGCCCAGCCAGACCGACCTTCGTCTCGGTCAGCTCTTCGCCGGCTTCCAGATCGCCGTACTGCTCGCGAATTTCCGGGATGGTGGTGGTGATGGCAAGCTCAACGGGGTACGGATCCGTCCCCTCATCCAGAAGGCGTTGCCGCTTCGCGAGGCGGTTCTGAATCTGCTCGGGCGCGTCCTCGCCAAGTACTCCGAGGTTCGCCGTTTCGGTCTGCGCCGCGGCGCCATTCACTTCATTCATGTCTTCGGGCTCGTTCCTAGTCACAGCTCTTAGGTTACCTTGTTGCGCTGGCAGGTTTCAGCGCGATTCTGCGCGCACCTGCGCGAATGGAATTCCGGAGGACTTCAAACCGAGTGAATTCTCGGGCACCTCTCCCGGCTCTTCGCCCAGTTCTATCGCCTGATTCTGAGCGTCCACAAACACCACCCGCGGCCGGTAGACGCGCGCGGTGCGATCGTCGAGCTGCGAGTAGCACATTATGATCACCAGGTCGCCCGCGCGCACCTGATGCGCAGCGGCACCGTTCATGTTGATAATCCCGCTCCCCCGCTCGCCGGGTATCGCGTAGGTAGTGATGCGGTTTCCGTTATCAACGTCGACGACGTCGACTGCCTCGCCCTCGAGAATATCGGCGGCATCGAGCAGATCGGCATCGATTGTTATCGAACCGACGTAGTTCAGATCCGCACCGGTGACGGTGGCGCGATGGATCTTTCCGGTCATCATGCGCCGCAGGCGAACCGGGCCGCGAACAAGCTCTGGCTTATCGTTCACGAAAGACGACCTCCATATTATCGATGAGGCGGGTCGGGCCCACGTACGCGGCGACAATGAGCAAGCCGGCGGCGGGCGCCGCGACCCCGTCTGCGCCAGCGAGGGACTGGAAGGTCTCAGGATCTACCAGCTCAAGGTAATCGACCCTCACGCCGTCGGCAGCGTCCAAGTATTCTCGCGCGACCCGAAGCGTCTGCTCCGGGCCCGCGCCCCGCGCGGCGGCGTCGCGCCCCACGCTGAGCGCCTGCGAAAGCGCCTGCGCCTGGATGCGCTCGTTCTCTGAAAGATAGGAATTGCGCGAGGAACGGGCCAGCCCGGACTCTTCGCGCACAATCGGAACCGCCCGGATTTCCAGGGGCATATCAAGGTCCGTCACCATGGTGCGAATGAGGGAGAGCTGCTGGGCGTCTTTCTGACCGAAGAAAGCGACGTCGGGGCGCGCCAAATTGAAGACTTTATTGACCACCTGGAGCACTCCCGCAAAATGCGTGGGCCGGGTGGTTCCTTCGAATAGCGTCGCGATGAGGCCCGGGTTGATGCGTACCAGCGGCTCGCGCGGATACATTTCTTCGTCGCTGGGAGCAAAGACGACGTCGCCTTCCGCGAGCACCGTCTCCAGAAGCGCCATATCTGCCTCGAGATCGCGCGGGTATGCGTCGAAGTCCTCATTGGGGGCGAACTGGAGCGGATTGACGTAAATCGAGACAATCACGTTCTCGCTCGACTCCCGCGCGGCGCGGACAAGCTGGAGGTGCCCCTGGTGCAGGGCACCCATAGTCATAACCAGCCCCACGCTACCGTGCATATCGGCTCGTTGTTCACGCAATTCTTTTTTGGTGCGAATCAGTTGTGCCACGCCGGCAATAGTAGCGCCCGGGCGCCGTTCGCGCCCAAAACGTAGCCGGCGAAACACTCGCGCGCGCTGGATTTAGCTTGAGGGCGAGCGCTGCCCGACCGCTCAAGCTAACTTTCGGGTGAGCCCTCAAGCGCCCGCAAGACTGCTTCAGCTTGCTCGGGGCGCAGAGCACGGCGCGCCCGCGCCCGCGTAGCGGTGGCCCGGGCGAGGCTCCGGTAAGTGGGCGGAATATCGGAAAAGTCTGTCGCGCTGGGCGCATCGGCGCTGGACGCGCCGGGGACTCCTTCGGCGTCGAGGGCGCCACCGCAGGGCATATCAGCGCTTGCGCTTTGACCGGAGCCGAGCGCGGCGAGAGCGTCGAGGGACTGCAAATGCTCGCGCACGGTGCCCGCGTCCCCGCGCACCACCGGACCGGTCAAGCCGGCCTCGCCGTTATTTAGGGCGCCGTCGAGAGCCGCGGAAAGCAGCGGGCGCAGGTAGGAGGCGGGTTGCGCAATCCCCGCCGCTCGCAAAATCCGCTGTGCCTGCGTTACCAGGGTGACCAGATGATTCGCGCCGTGGGCGAGTGCGGCGTGATAGAGAACGCGGTCCTCCTCTTCGACCAGCTCCGGCTCGCCTCCCATCTCGGAGACCAAAGCCTGCCCAATCGGCACGAGCATGGGCTCGCCGGTTACCGCAAAGGGACACCCCATAAGGTTCTTCAAATCAAGCGAGGTTCCGCTGAAGGTCATCGCGGGATGAATAGCAAGCGGCAAAGCTCCGAGCTGCGCGGCCGGATCGAGGATGCTAATCCCGTACCTGCCGGCCACGTGCACCACGAGTTGCCCCGGGCGCCACAGGCCGAGCTTCGCCGCTCCGGCCACCAGCGGACCAAGGGCGTCGTCGGGCACGGCGAGCAACACCATTTGCGAGCGCGCGATATTTTCCTCGACCGAAAGCGCCGCGACGCCCGGAAGCATAGCGTCGAGGCGGTCCTTGGAAGCCTCGGAAGAGGCGTAGGCGCCGACGATTGTGTGCCCGGCAAGCCGAAGCGCCGCACCGAGAACTGCCCCGACTTTACCGGCGGAAATAATTCCAATTTTCATGCGGCCCTTGCGGCGCGCGGGCTCGGGACAATCAGCGGCGTCGGCCGAAAAACCACTCACTTGGACGTGCGGTTGATTCGGTCTTCCACGGCTGAGACCAGCGTGGCGAGCGCGGGCACCGGAATTCCGGCGCGGCTGGCCGCCGCCACCACATCCGAGCCGAGCTCCTTCAGCTCACAATGCTTGCCGTCCGCAACATCGCGTGCCATTGAGGACGTCGCCTCTGGGTCCGACATTAGCAAGCCCTGCATAATGTCATTGTGCGAGGTCGGCAAGCCCATGAAAGTGGCAATGCGCGCCATCTCGTCCACCGCATGGCAGGTGACCTTCTGATTGCGTTCCATCGCCGAGCCGATCGGCAGATTGGTGGCTGCCGTCAGGAGTGCCATCAGGCTCTGCGAGCGTAGCTTGCGCCAAAGCACCTGCTCTTCAGTGCCGCCGAAGCTAACGTCGAGGCCACCCTCAAGAAGGGTGCGGGAAATCTCCCCGTCCATTGCGCTGTCGGGGAGCTCCAGGCGAACAAACTTTGAAGTTTGCTCGATGACACCCGGCGCTACGCGGGACGAAATGGTGCGAATCGATCCGCTCCAGGTGTCGTTATCGGTCAGATCGTGCACCGCTTTCGCGTGGGTGAAACCGTTGAAAAGGGCTCCCACTTCGGACGGATTTGCGGATTTAACAATGCGTGCAATCTCGGGCAGTGTGTAGCTCTTCGTGGTGAGCAGGACCTGCGCCCCTCGCGCGGGCTTAGTAACCGCGCGTACCTTGACGGTAAAGTTTCCGTACTTTTGGGAGCGGATGACGAGGCCGTCAGTATTAATAACGTCCGCGGTGCGGGGTGTGGCAACGATCGCCACATCCTGTCCGTTTTTGGCGAGCACTCCGGCCAAGAGTCCGCCAACTCCGCCGGGCCCGTAGATATGCAACATGGCTTCAGGTTAGCCGCGGCGCGCCGCGAATTGAAGAATACAGCGCGGAATATTGCCCAAGTCTCGCCTATCACCAGGGCCGCCGACTCGCTGATGATGGCCGTTTAGCCTTCTAGACATAGGCGCCACTCCATCCGCGGCTACTGACGGGCGCGTGCCTCTTTGCCGGCCGCGTTCTCCGCGGCGACGAGATCTCGCACATCTTCCAGGGCCAGATTCTGCTGCTCGACGGCAAACGAGCCGTTCGATACCATCGCAAATTTAATTGTGGCCAAACCAAGCTGGCGCTGGATTGGACCTTGCGCGGATACCAACGACTGATAGTGGTGATGGAATACGAGGGTCACCTGCTTACGCCACCACCTGCCATGCCTGAGCACGGCCACAATTGGAGTAATTGCCACACCGGCGCGTTTCCAACCAATTGGATCCACCCAGCGCGCCCCGCGCGGAGCCGCCACGAATCCGGCCATGGCAAACTCGCCAGTCAGCGCCTCGCGCAAGAAGGCGTCTCGATCCGCCACTCCCAGATCCGGCATGATCACCCACAGGCAAAGAAGGACCTCATCCAGGCTCCCGGCCGGAACCACCGCCACCTTTGCGTCTGCCAGCGAATCTAGAGATGCATCCGCCGTCGTGACCTCCAGCTTCCACCAACCGAATGGCTTCCACAGGGCCGGCTGGAAAATACGCACCGCATGCACTCGGTCGGGCAGAATCGTTTGGGTCGTGGTCGAGGTGAGGCCGCGACTCGACTCCAATCCATCCGGTGCTACCCGCACCCTCGCTCCCCAACTTTTATCGAGCGCGCTGAAAGCGCCGTAGAGCGCGCCGAGCCAGAGTAGCGCCAGCGCCCAGAAGCGAGGCGTCTCGTCCCAAAAAGTGAGGGCTAACATGAAGACCAGGCCAAGTAATCCGATAAAGAATCTGCCGCTGAGCACGCTGGACCCCGCCAACCGGCCAGTGCCGAGCCGGTAGATTTCCTGCTGATCCTCCGCGGTGGTCTCCCGTTCCTGCCAATTCTCGATCGCCGGCTTTTCCCCCGCGCGCACGCGCGCGGCGACGTCGAGAATATATGCGCGCAACTTTTCGCACGTTTCCACCGGGAGAAGACCGATGCTAACCGCCGAAAGTTGCATTCCACCCGGCGATACTTCAACGGTCCCCTGGCCCACGAGGCGGGCGATTATCGAGCGTTTGATGTCGACCGCCTGCACGCGATCCCAACGGAGCTGGTTATGCCGCTTGAATAGGATGCCAGAACGGATGTGAATGCCTCGATCAGTAAGCGCGAAACTGCGGGCGCGCCAGTTCGCCCAGCCCCAGATTAGGGTGAGAACGATGGCAATCGCGAGTCCGCCGACGATGTAAATACCAACACGGCTGGCAGTTTCGCGGGCGAAGTCGAACGTGCTACTCAGGCTGTCTGTGTCTTCGAGTTCGCGACTCAAATAGTAGGCCCCGAAACTGATCAGAAGCGCGAGCAGGCCCAGCACATTCTGCAAAGGCGTCCACTTGGACACGCGCTGCCAGGCGCTTTCCGGCACCGCATCCTCCCCGCCAGCGTCCGGCGAGCCCACATAAGCTTCATCAGCAGGCGAAGAGCTCAGCGAGGATGCTGATTCCGCGCCCCCAGCCAGCAGATTATCTGGCAACATTTCCGGAGCCCCTGCACTTCCGGCATTTCCCGCCGACGACATCAGTTCATTTTCCAGTGGCAGTGCTTCGTCTGAAGGACGCTTCGCTTCGCCGGGAGCAGCGTCGAATCGGCTTTCTGCCATTAGATTCCCTCCAGGCCAGCTTGCGCCATGCTAGTGAGCTTCGCGCGCAAGCGCTCTGCCTCTTCACGCGGCAGACCGGGGATTTCACCCATGCTCCCGGCGGAAGCCGTCTCCAGCGTCACCGATGCTAAGCCGAGTCGCTCTTCCACAGGACCGCTGGCTACCGTCACGGTTTGCATACGTCCGTAGGGAATCACCGCCAGCTTGCGGAACATAATCCCGCGGCAGATCAGGAGTTCCTCGGGTGTTTCAAAGTAGCCAATCGCCCGAGCTTGGCGCCCGGCCAGGGCGCAGTGCCACACCCCAGCCGCCAGTGCGAGTGCGGGGAAGATCCACGTCCACGCCACTTTCCACCACAGGCCGGCGCATAGGGCCAGGCCTATCGCCAGCAGTCCCCACCACAGGATGCGGGAAAAAATGCGCACCCGCGCGTATTTGACGGAAATTGCAGTAAATTGAACTTCTGGTGCAAGTGGCGTGTAAGTCATAAGCCGCAGTTTACCTACAGTTATTTATGCCGGCATCCGTCCCGAGTGGTATCCAAGAGCATTCCGCGTACGTGACTCACGCCGGCGCGGGGCGTCGCGCGGCCCGAGGCGGCGAGCATGCGCCGGCGATATGGCTTTCCCGTGCCCCAGGCCGGCATATAAGCGTTTTCCCGTGCCCCGGGCCGGCGTATACGCAATGGGTATCGCGGCACCGCTTCACTTCACCGTGGATATACGTGCACCTCCCTGCAGACATATGCACGCATAACCACACCAAAATGAAGCCACCCGCCGCAACAAAGCGGAGATCAGCGGCGAAGGCCCGCTGAGATGAAGCGAGGTTCTTTCTCCTCGCCCCTCCCCCGTCACTCAAGAAGGATGGAGATTGCCAGCGATCCGTACCGCGATGAGTGGAGATTTCTTTGGAAACTAGAGGAAATCTCAATCCCGCGAAAGATAGAATCCGCGGAGCTAATGGTCGCCGGCGATGCGCGCGGCGGCTGGGGTGGGCTCAGGGCCGCGATGCTTTCCGGGATCAGAGTCCTCGTCTCCATCGTCGGGCAGAATGCGGCACCAATGCTCGACCAGGTAACCGACGATTACCAAAACCAAGTTCGCGAGCGCCGTGAGCACCACGGCCAGGGTTTGCTCCCCCGTCCAGGCGGTTGCCAGTCCAGTGAAGTAGCCAATCGCGACCACACCGGACATCCCGGTGAGGAAAGATCCCACCCGGATCGCGGCTTGGGCGAAGGCCCACACTCGTGCCGCACCAATGCGATTGATGGAGGCTTCCTCATGTTTGCGCAGTTTCCGCACCTGCCAGCCGAACCAGGCGAGAGCCGCGGCGACACCCAAAATTGGGATAAAGCTGGCGAGAGGGATCGAGACCGGGGCGCGCTCTAATACACGCCGAGCAATTTCTCCGCACAGCAATCCAAGAAGGAGCGAGATAACTCCGGCCTGCCAGCTTGCCTGCTTCATGCGCCCGCCTCCCCAGTGGCCGGCGCCGTCACAGGCGCCACCGCCGGCGCCAACCCGTCGATAAGTTCCGAAATCGGCTCCCCCGCCAGGTACGCCTCAGGCTCGATTTCTGCCCAGGGCTCGAGCACAAAAAGACGCTCGTCCGCGCGCGGATGCGGGAGCGTGAGCCGCTCGTAATCGCTTCGCACACCCTCGATGGTTTCGATGTCCAGATCCAGGTAGCGCGCACCCCAGTGCTCATGGCGGACTCGCCCGCCCCGCACCTCGATTTCCTGCAATTTCGCGAGCAGTTCCAGCGGCGCCAGCGCCGTATCCAGGGTCAGCACCGCGTTTACATAGTTCGGTTGCGCGGCCTGGCCGGGCGCCAACACCGGAGTGGTTTGCACAAACTGCGAAACTCCAGTCACGTGCACCGGCAACCGGCGGATTTCTTCCATCGCCCAGTTCAGCGTCTGCACCGGATCGCCGAGGTTGGCCCCGAGACCAATCACCACATGTCGGATTGTGCCGCTCGCCAAAAGGGGACCGTCGCGGCGAATCGTCACCGCGGCATCGGCAAATTCTTGGCGCACCGGAGCCTCAGGCTTATGGACGGTCACCTCCACCGCCAGCGCACCGCGCGCAAGAACTTTCTGCGCGATGCGCTCAGCTAGGGTTTCGATGAGGTTCACCGCGCCCGAGCTAAGCACGCTTTCCGCATCGTCGGCCAAATCCGCGTAGGAAACCGTCTTTGCCACCTCGTCCCCGCTGGCCGCGCACCGGGCATCGATCAGCGCCTCGACGTCCGCGATAAAGGGAACGCACCGCTCTCGTTCCTCGGCGAAAACACCGTGGCTAGCCAGCACTCGTACCCCGGTGATTTTTACCGAGTCGAAGCTGAACCCGAAGCGGCTAGTTTCCATTGGATCGACTCTCTGCGCTGGCATCCGCCGCCGCGCCCATGCCAGGAACTTTCGTGGATGCATCCACATCCCGCGCGCCAGAGGCTTTCGTGGCCGCACCCGCATCTCGCGTACCAGGAACTCTCACGAATGCGCCCGCAGCCTGCAGGCGCGCCGCCACATCCGCGGCAGCCCGAGAACCGGGAACCTCGTGCACGCGCACAGCCCAAGCGCCTTTCTCGGCAAAGTATTGGGTGAGAGCGGCGGTCGCCGCATCGCGCGGATGGAGCGCGCTCGGTGTAACCGCGCTTGCCGAAGCGCCACCGAGCGCAACGCTACCCGCGCGCGCCTCGAATTCTGCCAGGAACCGCTTGCGGGAGACGCCAATAAGCACGGGGTAACCGAGCTCCAAAAAGCCATCAATTTTCGCCGCCAGCTCCCAGCCCTGCTTACTCGTTTTCGCAAACCCGAATCCCGGATCCAAAATAATCCGCATTGGATCAAGCCCAGCACGTAACGCCCTCTGAAGACTCTCGAGCACCTCGACGCAAACATCCTCCGCAACATCCTGGTAGCTCGCGCGCGAGTTCATATCCTGCGCATTTCCGCGCCCGTGCTGCAAGATGTACGCGGTGCCGAACTTCTCTCCTGCCTCGGCCGCGACCTCCAGCATCTGCGGATCGCCGTGCCCGCCGGTGACGTCATTGATAATCGCTGCCCCGCGCTCAGCCGCCAGCCGCGCGGTCTGCGCGTGGTAGGTATCCACCGACACCGGAATTTCCGCCGCCAATGTTTCGACGACGTCGCCTATCCGCTCCCATTCCTCTTGCCAGGAAAGCAGGGTGGCGCCGGGCCGGGTTGACTCCCCACCAATGTCGAGGATGTCCGCGCCTTGGGCGATAAGCTCGCGGCCGTGGGCGATCGCGGAGCTCGGGTCTGCCCATTTACCGCCGTCGGAAAATGAATCGGGCGTAACGTTCACGATTCCCATCACGCGGGTGGTGTTTCCACCAAAAATTTCCATTCCTAGCTTCCTTCGATAAGGCTCATGGCTTCGGCTCGGGTGCTTGAATTGCGCAACTGCCCGCGCACCGCTGAGGTCACGGTTTGCGCGCCGGGGCTCTTCACGCCCCGCATCGTCATGCACATGTGCTCGGCCTTTATCACTACCAGCGCGCCGGCCGCGCTCAGGCGGCTCATCAATGCTTCGGCAATTTGGGTGGTGAGGCGTTCTTGTACCTGCGGGCGGGCGGCGTATCCCTTGACCAGTCGGGCCAATTTAGACAGCCCGGTCACCTTGCCTTCCTTGCCGGGGATATAGGCGACCGAGGCGGTACCGAAAAACGGCAGGAGGTGGTGCTCGCACACCGAGTAAAACCCGATATCGCGCACGATCACCATTTCGTGGAACCCCACGTCGAACTGGGCATCAAGCACCGCATCCGGATCGTGGCCGATACCGGCAAAGACCTCGGACATTGCCCGGGCAATGCGCGCCGGGGTTTCCCGGAGTCCATCCCGCTCGGGGTCCTCGCCAATCGCTACCAGAATCTCGCGCACTGCCGCCGCGATCTTCGCTTCGCGTGCCGCGGTCGGCACCGCGCCCGGCGCGGCAACGCCCGCCGCGTCGCTCGCCACGTCCGCTTTATTCACGCCCGGTCACCCCCGGTCCTTGCGGGCCGCCCGCGGGCCCGGCGCTACCGCCTGAGGCGCCACCCCCTGCCTCGCTCGCTCCACCTAGCGTCCCGCCAGCCGTAGTGGCGCCAAGTTCGGGCGGGCGTAGCTTCTGATCCTCGGCGGCTTGGGCTTCGGTTTTCCCTTCCGGAAGCGGAATTGGCGCTTTCTCGGAAACCGGCCGGTTCGGATTGGACAGCCACACCTCCCGGGCCGGGGCCTTGCGCACACCAGCAAAGATTTCCGCCAGCTCGGCCTCCAGCACGGTTTCCTTTTCCAGCAACACCGCCGCCAAGCGGTCCAAAATATCCCGATTCTCGGTGATGATCTGCCAGGCCTCGGTGTGGGCCGATTCCATCAGCGCCCGCACTTCGGCGTCGACCGTGGCGGAAAGCTGCTCGGAATGGTTGCGCGCGGGAGCGAAAGGTTCAGCTTGCTCCTGCTCGGTGGGGACCAGCCGCACCGCACCAACCTGGCTACTCATGCCGTACTCGGTGACCATCTTGCGCGCGGTATCCGTGGCCTTCTGGATATCGTTCGAGGCTCCGGTGGACGGATCGTGGAAAATCACTTCCTCCGCCGTCAGGCCACCTAGCGCGTAGGTGAGCTGGTCAAGCAACTGGTTGCGCGTCACCGAATAACGATCCTCGGTCGGCATCACCATGGTGTAGCCCAGCGCGCGCCCACGCGGAAGAATCGTCACCTTGGTCACCGGATCGGTGTGGTTGAGTGCCGCGGCCGCAAGCGCGTGCCCGCCCTCGTGATAGGCCGTCATGCGCCGGTCCTCCGGGCTCATCACCCGCGAGCGACGCTGCGGACCGGCCATCACTCGGTCGGAGGCTTCGTCCACATCCGCATTGGTAATCATTTCGCGATTATCACGAGCGGTCAGCAGGGCCGCCTCGTTGAGGATATTCGCCAGGTCCGCGCCGGTAAATCCGGGCGTGCGCTTGGCCACCGCGGCCAGCTCCACATCCGGGGCAAGCGGCTTATCTTTCGCGTGCACCCGCAAAATCGCTTCGCGGCCCTTCTGGTCCGGCGCGTCCACCGCAATTTGGCGGTCAAAACGCCCCGGCCGGAGCAGCGCCTGATCAAGCACATCCGGCCGGTTCGTCGCGGCAATCAGCACCACCTGATCGCGATTATCGAAGCCGTCCATCTCCACCAAGAGCTGGTTGAGGGTCTGCTCGCGTTCGTCATTTCCGCCGCCCATGCCAATTCCGCGCCCGCGGCCAACGGCGTCGATCTCATCAATGAAGATGATCGACGGCGCCTTTTTCTTGGCGGCCTTAAACAGCTCACGCACGCGCGAGGCGCCCATGCCCACGTACAGCTCCACAAACTCGGAGGCCGAGATGGAGAAGAATGGCACGTCTGCTTCGCCGGCCACCGCCTTGGCGACCAGCGTTTTGCCGGTTCCGGGCGGGCCGTAGAGCAAAACGCCGCGGGGGATCTTCGCCCCCACCTTTTCGTAGCGCCCCGGATTCTTGAGGAAATCGACCACCTCGGAGACTTCCTGCACCGCCTCGTCCTCGCCGGCTACATCCGCGAAGGTCACGTCCGGCACCTCGGCTTCGGGGTTCCGATCGCGCAGGCCGAGCCCGCGCCCGGTCTGTTGCTGGCGGATAAACCACCAGAACACGCCCAGGATCAGCACCATCGGCAGGAACATAATAAGCATGGAGCTGAGCAACGACTGCTGCGGCACCACCGAGCTATAGCCGCGCTCAATTTCGGCGCTATTCAACAGCCGCGCCACTTGCTCGCCCTGCGGGTCGAGGTACTGGAACTGCACCTGCTTGCCCACGTCGCGCGTATTGCCGTCCGGAAGCACGGTTTCCGTGTTTTCCTTCAGCCACAGCTTCACGCGATTAGCGCCGTCGGTGACCTCCGCACGCTCAATTTGCGCACTCTTGAGTAACTCCATACCCTCGGAAGTGTTGACCGTCTTCCACTGCATGGAGCTGAACAGGTTAAATGCCAGCACGCCCACCAGCACCATCATGAGGAGTCCGCCCAGCGTACGGTTGCGCGACTTGCGGGCCTTCTCGCCCTTGTCGCGTTCACGCTGCCGTTCCTGGCGCTTTTGATGCACCTCAAGGTTCTTGGGTTTTTGGGCACGACGCCGACGCCGGGCTTCCTCGTAATCACTCGAGGTCTTTTTGCTCGGGCGGGGCTCCTGCGCGGCCGAGCCGTTCGCGGGGCCAGCCTCGGGGCTTTGCGCCGGGCCGGCGGCAGGGTCTTGCGCCTGGCCGGCCGCCGTGCCATCCCCCGAGGCGTGACGCCCACCCGAGGCTTCTTGCGGACCGCTGGCACGCCCGCCTATCCGAGTTTCCTGGGCACCGTTCCGCGTTTCTTGAGGTGAATCCTCGAACGCTTCGGGGTGTTCGCGCGGCGTGCCATCGTTCCTTTGGTCCACTTATCCTCCGTATACGTGCGGGGCCAGAGTGCCCACAAATGGCAGATGACGGAATTGTTCTGCCCAATCGAGCCCGTAACCAACCACAAATTCGTTAGGAATATCGAATCCCAAATAATCCACCGGCACCTCGATCTTGGCGGCATCCGGCTTGCGCAAAATAGCGGCAATCCGCACACTACCCGCGCCGCGAGCCATGAGGTTACGGCGCAACCAATCGAGGGTCAGACCAGAATCGATAACGTCCTCCACAATCAATACGTGACGGCCGGTTACGTCCGCGTCCAAGTCCTTGAGGATCTTGACCACGCCCGAGCTCTTGGTTCCCAGGCCGTAGCTGGAGACGGCCATCCAATCCATTTGCAGGGGTGAGTGAATCTTACGGGCGAGGTCCGACATCACCATGGCAGCGCCCTTCAAGACGCCAACCAGAAGAAGATCGCCGTCGTAATCGCGGTCAATTGCGGCCGCCATTTCATCCAGCTTCGCGTCAATCTGCTCTTCGGTAACAAGAATGTGTTCGAGCTTGTCGCCCATATCCTTTGCGTCCACGGACGCTCCTTTCAATTACCCGCTTCCGCGATCGCGGGAAGTCTCGGGCCTTCAGGTTACGTTGCTAGCCTATTCTCTCAAAACTCAAGCGAGGGCCGTTCCTCACCGCCCTCACACCCGGTAAGTCTGCCACGTGATAGCCGCCCGGGCCCGTGATGAGTTTCTCTAATGCCGCGCTATGGCGTGCGCTGAGCTCGCGTGCCCCGGCCTTTTGAGCCAAGGCACGTAGCACTCGGCTGCGCAATGCCCCCTCCAAGCTCAAGAGCCACGGGATGCTAACGGGGCGGGAGTCGGCAGAATCAAATGCGCAGTTTTCCTCGTATTTACCTAGCTCTTGCGCCGCGAGGGAGTCCAAGCAATCGGCGTCCTGGCGAAGTAGCGAGGCTGTTCTGGCCAGAGCCTCCACGGTTCCTGGGCCCAGCGCCTCCACCAGCGCGGGTAGCGCGCTGTGACGAATCGACGCCCGCGTAAGGGCAGAACCATCAGCGGATCTCCATGGCCCGCCCAGCTCATTCGTAGGATCGTCCACCCAACTGATCCCTTCCCGGCGCAGGGCCTGGCGAAGATCTGCGCGGCGAATCGCTAGGAGCGGGCGCAGGGCAAGAACCTCGGGATGCTCGGGAAGCGGCCCCGCCGGGGCCATCCCCGCCAGCGAGCGGGCTCCCGATCCGCGGCCCAGCCCCAGTAGCACGGTTTCCGCCTGGTCATCGAGGGTATGACCAAGTAGCACAGCCGCGCGCGGCGCATGACTCGCGCCCGGCGCATCCGCGAACTGGGGCGCCGCCCCGCCGGCGCCGGCCACCTCGCGCGCAATCGCGCTGTATCTGCCACTACGCGCCGCGCCTTCCGGCCCAGCGCCAGCGGTGGCGGCCACATTAATACTCGTTACCCGCGCTTCGCTGGCTCCCCATTCGAGCATGGTGTGCGCCACCCGCTCCGCCTCGCCGCGCGATCCGGGCCGGATGCCATGATCGACGGTCACCGTCGTCACCGGGTAGCCGGAGCGCTTGCCCACAAAAAGCGCGGCGTGAGCGAGGGCCATCGAGTCCGACCCGCCCGAAACCGCCACAATGAGGCGGCTTCCGGGGGCAAGCCCGTTTTGCTCGAGCAGGCTCGCCAAGCTCCGGCGCGCGTCGGCAAAAGCCTTCGGCGGGCCTCCCACTAGCGCTCCTCCCCCGCCTCGCCAATCACCCGGCGCACCCATTCTTCCGGCGCCGCGAGCTCGGCGGGAGTGGGGAAGTTTTCGCGCGAGTGCCAAATGCGGTTAAAGTTCTCGACGCCGGCGGCCTCAATTGCGCCGCGCACAAACTCCTTGCCTTGTGAGTACTGGCGTGCCTTCTGAGCAATCCCGGTTGCCTCGCGCAGGCGGGCGCCCTTCTTTTTCGCCTTGGCTTCGCGCTTGGCTGCAATCGCGCGTTCGAGCTGGCGGCGGGTAGGCAACTCCGCGCTCGGAAGCTCATTCATCACGTACTCCGCGTGACCTTCGAGCACGCTCATAAGCGCATTGATCGGCGCCAAATCAGAGGCGCCGTCGTTCACTACCTTGCCGATAAATCCGCGCAACTCTTCTTTTAGCCAGGGCGCCGCCTCAAACTGCGCGGCGTGCGTAAGCTCGTGGGCGGCGACCCATAGGCTCACATCCCTCCGGTTTAGGTCATATTCGGCCTCGAAAGCATAAATATTGGGCGCCACAAGGGTCAGCCGCTTGGCGTAGGGCTCGTACTGGCCCAGAATCGAGCGCGCCACAAATGAAAAACCAACCGGAATCACCGGGTTACTGCCGAGTTCGGAGACATCGCCGAACATTCGCTCGATCCCTGGCGCGGCTTCGTCAAGCCAGCCTTCCCGCGAAACCGCCCCTAGCGCGACGCCGGAGAGGTCGACGTCCAGGTGCGCCACCCGCGGAACGAGCCGCACGGCACGCTGCGCACCCTCAATCAGATCCGCATTCATCTGCCGCGCTGTGCCTAGCGGCGCCGCCGGGCCGCGGCCCGCTATCGTGCCCGCGAGGGAACGCGCGGCCTTGCGAACCGCACCCAGAAGCGCGGATTCGCCGGAGCGAAGCTGATGAGATGAATTCACGATAAGTCCTTTCGGCTACCTGGCGGCAGCACCAGCTGAGCTGCGGCGCGAGCGGCGCCAGCCGCGCGGATATGCGCACCGCTGGCGTTCGCCGCCGGCGCTCGCCGCGCTGGCGCTACCAAGTATTACGCCAAACCTGCCTTAGTTATTTCCACCGCCACCAGCACTCGGTTCGCGATACCCAGCTTCGCTTGGATTGACGCCAGCTGTGATTTGATCGTCGATTCGGATACGAAGCGCTCAGCGGCAATCTCCGCATTGGTTTTCCCGGCGGTCACCAGCCGCGCTACGGCAAGCTCATTTTCGGAAAGGAGGCCGAGCACGCGTTCGCGTTCCCGCCGGTTTCCGTTGTCAGCTTCGTAGGCGATGAAGCTCAAGATCTGCTTCGCCGCGCGTGCCGAAAGTGCGCCGTTGCCTTTCGCCACATTGCTGACCGCGCGGGCAAATTCGCGCGGATCGTCGTTTTTTAGCAAGAACCCGGCCGCGCCCGCCTCCGCGGCGCGGATTGCCTCGTCATTCGCGTCGAAAACGGTAACAACGATGACCTCGGGCGCGTGCGGCATCTCGCGGATTTTCTTTGTGGCGGTGATTCCGTCCATATTGCGCATTTGGATATCCATGAGCACTACGTCGGGGCGATGGGCGATTACCTTTTCCAGCGCTTCTTCCCCGCTCTCGGCTTCGCCCACCACGCGGATCTGCACTCCCACGTCTGCGCGCTCCAGCAGGCGCGCAATCGTCGCCCGCGCCAGAGCATCGTCGTCCACAATCAGAACCCGAATCTCTTTTCCCTGCACCCCGCTAATCTACCCGAGTGCACGACGCCGCCGCCCGGCCACCGCGTCGCTACGTTTATTTCCACGGCAGCCAGATATCGACGCTATAGCTATCCGCATCCTGCTTAACGCTATAGCGCCCGCCCACGGATTCCACGCACTCGCGGATAGAGCGGGAACGGGATGGTCCGGCGCTTCCGGGTCCGGCGCTTCCGGGGCGCGCCGCGGCCCGATTCGGCGCGCTTGGCGCTTGTCCGGTATTGGCGGCGTGAATAGTGAGCCCATCGCGCGGCCCGCCGCTGATTTTTAGCCGCAACGGCAAACCGGGCGAATGCTTCACCGAGTTCGTCAGCAGTTCTTCCACAATTCCGTAGGCGGCAGAGCTGAGGGCAGACGGTGCGGTAGAAGCACTGTCAATCACTACCGTCGAGGTGACCTGCAGTCCCGCTTCGGCAACCTCGTCTACCACCTGACCGATCTCGGTCAAGCCCGAGCGAGAGAAGAAATCACACAAAGAGGTCTGCGGATCGCGCATAACCGAAACCAGCGAGCGCAAATCATCGACGGCCTGCTGAGCAGTTTCGCGCACCGCACTCGCCTCCTGGGCAAGAGCGGGATTGTCCACGCCGGCCGCCAATTCCAGGCCGCCCGCCTGGAGGGTGACCAGGCTGAGCTTATGGCCAATCGAATCGTGAATATTGCGCGCAATGACGTCCCGTTCACGCTGGCGGAAGAGCTCCGTTGCCAAGCCCTCGGACCGCGCCTGTTCGGCCTGCGCCCGCTGGCCTTGTTTTTCGGCGCGCTTGCGCTGGCGTTCAGCGCGCTTGCGCTGTTGCTCGGCACGCTTGCGCTCGGCATCCGCGCGAGTTTTTTCGGCCTCTGCGCGGGTCTTTTCCGCTTCGGCGCGCTCCTGCTCGGTTTCCGCTAGCCCCTTCGCCAGGTCATACATTCCCCAGGCAATGGGAATCACTACCACAACCGCAAACGCGAACGCCACCCAGCCCAGATCGAGGTCCCCGCCTGTCGTGTCAGTTCCCACCCCGCGCAGGAACGAGGATTGTTCGGATTGTCCCACCAGATCGCGGGCAAACATAATCACGCAGAGAAGAATGTAAATCGCGCTTGCCAGAATTCTGCGCGATTTCGGTGCTTGGCGCAGGTAGGCCGGCAGCGCGAATCCCATCGCCGGCCCGCACGAGGTAACGAGTTGGGCCAACCCGAGAAGCTGTAGTGACTCGGTGGGGTTATGGTGACGACGCCGAACCAGAATCGGCACCGCCACCAATGCCGCGATGCTTAGGGAAAAATCCGCCGCAACCCAAAGCTGCTGCCAGCCTGAAAACTCTCCGCTTTTAATCCTGCCAAGGGCGGTACCCATACCGATAAATGCACAGAAAGCCGCCACCGGGACCCATGCCACGGCGTTTTCTTTTTCTTCTGGGCTTTCGTTCCACCCTTCCCGAGCCGTTTCGGGACCGGCTCCGTCCGACCCCGGCGTGGATGCCCCGCTCTGATTTGCCATAGCACAAACCTTACGGTCCGGCTCCGACACCGTTTTCATTCTTTTGGGTAGTCCTCTCTGACCGATCGGACGATTCGCGGCGGGCGGCGTCGTCGTTAGATTCAACAACGAAGCTAAAGGGCCACGCCCGCTTTCTCAAACAGACAGCATCGCAACGAAAGGTTTCACAGTGTCTGAGCAAACCAATTCCCACGCACCCTTCGAACCCGCCGGGCAGCCCAGCGAACAGCCCAGTAGCCAGCCGCAGAAAAAGAAGAGCTGGTTTGCGCGCCACAAGATCCTCACCGCCGTGCTTGCGGTGGTGGTGATTGGAATCATCGGCGCGATCGCCGGGGGCGGCGGGTCGAACGGTAAGTCCGGATCCACCTCTACGTCACAGTCCGGGCAGGCTCCCGCCGCCGGCCAGTCGGCGGATCAGCAGTCCGGCCAGGCCGGCGAAGAAGCACCCGCCGAGCAGAAAAAGGAAGCCGCGGCGGGGATTGGCCAGCCAGTCGCCGTCGGCGACCTTGAGGTGACGGCCAAGTCCGTGGAAACCGGCGTCACGCAGGTCGGTACGCCCGGATTCGGCAAGAAGCCGCAGGGCCAGTACGTCCTCATTCACGTCTCGATCAAGAACAACGGAAACGAGGCGGAGTCGTTCTCCGAAACCAACCAGAAGCTGATTGACGATCAGGGCCGCGAGCACTCCACGTCCGGTGATTGGGCATATATCGAGGACAACATCCTCTACAAGGACATCAACCCCGGCAACACGCTGGAAGGCACCATGCTCTACGACATTCCGGCCGATGCCACGCCGACCACTTTGCAGGTGGCCTCCGGCTGGACCCACAAGGCGGAGATTAGCCTGCGCTGACGCGATTGGCGAGCTAGGCGGGCGGGCGCCGCGCCAGCGCATGCCCGCGCGCAGGCGCTCGGGTCTCCTTAATCCGCGCAAGCGAGCCCGCCCGCAGGCGCGTAGCGAAATGTACACGGCGTCGTAAACCACCGCTTAGACTGGGCCTAAGCAGCAAAGGAGAGGCCGTGAACACACAACAAATGCTCAGCTCAACGGTGTGGTGGCACGTTTTCCCGCTCGGTGCGTGCGGCGCGCCCGTGCGCGACTTCGATCCCGCGAGCGCGCCCGTCGCCCGCCTACCGCGCCTGGAACCGTGGCTCGATTACATTATCCAACTCGGCGCCAACGGCCTCCTGCTCGGCCCGGTTTTCGCCTCGGTTTCTCACGGTTACGATACCCTCGACCATTTCCGGCTCGACCCGCGCCTGGGAACCAATGCGGATCTCGAGCGCCTCGTCGCCCTCGCCAACCAAAAGGGCATCCACGTGATGCTCGACGGCGTCTTTAACCACGTCTCGCGCGAGCATCCGCGGGTTGAGGAACTCGGGCTTCGCAACGCCGACGGCACGCTCCATAGTTGGGAGGGACACGGCGAGCTCATTACGCTCGATCACTCCAAACCAGAGGTGCGCGAGCTCGTGGTTGAGGCGATGAAATTCTGGCTCCAGCGCGGAATTGCTGGGTGGCGCCTCGACGTGGCCTATGCGGTGCCCACTGATTTTTGGCGGGAAGTGCTGGGCGAAGTGCGAAGCGCCTACCCGGACGTGCTTTTCCTAGGAGAGGTAATCCACGGGGACTACGCGGATTTCGTGGAGCAGTCCACCGTTGATACCCTCACCCAATACGAGCTGTGGAAATCCATTCAGTCTTCTATCCAATCGGCGAATTTCTGGGAACTGGACTGGAACCTGCAGCGCCACGCCCAATTCGTTGAGCATTTTGTTCCGAACACTTTTATTGGCAACCACGACGTCACCCGTATCGCCAATGAGCTGGGCGAAGAAGGCGCGATTTTGGCGGCCGCGATCCTCTTGACCCTGCCCGGGATGCCGTCCATTTACTACGGCGATGAGCAGGGCTTCCGCGGGGAAAAGCTCTCCGGCTTCAGCTCCGACGATCAACTTCGCCCGCCCCTGCCACCCGCCCCAGAGAATCTCTCTGAGCTGGGCAAACATATCGAAAATATCTATCGCGGGCTGATTGGCGTGCGCCGCCAGCACCCGTGGATAGCAAACGGGATACTAGAAGTCCTCGACAAGGACAATCCGCGCATCACCTATCGCGTCGCCGAGCGGGCTTCGCGCTCCGCAATTTCCGTTGCCGTCGAAGTGGAACCGTTCTACCGCGTCACGGTGACGGACGAAACCACCGGAGCCGTGCTTTTTGGGTGGAAGGGAACGCAACCGCGCGGCGGAGCGATCGACGGCGAAGCTCAGAACACAGGAAACTAGCCCGCCATGATTATTCTTCTTCCGCCTTCAGCCGGCAAAACCGCCCCGCCCGCTGGCAACGCGCCGCTGGATCTAAACCAGCTCGCTTTCCCCGAGTTCACGCGGTTACGCGAAGAACTCATTGACGAACTCGCCGCCGTCTCCGCCACCCCGGAGGGCATGCAGATCTTGAAAGCCGGTCCGAAAATAGCCGACGAGGTCCTCGAGCAGATCGAGCTAGCGGACTTGCCCACGGGCCCGGCCTATCAAGTTTTCAACGGCGTGCTCTACGCCGCCGCAAATTTCGCTAACCTCCAGCCGGCCCAGCTCGAGCGCGCGGGCGAAAGCGTTCTTATCGCCTCGGCGCTTTTCGGGATGCTACGTTTTTCCGATCCCATCCCGCGCTACCGCCTGGGTATGAGCAATCCCCTCCCGGGCGGAACTCCGAAAGCGCGCTGGGCGAAGCTGTGGTCCGCCCTCGACCCGGTGGCCGAAAACCAGCTGGTGATTGATGCCCGTTCCGCCGACTACGCGGGCTGGAAACCACCGGCCAGCGCCGAAGTGGTGAAAATCAATGCGGTGCGGTTGCGCGGGGACGGATCACAGCAAACGGTTTCCCATAGCGCCAAGTATTTCCGCGGGCTGATCGCTGGATTGGCTCTGCGCGAGCCGATTCCGCCGGAAGATCCGGAAGCCCTGGCCGAACTTGCGGGTAAGCTCACCGGTCGCCATACCCCCGGCGGCGGTTCGATAGTCGGCGTCGAACTTGATCCTCCTCAGCGGCGCGGTGCCCCGCGCGAATTGGTGATGGTGGAGGCGTAACGATACGCTTGCCCTCGTGCAATGCGATTATTTTGACGCGGGTATTTGCCGCTCGTGTGCGCTGATGAATGTGCCTTACGAGCGGCAACTCGCGGCGAAGCTCGAGCGCGCCCGCGCCGTGCTGGCGCCGTGGGCTCCGCGCTGGCTTCCCCCGGCCAGCTCGCCCGAATCACATTTTCGTAATAAAGCCAAAATGGTGGTGGGCGGAAGCGTTCAGGCTCCCACCCTGGGAATTCTCGACGCCGAAAAAACTGGCGTTGACCTGCGCGAATGCGGACTCTACGACGAGCGCATTGCGGCTACTTTTCCACCGCTGAGCGAGTTCATAACGCGCGCGAAGCTGGTGCCCTTCGACGTCCGCTCTGGGCGCGGGGAGCTGAAGAACATCCTGGTGTCGGTGGCGCCCAGCGGCGCCCTGATGATCCGCTTCGTGCTGCGCTCGACCGAATCGGTGGTGCGAATCAAGAAGCATTTGCCCTGGCTACGCGAGCGGATCCCGCAGGCGCTGGTAGTCACCGCGAACCTCCTGCCCGAGCGCGCCGCGCTGGTCGAGGGCACAGAAGAGATTTTCTTGACCGATGCCGAACAGCTCCCTATGCAACTGGGCCCCGATTTCGAGCTGTACTTGCGCCCGGGCTCGTTCTTCCAAACGAACACTGATATCGCTCGCGCGATGTACGCCCAGGCCCGCGCCTGGTGCGAGCAAAGCGTGGCGCGGCGCCCGGTGGCCATTTGGGACCTGTACTGCGGGGTGGGCGGATTTGCATTGAGCGTCGCCGGCCCGGGTCGAAATGTCTTGGGAGTGGAGATCAGTGAACCGGCTATCCGCGCGGCCAAGCGAGCGGCGGCCCGCGCTGGGCACGCCGAGCGAGCGGAGAGCGCCGCGTCCGGAAGCGTGCGCTTTATCGCGGGCGACGCGGCGCAAGCCGCACGCGAGGAAAGCGAAGCGCCCGATATCGTGATCGTGAATCCGCCCCGACGCGGACTGAAAGAGCTCGCGCCGTGGCTAGAGGAGCACCGGCCGCCATGGGCGATTTACTCTTCCTGCAATATCGCCACGCTGGCCACCGACCTGGAAGTCATGAAATCTTACGAAGCGCTCGAGGCGAGGCTTTTCGACATGTTCCCGCAAACGGAGCACATGGAGACCATGGCGCTGTTGCGCTTGCGAGCGTAGCGCTATGCTACGCCGCGTTGCGCCGCGCGCTGGAGCTCGGCCTGGCGCTACGCGCGCTTTAGCGATACGGAATAAGCGCGTTTTGCGCCGAACCTGCGCGGTCGCGCCGGGAGGCTTCAATCTGAGACATATTGCGACGCTGGGCTTCCCGCGCCATCGCGCGCAGGTAAGCGCGCAGTTGCTCAGCGCTCGGTGCCTGAATGGTAGAGCCATCGGCGGAGGTGGCAAAAATGCGTTGCTCGCGCGCCTTGCGGGCGAGCATTTGCGCTTGCTGTTCCTCGAGACGCGAGCGCGTCCGAGAGAGCTTACGCTGTAGCTTTTCAATCTCATCATTGAGGGCGAGAATGCGCGAGATACCCGCGAGGTTAATGCCCTCCTCCTGCGACATCCGCTGAATCTCTTGTAGCTTGTCGACATCGGCGAGGGAGTAGCGCCGCCCGCCGCCCTTGGTCCGCCGCGCCACCACAATTCCCAGCCGATCGTATTGCCGGAGGGTCTGCGCGTGCATTCCGGCAAGCTCCGCCGCCACTGAAATTGTTAGTAGCGCCGCGTCACGTCCAGCCATTCCCCCTCCTTCGTGCCCTTGAGTCTACCCTCATCAACTTTCAAAACATCTATTTTATTCCGGTTTTTCGCCATTTTTAGCGAGAATATAACGATGCCCGAAACCCTTGAGCTTCCCGAACGGCTCCTTCGACTCGCCCAAAATCTCGAAGCCTTCTTTGCGATAGAGCTTGAGCACCTTTTCGTTGCCGGCCATCACGTCCAGTAGATATCGCGGCGCACTCACCTCGCGCACCGCCGCGTCGATCAGCCGAGTCGCAATCCCATACCCGCGGTGGCTCTTCTTCACCGCCACGCACGAGAGGTAGGCATCCTCGGGGCGCACCTTAATCGGCGCGCTCATTTCGCGTTGCAGAATCCGCCCGCCCAGGTGACCGTGAACCAACCCCACGTGGCGCGCGAGCAGTTTCCCCTCGGGTTCTAGCGGACTCTTTCCCCCTAAAACGATCGCCACTGTTCCGACGACGTCGCCGCTCGCGCCGGTGCGCTCCACCGCCACGAGGAAGCGCTCGGGGCGCACGGCGTGGGCCAGGCCGTCAATGAGCTTCGAACGCGAGGAGCTAAGCGGCTTAAATTCGCTATAAAATGCCTCAACCAGGGTCTCCATAATCGCGCGCCGATCGTCTCCGCGCGCCGAGCGAATCTCAATAGCCACGCTTCCCCTTTCTTCAAAGCTACGCGCCACTGGGCCGTTTAGCCGCGCGCCGCTGCGGAGCGCGCGCCGAGCGGCTGGACCGCTTAGCTACGCGCCGCTGCGCCCCGTGCCGGTGCTACGAGCGCCCGCGCGGCGCCAACTCTGCGGCGCGGCGACCGCTTTCTAAAACAAGGAGTGCCGCGGCACATCACCACGACACTCCTTGATTGCTCTGGCCCTTTAGGCCTTCGCTAGATTTTCAAAATCCGCTCGAGGATCAGCCCCCGCCGTCGCGCGAGCAAACTCCTCGACCGCCGCGCGCGCCTCGTCCGACATTTTCTTCGGCACAATGACTTTCAGCCGCACGTAGAGATCTCCGTTGCCGAGGCCTTTTTTCGCTAGGCCCTTACCTCGCACCCGCAAAACCTTGTCGGTGGAGGAGCCGGCCGGGATCTTTAGCCGCACCGAGTTGCCGTTAATTGTCGGAACGCTCACGGTGGTGCCGAGTGCGGCCTCCGAGAAGGAAACCGGTAGATTCACATACACATCCGAGCCGTCTACTTCGTAGACCGGATGCGGCTCAACGTGAATCTTCACCCGAATGTCGCCATTCGGGCCGCCGTTCGATCCCTCGCCGCCCTTGCCAGCGATGCGAATGGTTTGTCCATCCGAAACCCCGGCGGGGATGCGGGCCGTCACGGACTTGCCCTGGCGAGTATTGATCTTCACCGTGGCACCCTCAACGGCTTGACGCAACGGCAAGGAAATCGAGGCCTGCATATCCTGGCCCTTCTGCGGGCGGCGCGAGCCGCCGAATCCGCCGAAGCCGGAAGCGTTGCCGCCCCCGAACAGCCCTGAGAACGCATTGGCAAAACCAGAATCGCCGCCGGCGCTGTAGTTCCAGCTCCTGGCCCCCGTCTGGCCGCCAGCCCCACCGAACATTGAGGAGAAGAGATCCTCAAAGCCGGCGTTTCCGCCGCTCGATCCCGCGCCACCGGCCCGGAACCTCGCTCCCCCGCCGCCGAGGGCGCGGATGGCATCATATTGTTTTCGATCCTCGGGATTGGAGAGAACCTGATACGCCTCGCCAACTCTCTTGAACTTTTCTTCGGCCTCCTTGGAGCCGTTATTGCGGTCCGGATGCCACTTTCGCGAAAGCTTGCGATAGGCCTTCTTGATGTCATCGGCTGAGGCATCTTTACTTACGCCCAGCTCTTTATAGAAATCCTTTTCGAGCCAATCTTGGCTAGCCGCCAAAGGTCCTCACCTCCCTTCTTGCTTCATATTTCGCGCGAGGGCTACACACCTCACGCGCATATCGATGCTCGTGCGTACGTCCCGCCTTATTCCGGTGAGACAACCGCGACGCGCGCCGGGCGAATGACCCTGTCCCCGAGTTTGTAACCCGGCTGGATCAGCGCCTTGACCTGCTCGGTTTCCACGTCCGCGGAGGTCTCATGCATAAGCGCCTCATGAACTTCCGGATCAAACGGATCGCCGACGGCGCCGTAGCGCGAGACTCCAAAGTTGGAGAACAGCGTCTTCTCGAATTTTTCAGCGATTAGGCTGGTTGCCCCGCCGTCTAGATCGTCATGGCTGCGAGCCAACTCGACGTCATCGAGCACCGGCAGCAGAGCCTCCACTACCTTGAGCACGCCATTATCGCGGTGGCGCTGGAACTCCGTCTTTGTGCGCTTGACGTAATTGTTGTATTCCTGCTCGGTGTTGTAGAGCGATGCCTGCGCCCGCTTGAGCTGATCCTCAAGATCGGAAATCGCATTCATCGCTCCCTCGAGCGGGTCATCAGCAATTTCCTGCTCGGCTTCGCTGGCCGCGCTTGCGCTGTCCGCGTTGCTGGCGCTGTCCGCGGTCGCGGTGCTCGCCTCGCTATCCGCATTGCCCGGGGCGCTGGCCGCGGCGCTCGCGTCGGCGCTGGCCTCGTCGCTCCGATTTACTTCTTCTTCGCTCACTTATTACCCTCCTCATCGTCCACGACCTCGGCATCAACGACGTCGTCATCAGAAGATTCGGAAGCGGCCGCGCCGGCCTGGCCAGCATCGGCCTGAGCGGCCTGCGCCTGCTGGTAAATTTCCTGGCCCAGCTTCTGCGAGGACTCATTGAGCTCGGTCAGAGCTGACTTCACCGCTTCGATATCGCTACCCTTGAGAGCTTCGGTCACCTTGTCGGCGGCCGCCTGCACCTCGGTCACGGTCGCGTCAGAGAGCTTGTCCTTGTTGTCCTTGATCAGCGACTGCACCGAGTAAACCGCCTGCTCAGCCTGGTTGCGAACGTCGGCTTCTTCCTTGGCCTTCTTATCGTCAGCGGCGTGAGCCTCGGCGTCCTTGACCATGCGATCAATTTCCTCATCGGACAGCTTCGAACCGCCGGTGATCGTCATCGACTGCTCCTTGTTCGTACCCTTGTCGCGAGCCGAAACGTGCACGATGCCGTTTGCGTCGATGTCGAAGGTGACCTCGATCTGCGGAATTCCGCGCGGGGCGGGGGCAATGCCGGTCAGATCGAAGGTGCCAAGAGGCTTGTTATCGCGGGTAAACTCGCGCTCGCCCTGGAACACCTGGATCGATACCGAAGGCTGGTTGTCCTCAGCCGTGGAGAAGGTCTCCGAATGCTTGGTCGGGATCGCGGTATTGCGCTCGATCAGCTTGGTCATAATGCCACCCTTGGTCTCGATACCGAGGGAAAGCGGGGTAACGTCAATCAGGAGCACGTCCTTGCGATCACCGGTAATAACGCCGGCCTGCAGAGCCGCGCCAACGGCCACCACTTCGTCCGGGTTGACGCCCTTATTAGGCTCCTTGCCACCGGTGAGCTCCTTGACCACTTCGGTCACCGCCGGCATACGGGTAGACCCGCCAACCAGCACCACGTGGTCGATATCGCTCACCGAAATCCCGGCATCGCGAATCACATTCTTGAACGGTGCCTTGGTGCGCTCGAGGAGATCCTTCGTCATATCCTCGAACTTGGCGCGCGAAAGCGACTCGTCCACATTCACCGGTCCGGCTTCCGTCATCGACAGGTAGGGCAGGGTGATCTGCGTGCTCGTCGCCGCCGACAGCTCAATCTTCGCCTTCTCCGCCGCTTCGCGCAGGCGCTGCATGGCGATCTTATCTCCCGAGACGTCTACGCCCGAGCCGGCCTTAACCTGGCCAACCAACCATTCAACAATGCGGTTATCCCAGTCGTCGCCGCCCAGCTTGTTATCGCCGCTGGTCGCCTTGACCTGGATGAAGGAGAAATCATCCTCATCCTTGCCCACTTCCAGCAACGACACGTCGAAAGTACCGCCGCCCAGGTCGAAGACCAGAATCGTCTCGTCTTCCTTACCCTTCTCGAGTCCGTAGGCGAGGGCAGCCGCCGTCGGCTCATTAACAATACGAGTCACGTTCAGACCGGCAATCGTGCCGGCATCCTTGGTGGCCTGGCGCTGGGCGTCATTGAAGTACGCCGGAACCGTAATAACGGCATCCTTTACTTCCTCGCCCAGGTAAGCCTCCGCATCCTTCTTCAGCTTCTGCAAAACAAACGCCGAAATCTGCTGCGGGTTGTAATCCTTACCGTCGATGGAGACCTTCCAGTCCTCACCCATGTGACGCTTGACCGAGGAAATCGTACGATCAACGTTCGTCACCGCCTGACGCTTGGCAACCTCGCCCACCAGAACATCGCCGTTCTTCGAAAAACCGACGACGGACGGAGTGGTGCGCGAACCTTCCGCGTTAGCAATTACCGTGGGCTCTCCGCCCTCCAGCACCGCCACAACCGAGTTCGTGGTTCCCAGATCGATACCAACTGCTCGTGCCATGTTAATCTCCTTTTCCCGCGCCCGCGGGCGCCACTTCCTGCGCCGCAGCGCTTACGCTTTCAACCGCCGAGGCGGCCACTGATTCATCCTCAAGTCTGTTCCATCGTCCGAACTTGTGTCCAGCCGACTCTCTTTTTCTTGAGTCCACCTAACTCAACTTTCGCCCCGGGAGCTTTATTCCCGAAAATTCCGTTGTAACGTAGGTCACGGCTTCGGGCACGCAGATTCCCCGCCAAGGGGCGCGAGATTTCGCCATTTCCCCCTAAGATAGGGACATGAGTTTGAGCATCGGTGTGGATGTAGGCGGCACCAAAATCGCCGCTGGCGTAGTTGATGAAACTGGAGAAATTGTGGAGCGCGTGCGCTACAGCACGCCCGCAACCGACGTCGAGGCGATCGCGGAAACCATCGCCAACGCGGTGCGCGACCTCGCCGGCGCGGGCGTCACCAGCGTGGGAATCGGCGCTGCCGGCTATGTTTCCTCCGACCGCTCCACCGTGCTTTTCGCCCCAAACCTTTCCTGGCGCAATGAGCCGCTCGGGCAACGCGTCTCCGAGCTGGCCGGAGTGAACGTCGTCGTCGAAAATGACGCCAACGCAGCGGCTTGGGGCGAGTACCGGTTCGGCGCCGCGGCTCACACGCAGTCAGCCGCCGTCGTCACCATCGGCACCGGCGTGGGCGGCGGCATTATCACCGGCGGCCACCTGGTGCGCGGGCGCGGCGGATTCGGGGGCGAGTTCGGCCACCTCAACGTGATCCCCGACGGCCCGCTCTGCGGTTGCGGCTCGCGCGGTTGCTGGGAGGCGCTCGCCTCGGGCACCGCGCTCACCCGCTACGCCGTGGAGCGCACGACGGCCGACCCGCGCGGCGGCGCCGCAATCCTGGCGTACGGAAACGGCGAGGCCACCGGGCTGGCGGTCACGCAGGCGGCGCACGACGGCGACGCTATGGCGCTGGGCATTTTTGATACCGTCGCGCACTACACCGCGGTGGGGATCGCGGACCTCGTCACCCTTCTCGATCCGGAAATGGTGGTGCTGGCCGGCGGCGTTTCTGAGGCAGGCAATATCCTGCTCGATCCGGTAGTGGAAAAACTGCCGGACGTTCTTCCGGTCTCGGATTTCCGGCCCGCTCCCCCGGTGCGGCTAGCCACCCTGGGCAACGACGCGGGAATTATTGGCGCTGCCGACCTGGCAAGAGAGGGATAGGCGAGGAAGCGCGGGGCCGAGCCTTGGCGGGCGGGCGCGGCCAGGCTGCTCGCATTTCGTGTCCTGGCCGCCGCTCGCCCGCGCTCGCCGCGCGCCTACTCGCCGCGCTGGAGCTCGATAATCCCCTCCTGTACGCGGTCGCGATGAGCCGCAATTTCCGGCCGCGCGGGTAGACCGTAGGCGGCGTTGACCTGGTCGCATAGCACTTTGGTAGCCTCGGGAGACATATCCGGCTTCCCCAGAATCACAGACTCTTCGAAAGTGGAGAGAATGTGATCCATAATGTGCTGCAGACCGCCGTCGCCGCCACCCAGGTGGAAGGCCTTAAACGGCCCTACCGACGCCCAGCGAATTCCGAGTGACGCCTCAATCAGCGTGTCCAAATCCGGCGCATCAATGACACCTTCCTGCACCAGATAGATCATCTCGCGGATGATCGCCCACTGCAGACGGTTCCCCGCAAAACCTGGAATTTCCTTCTTTAGCTGGATCGGGGTTTTCCCATACGCGGCGTAGATCTCCATGGCGCGAGCGACTGTCTGAGCGGAGGTGCGCTCGCCGCCCACAACTTCGACCAGCGGAATCTCGTGTGGAGGATTAAAGGGGTGCCCAATAATAATCCGAGCCGCCACCGCATCATCCACATTCTTCGCAATTACCGAAGCGGGAATAGCAGACGATGAAGACGCAAGTATTACTCCATCCCCGGTAATTTCGCCCAGCTCAGCGAAGGTTTCTTGCTTCCAGTCCACGCGCTCCGGGCCGTTTTCCTGAATCAGCTCAGCACCCTGCGCTAGCTCCGCGAGGTCTGCGGCAATTTCTAGCTGGTGGCCGGTTTGCGCGGCAAATTTTTCCGCAACTTCGGCAATATCCGGGCGGGGGTCGAAAACCACCACACGCGAACCGGCTTCAGCAAATAGCCGCGCCCAAGACTGGCCGATAACTCCGACACCCAGAATCCCTACGTTGCTTGGGATATTCATGTTTTTTCCTCCGCTGGATAGCTTTCCGCGACTCCGATGGCGCGCCGCTCGACGCGCTCAGCCCGATACGCGCGGCTTAACGTGCGCCGCTCGACGCGCTCGGCCCGATGCGCGGCGCTCAGACGCGCCGCGCGCAACCTGACGCCCGTTTTCGCGGCTTTGTAAACCACGCCACAACTAAGGCTACCCCGGTCTCCGATCAGGCACTTCACTTTGCGGTGGTTATGCGTGCACTTATCTGCGGGGACGTGCACCTATGACTGCAACAAAGTGAAGCGAAGCGGCGGTAGTCGGGTTGTACATCGAGCGGTAGTCGACTTGCGCATCAAGATAGCGTTGCAAAAGCCCAAATCACGGGGGTCGCTCTGCGGTACCGCGTGGAGGCGCGCTCGTACTGAGGTCTAGCAGCAGGGAGGATTCGCCTCGCCACGCGTTGGCTCGTGCAGGAGGGGGTCAATTCGCCGCTGGGTTCTCTCGCGCCGCGGGACCCGGCAAAACCTAGACGTTCAGCGGCGGGGCGAAGCGCTCAGCGGCGGCGAGATCCGCGGATCCATAGCGGCGCGGCGGAGAGCACCAGCACACCAGAAATGAAGAACGCCGGCGCATAGCCTGCGGCATCGGTGATCAGCCCGGCGATAATCGGTCCCAGAATCTGCCCTAAATCACCGCAGGCCTGGAACGCTGCCAAGACGTTTCCACCATTTCGAGCACCGACAATATCGGCTATTGCGCCCTGATTATTCGGCTGCACGAAGCCCGAACCGAAACCGGCTAGAACCGCTAGAACAATCAGTGCTGTCCACGGCACCCAGCCCATGAAGAGGGTAAACGCTCCCGAGCAACACAGGCCGAAAAGCAATCCCGGCGGGCGTCCCACCCGGTCGGAAATCCGCCCGGAGTTCATGAGGGCTAGGCCGTTACCCACGGCGAAAACCGCCAGGATAACCGCCGACAACCACTTCGGCGCGCCCGCGATAGAAGCCGCGAATAGCGGTACCAGCGAGGACCGGACACCGATATTCGTCCAGCCTTGCACAAACTGCGTATAACAACAGCGCAGGTAGTTGCCAGAATGGAAAGCTTCGCGCAGGGTTATTCTGCCGCGCGGCGCGGAACCAGCGCCGCACTTGCCGCTTTCGCCCGGGGCACCACTTTCGCGGCCCGCACCACTAGCGCCCGGTGCACCATTAGCGCCCGGCGCGGTCCGGTGAATATGCCGCGTCTCCCACGCCACCACGCCGGCGGCGATGAGTAACGTTCCGGCATAGATAATGAATGGCGCCCGCATTCCCAGCGGTGCAAGGAATGCACCAAGAGCGGGCCCGATAATTCCGCCAATCAGAAATGCGCCGGAATACGCGGCCGATGCTCGCCCGCGAGCGCCGGTTGGTGCGTAGCGAATAATAAGTGCCAAGGCGGCCACGGAGAAGAGCACCGAACCAAGCCCACCCAAGCCGCGGACCAGCATAAGCACCCAGTAGCTCGGAGCAAAAGCGGAGGCCAGAGACGAGGCCGCCACGATGAGGATTCCCGCGATATACGCTTTTCGTTCACCGAATCGAGTGCTCGCGGGCCCCGCCCCGGCCGCACCCAAGAGTCGGAAGAAAGCAAAAATCGAGACCACCGCATTGGCAGCGGTAACCGATACCCCGAAGCTTTTCGCATAAGCGGGCAGAACCGGCGCCACGATGCCATAGCCAATGGCAACAAAGAACGCGGCACTCACCAGTACCCAAATTTCACGCGGAAGCCTCACGCCGTTACCCTAGCTCAGGCCAATCAGCTCTTCGCGCAACCGGCGAAATCATGTCGGAAATGTCCCCTACAGTTTCGTTTATGAGTCAAAACGCAAGAGATTTCAAAGCGAACCCCTCCGATCACGATTACCAGTCCATTACGGAGGTCGAAAGCTACGCGGAAGCGGAACACATTGTGGACACCCTTTCCGACGCCGGCTTCCCCATCCAGAATGCGCGCATAGTAGGTGTGAACCTCGAATCGGTGGAGCAGGTCACGGGCCGCATGACCACCGGCAAGGCCGCTGGAATTGGCGCGCTCAACGGCGCCCTTTGGGGTATTTTCATTGGCCTGTTCTGGGTGCTTTTCATGCCCGTCTTCGCTTGGAAGGCGCTCCTCATGGGCGCAATTGTGGGCGCCGTGCTGGGCGCGATTTTGGCTGCCGTAGGCCAGGGCATGCAGGGCGGACGGCGCGATTTCGCCTCGGTTCGCACCACCCGGGCCAATAGCTACGAGATCCAGATTCGCTCGGCGTTCGTCAACCAGGCATATTCGGCGCTCGCGAGCGCGGGTATCCAGACGTATTAAGAGGCGGACGACGGCGCTAGGCTAAAAACATGGTTCAGCACTTTGACACTCCGACACCGATCACCAAACTTTCGGACGGAACCATCAAGCAACGCAACCCGTTTTCCGGCACCCAGGTATGGACAGTTCCCGGGCGCGCTAATCGGCCAATAAAAACCGACGCCAACGAGTCGGGGCCGATCCAGAGCGAAGAGGGCAAGCACTGCGCATTTTGCGCGGATCGCGTTCTCGAGACCCCGCCGGAGAAAGCGCGAATCGATAACCGCGCGCATATCACCTACGATTCGCCGGTGGACAATCTGGCCGATCCGTGGGAGTTCCGCCGGATTCCGAACCTCTTCGAAATCGTGCCCTACTCCTACTGGACACAGAATTACGGTTACGCGATGCCGTCGAGTAGCCGTGACCATATGGAGCGTTACGTAGCGGATCCGGCAGGCCGGGCGCATGTGCTATCGGTGCAACGGCAGAAGTCGCTGGCGTCCCACATGGAGGAAAGCACCTGGAACGAGCTCGATGAGCGGGAAAAGCTCGAGCTAGCCGAACCGTTCTTTGGCGGCGGTCATGATCTGATCGTGGCGCATGACCACTACATGCCCGGCGCAACCGATCGTTCACAGCGCTTTAGCTCCGGGACCATGACGCCCGAACAGCACTACGCCTACATGAAGCTCACCGCGGACTCGATGCAGCGCCTTTACGAGCAAAACCGCTACGTGAAGTACGTGCAGGTGTTCCAAAACTGGCTCAAACCCGCGGGAGCCTCTTTCTCCCATCTGCACAAGCAGCTAGTTTCCATCGACTCGCGCTCGGTGAACCAGCAGTACGAGATCCCGCGAATCCGCGAAAACCCCAACTTCTTCAATGAGTGGGGCCCGGACTACGCCGGTTACCAGAATCTAGTGATTGCGGAGAACGAGCACGCGGTTGCGTACGCTGGCTACGGGCATCGCTACCCCACACTCGAGATTTGGTCGCGTAGCGAGGAGAACCAACCCTTCGATCTGACCGAATCCGAGTTCCGGGATATGTCTGACCTCGTGCATGCCATGCACGCGGCCACCGGCCCCGATATCCCCTCCAATGAGGAGTGGTACGCAAAGTCCATTGATATGGATGTGCCCTGCCCCTGGCGTGTACTCCTGAAATGGCGGGTATCCACACTGGCCGGATTCGAAGGCGGCACCAAGATTTACGTCAATACGATCGACCCATGGAGCCTGCGCGACCGCGTGGTACCGCGTCTGCTTGAGCTTCGCGCCGAAGGAAAGCTAGCCTCCGGCATCTCGATCGCTACCGAATGCCGGTGCGACGTCAATTCGCTCAGGTACGCGCGCGGGTACGTCGGTTAGCCAGGCGAAAGCCCAAGGAGGTTGCGGTGAAAACTCTAAAGCTCAAGAACGGCGCGGAAGTTCCCACGCTCGGCCTGGGGACGTGGTTCCTCGGCGATAGCGCGGCCACCCGCGAACGCGAAATCGAGGCGCTCCGCATCGGCATCGAGGCCGGCGCGACGCTCATCGACACGGCAGAAATGTACGGTTCAGGGCGGAGCGAGGATCTGGTAAGCGAGGCGATTTTGCCTTTCCGGCGCGAGGATCTCTATCTCGTCTCGAAAGTTCTGCCCAGCAACGCCGATTCGAGCAGCCTTCCCCGCGCGCTAGACGCGTCGCTGGAGCGGCTCGGCACCGATTACCTGGACCTCTACCTGTATCACTGGCGCGGCGGGGTACCGCTGGAGGAAACCGTCGAAGCTCTGGAGGATGCGCGCGTGGCGGGGAAAATTGCCGCGTGGGGCGTCTCGAATTTCGACGACGACGACGTTGCCGAGCTCCTGGACATACCGGCTGCGCAAGCCTGCGTCACCAACCAGGTGCTCTATAACCTCGGGGCCCGAGAGGCGGAGTGGGCAGTAATTCCTGCTTGTGTCCAGGAAGACATGGCGATTATGGCCTACGCTCCGACCGGGCAAAAAGAATCGCGGCTCACCACCAATCCGGTGGTCGAAGAGATCGCCACCGAAATTGGTGCTACGCCCATGCAAATCCTGATCGCCTGGACGCTCGCCCAGCCGCGCGTGATCTCCATTCCCCGCACCGGGAATCCTGACCATATGCGCGAGAATGTGGCAGCCGCGGAGATTAGCCTAAACGCCGAGCAACTCGGCCGGCTCAATCTGGAGTTCCCGCCGCCCAGCCGGCCGGTAACGCTCGGGGTGATTTAGCGCCGCGCCAGAAAGGTAACTTCGCGCCGGCGCCAGCTATGTGAGCTCGCGCCGCGCGAGCAAAGCGAGTTAGCGGCGCGCGCAAAGCGGACTCGCGCGGCGCTAGAAGCTCGCCTTAAAATTCTGGCGCGCCAGGGTGAATCCCACCGATTCGAAGATGCTCCGAGCATGAGTGTTGGGAGCCGCGAGCGGAACTGACATAAAGCGCACTCCGCGGAAGCTCATTGCCGATGCTACTTGCGCCAGCGCCGCGCGCGAGTAGCTACGCCCGCGGAATTCTTCGTAGACCACCAGGCTCCACACGCGTACGCGCGGGCCATCTGGCTGGGCCCACAGTCCGCCGGCGTTGCGGCCGTTCATCACGATCGAGTACAGCTCGTGGCCGGGGGTAGAGACGCCGTCGGGAAGTTGACGAAGTGCGCGCTTCAAGGCGCGGTCTTGTAACTCTTCGAAGCTTTTGCCCGGATGCGTGCCGCGCTGCTGCTCGGCGAGCTCGCCGGAGGTGATGTCCAGGAATTCGCGCAGTTCGCGGCTCGTCATATTGCGCAGGGTGACGTCCGGAGTGCCGTCCGGCACCACCGCGAGCGAGGGTAGCGTGGCCACAAGCTCTACCGAAACGAGGCGCGAATCTGCCGCCGCCACGAGCGGATCGGCGGCTACCGAGCCGGTGAAGGTCGAGACGTTCACTTCGCTCCCGCCAGTGGCCTCGCGTAAGAGCTCCATCCAGCCCGGCGCCTGCTCGCTCACGCGCGCGTCGCGGATGGAGAGCTTCTTTCCCTCGGCGAGCCACACCCATTCGGTGAGGTCATCGTTGACGAAAGCCCTGTTACCCAGGGGTAGCCCAACGCGGAATTCGCCGCGCAACTCGGACGCGTAACTCGGCGCCGAAACAGAGTCCAGCAAGCCGGCGGTTTGGCGGATCTGCGTGCAGTGCTCGACGGCACGCTGTGCCCACCGCTCCACGTCCTTGGAAGAGATTTCTTGGGCCATGGCCGCAATTCTACTACCCCGGGGCTTTAGGCCCACAGCCTCCCGTCAGCCATTCGCAGCACTTTATCGCCCACTGCCTCGGCTTCCTCCTCATTGTGTGTGACGTAAATCGCCGTGGTCCCAGATTCGGTGAGACGGTCGCGGATAAACCCAGAGAGTTCGCGGCGTAGGTCGGTATCGAGCGCGGAGAGCGGCTCGTCCAAAAGTAGCGCGCGCGGGCCAGGCGCCATGGAGCGCGCCAGCGCCACGCGTTGCGCCTGCCCACCCGAGAGCGTGGTGATCGCGCGGTCCGCTAGGCCAGCGAGCCCCATGATGTCCAGCCAGCGCTCCACCTCGCCGCGCACCCGATGCCGCGGCATTTTGCGCTCGATCCCGTAGGCTATATTCGCGCCCACGCTACGGGTTGGAAACAGCTGGCCGTCCTGAAACACCATCCCGACCCCGCGCTTATGAGTCGGCACCACGGAAATATCCTCGCCGTCAATCGCGACCATTCCGCGAGTCTTCTCCAGTCCCGCAATCCCGCGAAGCAGGCTGGACTTGCCCGATCCAGAGGCGCCCAGTAGCGCCAGTATCTGCCCGCTTTCAACCGCGAGTTCCACCCCGCGCACCGCGTCATATCCATCCGGGTAGCGCACCCAAAAGTCACGAAGCTCGATCATCGCTTTGCCTTTCCTTCGCTGTAGCGCTGCCGAGCGGAGCGCTCCGCTCGGCGCTGGCGCGTGGTGCACTCCGCGCGTGGCTAGGCCGCGTAGCCAGCGCAACGCCCGGCGTTGCGCCGCCCAACGAATCGCACAGCGCCATAATCCCGCCCGTCACCACGCCAAGCACGGTCGACGCGGCCATCGCCATGCCGTAGTTCCCAGCGCCCGGGCGATTAATTAGCCGCTCAATGAGGAGCGGGAGGGTCTGGTTTTGCCCGGCGGCGAGGAAAGAGGTCGCCCCAAATTCCCCTAGCGCCACCGCAAAACCGAATCCGATTGCCACGCCGAGCGAGCGCAGAGCCATGCGCCCGTCCACGTTGAGGAGCGTCCGCCACGGCCCGGCGCCGAGGGTGGCGCTGGCCTCGCGCAACCGCGGATTTATCGAACGGAGCACCGGAAGCATCGCGCGGGTGACCAGCGGAAGCGCCACCACCGCCTGTACCGCGGGCACGAGGATCTGCGTATTTTCCAGCGTCAGGCGCAACGTAATAAATGTTCCGAAACCGAGCGTCACCGCGGAAATCCCCAGCGGCATCAAAGACAGCCCCTCCAAGCCGGCCTGTGCGAGTTTCCCCGGGCGGGAAAATACTCGCCGCGAGAGCACCACCGCCAGGATCACCCCTGCACCGACGGACACCACCGTGGCCAAAGCCGCGGCCCAAAGCGAGTTCCCCAGCGCGTCAAGCGCGGTAGTTCCGCCTGCCGTGGATCGTGCCAGCTCGCGATAATTATCGAGCGTCCACTGCCCGCCGCGGCGAAGCGAATTGATCGCCAGGCTCGCAATCGGCGCGGCGATGAGGAAAACCGCCGTCGCTCCCGTCACCACCAAGGCCGGAATCGCTCCGCGCGTTGGCCGGCGTAGCGGCCGCCGCGCAATCGCGAGGGGCGCCCGACTACGGAAATATCCGGCCGCCGCCACCGCGCAAAGCACCACGAGCAACTGCAGGGCGGAGTAGATCGCCGCCGCTTCCAGATCAAGGAAGGTGTTGGTTTGGGTGTAGATCTCGGTTTCCAGAGTGCCGAAGCCCGGCGTTCCCAGCGTTCGCACCAGCGCGTAGGCGGTGGAACAAAACAGGAAAACGATCGCCGCGCTGGAGACAATCGCCGGCGCGAGCTCGGGTAGCGTGACCGTGAAGAACGCTCGCGCGGGCGATGCACCGAGGGTGCGAGCGGCGTCGTCGTGCAGGGGGAGGCCCTCCCACAGGGAACCGACGGTGCGGGTGACGACGGCGTAGTTGAAGAACGCCATCGCGAGGACCACGGCCCAGGAGGTTTTGTCGATTCCGAGGAAACCGTACGGGCCCGCGTCGCCGAGCAGGGCGCGGAAGGCCACGCCCACTACCACCGTGGGAAGCACGAAGGGGACCACCGAGAGGGCACGGACGGCGCGGCGGCCCGGGAAACGCAGGCGGTAGAGCACGTATGCGCCGGGCACGCCGAGCAAAACCGAGAGCGCGGTGCCGGCGCCGGCCATCCACACCGTGTGCCAGAGGACGTTCCAGGTGCGCGCGCTAGCAAGAACCCGCGTCAGCGCTTCGCCTGCACCGATGCCTTTGGCGAGCATGGCCGCCACGGGCCAGACGAAGAAAATCAGGAGAAACGCGAGCGGAACTAGCGCCGCGGCGAGGAGAGTAGCGGTGCGCCAGCGCCGAGTCACCGCCCGGCAACCTCACGCCACTGCTTGATCCACTCTTCGCGGTTTTGGCCGAACTCCTTCGGATCCATTTCGATGGGGTTGGCTACCGGCGGCGCGTACTGCTCCCAGTTTTCCGGCAGCGGAACGTCCGCGACGGGGTACATGTACATATTCGCGGGGATCGCCTGCTGGAACTCCTCGGAGAGCATGAAATCGATGAACTTCTGCGCGCCCTCAGGGTTCGCCGCGCCGCGGAGCACGCCCGCGTACTCGGTCTGGCGGATGCAGGTGGTGTCCACGACCCCGGTCGCGCCCTTTTCTTCTGCGGGCGAGCTGGCGTAGGAGACCACGAGCGGGTATTTTCCGCTACCTTCGGTGCCGGTGAAGTCACTGTAGTAGGCGTCCGACCAGCTCTCATCGACCAGCGTGCCGCCGTCCAGGAGCGCCTTCCAGTAATCGCCGAAGCCGTTTTCCCCTGTCACGTAAATCGTCGAGGCGAGAAAAGCGAGGCCGGGCGAGGAGCTGGCGGGGTTGGTGGTCACCAAAAGCTTGGCGTATTCCGGGCGGGACAGGTCGGAGAAGCTGGTGGGCACCGGCATATTTTGCGCTTCAAACCAGGCGGTGTCGTAATTGACGCAAACTTCCCCGTGATCGATCGGGGTGAGCTTGCCGTCCAGCGCCTGCGCACCTTCGGGGAGGGCGGGCGAGGAGTAGTCAACGAGCGTGTTCTTGTCGAGGGCCTGATAGGCGCTGAAGGTGTCGATACCGTAGACCGCGTCCGCGCCGGGCTTTCCGTTCGCGAGGACGAGCTGGTTCACCACCGTTCCCGCGTCGCCGGGCGCGGTGGTGACGACTTTGTAGCCCGTTTGGTCTTCAAATTTCTTGATGAGCTCTTGCGGGACGTTGAAGGAATCGTGCGTCATTACGGTGACGACGCCCGCGCTGGCGTTGGCACTAGCGCTAGCTCCAGTACCCGATGCGTCCGCGGTTTTGCCCGACTGAGCGCTATTTGAACAGCCGGCCAGCGCCAGAAGTCCGGCGGATAGAAGGGCGCCAACTGCACGCAAAGCTTTGGCTACACCCGAGTTGTTAGTTTTCATCTTCCTTTTCCTCCGAGTTATTTACCGGAGGGCCCCAATCTACGTTGGTGGCGCCGCGTCTACGCCCGCCCCAAACGATGCAATTGAGGGAGAGATCTCGACTCCCTTCGCCGGCATAACCCGGATCAGGTTCGAGGGTCTGCGAGAATCGCACTCTCAGCGCTACTGCGCTCCCCTGTCGTTTTGTCCCTCCAGCTTAGCTTCTCTCGTCGCGCATTGCGACGCACTGGCCAACTCGCGGTAGCGATGCCTGGCTTCGCGGTCATGCCGGGCTCGCGTTAGCGATGCCTCGCTCCGCTGTCATGCCCGAAACCTTCCCGCGCGCGCCGCAACCTTTCGCGCCCGCTCCTCTGCGAGCCGCCGCGCCCTATTGCGCGATTCAACTTCCCCTAGCCACGAGGTTCCAATTCCGCGAAGCGCATTTTGACGCACCATGAAATACGAGATCGCCCGCTGTAAATCGCCATTATTGAGCTCGGCGACCGAAGCGTCACGCAGCCGGCCAATGACCGCGTCCAAATCAGGAAACAATCCCGCGAGCCAAGCCGGCACCGCAACCTTTTGCCGCCTCCAAGAGCGCGCCACTCGCGAGCGTTCCGCTCGCGTTGCACACGCGGAACGGCACCCGCCCAGCGCTAATCGCGTAGAGAACCGAGCGCCAGCCCGCCCAGCTCTAAGCGCTGACGGAGGCGTCCACCGTGCCCTTCGCCGGGCCGTACCACTGAGCGGCCTTGCGCTGGAAAAGCTGGGAAACAAGCGCCGCCACACCCGCGGAAACCACGGAGAAAATCATGGCGTCGACCAGGGGCGTATCCAGATCCTCGACGTCCGGGATGTCCTTCCCCGAGACGGCCTCCCAGGTCACATCCACAATTTTGTTCGCAACCACGCCCGCCGCGAGGCCCACGCCGGCGCTCACGATCTTCCATCCAATATCCACAATGTCCTCCGTCATTCGATCATTCGCGCGGCGCACCGCCAGCCGGGCCGCGCCTCACGCAGTTAAAGCTACCGTGTTCGCGCGGAGTTTTCCGCACGACGCCGTAGCTAGGCCTTGTCCGCTTCCCCGAAGCGCAAATCCTCCCGCAATTCGTCCACCAGCAGCTCGTCCGAATCGACCCGGCCGGTCCGATACCCATTGCGGGAGAGCATGTGGGCCGAAATCGGCGAGGTCATGAGCTGGAACAGGATCACCAGGATCAGCGTCCAGGTGACCGAGACTTCGCGCACGAAGCACATGGCGCCGAGGAGGCACACAATCAACGAGAGCACCTGCGGCTTGGTGGAAATATGGAGCCGCGCCATCATGTCCTCGTAGCGGAAAATGCCGATCGAAGCGATAAAGGTGAGGGTGCACCCGGCGAGCAGAAGCGAGGCGCCCAAAATATCCCAGAACAGTGCCATTATCTGCCCTCCTCAACTTTCGCGGAATTATCGTCGACGACGCCGCTCGCGCCGCGCTCGGCCGCACCCGCCGCGCTGATTGCATCCGCGCCATCCGCGCCGGCGCTAGCTACATCCACGCCCGTGCCGGGCGCCACGTCATCATCGAGCTCGTCATCTTCGCCGTCGTCCCCGGCACCCGCAACGTCCGGGTTATGAGCCGGGGCGGCGTCCTCTTCCTCGGGGCCGTCCTCGGCGCTGTCCGCCGCGGCCGCGGCTTCAGCTTTACGCAACTCGCGCGGATCGATTGGGTCGATCGGCCGGGTAAATCGCGCCACGGTCACAGACCCCAGGAAGCCGACCACGGCCACCACCACGAATACGGCGAGCAAATCGGCGCGGCGGGTGACCGCTGCCAGCAAGGCGATCGCGCCCATCATGATGGAGGCGATTACGTCGAGGGAATTGATGCGGTCCAGAGCCGTCGGACCCTTCTGAATGCGCACGATCACCAGCACCGCGGAGATTCCGAGCATCACCGCGCATACCCCGATCACTACTGAAAATATGCTCATGCTGCGTCCTCCGATGAGTCGGGGGCGAACGGGGTGGGCAGGCGCCCGGCCTTGGGCGAGGAACCCGGAACAAAGCCGGCCTCCACTAGCTCCAGGCCGGATGCCAGGGCGCGCAACACTCGCTCCTCCAGTTCCAAAACCGACTCGTGAGCCGCGGAAACACCGCCGGACAGTTCCACGTCAAACACGTGAATGTATAGCGTGCCGGAGGCGGCGTCGGTGTCGATCACCAGGGAGCCGGGAACCAGGGTGGACATGCAAGCGGTGATAAAGAGGTAAAGGTCCGAGTGCGAGCGGAGCTGCACGCGGATCACCGCGCCGCGCGGGGTTTTGCCGCGCAGGATGAAGAACGCCATCTGGGTGGAGGCCACCACGAGGTCCTTGAAGAACACCGCGATCAGGCGCACGAGGGCGGCGGGGCGGAAGCGCGAGTCGGTGGCGGTGAGCGGGAAGGGGGCGACTTCGGTGACCAGCAAGGCCAGGCAGAAGCCGGTCACCACGTTGCCGGCGCTCACTTCGCCCCACAGCAAGACCCACACGATGGTGAGCCAGAGCAGGAGGCCCAGGGATGCTTTCGGGAACCGGGTCCCGCGCCGAGTGGCGACCCGGACGGCTTCAGATGCGCGGCTCATCGGCCCTCTCCTTCCGTTACGAACTGCGGTTGCGGGTCGACGACGCCGCCGCTCGCCCACGGGGAGCCGGCAAAGGCGCTAGCCGCGCCGGCCGCTGAGCTGGAAGCGCCGGCAGAACCGCCAGGCACAGCGCCGGCGGCCGAGCTAGAAGCGCCAGCCGCGGGCGTGGTGACGTACTCGCTGGGGGTTGCCGATCCGCTCGGCACACCCTCGGGCTCTCGCGGAGAACGCGACGGCACCTGGGTTTGCGAGGGATCCGAGGTGCGCACCTCCTGCGGGGTCGGGGCTTCCCCGAAGGGGAATTTGACCGACGGGGTGGCACCCGGCTCCGGCGTGGGCACGGGCGCTTGTTCGGCCACGTCGGGCGAAATTCCCGAGCCACGCTCAAGATCCGGCAAAACCGCGTGAATATAGGGTTTGTGCTCAATCAGCTCGCGGGCGGCGCCGTCGGTAAAACTACGAATGGGCGCGGCGAAAATCGTAATGCCGAGCATGAGCACAATGAGCCCACTGGCGCTCGTGACCATTCCGCTCGGGTAGGAGCGGTCCGGAAGTTCGTCCGGAGCCTCCTGCCAGAAAGCCATATTCCACACCCGGATCACCGCGTAAAGCGTGAGCAGGGAGGTCACCAGGCCGGCCGCGATCAGGCAGTAGTCCAGCGCGGTGCCTTTCGCCGCGGAGGCCTCGATGAGGCCCACCTTTCCTAGGAAGCCGGAGAAAGGCGGGATGCCGCCCAGCGAGATCGCGGGAAGGAAGTAGAGGATCGCCACGATTGGCGCGGCCTTCATAATCGAGCCGAGCTTAATCAACGAGGTGGTGCCTGCTACCCACCCAATCAGGCCCACCACCAGGAACAGCGCCGTCTGTACCACGATGTGGTGGATGGCGTAGAACATGGTGGAGGAAAGCCCGGCCTCCGAGCCGATGGAAACGCCCCAGATCAGATACCCGATATGCGAGACCAAGGTGAAGGAGAGCAGACGCTTGGCGTTCTCCTGCGCGATGGCGCCAAGGATTCCCACCAGCATGGTGATAATCGCGAAGAACGCCAGGATGCCGTCCAGCCGCCCATCCGGGAAGAGCAGGAACTGCGTGCGGATGATGGCGTACACACCCACCTTCGTGAGGAGGCCCGCGAATACCGCGGTGACCGGGCCCGACGCCGTTGGGTAGGAATCCGGGAGCCAGGCCGAAAGCGGGAAAATCGCCGCCTTCAGGCCGAAGGCCACGAGGAACATAATCTGCAAGATCAGCCGCATCCCGGGATCAATAGCCGGCAATTTCTGCGCCAGATCAGCCATGTTCACCGTGCCGACGGCGGCGTACGTCATGCCGAGTGCGGCCAGGAAAATCATGGAGGAAACCAGGGACACGATCACGTATACAGAGCCGGAACGCATGCGCTCGGAGGTGCCGCCCATGGTGAGGAGCACGAAGGATGCGGTGAGCAGAATTTCGAAGCCCACGTACATATTGAACATATCCCCGGTGAGGAAGGCATCGGAGACGCCCGCCGAGAGGATCATAAAGGCTGGGTAATACACGGCCGTGGGGGCACCCTGTTCGCCGTCGGCCACCCCTTGGAAAATGGAGTAAATGAGAACCAGAAGCGTCACCGCCACCGAGGTGACGAGCATGATGGTAGAGAGGCGGTCCGCCACCAGGGAGATTCCCACCGGGGCGGCCCAGTTTCCGACGTCGAGCACCACCGGGCCGTCAAGCGAGCCGATAAGGAGGGTGATGGCCGCCGCGAGGACGACTGACATAATCGCCACGGCCGTCCACGCCTGGGCGCTACGCCGGCGCCCGAGCACCAGGAGCACGCCGGCCGCGAAAAGCGGCAAGACGATGGGGAAGGGAAGGAGGAGCGCTATGTTCATCGGCGTCCCTCCACTCCGCGAGTAGCGTCCGGATTCGAGGTGACTCCGCGGCGGCGCACCCAGCGGCGCACCGGCCCGGGCGAGGCGCGGAAGAATCGCTCGGATCCTTCGGTTTCATCGCGAAACTCCTCGGAGGTTTGCGCCAGATCCGTACCGGCCTCGGAGCGATCTCCGGCTCCCATGAGCTCGCGGCGAATCGCGATGGTGCGATCTTCGACGTCGTCGCGAACTTCGTCGTCGTCACGCAACTGCCAGGTGCGGTAGGCCATGGCGCAGAGAAATCCGGTTGTGGCCAGGGTAATGACGATGGACGTGAGCATCATGGCCATCACCAGTGGGTCGGACCAGGTGTCCGGCTCGGATTGCTCCACGAAGGGCGGGTTACCGGCGCGGCCGCCGGCGATGAGGAAGATGATATTGACGCCGTTGCCCAGGCAGGAAATGCCGAGGACCACGCGGGTAAGCGAGCGTTCCAGAATCAGGTAAACGCCCACGGCAACAAAAATGCCGCACATGATGACGAGTGCGAGGGAACTAGTCATGCTGGGTACCTCCGTTCTGGTTGCGATGGCTCGGCGCCGGCTGGCCCATGGGGCCCATTGCCAATGACGCGGGAACAGCCGTGCCGCCCCCGGAGCTGGCGGCCGCCACCTCGCGTTGCGCATCGCGCTCGCGAATGCGTTCGCGTTCTTCTTCTCCCCCGGCGCGCTCGCGCGCGGCATCGTGCGATTCCATCTCCTCGCGCAAAGCCAAGCGGGAATCTTGCGAGGGGACGAGCTCCGGTTCGGGCACCAGCAGGCCTTTCTCTCGCTCGCCGTGGCGATCAATTTCCCCGCCCAGGGAGCGCAGGATCTCGTGAACCAGGCCGAGCACCACCAGGTAAACGCCGGTGTCGAAAACGAGCGCGGTGGTGAAGTGAACGTCTCCGAAGATCGGAAGCGCCACGTCTATGCGCGCGGTCTGTAGCGGCGTGCCGCCCAGGGCGGTGGGGGCCAGCGCCGCCAGAGTGGCGAGGGCCAGGCCAAAACCGGTGAGGTGCGCGGGGAGGACGGGCAGGGTTGCGCCGAGCTCGAAGCGGCCACCGGCCAGGTAGCGTAGCACCAGCGCAATGCCGGCCAGGAGGCCGCCCGCGAAGCCGCCACCCGGCAAATTGTGGCCCGAGAACAAGAAGAAGAGGGAGACCATGATGATCGAGTGGAACACCACGCGGGTGCCGATCTGCAACATAATCGGGCGGCTCTGCACACCGGGGCGGTGCGTGGAGGCGAGCCAGGCTCGCCCGCGCCCGCGGGTTTGCTCGTGTTCTTCGCGTTGAATCGCGCGTGCCATATAGCGCGCGGCATCCTGACTAATGCGCTCGCGGCGCTGGCGGCGCGCCTCGGAGGAACCGAGGATATTTCGCAAGCGGTCGGTGCCGCCGGCGCGATCGCGAATAAAGAGCAGCGAGGCGATTCCCACCGCCGCCGCTACGATCACCGAGATCTCACCCATGGTGTCCCAGGCGCGGATGTCCACCAAGGTCACGTTCACAATGTTGCGGCCGTAGCCGAAGCTGAAGCCCTCGGAGGCGAAGTTCTCCGAGACCGGCACGTGGACGCGCGCCCCGGCCGCGAGCATCGCGATTCCCGCGAAAACCACGCCCACCACCACGGCCAGCACAATGCGTTTCATCTGCACCACGCGGCGGCGTCGGGAAGAGAAGTAAATAGGGAGGCGGCGCATCACCAAAACGAAGACCACGAGGGTGAGGGTTTCGGAAAGCACCTGGGTGAGAGCTAGGTCAGGGGCGCCGTATAGCTCGTAGGTGAGAGCCACCGAGTAGCCCGCGATACCCATGAGGATCACCGCTTTGACGCGGTGGCGCGCGCGGGCGGCGAGGAGCGCGCCAATGCAGCCGACGACGGCGACTAGCGCCTGCACCCAACCATCCCAGGCACGCACGCCCGGCGGGGCGATAGGCGGCTCAAAGACCAGCGCCGCCACCAACGCGGCAACCAGGGTCCAGAAAATCGTCTGAACGTAACCGGGCAGCGAACCCGTTTGGGTGCGCGAGGTGACGTAGGCGGAAAGGTGCTCCAGCCCGGAAATAATGCGATGGTAGATCTCCTCCATCGCCAGCGGGAAGCGGAATTGCTCGGTGAGGCGCTTCCAGGGGGCGCGGAGCGCGAAGATTGCGACGCCGGCGGCGATGATGCCGAGGGTAAGGAAGAACGGACCGCCGAAGCCGGCCCAGAGGTGGAGGTCGTGGAACTCGCTGGAGAATTGGGCCACGTGGCAGGCGAGGAAGGAATTCACCAGCGGAGTGGCGAGGCCAGCGATAAGACCGAGCGTCGCCAGGATCGCCACCGGCCAGACCATAATGTGGGAGGCGGGACGAACCTCGGTGGGCGGGCGCTGACCTGCGCGCTCTCCCGTGCCGGAGACGTCGGCGCCGACCAGCGGCTTAGACATAAATGCACCCCACCAGAACCGCAAGCCGTAGGCCACGGTGAGGGCGGAACCCACCGCGATCACGATCATGACAATGACGTCTTCCAAGGTGCCGCCCCACAGATGCCCGAGGGCCCCTTCTTTAGCGACGAAGGCGGCGAAAGGCGGAATTCCCATCATGGATAGATCGGCAAGGCCGGCGAAGAAAGCCACCTTCGGCATCTGCCTGCCCACTCCGGAAAGCTCGCGCAGGTCGCGGGTGCCGGTGCACACGTCCACGATTCCGACCGAAAGGAAGAGGGCAGATTTGAAGAGCGAATGCGCCAGCAAAAGCATCATGCCGGCGAGGAGCATAGTGGGGTGGCCGTAGCCCACGAACAAGATGATGAGGCCGAGCTGAGAGACCGTGCCGAAGGCGATCACCAGTTTGATGTCAGTCTGCTTCAGGGCGCGGTAACCGCCCAGGAGGAGCGTGTAGCACCCGGCCACCACGACCATACAGTGCCAGATTGGCTCGTCGGAGAAACCGGGCGCCAGGCGCGCCACCAGGTAGACACCGGCTTTCACCATGGCTGCGGCGTGCAGATATGCGGAGACCGGGGTGGGCGCCGCCATCGCGGCGGGGAGCCAGAAGTGGAAGGGGATGAGGGCGGATTTGGAGAACGCGCCCACCAGAAGTAGCGCGATTCCGGCCGCGAGGAGCGCCGGGTTACCGGGGCTCAGAGTGCCGGCGTGCGCGGCGTTGACAAGCTGGTGGAGTGAATATGAGCCGCCCTCCATTTCGCCGAAAATCGCGATGCCGGCCAGCATCGCCAGGCCGCCAAAAGTGGTAACGATCAGGGCCTGCACCGCGGCGCGGCGGGAGGAGGCGCGGTCCGAATAGTGACCGATGAGCAGGAAGGAACAAATGGTTGTAAGTTCCCAATAGATGTAGAGCGCAACGGTGTTGTCGGTTGTTACTAGGCCCATCATGGCGCCGGCGAAGGCGAGGAAGATCGCGCCGAAACGCCCCAGATATGAGGCCTCCGGGCTGAAGTAGCGCCAGGAATAGAAGAGCACCACGCTTCCCACCCCCGAGGCGATGAGGGCGAGAAGAAGGGAAAGGACGTCGATGCGGATGTCGAGATTCATGCCTAGCTGAGGCACCCAGGTGATTCCCGCTTCATAGTAGTCGCCGCGAAGCGTGCGAGGAATGAGAGTGAGAAGCCAGGCGAAAGCCGCCCCCGGGATAATCGCCAGCACCGCAAACCCGCCGCGCCCTCGCGCCATAAGAGCCGGTGCGCAGAGCGCGCCCACGAAGAACAGGGAAAGCAGGACCGGCATAATCCTCCATCGCTAGGTGAGGGGCGTGAGCAATAAAAACTAGTTTACGTTTTACCTGCTTTATTAGCTATCAAAAGCGTTCTTTCTCGCTGTTTGGGAGGGAATTTGAGACGCGGTGGCGCGGTGGCGCGGTGGCGCGGTGGCGCGGTGGCGCGGTGGCGCGGTGGCGCGGTGGCGCGGTGGCGCGGTGCCAGCCTATGCCGCGGCTCCGGCGTCGCCCACGTCGACGCGGCGGCAGTCGAGGTAAGAGCGCGACGCCGTGGGCCCGCGCTGGCCCTGGTAGCGCGACCCGGCTGCGCCTGCGCCGGCCGTGTGTGGGGCTCGGGAGGAACGCTGCAAGCAGACGACCGGGAGCGCGGTGGCGCGGTGCCAGCCTATGCCGCGGCTCCGGCGTCGCTCACGTCGATGCGGTGGAAGTTGAGGTAAGAGCGCGACGCCGTGGGCCCGCGCTGGCCCTGGTAGCGCGAACCGGATGCGCCCGCGCCGTAGGGGTTTTGCGCTGGGGAGGAAAGCTGGAAGAAGCAAAGCTGGCCCACCTTCATGCCCGGGTAGAGCTTGATGGGCATGGTGGCGGTGTTGGAGAGCTCGAGCGTTACGTGCCCGGAGAATCCCGGATCGATGAAGCCCGCGGTGGAATGGGTGAGTAGCCCCAGCCGGCCGAGCGAGGATTTACCTTCCAGGCGCGAGGCGATGGAATCGCCCAGAGTGACCTGCTCATAGGTGGAGCCAAGCACGAACTCCCCCGGATGCAAAACGAATTCGCCGTCCGCCGGCACTTCAACCAGGCGCGTGAGTTGCTCTTGCGGCAGGGCCGGGTCGATCACCGGGTAGCGGTGATTATCGAAGAGGCGGAAAAAGCGATCGAGGTGGATGTCGATTGACGAGGGCTGAATCATTTCCGGATCCCACGGATCGAGCCGAATATTTCCCTCGTCTACGTATTTGAGAATGTCTGTATCTGAAAGAAGCACGCTTAGATTCTGGCACGGTTAGGGCGCCAGCGGGGAATTTTCCGAGGATTTGACTTGCGCATCGGGGCGTGGCGACGCCACAAATGTGACGCGCCTCTTTTGCTCCCGGCCCGCCGAGGCGGTAAAGTTTTTCTTCAGTGCGAGACGCGCGGACCGCAGTCGACTCTGCAGGGCGAATAAGCAATGCAAAGAACATGGCGCGGTGCTTCGCGGGCGTAGTTCATCGGTAGAACGGCAGCTTCCCAAGCTGCAGAGGCGGGTTCGATTCCCGTCGCCCGCTCCACTTAGACGTCGAAAATGATAAGTAGGCGTTTGCGTTAGCGCGTACGCCCCAAGGGGGTCAAAGCGTTAGCGAGTGTATAGCGTGTTAGCTCTGACCTGCAGAAACGCTCCCCGAGCACTATCGCTTCGCTGCTGCCACGATTTCTGGGCATGAGAAAAGCCCGTCCGGCGCTCATGCGCGAACGGGCTAAAAATTTCCCTCTAACCTCCTACAGCTGAACCCTCACTACCTCACCAACTCGGAACACGAACCGGATCGTATCCTCGTCTACGATGGCGTGGTCGATGAGTGCGCTCCACTGGGCGGGGCGGAACTCGCTCACAGGTTCGCCTGCCAGATCGCCTAGGGCTGTGGTGACGGCGGCATGCTTGGCGGTGTTCGCTGCAATATCTGCCTCTAGGCTTGTTTTGCGTGCGAGTGTCTTACGGTAGGCAGTATCGAGCTCTGTGTACTTGTTTTGGTAGGCGTCTTGGTCGAGCGCGCGTTGCTGATTTTCGGCTATCAGTGCTTCGATCTGCTCAGTGAGTTCCACGATTTTTGTTTGGCAAGCGGCGGCTTGTTCTTCCATACGGCTCGTATCAAACATGGAGTCAAAGATTTGCAGTAGGTGGCTTTGCCGTGGCTGGCGGGCGATCAGTTGGTTGAGTGCTTGGACGAAAGCGTTCTTGATATCTTCGTCTTTCATAGTCGCGCTGCTGCAAGGGTGTTCGCCTGCGTATTTATGGTTGCATTGCCAGACTGTGTACTTATATTTCGTGTTCGACGCCCACGTTTTACGCCCATACCACGACCCACACTGCGCACACTTGAGCCGGGTGGAGAACAAGCCGACCTTCGCTGAGGATATGTTGGCATGCCTGGTGGCGAGTTCGTATTGCACCTGATCCCAGATACGCGGAGCAATAATCGGCTCGTGATTGCCTGTTACGTAGTATTGGGGTACTTCGCCTTCGTTGACCTTCATCTTCTTAGTAAGAAAATCGGTGGTGAATGTCTTTTGAAGCAGGGCATCGCCCTTATATTTTTCATTCGACAAGATCGAGCGCACTGTCGACGTTGACCACACTTCTTTCCCACGCGGGGTGAGGATCTTGCGGGCAGCAAGTTCGGTTTTGATCTCACTAATAGCCATCCCGTCAAGGAAAAGCTGGTAGATCAACCGGACAGTCGGTGCCTGGGTTTCATCGATGACGAGACTGCCATCCTCGCCTTTCTTATATCCGAGCAGCGACTTGTAGGGCACCATGACTTTTCCATCGGCAAAACGTTTCCTGTGTCCCCAGGTGACGTTTTCGGAGATAGATCGGGATTCTTCCTGGGCCAGGCTGGACATGATCGTGATGAGTAATTCGCCTTTGGCGTCAAAGGTGTAAATGTTTTCCTTTTCGAAGTAGACCTCCACGCCTGCGTCTTTGAGCTTGCGCACGGTGGTCAAGGAGTCGACGGTGTTGCGAGCAAACCGGGACACACTCTTGGTGAGGATCAGGTCGATTTTGCCTGCCAGGGCGTCATCGATCATGGTTTGGAATCCCTCACGGCGCTTCATAGAAGTGCCAGAGATACCTTCGTCGGCGTACATGCCCGCGAACTGCCAATCATTACGGGAATGAATGTAGGTGGTGTAGTAGTCGATTTGAGCCTCGTAGGAGGAGGTTTGTTCTTCCATCTCGGTAGAAACTCGCGCGTAGGCGGCGACCCTTCTGCGCGCCGGTACCCCAGATGAGGCTGCGGCAGATCGAACCTTCTTTGTCGCGGGTATCGCAGTGACCGTGCGACTCATGCCAACCTCCCCTCACTGGTTAAGCCCACCGGCGTCATAGTTCCATCCGCGAGGTGGAATGTGAGCTGGTGCGGGAAGGCTTCAATCATCACGATCTGCTCGCCAACCTGGACGGGGTCGAAACTTTGGGTGCCGAGCATGTCTGCGCAGGCGTGTTCGAGGAGTGTTTCGCGCAAGTTGTGCCCCCTACAGGGGTTGCCGTTCCCGGTGCAGGCACTCCAGCACCGCCAAAACTTATACGAGGTTCCAGACTTGTAGGTGCGGGTTTTGCGTTGATAGTTCTTCCCACACGCGCCACAGCAGATCCGCCCGGTGAACACGCCCGTGTTCTTTGACGGGGTCGCAGCCGGACCAATCTCACGCCGATAGGCGATTTCTGCTTGCACCGCGTCAAACACAGACTTATCGATGATGGGTGGGAGGGCTTGCTCAACCCAGTATCGCGGCAGCTCCCCGTCATTGAGGGCACGTGTGGGTGCTTGGATCGCAGGGCGGTACATTTTCTGCAGCATCTGGCAGCCCTTGTAGCGCTCATTTTCGAGCATGCGACGAAACACTGACCCGTAGAAGCGTCCTCCACCGCGCGAACGTACACCTTGACCATTGAGGATCGCGGCTGTCTTTTCCGGGCTGATCCCATCGAGATAATTGGCAAACAGTAGGCGCACAATCTTGGCTTCATCGTCAATGATGGTGAACTCGCCGTCTGCCCAGCTATAGCCGTAGACGACGAAGGAGTTTGTTCCACCGTTCTTGTACCGGTTACGGATCGCCCATTTGACGTTCTGGGACAGGGAATGTGATTCTTCTTGAGCAAACGACGCCAACAAGGTCAGCAGGAGTTCTCCGTCAGCGCTGAGGGTGTCGATGCGTTCGCGTTCGAAGCGCACGGCCACACCAAGGTCTTTCAGCTCACGAACCGTAGCGAGCAGGTCGACAGTGTTGCGGGCAAGGCGCGAGATCGATTTACACAACACAAGATCGATCTTTCCTGCTCTGGCAGCGTTCATCAGGTCGGCCAGGCCTTGCCGGGATTTCATCGAAGTGCCAGTAATACCCTCATCGGTGAACACGCCCGCATAGGCCCATCCGGGCGTGGACTGGATCAGGCGCGAATAATACGACACTTGCGCCGATAGGGATGCTAACTGCTCGACGGCGTTGGTTGAGACCCGCGTATATGCTGCCACGTTGACCAGTTTCGGGGTCGGCGGCCGAACTGGTGTAACCACACTAACCTGTGCCACGTTTTCTCCTTTCGTGTTAGGTCTATACACGCTCTAAAGGCGGTGTTTATCCAGTCGTTTCGCCCACAATCTGTGACTGATAGATCGGGCTCCACGCCTGGAACAACAACCGATAGACACGCCGATACTCTGCGGGGGTTAGCACTCCTCGACCTGCCAGCATGCTCAACGTGTGAGCGTCAGTAATGAAGGCGAGTTCTCGGGCGAATACCTCGGGCCTTGTCATCTGATCGACCGTGGTGGCGAGCGTGTTCATGAGCGCCCACCTCGGGTGCCAAAGCGAGCACGCACATAACAGGCGTGACAGCAATACTTTTGACCTGGCTTATCCACGATCACGAAGCGGTGCCCGCAGTGCGCACAGGTCTGCTTGCGCACGGGCTCGGTTTTCTGCCGATGCCGCCACGCTTTATGCCTGCAGGCGGGCGAGCAAAACCGAGCACGAGCACCTCCCCGAATAGGGCTGGCACACCAGCGGCACACCCGCTGGACCACCACTGAACCGGCCTCGAGATTTCGGCTGGTGCAGTATGAACGGACCTGGTCACGGGTCAAGGCGCAAAACTCGGCAATCGCTTTATACCCCCAGCCCGCTGTGCGCAGGTTACGGATACGTTCTTCTTCAATGTTCTTCACAGTGGGGTCACTCCCTTCACCCCACTGCCGACAAACCCGTATGTGTTAAATCCGCCCGTAAAATGACGAAAAGCCCCGCCACCACCCATGACGGGTAGCAGCGGGGCTAAGTTGCACAGTGGCGCGTGTGGTTAGTAGCCGAGCTTGGCGTTCACGCGCGCTTGCACCGCGCTGTAGAGGTTTCCGAGACGTCGTTTACGTTCCTCACCATTGCCGTACTCGCCACGGATCACGGCGTCAGCCAGCGCATCGATGTTGGGTGCGGCGGGCTTCGTGGCAGGCGTGTTGCCGGAGAGCTTTTCGTTGACTCGCTGTTGGATGGCGGCGTAGTTGGCTCCGAGGCGACGCTTACGTTCTTCACCGTTGCCGTAGTCGCCACGGATCACGGCATCGGCGAGAGCGTCGATGTCCGGTGTGGCTGGTGCTGGTGCTGGGGTGTTGCCGGTCATCTGGTCATACCAAGACTGTGCGCGAGCCATATAGGCGGCATGCTGACTGCCTGCCAGCGAGGCTGGGCATTCGGTCGAGGAGAAGTTCTTGTGACCGAACACGTTCTTCCCCCAGACCGGTCGGCCGAGACCGTAGAATTTACAGATTGCGGCCACGAGGTGTGCTCCGTTATCAAGGCACGCCTCGGATACAGTCCATGGATCACTGGTCATGTCGGCGTGTTCGATGCCAATACTGGTGGTGTTGGCTACCCAGTTTCCTGCGTGCCAGGCGGTGTCGCGGTCCCACACCAACTGACCTATGCGTCCGTCGGATTGGACTTGGTAGTGGGCGGAAGCTGGGCGGGTTTGCCAGACGTCGTAACATCCCTTGATGGTAAGGTTTCCGGCGTTGTGGTGGATGATGACCTTATCGATCCGTCTACCGTTCCTGCCGGGTGTGTAGTGCTTGTTCATGATGAGGTCGATGTCAGCCTCAAGCGCGAGCCAATTCTTCATCAGTGAATCTCCTTTGTGTTTTCAGTGGTCGTTTCGGTGAGTGAGGGTCTGGTGTCGGCGCGGTTCGCGATCGCATCCAAAGCTCCACGCATCTGGGCAGGCACAGGCAGACCCAAGCGGGTGGCGTTCTCAATCAGGGAGATGCCTTCGTTGGACAGGTAGAAGAAAATGACCGCCGCACGCAGCACGCCGGGCGCTCCGAGAATATGGACGTCGATCAAATGGGCGAGCCCGACGAGGGTGAAGATAAGGATCTTGCGGCTGATACCCCTGAAACCAACTGCGCTGGAGAGGCGGCGCTCTGAGATGGCGGCGAGCACCCCGGTGATGTAGTCGGCGATAGCGAAGACGATCAGGGCATAGACGAGGCCGTCGAGGCCTCCGAGGTAGGCGGCGAGCCATGCGCCGAGGCCTGCGAGGCCTGCTTGGGTGGTGTGCCAGATAGCGTGAATAGACATAAAGCGTGTTCCTTCCAGGGTGGGTGGGCAAATGAAAAATACCCCCACCCATCTGGGGTGAAGGCATCAAAAATTGGTGTAGCGCAGCGATTTACATAGTCGGGTCAGTCAAGACCTCCAAGATCGGCAGGCTCAAGTCGAAGGACGCCGCCTTGGGTGCTGGGAGTTCGTGGGTTTCGATGGCCTCTGCTGGTGGTGCAGGCGTTGTATCGGATTCAATTGGGACGATCGGCAACTGCACCTCATCGTCAGGCGTTGACTCATCAGCGGAGACTTCGGTGAGTTCTTTGCTCTTTTCTTCTTCGGCGCTCATGTGTTGTCCTTGGTGATCGCGTCGTAGAGAACGTCGTAGGCCTCGGCCGTTTCGCCAGACAGCTCACCGTCATAGCCATCAAGAAGTGTTTTCACGTCATTGTCGTGGCCGTCGTAGGTCGGGCCAGATACTTCAGCGATCGACGCGAGCAGGGCTTGGCGAGCTTCGAGGAATTCACTCGCTTTATCTGGGTCAGCGAGAGCAAAGGTGCCGTCGTTACCAAAGACTGGGCGACCCTGATCGTCAAGTGTTGCGAATTGGGTGACGAGGTCGTATTCGTCCTCCCCGAACCGAGCAATCGCTTCCTTCACTAGCGTGAGGAGTTTGGAGCGCGCCCTAGATTGAGCGGCTTTGAGCGGCATCCCAGCGAGTAGCTCGGCGACGGGTTGGAGGTGCTGGTTGGCGATCTTGATCTTCATCAGTGTTTCCTTTTACTTATGCGAGGTTGGTGGACATGGCCGATAATCCAGTGTTGGAGAAGTACCGCCACGTGATGTTCGATCCGGTTCCGGAGATGGATGTGATCCACCCCTGATTGAGCAGGCTGAGGATCGCGTTCATCCGCGACATCAAATCTTTGGTGCGGTCGAATAGGCGGGTCATGTTGTAATACGACCCATTGGTGACGACCATGACGTCGTAGGTGTGGAAGACGATCTTCGCCAGCCCATTGCTCGACGCCCACCCGGCGTAGGTGCCTTTCCCGGTGAGCGTGCAGTCTTGCAAGGTCACGTAGCGCGAGCCGGTGGTGTAGAACTTGTAGCCGTTGGTGCGCAAGTCAGCACCGAGATGAATGCCGGCCTTGCCGTAGAAGCGTCCCTTCGGATCCAGGGTGAGGCAGGTGTAGTAGGTGCCGCCGGAAACCGTCTGGTATGTCCAGGCCACATAGTCGCCTTGATAGGCGACCTGGTTGACGACGCCTTGCACGTCGGGCTTGTCCTTGTGGGCACGGCGTGCCATTTCCCCGATGTAGCGGGTGCCGTACCAGAATTTCATCCCGGAACTGGAGATTGTCCCTTCCAATGTCGAGCCGTTATACCAAGCGATCTGATACGGGGTGATGCGGATAGATTGCGTCCACCCGGCAAGACCTACTTGGATCGCGTTGGCTGCGAGCTTGTCTGCCGTAATCGAGCGCGCCCCAATCCGAGCCGCCGACAACGTCCCGGTGGTGATCTTCCCAGCATCCAGCGAAGCAATCTTGGCCGATGTGACCGCAGCGTCCTTGATCATCACGGACTGGATAAAACCGTTAGCGATCGTCAACTTGTCCGAGGTAATCGAACCGGCAGCGATCCGTGCCGCCGACAAGGTACCGGTCGTAATCTTCGACGCCGATAGACTGCCAACCTTCGCGTCCGTGATCGCGGCGTTGGCAATCATTGCGGTGGTGATGAACCCACTCGCGATCGTCAGCTTGTCGGAGGTGATCGAGCCGGCAGCAATCCGTCCAGCAGCGAGATAGCCGCTGGTGATCTTGGTTGCCGACAGTGAACTGATTTTCGCGTCGGTGATCGCGGCATCAGCGATGTGTGCGGTGCCGATGGCGGCGTCTGCGATGTGTGCTTGGCTGATCGCTTTCGGCCCGATCATCGCGGCACCGACCGGTGTTTGTTCCCATTGGTTGTTGGTGAGGATGTATTGGCGGGCGATCACTCCGTCGACGCGCACTTGCCACAGCGCACCCTCCGGTCGGCCAGCCGCGTCCGCTACGCTCGGGTCAACAACGGCAACCGTGATCCGCCCATCCGAGGTTACCGCGATGTCGTGGGCGTCCTGCGCCAGCTGGGTAGCACCAGCGGCTGCGGTCTTGGCCTGGTCAATCTCCACCTGCGCCGACGCCATCTGAGTGGCGACAGCATCGGCGGCGTTTTGTGCATTCTGGGCCGCAAGCAGGGCGTGGCCGACTTGTGTGCGGGCGGCATCGAGTTCCGCACCGAGCTGGGCATGATTCAGATCGGTGGCGAGTGCTATCCAGCCGGGCTGCCCGGTATCAGTGGGCCGGTAGATCCAGATCTCGACCTGTTCGCCATTTTGCCGGAACCACGTGTCACCCAGCTTGGCCTTGGCGGGCTGGATGCTGCCGTAGTGGTTGGTGTTCTTCCCATCCGCTGAAGCGAGTGCGAATCCTGCCGCATCCGACGCAGCCACCGCCGTATTGATGGCGGTTTTGACCTGCCGGGTGACAGACGTGAACTTCCGAGCAGTAGAACCCAGCTCAACGGAGATGTACTGGAGCGTGAGCGGGTTGTATTCGTAAGCGACCACCCGTGCCGTGAGCGCAATCCCAAGATCAGTGTGGCGGACGGTCACGGTATCGCCAATCTCGACGGTTTCGAGCCGTGCGAGGTCGGCGTATTCACGGGTGGTGGCGAGATCGACGAACCGCACCTTATACGAGCCCGACGGCTCATCGACATGTCTTGCGCTGAATTCTGCTGCAGCTAGTCGGCGCAGCTCAGAGTGGGCTTGGTCGAGTGGGAGTTCACCCTCACGCGGGTTGTCTTTGTCGGTGATGGCTTTGACTTGTCCGTAGCGGATGACGCGGATACGCGGCACCACATAATCACCCAACTTCGGACTATCGACATACAGTTCGGGTAGGAGTAGGCCGTCGTATCCGACTGGCAGAATCCGCGTCGCCACTGTTGAGAAGTCAATGGATGATTCAAAGCCGGTGAGGTTCTTCCGATCACGGATGACCACCCCGTGGTTGGCTCCGCGCATGGGCGTGTGATGGATCAGCCAATTATTACGCGTAATCTCGCCGCCCCAACGCGCAGCGAACGTGTTGTCCTCGCCCGCATCCATGAGAGCGGCGGCGATGGGCATGCGCACTATCCGCGCCGATGCCCTGGTCACCGTATCCGAGGAGGTAGCAGTAAACCCGTGCTTAGTGTTTGCCGCCCCAAGGATCTGGGTCAGTGCGCCTTTCGCGGTTTTGTTGACCACGTAGGTGTCGGCGATGAGGTTCGCAGCCAGATCATAGAAGACATGAAACGCGCTCACTTCGAGCATGCCGTCAAGGGTGGTGACAACCTCGCTAATACGGAACCCCTGATGTTGCTCCAGTCCTGGCACGGGCGCTGCCACAATGTTTTCCACTACGAGGTGCGTGGCTGAAGGGTCGTCTGCTGGGTAGGTGAAGGTCAGTGAGAATTCGCCACCTAGTTCTTCCGTCACGATCGGGTTGATGATCTCCCGATCCAAGACTCCTAGCCCGGTGGTGGTGAATGTGGTGGCGGTGCGGTCGTGAACCGTAATCATGAGAGGCCTTCCAGATAAAACACAACGACCACCCCACGAAGGGATGGCCATCGGAACTTGCGTGAGTTGGGTGTTAGGGGTTGCGCCAGTTCGGCGTGATCACGATCTTCGAAATACCCGCGCCGAGCGTGAGGCGATTGATCCCAGGCTTGAAGGTCGGGAAGGTTTCGGTGAGCGCATCGGTCTGGATTTTCCCGTGGGCGTGTGCGACGAGGCGTTCGCTGTCGAGCGTGACGGAACCTGCTGGCGAATTCACGTGATAGACGCGCGCATTGATCGTCAAAGACAACGTTCCGGTGCCAGTAACGGTGATGATCGGATCCGCATCGAGTAGGCCGGGGTTCGTGATCGTCCCAGATGCAGTGAGCGTTACTGGATTCAATCCCTCGGTCAGGTAAGTGAAGGGCTGGCAGGTGAGCCGCGCGGTGAAGAACCCCCACCCCGATAGCTCCCGGCGCAGTTCGCTCACTTCGCAGTGCTTAACCTTGCGGTAAACACCAGGCTCGGCAGTCAACGCAATCGTCGAAGAGCCCGTCAGCTCGTGAGCAGCCTGCCGATACTGGTGGAGCCCGTCACGAACAGGAACGGCGAGCTCAAGCTCGATCTCGGTATCCTCCCAGCCCGTGAAGCGCGTGAGGGTTCCTGCTCTGCCTTCGACCTCAATATCATCCACCGCACGGACGGCTGCGGGAATCGCCACCGGCGCCGTGAGTCGCAGACCGAGCGACGCCGAAGTCTCCGCGCTGTTCAGCGTGAAACCAAACATGATCAGTAGCCTCCTGCCATCACGGTCTGCCGCCGATCGAGGCGTGCGAGTTGTTTGTCAAGAGCAGGTGCGAGTTTGCCAACCAGCGTCCCATCCGAGAGCTTCACGCTAATGTCCAGCGAGGACAGGATGCGTTTCGCCGTTGCGTCCACGATCCCAGCGACATCCACACGCTCTGCCGCTTCATCAGTACTTCGCTGAGATACAGTCACGGGTTGTGGGGTGAGGTCAACGCTCGGCACTTGCAGGTCTGCCACCGCCTCGATCGGCACGGCCAGCCCGTCCTCAAGGTCGGCGAAGGCGTCTATCGTGTCGCGCGCGAGCCCTGAAGCTGCGGTGACAGCCTTGTTGCCGTCCGTGCGGATGGAGCCTGCGAGGCCTTCGACAAGCATCCGTCCTGCCCAGGCCATCTTGCGTGACGGTGAGTGGATGCCGAAGAAGCCAGTGATGGAGTCCCAAATACCTGATGCCCAGTTCGAGACCGAATTCCACAGCCACCCCGCTAAGGATTGGATACCGTTCCACAGGCCGTAGACGAGGTTTTTGCCCGCCTGGGCCATCGCTGAGACGCCCTGACCAACAGCAGACACAATCCCAGAAATAATCGATGGGATTGCTGCGACGATTGTGGAAATAATCTGCGGCAGGTTTCGTACCAACGCGGTCAAGAGTTGGATGCCTGCTTGGACGAGTTGCGGGATCGCCCCACCAATCGCCGACACAATAGCTCCGATAATCTGCGGGAGCGCGGCCACGATAGTCGTAATGATCTGCGGCAACGCCCCAATCAAAGCCGTCAGTAGCTGGATCCCTGCGTCGATGAGTTGCGGGATTGCGCCGACCACGCCGCTGACGATCGCGGTAATAATCTGTGGGAGTGCTGCGACAATCGCTGTGATGATCTGAGGCAGCGCCCCGATCAAGGCGGTGAGTAGTTGGATTCCTGCTTCGATGATCTGCGGGATCGCCCCCACAAGGAACGTGACAATCCCGGTGATGATCTGTGGGAGGGCTTCGATGATCACGGGAATGGCAGCGATCAAGCCTTCGGTAAGTCCGGTGATGAGCTGCAACGCCGCATCAAGAAGCAACGGGAGGTTGTCGACCAGACCCTGTACCAAAGCCATGAGCATCTCCACCGCCGCAGGAACCAGTTCCGGTAGTGCTTCGCCGATACCAGAGACCAGTGTGGCGATGATCTGTATCGCCGCCTCCAACAGGGACGGCAACGCTTCGATGATTGCCTCGACCAGAGCGATAATCAACGTCACCGCCGTCTCGGCCACTTGTGGCAACACCTTGATAATGCCTTCAAGGAGCGCGGTCAAAATGCTCATGCCGGTCTCGACCACCATAGGTAGTTGCTCAGCAATAAAACCAAGTGCTTCTTGCAATACGCTACCGAGGGCGTCGATCAACGCTGGCGTGCCGCCTTCTTCAAAAGCTGTCGTGAGTTCGTCGATCCAGCCGTTCACCATGGGAAGGACTGACCCAGCCAACGCCTCGCTTAATCCGCCAGCCAGCAAGCCTTTGAGGTTTTCGATCCCGTCCTGCATTGTCGCGAGCTGACCAGAGAAGGTCTTGGATTGGGCGTCCATAGCCCCGTAGAAACGCCCGCCCTCGCTAGTGGCAGACGCAAAGGCGTCAGCGACCATATCAGCCGAAATAGCACCCTTCGCCATATCTTCTTTGAGTTCACCAATACTCTTGCCGGTCTTACGCGAGATTTCCTCCAGGGGGTTGAATCCGGCGTTGATCATCTGCAGCAAGTCCTGACCCGTGAGCTTGCCGGTCGAAGACATTTGAGCGAAGGCGAGTGTCAAGGACTCCATCTTCACCGCGTCACCTTGGCTAATGTCGCCGATTTCGTTCAGGTGCTTTTTCGCATCCTCCAAGCTCATGCCAAAGCTCAGGAGGGTTTGCATGTTGCCCGCAAGATCCTCCATACCAAACGGAGTCTTCGCCGCCTCAACCTTCAAATCATTCACAAGCTGCTGAGCCTTGGCTTGATCACCAAGCATCGTCGTGAAGCTTGTGGAGTATTGCTCCATACGCGCGTTGTACTCCACGCCCTCCTTCAAGGCTCCAGCCATGCCGCGACCAATACTGGCGATCGCATGCCCGATACCCTTCACCCCGGCGAGGATCGCTTCGGAGGCAAGGTTGGCTTTCAACACGTCGCCGAAAATGCGGGTCTTGGAGCTGGTGGTGTCCATCTCGTCACCGAGATCATCCACCGCGCCCTCAAGACGTCCTGCGTCCTTTGCCGCGCCCTTGGCATCATCGCCCGCACCGTCCGCCTCGTTCCCGAAATCAGAGAGGGCGTCGTTGTTGGCTTTGAGTTCGCTTTCGAGGCGGTTGAGCTCCGCGCCTGCGTTGTTGAGCTGGATCTGCCAATTCTTCGTCCGCGAATCATTCTCACCAAACGACGAGGCAGAGTTTTCGAGTGCGGCGCGTAGGGTCTCAATCTTGGCTTTTTGAGCTTCGATTTCTTTGCCGAGTACTTGGTTGCGGGCGGTGAGGGCTTCGGCGGACTTGTCGTTCTTATCAAAAGACGAGGCGACCAGTTTCATCTCACTGCCGAGAACACGCATCTCACGGTTAATATCCGTAATCGCGCGCTTGAACTCACGCTCACCCTCAAGCCCGATCTTCAAACCAAACGAACTGTCAGCCATAGGTCTGTATTCCTTCGCGTTGCTGGGGCTTAAAATTGGCTAGAGGATGAGGAGGAATCGTGTGGGCCAATGTTGTAACTAATCGCCGGTGGGTATGGCCGTTGTTTGCTTTACTCGTCATCGGTACGGTCGTTTTCGCTGTTTTGTGGATGAGCGGTGTCGTGCATCCCGTCACGGGCATCGCTAATGCAGCAGGTTTCGCAATATGTGCGATCGGGCTTGCAGCGTGGCACCTTGCCACTCGTGGTTTGCAGCGATGAGCACTCCGGTACTTTTCCTTCACGGACTCGGTGAGACCCCGCAAGCCTGGAATGGTGTCATCAACGAGTTCGAGAGCATTGACGCGCTCACGCCCACTGTTGTCGATCAGCCATCAGGAACGCCATGGTCGTTACATGAGCGCACGGACGAACTCGCCGCATCACTGAATGATCCAGTCGACGTGGTTGGGCTATCTCTTGGCGCGGTGATGGGTCTTGATCTGGCTATATGGCACCCGCACATGGTTCGCTCCCTGTTTCTTTCAGCTCCTCAAGCACGCCCGCCTAAAGTATTGATGCGCATTCAAAGCGTTCTAATGCGAGTCTTGCCTGAGCGTCTCGTGTGCCCACCACAGATTTCCAAGCAACAGTTGCTGGAAATCCTGCGTCAAATATCAGCCATTGATTTCGAGCCAGAGCTTGGAAATATCACGGTTCCAACAACGATTGCGTGCGGCTCGAAAGACCGTGCGAATCTTCCTGCCGCCCGCACCATCAGCCAACAGATCCCGCCAGCCCGCCTCATCGTTGTGCCAGACGCGGGTCATCAATGGCATCAATCAATGCCCACAGAATTCGCTCACGAACTAAAAACCCACTGGAACAACATCTAAATCCCAGCGGGGATGACGTCGTCGATGAACCATTGACGTAGCGGTTGGGCTCTGCCGGTCTCTAACCGCCAGCAGTCGACCAGATCCAAGAGTTCCCCGAACACGGTTAAGCCCACCTCCACTTGGCTGAGGTGAAGGTGAGCCATGCCGATATATGTCAGCCGCATGAACACAGCCTGATCGTTGTCGACTACGCGTCCGCTGCTGGTGCTTTTGGGGCTGACCCGGTCAGGATGTCTCGGCGTGTGCCTCGTTGGAGGGCTTCAGTAATCGCGCCGCGATAATCCGCCAGATCAGCAGGCACAGTGAGTAGTTCAACCTCGTCCTCGGTCAACTCTGGGCGCTTGTCGTCTGGGTGGCGCAGGTTGTGGATCTGGATGGACTGGTTAGCCAGCAGCGTGATCAACCAAATCACCTCACCGAGCGTCTTGCCCAGATCGTCGGAGATTTCCAGGGCGTTACCCAGGTGTTCGAGCCCGCCGTAACGCTCAGCAATTAGACGTGTGGCTTTCGTCGTCAAGACAAGCTCGCAGTCGGTACCGCCGATGCTGACAGTGGCGGAGCGTCCAGGTTCGACAACTGATTCAGTCTTCTTCTTGGTTGTCATGGCTCATGCTCCTTAGGCTTCAGATGTGGTGCTGGCGGGTTCATAAACTTGCGCATACCAGTTCGTGATCGTCTCGGGCTTGACGCCGGTGCCGCCCTCTAGCACTTCGGCCTTCCACGGATGACGCCCCTTACTATCGGGTTTGTTACGCCGCAAAATCGTGCCCTCAATCGAGGGTGTCGAGAACGTAATCGAGTCTGCCTTAGTGGCCAACGTTTCTGTTGGGAGGGCGAAGTTGACCCGGTACAGCCAGAAATACTGATACTTCCCCGTAGAGCGTGCGGCTCGGAAACCGATCGCCACGGGAGCCCCGCCATCTTCTGAGGCGGAGATGAGTACGCCGTTTGCATCCACGCTCGCCCCAGTGAGGGCTGCGGCTGCTTCACCACCCAGGTCGTCGATACCCAAAGTCAGGGTGCCGGATTTGAATTCCTTGACAATCTCGGATGGACCGTCATCGGCATACAGGATTGCCTCGGCGACCTCAACACTGAGTTCTGCGCTGATGGCTTTGGCGAGGGGTTTGGGTGTGGCGTAGGTTTCCTCGCCCGTGTCGGGGTTTTCAGTGATGGTGGCGTAGTAGAGCTTGTCTAAACCAATAGTCGCCATGAGAAATTCTCCTTATCTGTAGGTGTGGTGGGTTGCGACGTCTATCGCGTAATGGTGAAATCCAGTGTCATTTTCGAAGCCGACATAGGTACGGGCAGTGATCGTCAGTCCAGTGTCGAGTAGGGCGCGGGTAATGCGGTTACGTAGGTCGAGGTAGTTTCCGCGAGTGAAGAGTGCGAGGCGGACTTCCTCAACCTCAACGCTGGGTTGGTTATCGGCGAACACGTCCAGCACATCCGTCAGCGGGGTTGCCACCAGATACGTCTGCGGCGCAGGCGTTGCCGTGTAGAGACCGACCTCGAACGGCAGGCCGAGCTTGTCAGCAATCTGCGTGAGTTGTTCCAATAATGCGGTCATGGCCCCACCTGCTCAATGCGCGCTGTGAGCGCTGTTTTCATGGCTTCGATCGCACCACGCCGCGTTTGCGACCGTGTGGGTGCAAGGAACGGGCGTGCAGGCTGATCACTACGGCCGTGTTCGAGGACGTTGGCGATCAACGCATTCGCTCTGTCGTCGCGGCGGTTCTCGGCGAAGCCGACCTTAATGTTGTGATCACCTTTGTTGTTTACTTTCACCGAGGTCGTACCAAGCGCGCTGAGTAGTTGCCCTGTTGAACGCGAGGGCTGCTTGGTGGCACGTCCGATCGCGCCCGTGAGGTTGGCTCGCATTCGCGGCTCAACCACCGCGGCTCCCGCCTCCAGCACCTCATCAGCAGAGGTTTCGAGCACACGGCTGGCAGCATCAAGAGAATCAATAAACGCGTTCGGCAAGCGAATCTGCACTCGAGCCATGACTATCTCCCTTCAGGGGTTATCTGGTGGGCGAGAATCTCGACATACCTGCCGATCACCTCAACTGCGTCAATCACATACCGCCCATCCGGGCCACTGATCTCCATATCAGTGGTCACGGACAGTCCGGGAAAAGATCTGATGCGGAAGAGGACGTCAGCCTTTGAGTACGCTGCCCGGTTCACCCACGCGCTCGATGCGTGCCGCACCTCGATCTGCGCCCGCACCGTCGCCTTCACTTCATCGCGCGTGGTGGTGAACCCCGCCTTATCCCGAACAACCGTCGGCTGGATGAGGTCGATGGTGGTGCGCATGGATCCCAAAGAAGCCATTGGTCTACACCTTCCAATCCCGGTCCAGGCGCAGCAGATTGTTCACCGCGTTCCATACCGCCCGAGCCGCATCCGGTTTATCGGCCCAAAAGCCTGCCGTCGAACCATCACGCGACTCATAAAGATGGGAGGCGAGCATGACAATGCCCTGCCTGGTTGCCCCGCTCATTTCATTCTTTTCGTAGTGGTTTTCGGGCAGGTGCTGGAAGGAGCAGGCGTAGGAGGTGGCCGCATTCACCAATGCGACAAGCAGCTTGTCGTCATCGTCGAAGGTGATGAGCAGGTTCGCCTTCACCTGCGAGGTAAGCTCTGTTGTGGTCATTGCGGCCACCTCCTCTCAGTGTGTAGAACCGCTGGTTATGCGGATGCCTTTTGGGTGAGCAGCTTGACTGCTTCAGGCAGGACGAGCTTGCCGTCCAGTCGCTGGGATGCGAGGAATCCGACCTGTCCGGTGGTGGCGAACAGTTCGTTGAGCCGCTTAAAGGAGCGGCCCTGCCGGTCGGCGATCCAGTAGTACGACACATCACCGAAGGCCACCGTTGATGCACCTGCCTTGATCTCCGGAACGAACGTGCTCGTGTGGACGGGGCGGCCGAGAACCAGGTCTGGTGTTCCTGCGGTCAGGGCAGGTTGCCACAGATATTGACCGTTGCCGTCCTTGAGCTTGCGGATTGTTTTCACGGTGGAGTCGTTCATGAGCCACACTGCGTTCTTGCGGTACGGGCCGCGCAGGGCGTAGTGCAGGTCGATGAGCTCATCAGCGGTAATGTCGGTGGCCTTGCCCGTGGTCACCGCCTTCTCGCCACCGCCGGAGGCTGCGAAGATGCCGGTGGGTTTGCCCTTTCCGTCTCCGGTGAGGAAGGCTTCTTCTTCAGCCGCGCCGATACGGCGAGCAAACTCAGCTGCTAGGTACTGCTCGACATTAAACGCGCTGTCATTGAGTAGCTCTTCGCTGATTTTGAGGAAGGTGCCGAGCTTAAACGCACTCAATGTGACCTGCGTGAAGGCTTCATCGGATTCGGTGTACGGCTTGCCTTCATCGAGCCACCCGGCAGTGCCATGGGTAGAGACGACTGGGATCTTCCGATCCCCGCTGGTGGTTTGAATGACCTTGGCCAGGCCGCGCATGATGTTCTGATCCGCCAGTGCCGCCACGAGGGTGTGTTCGAACTCGTCCGGGACGAGGTAGCCGCCCTCAGTATCGACGCCTTCGGAGAGGGCGTTGCGTACTTCCATCGGAGAAGCGTTGAGCCGCATGGCATCCCAGAAGGCTCGCTTATAGGAGGATGTAGCGCGTGGGGTTGTGTGCTTGACCTCGTCATTGTCGGGGTTGATGCCTGGCATTGAGGTGAGCGGTGTGTTGGTTGCCTTAGCGAGGTCGGCGTCGCGGCGCAGGGCACGTTCAGAACGGGCAATCTCGTTGGTGAGACGATCGATTTCGGCTTCCATCTTCGCGTAAGCCTGATCATCTTCAGCAGACAGGCAACCGGTTGTGGTGTCGCGGCGCTCGTCAAGGAATGCCTTCGCCTTCTCCCAAGCATCTGCGCGCTTGGTGCGAAGGTCAGAAACAGTCATAGGGGTTGTCATGGGTGTTGGTCCTTTCAGTGGGGTTGGTTCGCTAGTTCGGCGTACAAATCGAGAACCCGCCGACCAACAGGCACGGCGGGTTGAATGGTTGGGAGTGGTGGACGCACTCGCTTCGACGGAGGTGGCGGTGATGTGGCGGTCAGGTGTGCGACGAGCTTTTGTTCGGAGGCGCGGCGGGAAAACACCGTGCCTTGTCCCGCGTTCTTGGGTGGAAACGGCAGGCGCTTCGGATCTTCATCCTCGTCGTCTTCGTCGGGTTCGTCTGGTGACTCGGCCTCGTCCTCATCGTCATCCGGCTCGTTGTCCGGCTCAATCGCAAACATTGGGTCGCGTTGGTTGGTGAGGAGTTCGTCGGCGAAACCCATGTCGATCGCAGCCCGCGCATCCATCCACGTCTCAGCGTCCATGAGCTTGGACAGCTTCGCCCGACTCAGGTTCGTCTTCTCCTGATATGCATTCAGAATCGATTCTTTGACCGAATCAAGCATGCTCATCGCACGTGCGAGTTCGTCCTTATCGCCAACCGCCATGGTGGCCGGGTTATGAATCATCAACATCGACACCGGGCTCATGGCAACCTTCGTGGCGGCCATCGCGATCACAGACGCGGCCGATGCGGCGATACCGTCGATATTGACGGTCACCTCGCCTGGGTAGTCGATGAGCATGTTGTAGATCTGCGCCGCAGCCACCACATCACCACCCGGGCTGTTGAGCCAGATCGTCACCGGCCCCGACCCAGCGTTCAACTCGCTGGCGAAGATGCTGGGTGTGATGTCGTCATCGAACCAGGATTCTTCAGCGATCGTGCCGCTAATGCGCAAAACCCGGACTGCATCTGCGTCCGGGTCAGTTGATGGCTCTGGTGTGAGCCAGTTCCAAAAACGTCTCATATCCTCCTCCTTACAGAAGATTCACTCATAGGTTCCTCAGCCGGTTCAGGCTCCGATTCAGACCCGGTTGTCTGCGCGTATGCACCTGCGAGACTGAGCGGGAGCATGTTCCCGTTGACGAGGTAGAGGTCGCCGCCAGCCTCGGGACTGATGCGATCGAGGTTTTCTAGTTCGCGGATATCGTTGGCGCTCATCCAGCCGTTTTGCCTTGCCACCGCATAACCATTCATTCGGGATTCGTAATCCCCACGTAGCAAGCCTTCGAGGTTGAACTTCACATACACGCCAGGTTTTTCACGCGAGCTGAGGAGTGTTTTGGTGATGGCCTGTTCCCACCGGATCACCCACGGGTCCAACGTGTACTTCACAAACTCCAACGACTGCTGCTCAATATTGGAAAACGAGGATTTTTCGAGGTCGCCGATCATGTGCGGGGGTATGCGGAAGATTCGAGCAATTTCGTTGATCTGAAACTTCCTCGTTTCAAGGAATTGAGCTTGTTCTGGGCTGACGGAGATGGGCGTGTATTTCATGCCTTCCTCGAGCACAGCGATCTTGTTCCCGTTGCGGGCTCCGCCGAACGTGGACTGCCAGGACTCCCTAACGCGCGCGGGGTCTTTGATCGTTCCCGGATGCTCCAACACACCACCAGGTGCAGCACCGTTAGCAAAAAACGATGCGCCGTAGTCTTCTGTTGCTTGGGCGAGGCCGATGGCATTCTTTGCCATCGCAATCGGGCTATAACCAACCAGCCCGTCAAAGCCCAACCCTGGAATGTGCAGCACCTCGCGCGCCGAGAGTCGCACCGTGTCGAAGCGTCCAGCTGGTTCGTCCCAGGTGCGCTGATACTCGTAATAGAGTCGCCCAGCCTCGTCGCGCCCCACCATCATCCGGTTCGGCATCAACGGATACAAACCAATCACTTCATCTTTACCGTTGCGCAGCACTTGGGCGAACGCATTACCCCAAAGAAGCAAATGCGTCATCAGAGTTTCCCTAAAGACAAAGGATGTCATTTCAGGGTTCGGCTCATCATGCAACAGCCGGTATAAGGGATGGTCGAGCGCCTTCACCTTCGCCCCATCACTGCTCTGCTGGTAAACATGCAACGGCAGACCCGCGATAGCTTCAGCCAAAATCCGCACGCATGAGTAGACGGCGGTCATTTGCATCGCGCTGCGTTCTGTCACCGGACGGCCAGAGCTCGTTGCCCCGAAGAAAAAGCTGTAGCCAGAGCTGATCGCGTGATCGTCAGCGGAGCGGGTGGTGTCGCCACGCAGCCAATTCAGAAAACTCATGCGGTGTCCTTTCACATGTAGAATTGGAATATGAAAGCGCCCTCAAAACAGTCGTGGGCACTGATGAGTGTCCTGCTAGCGGCATTTTGGTTGTTGCCGCTCATTTCCATGTGGATCAGCAGGCTGAGCGATCCCAACGCCAAGTGGTTCATCGCGTTGCTCTTCCTCGCGTTTCCACTACTCACCATCGTTTTGAGCGTTATCGATGGGGCACGCCACGGGTTCGGCTGGTGGTGGCTACTGGCCCCGTTCGCAGGGTTCTTGACCACACTGTTCGTGTACTACAACGATTCAGCCCTCATCTACGGCGTCGCCTACTCGATCTTGGGACTGATCGGCGCAGGCATCGGCGCGTTCATCCATGAGCGTGCTCACAGCACGAGTAGGCCGCGTTCGTCATAAACACTGCCGCTGACGTGCCCGGTGCCGTTTCGGATGGCGCGGTCGAGGGCCATGATTGTTGCGACGACGCCGTCGATCTTCTCGGTGCTCTTTTGTTTGTCGGGTTTGATGTTTCCTGCTGGGTCGGTGCGGACGTGAATGTTGTCTACCATCCACGAAAGCACTGGATGCCCGCCATGTGCCAGTTTTCCCTCTAAAGCGAGTTTCATGAGTTCTTTGGATGGTGGGCTCATGTCTTTGAAGCCTTGCCCAAACGGAACAACCGTGAAACCTGCTTCGTCAAGGTTTTGGCTCATTTGGACTGCGCCCCACCGGTCGAATGCGATCTCGCGGATATCGAAGCGTTCACCGAGTTGCTCGATGAAGGCTTCAATTGCGCCGTAGTGGACGACGTTGCCCTCAGTGGTTTGTAGGAAGCCTTGCTGTTGCCACAGGTCGTAGGGCACGTGATCACGGGCAACCCTTAGTTTGAGGTTGTCTTCGGGTATCCAAAACCATGGCGCGACCGTATATTTGTCATCGTCCCCGTAGGGTGGGAATACGAGAACGAAAGCAGTGATGTCCGTCGTGGAAGCCAAGTCGAGGCCGCCGTAACACACGCGTCCTTCCAAATCTGACAGGTCGACGGGTGCTGAGTTTTGGTTCCAGATGTGCATGGGCATCCACCGCACGCTTTGTTTGACCCATTGGTTGAGGCGAAGTTGGCGGAATGTGTTTTCTTCGGCTGGGTTTTGTTTCGCGCTCGTGCAGGCTTGGCGGACTTTCTCGATCGGGACAGTGATCCCTAAGCTCGGGTTAGCCTTATGCCACACGTCCTCGTCGGTCCAATCATCATCTTGCGCCGCCCCATAGATCACCGGGTAGAACGTGGGGTCGTGCTTTTTGCCATCTAGGATGTCTTGGGCTTTTTGGTGTTGCTCATAACAAATGCTATGCGTGTCGGTACCCGCTGTCGTGATGAGGAAGTACAGGGGTTGGGTGCGCGCGTCGCCTGATCCTTTCGTCATGACGTCGAACAAGGCACGGCCCGGTTGGGTGTGGAGTTCGTCGAAGACAACGCCGGAGATGTTGAACCCGTGCTTCGAATACGCCTCCGCGCTCAGCACCTGGTAGAAGGAGTTGGTGGGCTTGTAGATGATCCGCTTCTGCGAGGCAAGAATCTTGACGCGTTTGGACAGCGCTGGACTCATGCGAATCATGTCCGCTGCGACCTCAAACACAATGGATGCTTGCTGGCGATCAGCCGCGCACCCATACACTTCAGCGCGTTCTTCACCATCCCCGCAGGTGAGTAGTAGCGCAATTGCGGCGGCGAGCTCACTTTTGCCCATCTTTTTGGGTATCTCGACGTAGGCGGTGGTGAATTGGCGGTAGCCGTCTTCTTTGACAGTGCCGAACAGGTCGCGGATGATTTGCTCTTGCCAGTCGATGAGCTGGAAGGGCTTGCCTGACCAGCGGCCTTTGGTGTGCTTTAAGGCTTGGATGAACGCGACCGCGAAGTCGGCTTTACGCTTGTCGTAGCGTGAGCCTGTGGCCATGAATCGGGTCGGCGTGTAGGTGTCGAGAGTGCGCATCACGCCCTTCAGGCTCCTTCCTGTGCTGGTTAGTTGGTGTGGGCAAGCGCCCAGGCGATGGCGTGGCCGGCGTCTTCGAACAGTTCCTCAGCCTCAGCAACCAGGGCGAGTTCGCATTCAATGAAACTGCGGGCGTCCGATCCCCAGCCAGGGATGGGCTGCTCGGCGAGTTTGTAGACGCGGGCGTCGTTTCCGATCCGGCCTTTGCCCAGGTACCGGTATGCCGAGGCGAGGACGAAGTCTCCGTAGGCGATAACCGTGCCGTAGCTGTCGGTCGCGATCTGCAGCTGCTCCATCGTGACCTTGCTGGTATTCATGACCTCGCTCCTTTATTTCTTGTTCGATCATGTACATACAGCCATAGGTGTGCGCGGTTATCCAGTCGCTTTTCGCCGGTTCTCCGCAAGGAACTCAGTGGTCGGATTTGGGCAGGGTTTTCCATGCTGCGTTGCCTTCCAGATTCGCTAGCAGGACTCGGCGCACGTGCTTGTAGTTGTCGCCGATCATGCCCAGGCGCAGCAACCAGCAGCGCATCGCATACTTGTCATTTCCACCTGTCTTGGCAGGCTTCGCGGAGACTCTCGTGGCGGTTTTCGCGTGCTCGATCATGAGCTGAATCAGCACGCTGACCGCTTCAATCACCTCCGCATCTGGGAGCTGGTCAAACCAGGCAAACTCAACGGTCCCTTCCGCCTCATCGATCGCCATGGGCGTAGCAGGAATAACCAGTGCCTTAGCGATGAGTGCTCCCTTGGAGGCGAGCAGGGCGTCGAGCTTCGCGCCTGTGGCCTCGTCCCACCTGGTCGTGGGGAATGTGAGCGTGAGTCCGTAAACCTCACCCGCAGGCGCAAACCCGGCCGCGCTCGCGGCGTCGGTTATCGCGTCGCCGTCTGCGTTGTCTGGGAGGTGGAGCACCCAGTCCCGATCCAACCGCGCCTCACCAATCAGATAGTCAAAGGTGGGCATGCCAGCATACCTGGCTTTCACGCCAAGATGTTCCGCGATGACTTCGGCGAGTTTCTTACGCCCAGCCTTGTTCGGGGTAAACTTGATCGTGGTCATCGGGTCACCTGTTCAAACCAAGAATCAACCAGTCGCAGATAGCCATGCGGGTCGTGTTCGATCGCACCGGCAACCAGGGAGAAGTTCCACTTTCGTGCAATGTCGAGGGCTTCTTCAATGTCCCAGATGTTGATGCCTGCCTCCAGCATCTCGCTGATCTCGATATGTAGATCACTCATGACCATCCTCCATCTCATGTTTCCCCCTTGTCGGGGTTTGTTTGGTCATGTACATACAGCCATAGGTGCGAGTGCTTATCCAGTCCCTGCGCGAGCAAAATTCTTCAGTCTTTCAAGGACGTGGCGAGCAACGGGCAAAGCGATCGCGTTACCCCACAACTTGTACTGGGCACTATCACTGGTTGGATTCTCCAACCAAGTAGTGACTTGGCGTGCGGTTCGTGGTTTCACGCCGCGCGCCAAGTTCCAGGTAGCCCAAATGCCCGTCCAATACTCGATGTCCTCGCTTGTCGGATCCTCGATAGCAAGACCGTCACACCAATCGTCAGGAAACCCCTGCAACCGGGCACACTCGACCGGCGTCAACCGCCTGGGGCACAGCGACGAGCTGGCGACCATGGGCGGATCGGTGTAATCCGTGGCCAGCAGCGCACCTGCCTGATCCTTGGTGACGCGGGTGAAATAGTCGGCCTTGGATGCGGCATAGACGGGCTCCAAGATGACCATGCCGCCCTGATTGCAGGTCGGCTCCCCGCCTTTCAAGTCGAGGGTTTTCGACACTTCCGCTTCGTAGCCGTAGTGGCCGCCACCGCTGCGGGACTGGTGGATCGAATTCAGGCCAAACACCCTGCGTTCTTCTGGGGCGTCGAGGAGGATGGGGACGTTGGTGGGTGAGTTGCCCATCCGGGCAGTCAGCGTCTGCACCACCCCCGAGGAGTTAACGGTCAACCTCGAGTCCTGCGGATGATGATCCAACAACATCACCGAGCTGCTACGGCCTCCAAGGCTTGCTTCAGGGGTGTGGGCATGGTCTTGTTCTTGCGTGTCGCACGATTCAGGATTCCTTGGCAAGCTCGCGGGCTCAAAAAGAATCTCGGGTGCGGATCGGCCTGCAAAATCTGCGACAAGGTAGATGCGGCGGCGTCGTTGGGCGAGGCCGAAATGTTGCGCATCGAGTACACGCCATGCCAGTGAGAATCCCTCACCCATGACACATCCCGCGTACGGCCATCCACCCTCAGGGACAGGCATATCAGGCGTGCTCGGGTCGACGATGCGCGTGAGCGTGGTAAGGACGGTGGCGAAATCGGATCCTTTGTGTGAGGAGAACGCGCCAGGGACATTCTCCCAGATCGCGTAGCGTGGAAACATTCCATGGGTTGCTTTCCTCATCTGGTCAATAATTCGTACAGCATGAAAGAACAGACCCGAGCGTTCACCCGCCAGGCCTGCTTGTTTACCTGCAACGGATAGGTCTTGGCAGGGAGAACCAAACGTGATCACATCCACCGCATCAACATCAGCCCCGTTGACCGTGGTCACATCACCCACATGAGTGAGCTGCGGCAGACGGCGGGTCGTAACGAGAATCGGGAATGGCTCGATTTCACTCGCCCACACAGGACGAATACCCGCCTGAATACCTGCGAGAGGGAAACCACCCGAGCCATCAAACAAGGAACCCAACGTCAACTCACTCACGGTTCACCCCCTCAACATCGCGCACCAAATCCAAATACGCGTATTCCTTGCCGCCTCGCAGGCAAGTAATCCCGGCAGCGTCCCCTGTATGTTCGGCATAACGGCGCAAAATAACGCTCGCGTATTTCTCATCAAGCTCCATGCAATAGCAGATGCGGTCGGTTGCCTCAGCTGCCATGAGTGTGGAGCCTGAGCCTGCGAAGGTGTCGAGCACGATCGCGTTGGCCTGCGTGGAGTTCCCGATCGGATACGCCAACAAATCCAGTGGCTTGCTGGTCGGGTGGTCAGCATTACGGCGGGGCTTGGCGAAGTTCCAGATCGTGGTTTGTTTCCGGTCGGCGTACCACTTGTGCTTACCCGTCTTCACCCACCCGAATAGCACCGGCTCGTGCTGCCACTGATACGGGGAACGTCCCAATACGAGGGAATCTTTAACCCAAATACAACAGCCCGACAGGTAAAAGCCTGCCTCAACGAAGGCGCGGCGGAAGTTCAAGCCTTCAGTGTCAGCGTGGAACACATACGCGGACGCGTCCTTCTCACACACGCCCACCATGTTCGAAAACGCTGATAGCAGGAAATCGTAGAACTTATCGCCATCCATCTTGTCGTTCTTGATGGACAATCCGGATCCTGATTCGAAGGCGACGTTATATGGCGGATCAGTCAACACAAGATTCGCACGTTTACCATCCATCAACAACTCGACGTCCTCGACGCTGGTGGCGTCGCCGCACACGAGTCGGTGACGGCCAAGCGTCCAGATATCCCCACGCTCCACGAACGCGGATGCTTCGAGTGCGGCGGTAAGGTCGAAGTCGTCGTCCTCAACCTCGTTCTCATCCAAGGAGCCGATCAACTGCTGGATTTCGGCGTCGTCGAAACCGGTGAGTTCAGCATCGAAATCCGAAGCATCGAGGTCGGCGATGAGGAGGGCAAGTCTGTCGTTGTCCCATTCGCCGCTGATCTTGTTGAGCGCGATGTTGAGTGCTTTCTCGCGGGTCTCATCGAGCTCAACAACGATCACGTCCACGTCCGTGTGGCCGAGATCTTCGAGCACCTTCAAACGCTGGTGTCCACCGACGATGTTGCCAGTGGTGGAGTTCCAGATGACGGGTTCGACGTAGCCGAACTCGGTCAAGGATCGCTTGAGCTTCTCGTATTCGGCATCGCCAGGCTGGAGGTCTTTACGCGGATTGTAGTCAGCGGGCTTGAGTTCACTGATGGGCATTGGTTTCATGAGCATGTGTGGTCACCGCCTTCTTTAATGCGTCGACGTGAGCGAACGAGTTCTCCCAGTGCAAACCGGCATGGCTGAAGTGTCCGTAGGTCGAGTAGCGGGTGTAGCCGGGTGCTCGCAACCCCAAAGCGTCAATGATCGCTCCTGGGCGTAGCGGAAACACCTCACGCGCAGCCTCGGTCAGGATCTTGTCGGAGTATTCACCACTGCCGAGCGTGTCGATGGTGAAGGCGACCGGATCAGCCTTCCCAATCGCATAGGAAATCGCGACCTGGCATTCCTGCGCAAGACCGGAGTCGACGATAGTCTTGGCTATCAGACGCGCCATATACGCACCCGAGCGGTCAACCTTGGACGCGTCCTTACCCGAGAACGCCCCACCACCATGTGGGGCGAGACCGCCGTAAGTGTCGACCATCAGCTTGCGACCAGTGAGCCCCGTGTCTGCCTTTGAACCACCCACCGTAAACAAGCCCGAGGGATTCACCAGAATCTCGGTGTCAGCGCTAATTGGCAGATACGGCTTACACGCGGGTGCGACGATCAGTGTTTTGACCTCAGCCGCAAGCTCGTCCAGAGTCTTCGTAGCGTCGTGTTGGATCGACACCACCACGGTTTCGACTGCTACGGGTTGTCCGGCGGCGTCGTAGCGAACCGTCACCTGCGCCTTACCATCGGACTTGATACCGCTGATCGTGCCGTCCTTGCGGGCGTCATCAAGACGCCCACAGATCTCATGCGAGAGTACGAGCGGCAATGGCAAACGCTGCGGGGTTTCGTTGGTGGCGTATCCGTAGACGGTGCCTTGATCGCCAGCGCCCTGCAACGCAAACTCACTCGTGTCTCCGAAGCGAGCCTCCAAGGACTTGGAAACTCCTGCGTTGATGTCTGGGGATTGGCGGCGTGTCCAGACGAAAACGAGGAACTTCCACGGCACATAACCCGCCTTCACCAGCGCGTAACGCACCGACTCACGAATACGCGGACGAACCTTCGAAGTGATCTCGCCAGTCACAATGATCCTGCGGCCAGATGCCATCACTTCTACTGCAACGCGGGCAGCAGGATCCTCGTAGAGGATATCGTCAAGGATCGTGTCAGCGATCAAATCACAGAGCTTATCGGGATGGCCGATACACACGGCCTCAGCAGTCTTCGTAACAGACATACACACTCACTTTCCAAAGAATCGGGACATAGAAAAGTGCCCACCCATCTCGGGCAGGCACACGAGAATCAAAGGGGTGTTAGGAGCGGGCTTGCAGCAGGCGCTCCATCACGTCATCACCCGGCGCCGAACCTGAGTAGTCGCTGGTGCAGGTGGCGCGCACTATCTCGTAAATCTCGTACCAGTACACGTTCGCTTGCTTCCCGAAAGACTGGGACATAGCAACGAAAGGGGATGCGATCGCAGCCCCTGTGGTTGGGTGTTTGCCGAGCAAGCCGAACTTGGAGATCGCCTGTTCACACTGCACATAACGCGCGAACGCCTGCGCATAGGATTCGATCAAGCGCGGTGCGACGAACTGGGAACAGCCACGTTGATCGAGCCATTGCCATGTTTCTCGGTAGACGAGGTCAGCGCCGAGGGGTTTACCATCACGCTGAATCTCCGACAGATACTCGGCAGGCTCCGGCATCACCTCACCAGCAAGCACCGCACCATCCCCGATATCTGAGCCTTCAAAGTCAAACGGCTCACCCAGCGGATCATCAAGCCGCGTGGCTGGGCGGCCAGCTGCGAGCTTCGCATTCAGCGGATCGGGTTTCGCACCTGCCCGCACACGGCGGCCACCCCGGTTCGTTCCGTCTTTCGCCATAGGTTTTCATCTGCTTTCCTGCTGTGAGACAATTAGTGGCGTGCCGAGACCGAAGACGAAAACTGAACTATTGGATGCCGCCGAGGCGCAGTATGCGAAACTGGACAGCCTCATTGAGGGCATGAGTTCCGACGATCAGCATACGAATTTTGATCCCAGCATCACTCAAATCGGTAAAGAAGCCCACTGGGCGCGGGACAAAAACCTGCGCGACGTCCTTGCCCACCTGCACGAGTGGCAGCGCATGTTGCTTGGCTTCGTCGACGCCAACCGCCAGGGTCAGCCTCGACCGTTTCTTCCGTTTCCTCACACGTGGCGAACCACGCCAACGCTCAACCAAGAGATTTGGACTCAATATCAGGGCACTGAGCTTGAGGCTATCCGCGAGAACCTCGCTGACAGCCACACCGCAGTAGTGGCTCTCATCGGCGAGTTCACCAACGAGGAGTTATTCACCAAGGCGCATTTCCCGTGGACGGGCACAACCTCGCTCGGCTCCTACTGCGTGTCAGCCACATCAAGCCACTACGAATGGGCAATCAAAAAGCTCCGTGCATTCACCAGAAAGCCGCCAGAACAACCCCATAACCAAGCCGCCCCCCAGTAGCTTCTTACCACGCTGTACACCACAGACAGATACTCGGGAGCCTCTGGTATAGGCGCTCCCGTGCGCCTTTTCGTGACTGTCGGGTTCAACGCACCAGGCCTCGTGCCTGCATTCACGCAACATCCGCCCGATCAGCGCTATCCTTAGCAATGCAGGGAAACCCTTCTTGTAGAATGAGAACTTATTGGGGCATACAACTCCTGATGCCGTTGCCGTATCAAAATGTGTAGCGAAAAGTTGAAGGGACTGGTCATCAAAAAAATATCTGTGTTTCTTGTATCCGCTCTGGCATATTTTGTCGGCGCGTGGCTTTTCGCCGCCATCTTTCTACGGTGCAAGGATCAGGATCAGAGATTTTTTGTGGTCTTCTTATTGATGCCACTCATGTATGTGTGTTTCACGATTCTTCTTCTGCTTTTTAATAAGCATTTCATCGGTATTCAATCTGCCCGCGCGTTGCAACTTTCAGCAGGAGCCTTTATCGGACTCTCAGCTTTTCTCTTTTCACTCGATGGTGTCGGCTCGTTAGTTCATAGTGATTCTTTTTCTCAACTGCTGAGCCAGTTTTCCGTTCCCGCCATCGGCGCTCTTGTTGCTGGTGGTGTAGCGCTTGGGTTTAGCGTTTTTACCCAAGCGCCACACCAAGGAAAAGACCAAATCAATTATCGGTAGATGAATTCAGCTAGCTTTCGGCAAGCTGTCAAACGAATCTCTTCCTTGACGTATCCAGCCAGGAACCATCCTAAAACGGCGCTATCCAAGTCGGCATATTCACTTATTTTCTGATATGCCTCAGTGGAATTATTCGCCCCCAAGCTCCAGCCAATCTGCTTGAATCTGTTGGCAAGTTTGCTGGAATTGTTGTAGTACTCTCGCAATGTTGCTGACAGAAGATGAGCGTTGGAGTCGTTGCCGTTTTCTAGCGTGTTAGCGATAACGATGGCATCTCCGTCACAGCAGAGATCGTCACGGTTACAGTTGTTTCCTACCGATTCCCATTTTCCCTTGTCGTTTTTCTTGTCAAGTACTAGCCCCTTCAAGCCAGGATGCTGACGGTAATCGTTACCTTGACCGATTAGAGCTGTGGCCACCTGATCCAGGTTCGCACTGGGATTCCACTCAAGTGTTTTCTGAATATTCTCCATGGCAGTAGCTAGGTCTCCGGCCCAGCCAGTCCACGCATCAGGGATAACATTCCAGTTGGTGTATCCAAGTGTTGTTGCCGCCAGATGCGCCAGATCAACCGATTCTCCGGTCTTGTCGGTCATGGATTGCCGCCACGTGTTATCAATATAGCGATTCAAGGCAGCGATGATCTTCTTGCCTACAGCGTCCTTCTCGAGTACGCTCGCGTCAGCACTCCTGAAACTTTCGGCAGACACGGACCAATTCACCGCAGATCCACTACCACCGTCACGCAGGTAGGCTTTTGCTAAATAGTTGAGGATGCAACGCCAAGTCGGAACGGCAATCCGCGTTCCCACACCATGAGAACCCGCAACGTAGTCTTTTCCAACCTTGCCACTGGCACGAAGTTCTTCGAAGCGTTTCTCTAAATGCCAGATCAGATCAATCGGAGCCAGCTTGGTGTAATCAATGCTGGTGTCGGGCGCAGCGCCACCGGCACTCGAAGGAGCAACATGATCAACTGCCGCTGCTTGTCCTGAATAGGCGACCCTGTCTAGGTCAAAACCAGCACCCTTGTAGTCACTGATTTCAGTGAACTGGTCATAGTTCCAATCGTCAGGAATAGGGAAGCCAAGGTTGCCAGAAAATCCTGTAGACATGTCCGAGACGAACGCGCTTCCAGCGTAGCCGGCTTTAATGATGCGGCTACAAATGTTACGCGAGGCGTAGATGCCTACTTTGTATCCGCCTCCCAGGCTTCCACGCACACCCTGGAAATACGGAAGAATGTGACTTGTGACCTCGGGGTCGGTCGCGTCGAAATCAACTGCGAAATAGATATACGTTCCCGGAATGCCAAGTCTTTGGGCTGCTTGCCTTGCGAGCGTCGCGTGCCGAGCGCCGTTTTCCCGCGTGAAGTGTCGAAGCTTGGTTGAGTACTCCTGGAAAATCGGGAAGAACTTCATTCCTCCGTTGGTGATGCGTTCAAGTTCTCCGGGGCGAATTGCTTTGAAATAGTCAGACGGATCTTTTGAATCCTGATTCGGCTCAGTCAGGTAACGCCCCACAATCTCATAGCCGTTCGCCTTAAGTAGGTTGAGTCGCTCAGCCGTAATCTCGAAGCGTGTATCGCATGCTTTGCAGGCGCGATTCGGATCACCTTTCGAGGTCAACAGGCTCATCCATGTAGTCGAGTCGACCACCCCGCTTCGTGGGAGCTGATACTTTGCTTGGAATTGCGGAACGAACGTTGACAGTGCGGTTTGTGCAGAAGGATAGATATCGGGAGAAATCCGGTTACACACTAGAGCAACCTGAGCTAGCCAAGCCCACTTCGGTAAACTTGCCGCATTGCTGGGTGTAACTATTGTTAGACGCGCTTTGGTGCCATTGCCGAAATTACCTGTGGCTTCCGCAGGGCTAAATCCTTCAATGGCTTGCAAGACCTGAATCAGAGCAGTGTTCATTTCCCGACCGTAGAGTCCATCGGTTGGGATGATTCCGGTATAAGCGCGATACTGTTGGTTGATTTGTTGCTGTGCTTGCCGAATCGCTGAAATGCCCCCATAAGAGCGAAGCAGGACGAATTGCTGCATTGACAACAGCGCTTTCATGACGTCGAGCGTCACAGTGGAATCTCCACCAATGCCCATGTCGCTCTTAAGCTGTTTGATGGCCTTTCCAGTTCCGCTATAGAAATGCGTAGTGATATCGCTGGCACCAGCAGAATATCCCTTACACCACAAAGCACCTTGGATAATGCCGTACACATTAGAAGTCTCCTGCGCACCGTCATCCTGCTGGTGGATGCCGTTAGGCCACCGAGACTGGAAGCGACTGATAGTTCCCGGTCCGAAATTGTTCGCCGTTGTCGTAATACCCAGCTCGATTTGCAGGGCCCGAATCAAAGCGTTGACCGTGCCCCAGCCGGTATATCCGTCCTCTACGACTGAACCGAATCCAGCCTTGCTCCTATAGGTGCGATTGAGCCATTGCTGTGTTTTTAGCACCATTTGATCTGTCATGATTCCTCCTTTTTAGAAACCAGTTTGTTAATTCAAGACAGGCGAACACCTGCAAGGGAGGGATCCAGAACACCGGATGAGAAGCTCCGAGTTTTTTGCCCTCACCTGTACGTCCCTGGGAAACCTAAATCCGGACGGACAAAGCGCAAGAAAACCGAGCAACACTCAGCGGGATTTCACCCCTCACTGGTACTGCCGACGAAGCCCGAAGTGTTAATACCTTGTTTGATTCGGTCTTTTTGCGCACGGTTGGCCCCGCCCGCTGACCTGTGCCAAGGCTGTAGAGATTCGACGGCCCTACCCCTCGTCAGGCTTTCGACGGTGGCTCGTGTTCGGCAAACGCCAGGCGGGTAGGCAACTTTGAAGTGCGTGACGACAACCGCGACAGGGCGGAACGTGGCGAAGAATTCAGTAGGTGTAGACCCGAGGTTGTTGCCTCCACCGGTCGTCATCCAGCGCGCTCTGGCGCGAGTGGCAGGGCTTGCACAGCGAACGGAGGTTGTCGAAGTTGTGGGTGCCGCCGTGTTCGAGCGGGAGCACGTGGTGGACTTCCTGCACGGGCGTGTACTTGCCTTGTTCGAGGCAGTCTTCGCAGAGCGGGTGGGCTGCGATGTAGGCGGCGCGGATCTTGCGCCACCGCGCGCCGTAGCGGCGGTTGATCTTCGGATCACGCTGATACTTCCGATACCGGGCGTCTTCTGCCTTCGCGTGGGCCTCGCAGTAGCGTTCACGGGTGAGCTCAGGGCAGCCGGGGTGGGAGCACGGGCGGGCTGGTTTGACCGGCATCGCTGGCTCCTTCCCCCTGGATGTGGTGAAGCCCCAAGTTCCCGTGTGGGTTCTTGGGGCTTCTCCTAGTTTTCAACCACTTACATGTTCTCACACCGATATGCGGTTTTCTATCGCATGTTTCGGATACCCGCTAACGCTAGAGCTGTCCGTATAAGGCGGTGGCGAACCTGTCGAGGGCCCGGTTCTTGCGCCGATAGACCGTGTCACGCTCGACGTAGAAATGATCGGCTATCATCAACACCTTCTCATCTTGTGTCCCCTCGCTGAGGAAGAAGCCTTCGAGGATGAAGCGGTCGTCTTCAGCGATGACTTCCCACGCAGGTAAGAACCAGTCCATGTACTGGCGGGCCTGTAGGTAGCGAGCCTTGTAGGCGTCGATTCGCTCAATGCTCGCCACGATCCGATTCTCCGAAGCGCGGAGATCGCCAGAAGGTGGTGTGCCGTCCATGCGTGGGGATGCTGGGCTTGCCGCGTCAGCGTAAGCCGTCTTGATCTGCTCGTCGGTACTCTCGATGATCTGTTCCATCACCGCATAATCCTGTAGCGCTGCGATCGCGGCTTTCCTTGTGTCGAGGTATTTGGTCATCACATGCATGAGCTTGTTCTTTCAGTGGTTGTAATTTCTGCTGTGACCGCGTCAATCAACGCAGCCTGAGTAGCGTCTTTCGCATCAAGAGCTTTGAGAACGGTTTCATCGAGCGTCCCTTCCGTAACAAGATGCGTGATCGTCACAGGTTCGGTTTGTCCTTGCCGATAAAGCCGTGCGTTGGTCTGCTGGTAAAGCTCCAAGCTCCACGTGAGCGAGAACCACACCAGCAGATGCCCACCTGATTGGAGGTTCAGCCCGTGGCCGGCCGACGCGGGGTGGATCAGCCCAAGCGCAATCTCGCCTCTGTTCCACGCCTCGATATCCGCGCTCGTTTTCAGTTCGCGAGCCTGCGGGAAGCGGGAGACGATGCGTTCGCGGTCATGGGTAAACCAATAGGCCACCAATAACGGGCTGCCGTTGGCAGCCTCGATGAGGTCTTCGAGGACGTCGAGCTTCCGCTCGTGAACCGCCGTCCACTGACCATCACCGGTGTAGATCGCGCCCGACGCCAACTGCAGCAACTTGCCCGACAATGCAGCAGCATTCGCAGCGTCGATTGTCGCCTCACCGAGGTCGAGGACAAGATCAGATTTCAACTGCTCATACACGCGTCGTTCTTTCGGATACAGCACCACAGGCATTGTCGTCACCGTCAGTTTTGGTAGCTGCAGGTGGTCGGTGGTTCTCATCGACAACGTCATGTCACCAATCGCCGCATAGATCTCATCCTCAGCACCCACGCGTGGCTTATAGGTGAAGACCTGCATCCCATTACGCTTATCCGGCGTGAACCAGCGCTCGCGATAACAAATAATGAAACGGCCCAAACGATCCCCGCCGTCGAGGAGCCGGAATTGTGCCCATACATCCATCAGCCCGTTCGACGCTGGCGTTCCGGTCAGGCCAACCCAGCGCTTGACGAAGGGTCGCATTTTCACCAGCGCCGTGAACCGCTTTGCTCGGTGGTTTTTGAAGCTGGAGAGTTCGTCGATGATAACCATGTCGAACGGCCAGCTCCCCCCGAGTTGGCTAATGAGCCATGGGATGTTTTCACGGTTGATGACGGTAACCATCGCAGACGCCGCGAGAGCGTTCAGCCGGTCTTGCTTGGTGCCAACAGCGACCGCGACGGTGAGCCCATCAAGGTGATCCCACTTCGCTATTTCGGCGGGCCAGGTATCACGGGCTACCCGCAGTGGTGCGATGACTAGGACTCGGTGGATGGTGAAGTAGTCGAGCATGAGCTGCCAGATCGCCGTCAACGTGATCACCGATTTGCCCAAACCCATCCCAAGGAAGATTGCGGCCTCGTGATGGTCGATGATGAACTGGGTCGCCTGCCGCTGGTAGTTATGCGGCTGATAGTGCATCAAGCACCTCCTGTATGCCGTCAACCGAATCAATGACCAAAGCGGTGAAACCTTGGTAGCGGAGTTGATTCATCCGGCGCACCTGGATTGGCCTGGGTTTCTGTCCTGGTGCTTTGAGCTCAACGAAAACTACGCGGTTTCTCATCAGGCATATCCGGTCAGGTACACCCGTGGTTCCAGGGCAGACAAGCTTCCAGCACAAGCCGCCAGAGGCTTCAACGGCTTTCTTCAGTTGGTGTTCTATGGTGCGTTCGTTCATGGTCACTCCTTGAATGGTTTCTCAAGGGGTGCAGAGTGGTGCAGGGTATTTCCTAACCTTTTACATAGAGAAAAACACCATGTAATTTCACATGCGTAAGGTAGGAAAACGGGTTGCATCGGTCTGCACCCTCATAACTTTCAGCTGTTGAATTCGCTGGTCAGGGCCAGCCCGTAGACGCGGATACCGGACTTGGTTTTCTTGCGTTCGAATCCTGCTTGTTCGCATGCGGCGTTGAAGTCGACCATCGGGCGCGCCCATCCTGAGGTGTTTTGCGCCCACGCCCGATACGTCTGATAGAGGTCACCAGCCCTCTCCGATAATCCGTCCTCGACGTCGCACGAGTCCTCAAGGAACTGCGAGAACCAGTCGTTATCCTCCTTATATGCTTGCGAGGCTTGAACCACCTGAGGTGGCGGAGTGAGCTTGTATCCCTCACTGTGAATGAGGCGCGCTCCTTCCATGATCCAGGAAAGGATTGCTCCGCCAGCGTGTTCGTAGAGGTGGTCGGCGTAGTTCTTCACATCCGTGTCGCCTTCGATGGTGGCGTTGAACGGGATGACGATCAGACGCCGCCAGATGCCTGCATCCATAGCTCCCACACGCGGCAAATGGTTCGTGTACAAGACCAGCGTGTGGGAGGGGGTGAAGGCGAAGGGGTCCTTGAACTTTTTCTCTGCCGAGATTTGATCGGTCGAAGCCAGCTGTTTAACGTTCGAGGTTGATAGGCGCATGCCTTCTTCGGTTTCAGCCGCGATCAAGAGACGTTTGCCTCTGGCTTCGGCGAGTTCGGGTTTGACGTTGCGACGCACCCCGACTGTGAGCGCGTCGGCTGAGATCGTGCCCGAATACGTCCCCAACACGCGGGCGATGGTGTTCCAGAACGTGGATTTGCCGTTTCGTCCGTCCCCGTAAGCGATGACGAGCGCTTCGACGAAGACTTGCCCGATCGCCGCCAACCCCACAATGCGCTGCACGTAACCAATCAACTCAGGATCTCCTTGGAAGAAGACGTCAAGCGCGTCGGCCCAGATCTGTGCACCCTCATCGTTGGGGCCGACAGCGGTCTGTTTGGTCAGCAGATCGGCGGGATTGTGCTCGTGGCTACTACTGTCGCGTAGATCCCAGGTACCTGCCGGGGTGTTGAGCTGGTAGGGGTCGACGTCGAGGTCGCGGACACGTACCTGCAAGATCGGCCCGGCTTCTTTCAACGTGGCCGTGATGTTGCGTGACAAACGCCTGGAGAGAACGAACTTGTGATAGTTTTTGGATTCATCCCACGCCCTGAATGCTGCGACTTGGGCAGGGTTGAGTTTTGCTAGGCCGCGGGCTTTCGATGAAGCCGATGCCATCACCACGTCAGCACCGGTAGAAACCATGTCTTGCCATGTTGTGGCGATAAGGTGTTGTGCTTCTTCAAGTTGACGAGAAGTCAGTTCTTGAACCACTCCTTGTGCGGACAGGTCGTTCTCATCCCACACGCCATGGTCGTAGACAAGCCACTTGGTAGCCAGTGAGTAGCGGATCTTGTTCGCATACTCGCCAGCCAATGTGTCTGCCTGACCGACATCGGAAAAATCATCCGGACGTAAACCTGCTAACGCCTCATACGCCTCTGGTGGCAGATAGCTCGGGTCGGAGGCGACCTTCGAAGCGAACCTGCATGCCGAGTTCCAGATCGTCTGCAGTTCGCCCTCGTTGAGCGGTGGTTCGCAGAGGTTGGCTTTGCGGTCGAAGAGGTCTCGTGCTTGATCGGTCTGCCCGTAGCGGATGAGGACCCGCCCAGCGAAGCGAGAGAGCGTGGCGTTGCGTGACCCTTCACCGATCACGAGAGTGCTCTGATCGAAGGCGGCGAACACGTCGATCTCGTCAGCCGCGTCCAGCCACGCATCGAGCAACTGGTCGCCCTCATGCACCGTAACTTGTGGGTTAGGGGTGCCGTAGATGAAGCGACCGGCATCCAGAGCATTGCGATCAAAGAAACCAAAGCGCGATGCCAGACGATGCTTCAATCCCGCGTATTCGTCCGCGTTCGTGATCGTGTGGATTGGGAAGTAGACGTGGAAACGTGGCCGGGCGGAGAGCACACCCTTCGGTTTCATGTGGTTGCGGGAGGTGGCGGTCATGAACTCCACACCAGACATCAACTCGCCGAGCTTCTCAGGCGTAATCCACTCGGTGTGGGTTTCGGTGTGATCGTTATCGATATCCATCACCACGCAATCCGAAGACATGAACGCTGCAGTTGAGCGGCGGTCATTCACGTAGGTGGCTGCCACGTGATCAAAGCCAGCGACCACGCTTAGGGATGCCGCGTCAATGATCTGATGTGGGTTCGGGTAGTGGTTATTGTTCTGCACACCGGTAACCGCGGCAGCGAACAAGGTGAAAGGCGTGGTCATGGGGTGACCTCCTTGAAATCAGAATCGAAGTACTTAATCGGCAACTCGAGGTCTCGCGCCCAGCCGATCTCCAGGCGCATACCAGGGCTAACGTGACCCACGTATGCCCACAGGGCTTCGCATTTAGCGAGCAACACCCTGTTGAAGAACATCGCCAACTCGCGCTGATCGGGATCGGCGTCATCCATGAACTGCGGATAGTGCAGATGCGGGGCGAACGGGATCTTGCCTGCCGCTACTGCGAGCTCGCAGAATTGGCGGGCGAGCTCAACGTTCGCTTGCACGTCGCCCGAATACGGTGAGCAGATATAAACCAAGGGCCGGTAGCCGAACTGTTCGCGCTGGAGCTTCTTGAGCGCGTGGTAGCTCGTTAAGTCCAGATAGCCTTCGGTGTTTTTCTTCGAAAACCCAATATCGAGTGTCGTGGCGCTCATGCTTGCACCTGACCTTCACGCTCAATCACCGGGAGGATGCCGAGCTTGTTCTTGAGCAGGTCGTAGATGAACAAGCGCCCCTTCTGGGTCCAGTACATGTGGGTGCGGGTCTGGCCTTCGCCGTATTCGTGAGTCTTGGACTGGGTGTAGCCCTGCTCGGCGTACTTCGCGTAGAGGAACCACCGGCCCGACTGATGGAACTGCACGTGAGCATCACGCAGGATTCGGTTGAGCTTCTTCGCGGAGAGTCCGTAGTCCTTCGCAATCGCCGTCGTCGTCAACAACGAATCGGACTGCAGCACGACGTCGTAGTACGAGACTTTCGGTGCCGCCTCCAACAGGGATTGCTCTGCGGCGAGGCGCTTGGCTCGCTCGGCCCGCAGAGTGGCGATGGCATGCTCCAGGAACTCATCGTCAGCGAGTAGTTCGTCGTATGCGTACATGCCGTGGCGGCGAATCGTCGGCAACACCTCATCGAACACCCAGGCTTCGAACTTCTGCGCTGCCGGGAGCTTTGAAGAAATGATGAGGCGGTAGAGGTCGCCCTCGGTAATGAAGCGGACCTGCTGGATTCCGCCAGCGGTCTCAAGGGGGTGGTAATTTGCCACCCCCTTGCAGTGCAGCTTCACCGCGTTCGTCGGATCCTGGTAGCCGAGCGCGGTGGCGACATCCTTGCCGCAGAAAAGGATCTGACCATCATTGGTGATAGTGCGGATGGTGCCGAACACGTCGTTGGTGAATGTTTGAATCTGGTTTCCCATGGCGGGGCTCCTTCCCGAGACCCCGTCGAGAAAAAGTCGTGCCGGTCGGCACAAGGGTTAAGGGCCTCACCCCACTGCCGACGAACCAGAAAGTGTTAAATCACGGGTACTCAATCGCTTCTCGTTCTGGCACGATTGGTGTTGAAGCCCCGGTGGAGCGCTATCTGTTAGAGCAATCTGGCAGGTATTCTCGCCGGGGCATAGACAAATTTCTCGAGTGCTCTGTGTGGAAGAACCATCATTCTCTTGCTACAGCGGTGCCGACACGGTGGTCTTTTAGACAACATGCCCGGTTCCGCTGCCCGCCTCGGTGGGAGCACAGGGTCGGTTCTCGTTTCTTAGCGGTCTTGGATAAGCTTTCTTCTCTGATGGTGATACTTCGCCGAGTTCTTGATTCTGTCGCTGTTTTCGCGGTATAGTGATTACCACTAGTACCGGCTCGCTTGTATCGGTTTCCGAGACAGGTCAGAGCCGGTCTTCATGTTTTTGGAAGCAGGTGGGGGTTAAGTAGCAAAATGTGTGTCCGGTCGGCGTGTCGTCGGTCGGACACTTTTTGTGCTATTTCATGGGGCCTTTTCTGATTCGTATCGAGTGGTTGTATTCGGTTGGGATAGCGTTGTCGTAGAAGGCTGGTCGTCCTGTTTCTTGGTCGGCTTTGTTGTGGTCTTCTTCGGCAAGATCGTTGACTTTGGCGAGTTGGTCTTGTCCGAAATTGCACTGCCTGGCGATCGTGAGTGCATCGTCAGGTCCGTCTAAGAGTCTCACGCGGGTGCAACGGTGAGGGGTGTAGAGAACGCACGGTGGGCGGTTGCGAATAAGTGACCACGCTGGCAGCCGAGAGGTACGAGCGATGAAAGATCAGCTCGAGCATTAGCGAACGTACTGACGTCGCTTTATTAGGTGTACTGACCGGGTACGTTGCGGGCACGCCGGTTCGGCGCACCGCCACAGCCGCTTGCGCCACACCAGCAGCACCGGCCGCCCCGCCGAGGGGATGTCACGCACCAGATGCTCACGCCGGCCGCGGGCCACCGCGACCACCCCGCACCGCGGGCACCCGGTCACCGACTCGGAGGTCTCCACCAACAGCTCCAGCTCACCGCCGTACTCACCGGCGGCAAGCACCACCAACCCCGAGATGCCGAGCATCGCAGCGGGCAGGACGGTAGCCTCAACACTCACCTGGGACTCCTCTCGATCCGTTGCTTGGTCGCTACGAATCGTGGAGTCCCAGGCCCGTCTTCACCAGCCCAACCCGGTCAGCGCGTCGCAACCCGGCTACCACGCTTTGAAGCGTCCTGGGTTTAGTTCCTACCTCAGCTAAGGAAGGATTGAACTATGCCTAGAAAGTATTCCGTCGAGTTCAAGGAAAAGGCGGTCCATCAAATCATCGAAATGGTCCGCCTGGAGTCCTGCTCACTGCAATGCGCCTACACAGAGGTCGGCGAGCTCCTTGGAGTATCTCACCACACGTTGCGGGCTTGGTACCGTGACAGCGCTTCAGTACGTGATGACTCAGACGCTTCAGGTGGCGAAACAATGGAAGAAGAGCTCAAGCGTCTGCGCCGCGAAAACCGCGAACTGAAACGAGCAAACGGGATTCTTAAGACTGCTTCGGCTTTTTTCGCAGCGGAACTCGACCGACCCACGACCAAATGATCTCCTACATCGACGCGTACAAAGATCAGTTTGGGGTCGAGGCCATCTGCCGAGTCCTCAAACAAGCAGATCGTGGATTCATCACCTCACGCGGCTACCGCAAAGCCACCACACGCGTTCCCAGCGCAAGGGCCTTAAGCGATAGCCTTCTCATCCCAGAGATACAGCGTGTGCATGCGCAGAATTTCTCGGTCTACGGCATCCGCAAAATGTGGCACGCGATGAACCGTGAAGGCTTTCATATCGGCCGCGACAAGACCGCCCGATTAATGAAGCTAGCAGGTGTTTCCGGCCGCAGACGTGGGCGAACGCCCGTGACAACGATTAGCCCGAAGACACCGGATCATCGCCCGGACCTAGTGCAGCGAAACTTTCGTGCACAAGCGCCAGGCAGGTTGTGGGTTGCCGACATTACATACGTTCGTACCCTGTCAGGATTCGCCTACACCGCGTTTGTCGTGGATGTCTTCAGCCGAAAAATTGTTGGTGTTGCTACACGCTCGACGATGCGCACCGATGCGCTGCCCATGGAGGCCTTGGAGCATGCATTAACGACTGCCGGACGAATCCATGGTAACCAGCTGATTCACCACAGCGATCGGGGCAGCCAGTACGTGTCGCTGAAGTATTCCACCGCCCTAGCGGAATCAGGAATACGCCCGAGTGTGGGAACAGTCGGCGATTCTTATGACAATGCACTAGCCGAAACAGTCAATGGTCTCTACAAGGCGGAACTGATTCATGCCCAAGGCCCGTGGACATCGGTCGGAGAAGTCGAACTGGCCACCTTGCGGTGGGCGCATTGGTGGAACACCAAGCGGCTTCACGAAGCATTGGACTACGCCACCCCACAAGAAGTAGAAACCGAGTACTATCTCACCCAGCCCATCAACACAGGGCCGTAAAAGAAGCGGAACTAAACCCAGGACGCTTCACTTGGTGAGGAAAAGCTGCTAACATGGTTCGGCGACGGCCCGGGCACGTCCTTGTTCCTAACCGTCGTGCGCTAGGGTCCGCGTGGACCGCTCGGCCAGCGTCCATCCAGTCAGGAGGAAGTCAGCAAATGTTCGACGACAACGGCTCATTCCTACTCGCCATGTTCGAGTTCTTCATCTTCTTCGCATGGTTCATGTCCCTGTGGTGGATCTTCGGAGATCTCTTCCGCAGCAAGGACCTCGGCGGCTTCGCGAAGGCGCTGTGGGTGGTGTTCATCCTCGGGCTGCCGTTCATCGGAATGCTCGCGTACCTGCTTGTTCGAGGTCGGGGGATGACCGACCGCGCGGTCGAGGCGCGCCAGGAGCTCCAGCAGCGGCAGGATGAGTACATCAAGTCCGTCGCCGGCGGCTCCGCCGGATCGAGCCCGACCGATGAGATCGCCTCGGCGAAGGCCCTTCTCGACTCGGGAGCGATTACCCAGCAGGAGTTCGACCAGATCAAGGCAAGGGCGCTCTCCTCGGTCTGACCCTGGTCCGCTCCCTCGCCAGCCGCAGCGTCGCGGTCCGAGGGCGAAGAAGTACCGTTCTAATGACAACACCCCGCAGGGAAACCTGCGGGGTTATTTTTGGGTTAAGGGTCAAAAAGGGGTTAAGTAGCAAAATGTGTGTCCGGTCGGCGTGTCGTCGGTCGGACACTTTTTGTGCTATTTCATGGGGCCTTTTCTGATTCGTATCGAGTGGTTGTATTCGGTTGGGATAGCGTTGTCGTAGAAGGCTGGTCGTCCTGTTTCTTGGTCGGCTTTGTTGTGGTCTTCTTCGGCAAGATCGTTGACTTTGGCGAGTTGGTCTTGTCCGAAATTGCACTGCCTGGCGATCGTGAGTGGATCGTCAGGCAGTTGCGTTTTTGCATACAGGCACCACTCGAGCATTTTTCGTTGGCGTTCTCCTGACCTGCCGCGGTGTGCATCGGCGATGCGTTTGAGCTGGGCGTTGATGCCGCCTTCGAGGCTGTTGGTTGTTGAGACCCACCGGTTTGGCTCGAGTGCGTTTTTGGGCGGCTGCAGGTAGGTAAACAGCCATCCTTTCCGTGAGAGGTGCAGCAGGGAGTTGTATGCCTTGCGAACTCGCAGGTGGGTCCATTCCCACTGGTGATTCAGCGTGCGCCGTTCTTTTGGCACGGGGGTCTTTTCGTCGAGGAATGCTTTATAGACCTGTCCGAAGTCGTGGAGACGCAGTGTCCATTCGCGTGCCTGGTCAAGTGTGGTGATGCGGGTCAGTTTCAACGCCAGTGCGTAGATCGCCTTGCCCGCGTCGGTGCGTGGTTGGGTCGACGTGTAGCGACGGATCGCGCGTTGGGCATGGACTAGGCAGCGCTGAATGAGCGTGTTTGGCCAGCACGCTTTAATGGCGGTGAGTGCTCCTTGTCCGCCGTCGAGGACCACACATAGTGGCTCGGCGATCTTTTTGAGCAATTGGGTGTAGGCGTGGGCGGTTTCGCTTTTCGCCCAGTGCCATGCGATGACGTGGTCATAGCTGGCCGCGACGAGGAGGCAGCCAGCGGCGGTGTAGGTACCGTCGATGAAGATCTGGTCATAGACGCGGTGAGGTTCACCATCGTTGGGCACATCGATGAGCCAAAACGGCGCGAATCGGCGATCTAGGGTCCACCGGCTGATGTTTCGCAGGCGAGCGACCTCGGCCAATGAGGCGGTGCAAGTCGCATAAGAGATGAACGCTTGAAAGTCGCGAGTTTGGGTGTGATCGGTGCGGCGGCGTGTCGTCGAGCTGCCGCAATCTGGGTTTTTGCACCGCCACCTGGTTGTGCCTTTGGAAGTGGTGCCATTTTTCTTCATTTCCCCAGCGCATACTGGGCAACGTGGTCTGTTTCTACTCACCCAGAAAGCACACCAATCCCCGACTAGCACATGAGGATGCCATTCCGGTGGATTGAACGAGAATCGAGCATATATAAGGTGCGAAACCTTATATACGGCCGATTTATGCCGTCTGAGCAGTGAGGACTGCGAAAATCAGACACACATTTTGCTACTTAACCCGCAGGTGGGCTGGTGGTCGACAAACCGTGGGTCAGTATCGATGAGCAAATCAATATCCTCACTCGTCGTGGCCTATTGGATGCCGGTGATTACCGCCGCGAGTTATCTACTGTCGGCTATTACCGGCTTTCGGGATACTCCTACCCGCTGCGCCAGCCAGCTCCCGAAGGCTCACCTCGGCGGCGTTTAGATCGTTTCGTTCCCGGCACACGTATGCATCACGCGATTGAGCTGTACGAGTTTGACGAACAACTGCGTCTTGCTGTGTGGCGGGCGCTATGCAAGCTGGAGGTGTGCCTGCGAGTTGACGTGGGGCACGTGCTGGGTGAGATCAATCCGTTCATTCACCTCGACCTCGAACGGATTTGGCCGTCAGGCGCAATGCATCGCCGCGCAGTACTGTTCACGCAGAAGCTAGCCCAAACGCAGTCGCGCTCTACAGAAGATTTCGTCATGCATTACAACCAGACCCACGATGGTCGTTTGCCGGTGTGGGTGGCCACCGAGATCCTCGAATTCGGACAACTCGTGACCCTGTTTTCGTTGGCTCCCTTCGAACAGCGTCGTCGCATTGCTGACAAGTACTTGGCACGTGCCGACGAGTTGGAATCATGGATGCGCACTGCGAATTTCATTCGTAACATATGCGCTCACCACGCCAGACTATGGAATAGGCAACTCGTTATCCGTCCACTGGTCAAACACCGCCGCAGCGACCAAACGCTATCGGCCGTGACACATTCTTCAGGACGTATATACACCGCGTTGGTGCTCACCGCATTCCTCTTGCGACGAGGAAATTTCACCGCTGAAATACAGGCCATCAGCGACGTCCTAGACAGTTTCCCCACCGAAATTCCTGGCGTCGATCTAACGCACATAGGTGCCAGCCCCAGCTGGAAACAAGATCCCATCTGGACAATCAACAGCTAATCCTTACGGTAATAGGCGCACTCATACCCGTCCGCATCCAACGGCAAACCTTCGGCCCATGCTGGGAGCGTGGACATGAGCTCGCAAGCACCAGTGGCGGTGAAGCCGGAATTTTCGGGTTCGTCGATGACGATCTCGTCGTGAACATGCATCACAATCTGATGCCCGGCTTTGGCGACGGCGTGCATGCCAGTGACGAGCAGATCACGAGCGATCGCCTGCACGATATTCTCGACAAGTTTTCCACCGTAGGTTTCGAGCTGTCCCCAGCGCCGTGCCGTGGTGGTGCCGGTGTAGGTGATGGATGTGCCGCCCCACCTGTTCTCACCCAGACGCGGCTGCACATACGCCAACCGCCTACCCGAGGGCAGCTCAATAAACAAGATTCCGGCTTCGACGCTGAATCGCAAATTCCGCAGCCGGATCGGCTGACGAGACGCGATCGCGGCGATAGCTGCTTCTTCGACACTTGACCAGAGCTGAACGATGTGCGGATTAGCTTGCCGCCAGGCATCAACGATCGGTTTGAGCTCGTGCTCAGCTAAGCCCATCCGCAGGGCTCCCATGGCTTTCAGCGCACCAGCTGACCCTTGGTAACCACAGCTGAGGGTCGCAATTTTCCCCTTCTGGCGTAGCTCGCCGTTGATGCCGTGTTTTTCTACTGGGACGCCGAACATGCGGGAGGCGGTTTCGCAGTAGAGGTCTTTGCCCTCACGGAAGGCCTGGAGGGTGGTGGTTTCTCCTGCGAGCCAGGCGATGACGCGCGCTTCGATGGCCGAGAAGTCCGCGACGATAAACCTGTGCCTAGGAGAAGGGATAAACGCGGTGCGAATCAACTGTGAAAGCGTGTCGGGCACGGACTCGTACAGAAGCTCAAGTGCCTCGAGGTTGCCTGTTCTGACGAGCGATCGGGCTTGGTCAAGATCAGGCAGATAGTTCCTGGGGAGGTTCTGGACTTGGACGAGGCGTCCGGCGAAACGTCCGGTACGTCCTGCGCCGTAGAATTGGATGAGCCCACGTGCTCGACCGTCGCTGCCTGCGACGTTTTGCATCGCCACGTACTTCTTCACCGAAGATTTAGCTAGATCGCCGCGAAGTTCGAGGACTTCTTTCACCTCGCCCGTGGCAGTATCGAGGGCGGCATCGACTTCGGCCTTCGCCAACGACTCCAGCGCGCAGCCACGCGATGCGAGCCATTGTTTGAGTTGGATGGGTGAGTTCGGGTTCTCCAGCCCCGTGAGCTTCTGCGCACGCGCAAGCGACGCGTTGCGGTGGTGCTCGTCCACGGCAACGGCATTATCAACCAGCGTGTGGTCGAGAAGAATCCCAGCATCATTAATGCGTTGGTCAAGAGCGTAGGTGTCCCATTCGGACTCCGGTATCGGAAAACAAGCCAGTCTGTTGTGGATGGCGAGCTCGACTTCGACGTCACGACGGTTGTAGTCGATAAACCTCGCCCACCCGGTCGGGTCAGCTGATGGTGGGTTCCTGCGTTTGCCTCCGTTCAGGACTGAGGGTGTGGCGGGTGTGCAAAACTGCTTGATCAGCTTCTTGCCTACTGTGTCTTTTTGGACGTCAAGCTTCAAAACTGTGGCTACTGCATCGAGGCTCATCGGCAGGCCAAGGTAGGCCGACCAGATCATGGTGCAGCGCCACTGCCTTGGGTCAAGAAAGCCCTCGTCGAGGAGCTTGGGATGATGCGCTCGTAGCCAAGCGGACAAGCAGACACGTTCGAAGGCGGCGTTATGCGCCCACTTCACGATGGATGGATCAACTAAAGCCGCCAGAACCTCGTCGGGTATAGATTGTCCGTTGGCGAGATCCACCACCTCGATCGGGCCGCCGTCAATCGAATAGCCGAACAGGAGCAGCTCGAAGTCTGGGTGCTCGCAATACGGGTAAACGCCTGTCTTGGCGAGTTGGGCGGGGCTGAAAGATTCGATATCGCAGAAGAGTGTTCGCATGACGGGGTTCCTTTCACATAGAGGAAAAGTGGAGGGAACCAACAAGATGTGCTGGTTCCCTCCACGTGTGGGGATGGTTAGTTCAGGAAATCGTCATCAGCGGCGAAGGCACCGAAGTCGGTCTCAGCGGAAACTCGTCCACCGCCAAGGGTTTCTCCGTCGCGGGTCTTTTGGATATTGCCCAGTCCGCAGGCGATACCACGGTTGCCGTTCGTGTTGAACGCATAGAAGGACAGGGATACGCGTGCATAGCAGCCCGAGTACACTTCGGCGCGGTCCAGGATCGGGGCGACGCTCTGATCGACGATTTGGGGAGCGGTCAGGGAGTTCGCGTTGAGGAAGTAGGCACCCTTGTAGGCTTCGTCGTCACGCTCAATATCCCCATCACGCAGCGGCAACTTGAGGGCGGCCTTGTTGGGGCGCTTTCCACCAAACTTGGCCGTCCCGGCCTCGATCGCCGCATCCACCGCGCGCTCGATCGCAGTGATCGTGGCGGTATCGGACTTCGGGATGATCAGGGAGACGGAGTACTTGGGCTTGCCTCCCTGGATGGAGTTCGGCTCCCACACGTGTGCGTAGGATAGGCGTACTTCGCCGGTCACAATACGAGTTGTGTTAGTCGTTGACATAATCATTCTTCTTTCTACTAGTTACTTGTTTGGTTGAAAATCGGTGGCCGCACTCACCAGGTCAAGCGCTGGCCGTTTATCGGATGCAGGCACCAACGTGGGTTTGCCTGCAGGTTTGATCACGAGATCACCGAGGATCTCGTTGAAGGCGGGTTTACCCATGAGGCGTTCCATCGCTGTGAGGGTGATGAGCTTGCGGTCATAGATGTCCCTATAGCCAGCCGCCTCAGCCGCTGCAGCGACATCGGTTTCGGAGGTGTATTTGCGGATCGACCGGCCGGCGACGAGCTTGAAACCAGTCCAGCGCTTGCCCTGGTTCACCGCTTGGGAGAGCGCGTATGCTTCGACATCCGCCGCCCAGGTTTTGAGCTGCGGAATCCGGGCCAGCACGTCGGCAATCTCGCTGTCGGACAGTTCTGCTGGCGGGGCGAACTCCAACCTGGCCAGCGCAAGATTGGCTTCAGCTCGCGCCCGACACGTGGGTGCAATCTTGCAGAACTGACACCACGAGCCCGGACAAAACTCACCCTCGCCAGCTGCTGCCAGCTCAGCCTTCGGTTTCACTTCCGCTTCGGCCCAGTGCTCGAGTTCAGTGACGGAGATTTCCCAGGTGTCGACGTTGCCCCGACGTGGCTGGTAGATCGTCACCGCTACGCGCTCGATGTCGTACAGGTCGCCGAAAGTGTGAAGGGCTCCGAGAGCGTAGAGCATCAACTGGGGATTACGCTCAGCCTCAACCAACACACCTTGCCCGTACTTCAGATCAATAATCTGCAAGGTAGGTTCGGCGATGATCACGCAATCCCCGGTGCCAAAACCTCCCGGAACCACATGGCTGAAATCCAGGCGCTGCTCGATGAGCACCTGTGGATCCCCACAGGTCTCCCGAGCCAGCGAGATGTGTTCTTGGACGTAGGCGACGTAGTCGTCTGTCAAGGTTTCCATCTCGTCATCAATCCAGGTCGAGACTGGCCGCTTCGAGCGCTGCTTCAAAGCGCGGCGGAGTTTGTGCTCGGCGAGGGCGTGTGCTGCGGTGCCTTGCTCGGCAGCCGCAGACGTGGATTCTGGCTCATCGGATTCGAGGCGGGCGGAGGGGGTGCAGTTGAGCCACCGGTGAGCACCAGAAGCTGAGAGGAGTGCGTGATCAGACGGTGCCATCAGCAATCTCCTTCGCCCGATCCAGCAGCCACCCGTACTTCGACGGATCCACCGCTGAGAGCTTGTCCGCACCAGCCTCGACGATCAGCTCACGAACCTTTGCCGTGTGACCTTGCGCTGAGAGCTCGGAAAGAAAAGCACGTACTTCTTCCAACGTCACCGTCGGTTCAGGTTCAACCTCTGGCTCGTCCGCAAGTAGTTCTGGCTGGGCGTGCGTGGCTGGGATGGTTCCGAAGGGTTCCTTGATCTGCAGGGCAAGCTCCGGGCGTTCACCAGGCATTCCTGCGTGGTCTTCGAAGCTCTCCTCAACGATCTGCTGAGCCCGCGCAAGCAAATCGGCGAGCGATCGCATCGTCTGGTTTCCATCACGAATGAAGGCGTTAATTTCCGGCATCATCATTTGGATTCACCCGCCTTGAGAGCATCGGCCAGGGCCATGAGGTCGTCATCGGTGTTTTCGGTGATGTCGATCTGCTTGACCGAATCACCAGGGACAAGGATCATGACTTTGCGCGGGGTACCAAGCAGTAGGCGCATGAGCCGTTCACGCAGCGTCACGTTCTTAGTTGCGACGATTCCGGGGTCGTCAGGGATATGCCGGGCAATATGAAGCTTGAGACTATGTCGAGCCATCGGGCTTACCTTTCTTCCTCATTTGTGGGAGCAGCCCGGTTGGCTTCTCCCTTTCACCCCACTGCCGACACCACCGAAAGTGTTAAATCGGGCATCCTCAACCGCCTGTCGAATCAGCGGTTTTACCTCTGCCACTAGCTGCGATACCCGAGCACGGGTCAACCCCATATCGCGTGCCACCTGCGCCTGATTGAGCTTGTCGGTTGCAAGAAGGCGCGTCATCACCTCACGATGCTGAGGATCCAAACCAGCGATGACGCCACGCATCACCTTGAGCTCACAAGCACGCTCGACACTATCCTCGCGTTCGATGACCTGGTCTTCAGCGCTGATACCCGGTGAAGCTGGATCAAGGTCGATGTCGAGCATCTGCTCATACGAAAACGGCTTGTTATTCGGGACGCGGCATCCACGTCGAGGACCGCACTCAGCCCCGCACGTGCATGTCTTCTTACCCTTGCCGCGATCGGCGCGAACCGCCTGATGCGTGGCCGCTTCTTCTGCGTTCCACAACTCGTCGAGAATCTTCTGCGGTGTGCGGGGCTTGACCTGGTTGAGCGGAACACCAGTTGTGGCGGCGCGTTGCTGCCGGTGGGTTGCGATCATGAGAGCGAACTCGCCAGGGTCAATGTCGAAAGTGTCAGTGATGGACTGATTCTTGTTGTTGTCTGCTTCGTGCTTGAAGGTGACCTTCATCGAAGGATCTCCATTTCTCCGGGAATCCCGGTGATTTGGAGACCTGATCTGTTTGGCTCAGATCACTGGTGAGAACTGCTAGGAAGACGACAAAGGCGAGCCACCCCACCCGCCCCTCAGCAAAGAGGTTTGGGTGAGGTGACCCGCCGAGCGCTCCCAGAGCAGGTCTCACTAGTGGTTCATTTGTCTACAACCACAGCCAGCACTCGCTGTGGAGGTCGCTCATCCGCCAGATGAGCTCCCGAACAATCACGTTCAGGCTTGGAGAACGTCAGTGCCGATGGCCACCAGCGCTACCGTCCCCACCCACCCGGCCCGAGCTGTGTCGAAACCGAGTGGGCTGTGTACGGCTACTTGCCACGCTTGGACGGCTTAGTCTGCGCCAACGCCGAGGCGGCAACGGACTTGGTCCGCACCGAAGAACGGCCATCGCGCAGCACAGCTGATGCCTTGCGTGCCACAGCACGCGATGTCTGCTTGCGGTTCCTACCCACGCTCTTCACCTCCTTCGCTCTCGCTACGACACCCACCACCAGTTGGTGCGTGTTCATGAGCGTTCGCGCGAGTCGGCGTGCGATAATGAGAGTGATGTTGCTCGTCTCGTCGGCTCGTGTTTTGCTCACACTTCAATCAAAGTGGACGAATTTTCTAGACGACGGACGATGAAAGGGCAGGAATTTCTAGATCTTCTAGAGTTTCTTCTAGACGGTGTGTGACGGAGGTGGATCATTGACTCTGAGCGCCTTTTGCTGCGCAATTTATAAGCCAAAAGCTCCGATAAAATCGCAGAGTAAGTTCGCACGCGCAGTTTTTGAGGCAGCAGGAAGCGCCGCAGTCTATTCCACTTCGTACTGGACGGCGCTCTTTCGCGGCGACCAAGAAGTATCTGACCCAGTTCGCGGTTCGCTACCGAATCAGATCAAGAAACAGGCACTGCACAAGTTCTTGCTAGGTCACATCAGCCCACCCCGTCGCGCCACATACACGCTGGAAGATCGATGCCACGAAATCGGCGCTTCTGCCGGTCTTCCGTCAAGCATGGAAATTGAACCTGACGCGTTCATCTGGGCACTGACCGACTGGTTTGATGTGATCATCCATGACCCAGACCATTGCGATGTCCTCGAACGCTGCTACCGACTTCGCCTTAAAGGCCAGGAACCAGGTGAGATCAACCTCGCACCGCAGCCGCTCTATCAAGGAGATCGCGTCGACGTGACGGAACCGCCTGCACTGCAGAAATACAGGCCAGGGTTTTGGGTCGAGTTCACTCACACATGGACACTGCGCAACGTTGGCAGCATCAATTGGACCAGTCGGACACTCGTCTGTACGAATCCGACAGACTCGCGACTACGACCCGTCGGCACCACACAGATCGCCATTCCTGACAGCCCACCGGCGACAGCGAAGTTCATCAAGATTTCTTGCACGTTTCGGGCGCAAGGCTATGAAGGTGCTGCCTCAAGCCACTGGGAAATGCATAACGTGGATGGCGAGAACTGCTTCCCTCAAGCGACCACAACATTCAATGTCAATGCCACAGTTATTAACCCGGATCTTCACGCGATAAGGCAGGAACGATGAGCGAAGCTGAATTAGAAAACTGGGTCACCATGAAAGAAGCGCAAGCCCACCTCGGGGTGCGCCGGGAAACCATCACGAAATGGATAACAACCCATAATCTTCCCGCCTATAAAGTCGGCAGGGTCTGGAAGTTCAAACTCTCAGAAATCGACGAATGGGTCCGCACCGGTCAAGCCGCAGAAGAACCACATCCCAACAACCCTCACGAGCCTAAGGAGGAACGCTAATGCCAGAACTGAACTGGGTCGGCAAAGACAAGGTGATCACCCACCACCTCGACGTTCCCTACCGCGTCCTCGACCGCCAATACTCATATGACGAGCACGGCCAACACGATGGGGACAACGGCTCACAGAACATGATTATTCATGGTGACAACCTCGAAGCCCTCAAAGCTCTACTACCAAAGTACGAAGGCAAGGTTGACTGCATTTATATCGATCCTCCCTATAACACAGGCAACGAAGGCTGGATCTACAACGACGCCGTCAACGACCCACGAATCAAGAAATGGCTTGGCGAAGTCGTCGGCAAAGAAGGCGAAGACCTCTCCCGCCATGACAAATGGCTATGCATGATGTACCCACGGCTAAGACTTCTCCATCGCCTGCTAGCCAGAAACGGATTGATTGCTGTCTCGATAAGTGACACAGAGCTGTCCAACCTAGGCTGCATCATGGACGAAATCTTTGGCCCTGCAAACCGACTTGCTTGTGCGCCAGTGCGCTCTGAACCAAGTGGAGGGAAAGATAAAACGGCCCTGCGAACAGGGCACGAATACATTTTGTTCTACACCAAGGGTGACCAATCAAGTCTTGTCAAAGAAGAGAAGACAACTGGGAAGCTTGACCTCAAGGACAGCAAGGGCCCGTATCGAAAAGGGCGTGAGTTACGAAAGTGGGGTGCAACTTCCGACCGATCAGATCGACCGACGTTGTGGTTCCCCATTACTGCACCCAATGGTGGAGAAGTATTCCCAATCAAGAATGACGGGTCTGACGGCTACTGGCGTTGGAGTCCTGCTCACGCAGGTATGTCAGAGTTATTGGACAATCCTGAGGCTGCTCACTGGGAGAAAACATCATACGACCCAGGGGTTGTTGTAGATGGAGAGACTGAGCGCTGGGTTCCATACGAGAAAATTCGTGACGTAAAAAAATCATTCGGATGGAATACGTGGCTCGATGGCTATGGAACTAACGCCGACGCGACTGCAGTAATCAAGGCAATCTTTGGAAACAAGAAATTCGACACCCCGAAACCACTATCACTAATCGAATGGATTATCGCCCTGCATGGCAACACAGACGGCATCGTCTTAGACTCATTCGCAGGCTCAGGAACGACCGCACACGCCGTGCTTAATTCAAATATGTACGACGCGACGCAGATAGAAAATTCATCCTCGTAGAGCTCAGCGACTACGCAGAATCAATCACGGCAGAGCGGGTCAAACGAGTGATCGACGGATACCGCACCGATAAGGATGAAGTGCCCGGAACAGGAGGGTCATTCTCTTTCTACGAGTTAGGCGCGCCACTACTTCTCGCAGGTGACTTGAACCCAGAGGTGCCTCTTGAGCGGGTTCGTGAGTATGTGTGGTTCACCGAGACGGGGCAGCCGTTCTCGAATCCGCCCAGTGCCCATCCGTATTTCTTAGGACGGCATGAGGATGCATCGTTGTTTTTCGTATATGAGCCGGATCGGGCAACGGTTTTGGATCGTGACTATCTGGCTTCGATCCCTCCTGAGTGTGCGGCTAGTTCGTATGTGATTTATGCCGACACGTGTTTGTTGTCGGATGAGGAGCTGCGCTCTCTGAATATCACGTTCAAGAAGATCCCTCGGGATATCACCCGTCTCTAAGGAGTGTTGGTTATGGAGTTGAAGAAGTATCAAAACCGGGTGATCGCCGATCTAGAGGATTACCTCACCCAGCTCAACGAGCAGCCTACGCTGAACGATGCTTTTAAGGTGTTTTGGGAGTCTCGCCAGATTGAGGTTGGCACCCCGCAGATGCCGGGCTACCAGAATGTGATCGATGGTGTTCCGCACGTGTGTTACAAGGTTCCAACTGGCGGTGGGAAGACGTTTTTGGCGTGTGCGTCGGTGAAGCCGATATTTGAGGCTTTGCCGCCGACGCGGAAACAGGCTGTGGTGTGGCTGGTGCCGTCGGATTCGATTTTGACGCAAACCTTGGCGGCGTTGAAGAATCCGGCCCATCCGTATCGGCAGAAGTTGAACGCTGATTTTGGTGGCCGTGTTGAGGTGTATTCGAAAGAAGAGCTGCTGGCAGGGCAGAATTTCAGCCCGTCGACCGTGGCTGAGCAGCTGTCAGTGATGGTGCTCTCGTATGATTCGTTCCGCTCACGAACAAAGGACGGACGCAAGGCATACCAAGCTAATGGGAATCTCGCCTCGTTCGCGACCGCGTTTGGTGCCCCGGAGCAGCCGATCGAGAACGCGGATGAAACTGCACTGTTCCAGGTGATTAACCAGTTGAATCCCGTCGTTATCGTGGATGAGTCGCATCACGCGACGAGCACGTTGAGCCAGGAGATGCTCACGAATTTCAACCCTGCATTCATTCTTGATCTAACCGCAACCCCGAAGCGGCAAGCAAACGTGATCTCGTATGTGGATGCGCTCTCACTTAAGAACGAGAGCATGGTCAAACTTCCGGTCATCGCATACAACCGGGCGTCACAAAAGGATGTTGTCACAGACGCGATCGACCTGCGTCGTTCACTAGAAATCGCTGCTACACAGCAGTATGAAAGTGGTGGCGCTTATATTCGCCCAATCGTGTTGTTTCAGGCTCAGCCGAAGACGAGCGAGGACGCTACCTCGTTTGAGCGGCTGCGTGACAAGCTCGTCAAGGCGGGTATTCCTGCAGAGCAGATCGCGATCAAGACCGCCGACGTAAACGAGCTTAAAGGCGTTGACCTGCTCAGCAAGGAGTGCCCGATCAGGTTCATCATCACCGTGAACGCGTTGAAGGAGGGCTGGGATTGCCCCTTCGCCTATATTTTGGCGTCGTTGGCGAACAAGACCAGTCAGGTCGATGTTGAGCAGATCCTTGGCCGTGTTCTGCGCCAACCCCACGCCAGGAAGCAGCCGAACACGTTGTTGAACATGAGTTACGTGTTGACCTCCTCGAACGATTTCGGGACCACGCTCAATCAGATCGTTGCGGGGCTCAACAGTGCCGGATTCTCCAAGCGTGACTTCCGTGCAGCCGATCAAGTAGCTTTCGACTTCACTGGCACGGACCAGCCAAGCAAACCTGCCCCAACGTCCCCAGTCGCAGGGGAAGGTATGGACGTTGAAGAGTTCTTGGAGTTTGACGAAGAACAGGTTGCAGCTGATCTGGATGCGCGAGAAGAATCCGCTAGTTCACCAGAGCCTTCGGCGGATCCGACGGTTGCTTCGATGATTGAGCAGGCGGCTCAGCAGGGTGCGGACTATGAGCAGGAGGTCGAAGAAGCTGCACAGATGGGTGAGGGCTTCGTACCTTCAGATTTGGAGGATGCTGTGGACACGAGCTTCGTCAACCACGAATTTGATGACGAGATCGAAATCCTTCGCCTTCCCCAATTCGTCATCCAAGAACCCGGATCAGCATTGTTCCCGACCGCTCATGAGGGATACAACGAGCTCAAGCACGAGGCACTAGCCGGTGACTTTGACTTAAAGACGAAAGACATCGACATTGACCTGTCGACGGCCGATGAGCAGATGTACAAGATCGACGTGCGAAAGGACTCCGAGGTTCCTAAAGCCTTCCGGATGTCGAGTACCGATCAGAAATTCATGCGCGAACACTTCTCGAAACTGAGCGTCGAAGGACAAAAACGCAACACGGCAATCGCCATCTACGATCGGATCAAACCGATCAATTCGATCACTGACTCTGACTTGCGCGCATACATTGTGCGGATGGTTGAAGCGTTTGGCACCGAGCAGCTGCTGACATTTCAAGAGCATCCGCATGCGGTAGCAAGCAAGGTCAAGCAAAAAATCGATGGTCTTTTGGAAGCGCACAAAGTCAAGAGATTCTATGAGGATATCGAGACCCGCCGCGTTGATGTTCAAGCGTTATACGCGTTTCCGAAAGCGATCCAGCCCATTCATGCCTCCTCCCTCATTGGTGGCTCCCTGTATGAGGCCGAAGACAAGATGAACGGATTTGAGCTCGAACTCGCTGGTCGCTTCTCTGGAATGGACAACGTTCGCTGGTGGCACCGGATCATTGAACGCAAGGGCTTTTGCCTCAACGGTCCGTTCAACCACTACCCAGATTTCGTCGTGATGACCGCTAGCGGCACCATCGTGGTTGTCGAGTCCAAGGGCGAGCATTTGAAGAACGACGATTCTAACCGCAAGATCAGGCTCGGCCGGGCGTGGGCGAACATGTCTGGCAATGACTACCGCTACTACATGGTCTTCGAAGATGGCGTCACTCCGCCTGACGGGGCGATCACTTTGTCGGAGCTCGTGCGTATCCTCGAAAAGCTGTAGGCGGGAAGGACACCTCTTGGGAGAAGACGAGATGGCACAGGCAACGATCACGCCAACGCTGCGCGGCGACACATTCGCGTCCACGTTCACCGAAGTGGCCCATTCGAACACGTTAGGTCTTCGAAACGACGAACAGTTACGCCTGTTCCATCTGTCTATCCAAAACAACCGCTTCGACCACACGGCCCTCGTCAAGTTCCTCAAACGCAACGTTGGACGCTACGTCTTCTCCCGCGCCGAATACGAAGGCTACAAACAGCGAGACGATCTCGAAGAAGTTGCTCTCGACGCGGTAAACCGGATGCGTTCACAACAAGACGGCATGGGGTTAGGTGAAATCTTGCTCTACGTCCTGCTCGAACAAATCCTCGAAGCACCCAAAGTGATGAGCAAGATCGAGCTCAACCAGGCCCGAGGCCAGATCCACAGCCGCTGTGACGCCATCCACCTACTCACACCAGACGGTCAGCGAACCACCAGCAGCATCGTGTTTGGAACCTCCAGCGTGGTCGGCAACATTGGGGATGCCATCACTGCAGCATTCGACCGCGTTGTAGATATAGAACAGAATCGCTCAGACGAGGTTCAGCTCGCCGAGCAAACTGTGTTCACCAAGACCCTCGACCCAGCAACAGCAAACTACGTCAAAGATCTGCTAATCCCGAAGCCGGGTGGAGCACCCGAGTTTGATACCGCTTATTCGATGTTCCTGGGCTACGACATCGGTCTCGATCCGAAGAACTATGGCAACCAGCAATATCGGGCTGCGCTCGATCAGAAAATGCAGGGAGATATCGCCGCGCACGCCCAAATCATCGCCAACGAGATCAACACCCGAAACCTCGATAACTACTCGTTCTACATTTACGTTGTGCCTCTCAACGAAGTAGACGTTGACGCGGACGCAATTATGGATGGGCTCGTGGGTGGGCCAGGTGGTAGCCATGTCTGACAAGAAATTAACAGTCGGCGAGCTCGTATTTTCTGACATCGACTCCAACGAATTCCTCAAACAGCTGTACGCCAACCTGCTCTACAACTACGGCTTACATCGATTGGGGCTGGCGGATCGTCACCCATACGACGTGGATCTTGAAGCCGCCCTGCGATTCGCAGACCTGCTGTCGAAATCAATCCACCCCACCAATCGTGACCGACACAGGGTGTGGGCGCAAGAAATCGCGCTCCTGTGCCACATTCTCTACCCACAAGACGCGCGAACGAAAGCATACGTTCCTGCAATCTTCACCACGCTAGGTAACTACCCAGGCCTGAAGCAGTTGGGTGTGACTTCCGATGCGGGCATCCTCGACGCCGCATTCAACGCCTACCAAGCCGAATACCTCACCGTGCCCGGTGATAAGTCGATGAAGTTTTTCGCGCCGCAAAAGAAGATCTACGACCGCCTGAACGACGGCAAGTTTTCCTTCTCGGCCCCAACGTCACTGGGCAAGTCCTTCATCATGCGCACCTTCATCACCAACCAGATCAAATCCGGGGTGACAGCCAACTTTGCGATCATCGTGCCGTCAAAAGCGCTGATCAACGAGACCCGCTCGAAACTGATCGCTGACCTCGGCGAAGACCTTGAACGGCACAACTATCGAATCGTCAGTGCCGCTGGTGACATCGTGCTCGAAGGCGATCACAACTTCATCTTCGTGCTCACCCCAGAACGCTTGCTTTACCTTCTGATCGGCAAACCTGCAATCGAATTCGAGTACGTCTTTTTCGACGAATCACACAAACTCTCAGGCAAGAACAGCCGCGCCCCGTTCTACTACCAAACCGTGACAATCCTTCAACACCGCCACAGACCACCACACTTCATCTTCGCTTCACCCAACATTCCCAACCCAGAGGTATTCCTAAGGCTGGTTGATCCAAACTCTGACGAAAATGAAACCAACGCGGTCGCAACCCAGTATTCGCCAGTCGCGCAATTCAAATACCTCGTCAACCTGCACGAGAACACCATTTCCAGCTACAACGACCACACCCAAGAATTCACGCACCTAGCCTCACTTCAAGCTCAGGACGCTACCGCACAGGGCGTAACCCGATTTGTTAGTGAATCATCACGAGGTTCAGATCATCGTGGGCAAACCATCGTGTTTCATTCTGCCCGACATCACGCAGTGCAAGCGGCGCGTGACTATGCCCAGGGTTTGGCAGACCTCAACGATAAAGACTTGGACGCTCTCGCAAAAGACATCGAACGCGACGTCCACGAGGACTACTACCTCAGCGGTCTCATCCGTAGAGGCGTCAGCTACCACATCGGCTACCTCCCGCCAGCGATCCGCGAACGCATCGAAGGCCTGTTCCGCGAAGGCAAAATCTCGACACTATTCTGCACCAGCACGCTCCTCGAAGGAGTCAACCTTCCCGCCGACAACCTCGTCATCACAACCAACAAAATCGGCAGAGCAGGAATGACAGCAGTCGACTTCAAGAACCTGATCGGCCGAGTCGGGCGTATCGAGTTCAACCTCTACGGCAACGTATTCATCATCGTGGGCAACCAACTTGCATCCGAGCAAAAGGCCAAGGAACTCCTACAAGCGAACGTTCCTGCACAGAAGCTATCCGTGCAAACTGACTCACAAATTATCAGCAAGAAAATGAAGCAAGGTGTCGTCAAGGATCTACAGGAAGGTCGCATCGAATTCTCCAAAGGGAATGAGAGCTATGAGCGTTATGATATGAAACGCAAATTCGGTCTCATGCTCTTGCGCGACATCACTACCGGACGTCAAAGCCTGGTGCGTGAAGAATTCTCTGACTATCTTGACGAACAGGCTACCAACAGCATTATTGCTACTTTCTCGCGACGCGAAGGCCAACAAGATGACGATATCAATGTCTCCGTTGACCAGGCAGAAGCGCTGACGCACGCAATCCAAGCTGGACTCCAGTATCCACAACTTTCTCCAAACGGAAAGTTCAGTTACGACGAGACCCTCGCGTTTCTTCAGCGGCTTGCCTCAATCTTCAAATGGCGAATTTACAATCCCGAGACGTTAGGGAGAACAACCAAGGGAAGTGACCAGCTCGCTATGCTGTCCTGGTACACCGTCCTCCTGTTGCAGTGGATGGAGGGACACGGTTTGCGTTCCATCATGAATCGTGCAATCGAGCATCACCGGAAAACTGGAATTGTGTGGATCAATCGGCAACCGAATCGCTACCTAGATTCGAAAGAACACCGAAACCTTGTTTTTAGTGACACGCTTGAAGCTATTGAGCAAGTAATCCTTTTTGAGCTATCGAATTACTTTCTTAAATTCTCCAACGAATACAAGAAGGTCCACGGAAAAGAGCAGTTCGACAACGACTGGTACGAATACGTCGAGTACGGCACAACGAAACAGGAAACCATCCTTCTCCAACGACTCGGATTCACCCGCGAGAGCGCCACTTACATTCGAATCAACGTCTCCAATGCAATCTTCCTTCACGAAGGAAAACCCCACCTGAACCCGATTCTCCTCGAAAGCTCGAACATCAACGTCCGCAAAGAAGCCAACGAAATCAGATACAACGTGCCAGAAGCCTTCTCGATGCCAGATTTCTTGTTCTAACACCCTCGTCTGATACCCGCTAACGCAAGCATTCCCGCAGACCCCCTCAACCAGAAACGTGCCCCTGCCGCGCGGACGTCATGGCGACGAGCACCAGATCACCGGACCTCCAGCGAGCCAACGAACAACCCCAGAAACGACAAAACCCCTGCTCAACAGGGGTTCAAGGGTTCAAGCGGCTTTTATCATTTTCGACGTCTAAGTATCCACTATGACCTCGCATTTGATAAGGCTGGGGTTGCGTTTGGCGAGTATGCCCTTGGGGGTCTAGAATTTCGGCGAGCGTTGGCGGGTTTATGTTTTCCCTGGTCAGCCGTAGTTTTCTAGCTTCACGGCGCCACCTTCCTAACCGTTGTCGAGTGAGCAAATCCGCGACAATAAAATGCTGTCATCGCTTAGACCGACTAAACCAAAAAACTAGGCTCCGTTATTTCCACCAAAAATTTTTTATGCTCGAAAGAGCTCATCGTGCGATCCAGTGCGCTGGAAGTAGGCGGTCTGGTTATCGACTCGCCAAATAACCAACCAATCACCTGCATTCGCCACGTGGCATTCGTTGCTTCCGACCCACTCACCGGACAACTTATGCATACGATGCCTCCGCTTGAGGATTTCTAGGCATTCCAGACTGTTCTCAAGAATGAGATCAACCACAGTCTCAAGTTCGAAGAGTTCCCAACGACGTTTTGCGGCCTTCTTCTTGAGATCCCTACTAAAGGCAGGCGTAAACTTGCCCGTGAGCCGACAAGTCATGCCATAGCAGCCTCGAGGAGATCTGAGCCTGAGGCGTAGCCTTCACCATTGCCAGTGGAGATCATTTCTTCGGTTTCTCGAATCGCTTCCAAGCTTTCGGCATTGGGACGGCGATAGTCAAACGAAAGCGGAATAGCATTGGTGCTCACAATCTCGGTAAAGAAAGCGCGCACGATTGACGACAGGTCGAGCCCGTAGCCTTCCACCACCTTGGCCGCCTCATCCTTTAGGTCACTATCGATCCGTACCGTCAAACTACTGTTTGGCATGACACTCCCCATCAACACTTGCACCGACAGTATATGACATAAGCACAAATAACGCCAGACAATTGCCTGACGACTGAGAAGTAGTGTAGGTTGCCGCTAGTCTTGGCTATTGAGGCGTGAGTAGATTAGCGGCAATAGAACGCGATCGACATCTGCTCTGAATTGGGCATCCGAAAGGTATTTGATCGCGAAATCTTGATTTTGGCTCATGCGCTCAAGGACGATGTCTTGGATGCGCTCAGAGTAGACGATGGAGAACAAGTCCACGGAGTTGTGAGCTCGAGCTTTGACCTCTGCGTCTTCGACCATGTCCTCGGTAAGCTGTTCGATGACCTTGTCCATGTGGGTGAACTCGGTTCCCCAGCGGTCGTTGAGTTTCGAGATGATATTCGACAGGCTATCTTTCTCGTCTTCGCTCGCACCTGAGGTGTCGGGGTTGTTCGCCAGTTGGCCTTCCTCGTCCATGAGGTCGATTGAGTCTTCGTAGACTTTTTGGATGCGGTAGTACTGCAGTGCGACCTCATCTTCCAGGTGTGGGGTGGGATCACCATCGATGCGGAGCTTACGGACGAGGAGTTTGGCGTAAGCGGCGAAACGGTGCAGTCGCTCGTCGTCGTAGCGAATGATATGGGTCAAGAAGTCGTAGTTGCGGTTGAACTTGTTCATCCGCGCTCGCACTTCAAGTTTGTCCTCATCCTCGAGCTCATTGAAACGCGCAACCGCTGGATCCAGGTAGGCGTTCAGGCGGCTGAAGTCGAGATTGGTCTGCTTCGTCTGCTGGGTAAAGAACACTCTTGTGAAGCCCTCGATTTCCTTGTCTGTCCACAGGTGGTAGGAGGCGAGGAAGTGATACAAGTCGTAGACGATATTCGGATCGGTCTCTTCAGTGATGCCAGTGGAAATGTAGTAGTCCTGGAAAGACTTCTGGATCTCCTCAGCAGTGTTAACAAAATCGAGCACAAATGTGTCAGTCTTGCCCGGGTGCATGCGGTTGATCCTTGACAGGGTCTGCACGGCCTTCACCCCGTGTAGTTTCTTGTCGACGTACATGGTGTGAAGCAGCGGCTGGTCGAAGCCGGTCTGGTATTTCTCCGCAACGAGCAACAGCTGATACTCGCAGGTAGCGAACCTTTCGGGCAGCTCGGCTTCAGGAATCTGGTTGAGTTGTTCCTCGGTGTACTCCGCCCCCTGATCTTCAACAGCCCCAGAGAACGCGACTAGGACGCCAAGATCCGTGTATCCCTTCTGTTTGATGTAGTCACGGAAGGCGAAGTAGTAACGAACCGCGTGCAAGCGAGACCCCGTCACCAGCATCGCTTTAGCCTGGCCACCGATCTTGTGGGCGACATTGGCACGGAAATGCTCAATAATTATCTCCGCCTTCTGCCGCAGATTGTATGGATGCAGACTCAAGTACTTGCCCAGGGCTTTGTTCGCCTGCTTGGTGGAGTACTCAGGGTCATCGGCAGTGGTCTTACCGATCTTGTAGTACGTCTGGTACGTGGTGTAGTTCTTGAGTACGTCAAGGATGAAGCCCTCTTCGATAGCCTGACGCATTGAGTACACGTGGAATGGACGTGGAGTAGCATCCGGCACCGGAGTGCCGAAGATCTCTAGCGTCTTCTGCTTCGGAGTCGCGGTAAACGCGAAGAATGACAGGTTCTCTTGATGGCCCTGCGTTCGTAGCTCCTCAGCGATCTGTTCATCAATCTCAAGTTGCTCGGCCTCGACCTGCGCCTCGGCGGCCGCGTATCGCTCTAAGAGGTCTTCTTCGGATTCTTTACCCGCCGTAGCGGTATCCGCCAGAACTTGCTTCAGCTTCTCCGACGCCTCACCAGTCTGGGACGAATGCGCCTCATCCACGATGACAGCAAACCGCTTCCCGGCTGTGGCAACCTTGCTCACGTCAACAAACGGGAACTTCTGCAACGTCGAGATGATGATCTTCGCACCATCGGCCAGCGCCTCTGTCAGTTGGCGGGCGTTCTTATCGACCCTCACCACCACGCCAGCAGTGTGATCCATCGAAAAAACCGTATCCTGCAGCTGCTTATCCAACACACGCCGATCCGTGATCACGATGATCGAATCGAAAACCGCCCGCTGCTGATCATCATGCAGATTCGACAAGTGGTGCGCTAACCAGGCGATCGTGTTCGATTTGCCCGAACCGGCCGAATGCTGCACCAAGTAGTTCTTTCCGGCGCCATGCTCCTTGGCGTCCGCCACCAAAGCACGCACCGCATCAAGCTGGTGATACCTAGGAAAGATCAGTTTGTCCTTACGCCGATCACTCTCATGCGGGACGAACTGGACGAACCGCTGCAGAATATCGAGCAGGGAATCCTTCGCCAGCACCTCCTCCCACAAGTAAGACGTCTTGTACTTACCCGGCACCGGAGGGTTGCCAGCACCATTTTTGTAGCCCCGATTAAACGGCAAGAACACAGTATCCATCCCGGCGAGCTTCGTAGTCATCCACGCCTCGTCAGTATCGACAGCGAAGTGAACCACCGCACGCCGGTTCAACCCAAACAACACCTCAGAAGCAGGCCGGGAACTCTTGTACTGATGAATCGCATTCCGGTACGTCTGGCCAGTCAGCTGATTCTTTAACTCCAACGTCACCACCGGGATACCGTTGACGAACAGCACAGTATCCACCGAGTTCTCGTTCTTCGTCGAATAGTGCAACTGACGCACCACCGTCATCCGGTTAGCCCAGTACTTCTCCGCTAACACCTCATTCAAATCAGAACCCGGCGCAAAGAACACCAGCTTGAATCTAGCCCCCAGGTCTTCTACGCCACGGCGTAACACCTCGACCACGCCACGCCGGTCGAGCTCGCGAGCCACCCGTTTACAGAATCTCTCGCCAGCCTTCGCCCCATGAATACGCTCCAGGCGCTCCCACTGCTGAGGCTGAGTCTCCCGCACAAAATCCAGCAGATCCTGCGAATACAAACCAAGCTGCCTGTCATACCCTGAAGGCGACTTCGACTCATAAAGGTCAAACTCAGACGGGCCAACGTGCGTCAACCAATACTCGATCTCGTCCTCAAACCTGCGCTCAGACGTATCCATCACGCAACCTCTCCCACACGAACCTTGCCCGTCACCAGATCATTAATAACCTGCTTGCGATATTTACCTAGAAGCTCAATCTGCTTATTGATCCCGGCCACAGTGGAGTCAATTTCGCTGGATTTTTTGTTAAGGAAATCCGCTATGCGGCCCTGCTCAGATAGTGGAGGTAGAGGGAAAACCATATGACTAAAAGTCTTGAAATTAATTGACTGCCCATCCCGTAATTGGTCAGTCAGCGAAGACAGCTTCGCAATGAACGGAGAAGACTTCAATAGCCATCGATAGTAGTTCTTGTCTCCACCCTGACGAGCGGAAATGACCGTGTAGGCGTTACTCACTTTCCCGGCGTAGTTCGAAAGCTCTATACCACCTTGGAAACTTCTCAGATGAATGATGAAATCACCAATCTCTACATGTTTCATATTGTTAGGAGCTGAGAGGTTAAGAACCGGCTTCGTGCCAGACATTCGCATGTACTCTTCTTGAGGAAGTACTCCATAAATTTGTGATGGGGTCAGGTGCACATCTGTTTCGGTAGATTTTTCTTTTCTCTGAAAGAACAACGCTTTAGCCCGCTTGATTTCCCACGCCAAAGGAACTTCGCCAATCCAGTCGATTCCACTATCTTTCATCGGCACATCGGGATCCAGCCCACGGGTCACGGTACGAGCGATCAGCTCACGCCTATACCGCTCCAACAACTCCACCTGGCGAGCCATCTTCCCGATCATCCCATCAATCTCAGCAGTTCGCAGGTCAATAAGATCTGTAATCTGCCTTTGTTCATCAACGGGTGGAAAAACGATAGGCATCCCGTTCAACATTGGCTTCCGAATTGAGTCGACCGTCGACTTTGCAGACCCTGCATCCACCTGCATGGGAAAGAAGGTGGAAAGGTAGTAGAAACCAAAATCTGTGGTGACCCGATTCAAGAACTCGATGCAGTAAACACGCTGATGACATGCAAATTTTCCGCTTACTCTATGGAATATCCTTCCTGCGCCAGCACCGTCTCCAGACATCAAAACTGCCTCAGCATCAAAGGTGAAGGCGTTAGCTCTACGAACAACTGGAGATCGAACATAGAAAGGATAGAGTCCATCATCTACCGAATCTACGGTATCCATGTTTCCGGTATTGATTCGCGTGAGGCGAATGAGCTTTGCAGATTCCCAGCCACCCGGAACTTCCTTTATCCAGGGGATATCCTGTCGTTCCAATTCGCCCATTACCCCACCTGCTCGCTGAAGAGTTTGGCGATGTCGGCTTGGATGCTTGCGGAGAGGGCTTGGATTTCGGTGAGGGTTTCTATCGGGTCGCCGAGTTCTTCGTACTTGTAGAAATAGCGGGTGAAGGGAATCTCGTAGCCGATCTTGGTTTTGCTGTGGTCGATCCACGCGTCTGGCGCGTAGGGGATGACTTCACGTTGGAAGTAGGCTTCGACGTCCTCACGGAACGGGATCTGTTCACTGTCGCGCAGGTCTGAGTCAGGTTCTGGGTTGCCTTTCGCGTCGAGGCAGATGTCCGCGTCCGGGTTCTTCACGCCGAGTTCTGCCACGATCTTGCGCAGCACAGTAATACTGATCTTCTGGCCGCGCTCTTTGACGCCTTCGCGGACCGCATTAGTGAACTCGTCACGATTCAGGAACACCTGCTCAGAGCCGAGCCCCTGTAGGGTCTTGATGATTACGTCTTGTAGGCGCTTGCCAGCCTCAATCGCCTGGGAGCGTGCCGGTTCGGCCTTCTTTCTGGAGGTGGCCAGCGCAGTGAATGTCTTGGTTTCTTGGAGCGCCTTGATGGCCTCGGGCGTGGCTTGGAAGCTGAGCCGCAGAGGGCGTTCGACGGTGACTTCGTGGTAGGCGAAGTCTTCAGTATCGAATATCTTCGACTCCTCAGTTTCCTGGAACGCACCATAGATGCGCGTGATGTCAGCGATGTTGGCCTCGGTGAGTTCTTTTCGTTTCTCACCGAGGGGTTTGCGCATCCGCTGGAAATAGTTGGTGGCGTCGATGAGTTGCACCTTGCTCTTGCGGCGGCGTTCTTTCCGGTTGGAGAGCACCCACACGTAGGTGAGGATTCCGGTGTTGTAGAACATCTGATCCGGTAGGGCGATGATCGCCTCGAGCCAGTCGTTTTCAAGAATCCAGCGGCGAATTTCGGACTCGCCCTGGCCAGCCCCGCCTGTGAACAGCGGAGAGCCGTTGAACACGATGCCGATCCGTGTTCCTGGTGCGTTGACCGGATCGTTGGGATCGTAGGGCTGCATCTTAGAGATCATGTGCTGCAAGAACAGGAACGAGCCGTCCGAGACCCGGGGAGTGCCCGCGCCGAACCTGCCCTGATACCCCTTGCGCTCGGCTTCTTCGAGGATCGGGGCGGCGTATTTCTTCCAGTTCACCCCGAACGGCGGATTGCACAGCATGTAGTCGAAGTGCTTGCCTGCCGTCTTGTCGTCAGTGAGCGTGTTACCAAGGTAGATGCGCTCTTGGCGTTCGCCTTTGATCATGATGTCTGACTTCGCCACGGCATAGGTCTGCGGATTGAGCTCCTGACCGAACACCTCTAGACGAGCGGTTTCGTTCATCTCCGCGACGTGCTGGGCTGCAATCGACAACATGCCGCCCGTGCCTACCCCTGGGTCGCACAACCAGTCACGATGGATACAAGACCCTGGTGCGGAGTGGTGCTATCCGATAGCGCCGAGACCGGCTATGAACTGGGAATTCGTACCGTCGCCGTCGTTTGGAGATTAGGCTGCTTAACCGTTGAGTGTCCGGCACGCCGCTACCCCGGCTGTCTTCCGTAGAGGGGTGAACCAGTCGGGATTTCGCGCGCAGCAATTGCTACTCCTGGTCGACGTCATCCTCTTCATCGTCTTGAGGCTGTGTATCCTTCTCAGCCTGGTGGCGAAGCTCCCAGTAAACAAGGTCGGAGATCTCTTTAATGATCTGGCCCTTACGATGAGCGCTTTCGAAGAACTTCTCCATGATGTTTTGCTGGGAGTCCTGGTGATCGAGCACCGCATTCGTGACGGCAGTTTCGATCGTCTGCGACTCACGAAACTGCTCCTTGGTGTTTGCGTTGACCTGATCCTTAATCTCTTCATTCTGAACCAGAATCGTGACGACGCCCTGTCCCCAAGACTCCACTGAACCAGGGTCAAACTCTTCGTCCTCAAACAGGGAATTGATGTTGTTCAGGGTTTCTTCCCAGGCCACCAGGTGCGGGTCGCGCGAACGTCCACCGCCAACTCCCATCGGGTTGAGCTTCTCGCCGTCGCCGCCGAGTGAAATAGCTCCTTCGCTCTGGCGCGTCTGCTTGATGAGGGTGAGCTCGATGTTGTTAAAGTCCAGCTCTTCTGGAGTCTTGCGACCAGTAAGTCGCGGTCGTAGTAGCCGGAGGAACAGGGCGAGGTTCTCGAGGTCGGTGTCCTGATAGTCGACAACCTGAGACAGGAAATCGTAGAGGCGCACGAATGAGCCAACGTCCTTGCGGAAGAGGTCAAGCTCGTCAATCTCGGCCTTTGTGTTGTCGGCCAAGGCTGCGACGTAGTGGTCATTGAACCGATCAGCGGCTTGCTTCAGCGGTGCAGTGTGCTTACCGTGCTTCTTCTCGATGATGAATGCCTGCGCGAAGGCATCCACGTCATCCTTCGTATAGATCCCGGCAATTTCAAGCTTCCGCGCAAGGTCATGCACGAGGTCTGGGTCGGTAGTTTCAATGATTTCGGCAGTGCGGTAGTACGGCAGGAGTGCGTCACGGATCGTGTCCGTGTCGTTGACGAAGTCAAGAATGTACATGGTGTCTTTACCCTTCGACGGCAGGGTACGGTTCAGACGGGAAAGCGTCTGGACCGCTTCGATCCCGTCAAGGCGTTTGTCCACGTACATCGCGAACAGCAACGGCTGATCAAAGCCCGTCTGGTACTTGTTGGCAACAATCAGAACCTGGAACTGATCGCCCGCGAACGCCTGTGGAATCCCGCGCCCGCGCAGGTCAGGGTTCATGTTCGTTTCTGTATATGGCTCCTGCACTCCGGGCACGAAATCATCAATCTGCTCAGCGGTTAAGCTTCCGGAGAGCGCCACCAAGGTTCCCAATGGGTAATTGTGTTTCTCAACATAAGCATCGATTGCCATCTTGTACTTCAGCGCAGCGGCTCGGCTCGAGGTCACCACCATCGCCTTAGCGTGTCCATCGAGGAGCTCAGCAACATTCTCGCGGAAATGCTCGACGATGATCTGAACCTTCTGAACAATGTTTGCCGGATGCAGACTCACCCACCGCATGAGGCTCTCTTTCGCGGTGCCCTCATCGACGAGATCTTCACCACCAACAGCACCACCAGCTCTCTGAGCGAGCTGGAAAGCCGTCTCATAAGTCGTGTAGTTACGCAGCACATCAAGGATAAAACCCTCCTCGATGGCCTGCTGCATCGTGTACACGTGGAAAGGCTGTGGCAACCCATCCGCACCAGGGCGCCAAACATCTCCAACGACTTGCCCTTCGGCGTAGCAGTAAATGCATGGAGCGAGATGTTCTGAGCTGTCGCCCGCGCTGCCATCTCACCGGCAAGCACGTCCTCGACGCTTACCTCGCCACCGCCCTCGAGGGCTTCGACCTCTGCTTGTGAAAGAACCTGTCGCAGCTTCTGAGCACTTGTACCGGTTTGAGATGAGTGCGCCTAGTGCGCGATTACCGCAAACTTGCGATCCGCGAGCCCACCCTGCTGCGCAAGCGCCTCAAGCACTAACGGGAAAGTCTGGAACGTGACGATGATGATGAGCTTGCCGCTACTCAGTTCCTTGGCTAACAGGTCCGATTTTGAGGTAGCTGACGCTTTACAAACCTCGTCAGCGTTAATCGTTTCGACCAAACCCCTCGTGCCCTCAATTGCCTTCTGAAGCTGGTCATCGAGCACGGTACGATCTGTCACGACAATCACCGAATCAAAAGTCTTCGAAATATCGGCGTTGTGGAGGTTCGCCAGCCCGTGAGCCAGCCACGCGATCGAGTTCGTTTTTCCTGATCCTGCAGAGTGCTAGATCAGGTACTTACTACCCGCCCCCTCAGCGCTCGTGGTCTCGAGCAAACTAGTGACGGCCTCCCACTGGTGGAAGCGCGGGAAGATGATCTGCCTACTACGCGAGCGAACACCAGTGATTGGATCGACCTTCTCAGTGATCTGCAGTTGTATCACTAGGACTGGCTCACCGGACCCAATCCGGGCTACGGCTTTGCCGGCGGGACCTATCCGTCTTCCACGCTGACGGATGAGGACCACATCGAGGCGATCCGCGACTTCCTCGCCGAGATCGACCCGGAGACCGGTTACCTCTCAGACGACTGAAGCCTCGGCCGGCACGACTTGGCACTGCACCCCGCCGACGGAACACGCGCAAGCGCCGGGTTCAGCGTTCACGTTCCTCCCGGTCAGGTGCAGTCGCGCTGAGAGCGGTGCTGACGACCGATTCGGGCCCCGCAGCGGCCGACTCGACCGGCAGCACGGCGCGACCGGCGCCGTGGTTGAGCGTCTGCGTCCGGTATCGCCGCTGGTGCCACACGGTCAGTGCCGCGCCGATGGCGTAGAGGATGCTCGAACCGACGAACACCGACACGTAGCCCAGCTGGCCGGCCACAGACAGGGAGACCGCGCCAGCGCCGAAGGACACGAGCATGGCGAACGAGGCGAGCGTGGTGTAGTCCGACCCAGCGCTGCCCGGACGCGAGTAGTCCATGTTGATCGAGTACACGATGATGGAGCCGGCGGTGTAGCCGAGGAAGAACACGATCGTCACCGCGACGATGTAGACCGTGGATGCTACACCCGAGATGACGGGGAGGAACGCGACCATTCCGATAACCGCCAGTGCACAGCCGACCAGCAGGACGCGCTCCCTGCCGAAGCGCTGGATCAGCACCCCTGTGCCGAGGGCGGCAGCTGTCCCGCAGACACCAGCGAGCAGCGTAGTCAGGGTGGCTGTCTCTTCGGCGCTCCAACCTTGGTCGATGAGGCTCGGGGTGATGAGACTGTAGCCTGCAGTGAGGCCCATCCACGTTATCGGCACCACAAGCAGCATCCAGATCCCCGCGCCCCGCTGGCGCACCACCGTCCAGATGGTGTTCACCGAGATCCGCGCGGCCCGCGCCTCGGCGCTGGCTGGGGGTTCAGGGCTCACGGCGATCAGCAGCGTCGGCAGGAGGGTGAGCACAGCAAGAGTCGCGAGGGCGGCGAACCAGCCGGCCCACCCGTAGATCACGGTCGTGAGTCCGCCTCCGACGATGAGGCCGATGTAGCTCCCGGCAACCTGGACGCCGTTGGCGAATCCGCGTTCATCACTGCGGATCGAAGAGATCGCCAAGGCATCGGCCGCTACGTCCTGCGTCGCCGAGAGGAGGATGTAGACGGCGGCCAGCAGCAGGAAGACCCCGAACTGTGCGCGCACATCCGGCAGGCAGGCGATGACCGCAAGGACGCAGGCGAGAAGCGGCTGAAGAACGAGCAGCCAGCTGCGGTAGTGGCCCCCGGCCCGGTTGCGGCCGAATCGGTCGACCACTGGTGCCACAGGAACTTCACCGCCCAGAGCATCCCCAGGGCACTCACGGCTGCCATCGATTCGAGTGCGACCCCTTTCTCGCGGAGGATAGCCGTAGCGCCGGTCATGAGGAACCCGATGCCGAAGTACTGGGAGGCATACAGCGCAAGAAGCAGCAGGAAGCGCCGTTCGCTGAGCCGGGTTTTCGAGGATCCGTTGCGGATTCGTGTGTCAGAGGCGCGCACGACCAACCTTCCAGAAGCCCGAGCTCATCACCTGACGGCGGGGGACATCGCATTCCTTGACCAGGAAGCGCCGTCCGAGCGCGGCAGTCTTGGCCTCGGCACACACCCATCCGTAGTCGATCCTGCCCAACTGCTGCTGGCCGAGTTCAGCGGCGAGCGCAGAACCGGGGTCGTCTCCACCGCGGCACACGACGGCGATGCCGGCTTCGCGCGTACCCGGCAGGACATGGTCCTCGCTCGGCACCTCGACGATCGCACTGAAGCGCAGCTCGGGGTCCGATTTGTGAGCGGAGAGGATTTCGAGCACACCGGGAAGACCGGTCTCATCGGCGATCAGCACGTGGTGCCCGACATCGGGAGCACTGCCGTAAGGCGCGGTCTGAAAGCGCAGGCCGACCGGATCGCCAGGTTTCACCCGTGTGATCCAGCGGGCGCCGGGACCGTCGTGTCCGCGGCTGACGATGTCGATGTCGATCTCAGCGAGCGCCGCGCGATGTTCGCGCACTGTGTACCACCGCAGATCGGGGCGGGAGGCCTCCGGAATGCGCGAGAGAGTCGATCGTGGGTTGAGACCTGCGTAGTCGGGCATCTGGAGGCCCTGCCCGGGCGGCGGCATGAAGAGACCCACATACTCATCCGGACCCATCAGCGCCACGTCTGAGATCTCCGAGGCTGTGATCGTGACGCGGCGGAACGCCGGCGTCAGGTCGGTGACGGCGGTGACGCGAGCGGAGAACTGGGGGCAGTGGTCGCGCTCCGGTGGCAGCGCCATGGACCGCGAGTAGACCGCACGGATCGTCGACTTCGCGGTGCTCTCAAGCAGATTGCCTCGTTTGGACATGTAAGCCTTTCTTAGGTTAGCCTAACCTTAAGAGGGATCCTACACCGGCACCCACGGCGATGTCGACGCGACCGCGAGCAGCTTCTGGCGCTGCCTGGACAAACGGAATCCCGGAGGCCAGCAGCCTCCGGAAGAAGCAGGAAGCGGCGAGGGTGCACCTCGCCGCTTCCGCATGTCGTTCTGTTCGAGCCCCTATGCCAGCATCAGCCGTTCCCGGCCTCGGCCACCACCGCGGGATCTGTCACGATCCGTCGCAGCACCTCGGTGAGGTGGTTGAGACCGGCGAGCAGGTCGTCGTCCTTGGTGAACTCGTTGAGGTTGTGCGAGACGCCTTCGAAACTCGGCACGAACAGCATCACCGTCAGCACAAGGTCCTTCATGTTCGTCGAATCGTGACCGGCCACGGTCAGCACCTCGCCATGGGACAGGCCGAATGCCTTGGCGACGGAACGCGGTGCCCTCCGGCTGGTAGGGGTTCTGGTCCCAGGCGTGCTCGTGGACGATGTCGATCTCGACAGCGACGGTCTCCTCCACCTCGGCGATGCTCGTCCGCAGCTTCGCAGCCGCGCTGTCGATGACCTCCATGCTCGGTGAACGCAGGTCGAGCAGGATGCGGGCCTCGCTGGCGACGACCGGGGAGTTCGGGTAGACGGTGATCTCACCGACCGCGGAATGCAGAACGCCCTCTTCGTAGTCGTCGACGAGCTCGCGGGCGGCAACGATGAGCGTGGCCGCCCCGAGCAGCGCGTGACGCCGTCCTCGTCCATGTTGCTGGCCCTGCTCGACGTGGATCTCGGCATACGCGGCCAGGTCGACTTCGACCGGCCCGAACTGGTTGCCGATCTCATCGCGGACGACCTTCATCCCGTGGCGCTGCAGGAGCTCTGCGAACCAGCGGCGCTGCTGGCCGTCGGGCTCGGTGGCCTCCTGCCGGTCGACCCCGTGGGTGCCGGGCACCGCACCGAAAGTGCAGTGGACGTTCCAGTCGGCGAGGAATGCCTCAGCCTGTGACGTGTGTGTCATGGTCGGTCTCCGTTCATTACCCCGGCCGGCACCTCCGGGGAGGGGGGCGCGCAGCGTCGGGTCGGTGATGACGTGCAGCAGTGCACCGGTCGGGCTCATCAATGCCCGTTCGACAGTGTCGACGATCTCATCGGTCGAGCGCACGGTTTCGCCGTGCAGACCGTAGGACTGCGCTATGAGCGCGAAGTCCGGGTTCGTCAGTAGTTCGCGCGCGTTTGTATCCAGCGTTGCATGAAAGTTTCATAAATCTCGATGTTCTCGCGGTCCCGCAAGTGCCAGGCCACAATCTCACTCATCAGCAACGACACCTCGTGCGGCGTGTAGAACTCGCCCGCCTTCTTACCCGCGTTCGCCGCGAAATTCGAGATGAGGTACTCGTAGATGAAGCCCAGCACGTCATAGTCCTGCTTGCCCCCCATCGGGATGTCCTGGATGAGGTAGATGAGGTCACGCGCCGCCTTCGACTGGGCGCGGGCATCCGTACCCAACTTCGAAAGACCCGACTGAAGCGTGTCAAAAATGCCGTTGAAGACCTTCTTGCGAGCCGGGTCAATGTTGCGGCTAAACGCGGAGAGCGCGTCGCGAACGTTATCGATGCCGAAATCATTGCCCTTGGCCAGCCACGTGCCAAACAGGTTCTCGTAAGAAATGAAGTAGCCACACAGGTCTCGGGTGTACTCGACGATCTCGACGTCGTCCTCCGTCAGCGCCGTCAAGTCATCCAGCCCGTCCCGCCTCAGCCGCGCCACCTGCTCTTCAGACAGGAACTTGTAGAAAATGAAGCCAAGAATGTAGTCCTTATATTCATTCGCCTCGATCTTCGAGCGCATACGATTCGCAGACTTCCAAATCCTGGAAGCAAGCTCCTGCTTATTCATCACTCAACCCACATTCTACTTCGACTCCGGCACCAACGCCGACATGCTGCTTGCCATGTTACTGGAGGAGAAGCGGGCACCTGAGCAGGCCGGCCGGTCGCCGTCGGCCCGGCCCCAGCCATAGACCCAATACACCACCAATTGAGAAGAGCCTAAAGCGTCCTGGGTGGAAGTCGCGGCCGACCAGATCAGGACACATATCTAATCTCTTCGAGCTACGAGTTGTCACCGGTGATGTGCCCTTGCCTCTACCCGATACTCCAGCTATGCACATCAGTCTAGCAGTCTGTTCTCAACTAACCGCGATGCCATTACGGTGCAGGGCCTGCCACATTTTCCACACTCCATAGCTGCAATCACGCGCGTCATGCATGCTCTTCGCGCGTTCAAATGAGTGCCATGTCCCGCACGGCTCTGACGCTCTGCCCGCGGCACGAAGCCGGGCGTTGTCCAGGCTCATGTCCCCCTCACCAGGCGACGGCAACCCAGCCTTACGAGCAGCCTGAACCCACTGCAGGAGACAGCTTTGAACGCGCCACACAAATTCGTATACAAAAAGCGGCGAGGCCACGGGATCTCTCCCGTGGCCTCGCCGCTTTTGTGTTAGTCAGCGACTCAGCGCAGTGACTGTTCTACAGCTCAGCGCTTCGAGGGGCGCCTGCGCACTGCGAGCAGTCCCACGCCGCCGGTGATCAGCATAGCTGCTGCAACGAGTGCCGCTGCGACGCTGGCGCCGGTGTGCGGCAGAGACCAGCTACCAGAGCTGCTCGAGCCCGCCGGGTTGCTACCGTGCCCACCCGAGGTGCCAGGAGTCTGAGCTCCATCACTCGGCTTGTCACCGGGCGTGGAAGGCTGGCTCGGCTCGTCGCCGGGCGTGCCGGGTTCAGTCGGGTTGCTGGGCTTGTCACCCGGATCCTCGGACGGGTCCTGCGTAGGCTCGTCTGACGGATCGTCGGTCGGGTCCGGGGTCGGCTCTTCGCTCGGGTCCTCGGATGGGTCCGGGGTCGGCTGTTCGCAGTTGCACTTGGCGCCTACGCGCAGCTTGCGCGGCTGCGGTTCGGTCACGACCTTCTCGGTGGTCTCCGGGTCACCGACCGGCTTGCCGTTTTCGAGCTTCCAGGTCTTGGTGATTTCCTTTTCGCCGAAAGCGCCAGGCTGGTCTTCAACGATCTTGCCGACTTCGAGGTTCGGGTCGTACTCGATGACCGTGTCGAACGGGATCTTTTCGGTGTGCTTATCGGTCAGCTCGGTCTGGTTCTTGGCCGGACCAACCTCGACGATGTGCTTAACCGGATCGCTGATCTTTTCGGAGGTGTCCTCCGTGGAGATCTCACCGTTTTCGGCGTTCACCTTGACGGTGTGCTTGACCTCGCCCTGCTTACCTTCCTGGACAACCTTGGTTTCACCAGGCTGCAGGTCAGGGTTGACGCGCACCTCGACGTCGAACGGAGTCTTCTCAGTCCACTCGATCTCGGTGGAGGCGGGCTTGCCCTTCGTGCCGACCTTGATGATCTGCTTGACCGGCTCGGTCACACGCTCGGTTTCGGTCTTGGAGTCCACAACCTTCGAGTTCTCGATGGTCAGGGTAGTGGTTACCTTGTCCTTACCAAGCTTGCCTTCCTGAACAGTTTCCTGCTTCCCGGCTTCCATCGTGTCGTCGAAGATGACCTCGGTCTCGAATGGCACATCCTTGGTGTACTCACTGGTGTGGGTGCCTTCAGTGGTGGTCTTGGTGCCGACACGGATGATCTGCTTGACAGGTTCCTTGGTGCGCTCAGTCGTCACTTCCGGGTCACCCGAAGGCTTGCCGTCCACGATCTTCTGAGTCGAGGTCACAACCTCGGTACCAAGTTCACCCTTCTGATCACAACCTTCTGCTGACCTTCTTCCAGGGTGTTGTCGAAGACGATCGCGGTTTCGAACGGAACAGGCCTCTCGACCTTGGTCACCAGCTCGCTCGGAGCTAGGCCGGGGCCGTACTCAACGATCCGCTTGACAGGCTCCTTGGTGGTCTTCTCCTCGGCTACCTCAGCCTTATCGCCCTCGGCCGTGAACTTAGCGGTATAGGTCTTCTCGCCGTTCTCACCTTCCTGAACAACCCGGGTTTCACCAGGCTTCAGGTCCGGGTTCTCGCGAACCTCGGTCGGGTACGGGATCGGAACCGTCCACGTGACTTCCTTGGCGCTCTTAGCAGGCTTAGTGCCGACGATGACGACCTCGTTCACCGGCGCCTTGGTCTGCTCCCAGCTGCCGTCCTTGTTCTGCTTTTCTGAGCCCGGCTCGCCCTTGGTCTCAACCTTGTACTCGCCGGCAGGGATGGTGTCGTCGTACTTGTATTCGACCTTGAACGGAACTTCACGGGTAGGAACGTCAACAACGTTCACCACTGCGTAAGCGCTATCCGTGGAGCCGTCTTCGTAGGAAACGGTGACGGGAATCTTGACCTGGTCGCCCGGCTTTGCATCCGCAGGTGCGGTTGCGGTTACCTGGCCGTTCTCGTCAATGCGGGCATCCCAGCCGGCCGGAATTTCACCCAGCTTGTAGGGGTTTTCCTTTGCGACGTTGACGTTGTCTGGCTTTTCCAGAGCAACTGGTAGCGTCGCGGTCTCGCCCGGGTAGACCGTTTCTACAGGGTAGGTCGGCTCAGCTTCCCAGCTGTTGGTTAGCTTCACCACGGTGGTGACAGGCACCAACGGAGTTGAACCGTCTGGGGTTTCAACAGTGACGTTGATGGTCTTGCTGTCACCCGGCTTGGCATCTGCCGGAGGGGTAGAAGTGACGACACCGGTGTTCGGGTCGACCTTGTACTTCCAGCCGTCAACCTCCTGCTCGGTGATCGGTTGGTCGTTCTCATCCTTACCGAACGAGAACTTCGACCCCTTAGGGGCGTCCTGAACGTTGTGGTTCACAGCCTGGTTCGGGCCGGTGGTCTGCACGTCGTATGACGCGTTGATATCGCCTTTCAGAACGACCACGGTGCCCTTGACCTCTTGCGGCTTGTCAACGTTGTCGTAGTAGGCAAGAACCGGCACGTTCAGGATGTAGCCCTCTGGAGCGGTCCGAGGAATGGTCGTGGTGATTTCACCAGTGGTCTCATCAATCTTGACGGTCCACTTACCGCTCTCATCTTCGACGGTGTACTCGGTCTTACCTTCCTTGAAGGTGTAGCGCTTCGGCGCCTCATCGCTCGTGTTACCACTCAGGCCGCGCTCTGGAACCTCAGGCTTGAGAGTGACCTTGGCGCTTGGCTTATTGGTCACCGTGCCGTAGGTCGGGATCTTGATGTCAACGATCGCCTGGAACTGGGTCTCGATTTCGTCCGTGGTCTGGTCCGGGTAGGTTGCCTTCACCTTCGGGGTGATGATGGTGCCCGGCGCCACGGTGTCGTCGGCCTTCGCAGTGACCTTGCCGGTCTCATCGATAGTGACAGTCCAGCCTTCAGGAACGGTGGACTCATCGATCTCGAACTTAGCCGGGTGAACCGGCTTGTAGCCCTTCATGATGGATTTCGTGCCCACCTGGGCGGTCAGCTCGTCGCCAATCGTGCCCTTCGTCAGACCCGGGCGTACGAGGTCGGTGACCTGGGTGTTGTTCGGGTCAACAACGACGAGCAGTTCAAGCTTGTCAGTGGAGCCGTTGGAGTACTCCACTGTAATAACAGGGCGCGCGAAGGTGCCCGGACGCGGATTCTCCGGGGCGGTGACGGTGACGTTGTAGTCCTCGTCCATCTCCACGGTCCAGCCCTCGTAGACGTACCTCTCGTCGAGGGTGACCTTAGCTTCGAAGCCGCCGTCGCCCTTCTTCTTTGCCAGTTCCTTAATCAGGTCAGCGGTCTGGGTGAAGGTGACCTTCTGCGGCTCGGTCGCAATCGGGCCGGTAGCGCTATCGACGCCGGAGATGATCGAAGCCTCGGTCTTGTCGTACTTCGGGGAGTGGTACTCCGTGTCATCCAGGGAGAAGGCCTTCGAGTCGATGACGTTCGCCTTGTTGTAGCGAGTCAGCGAATTAGAGCTGTCGAAGACTTTGCCTTCGCCATAGAGATTGTTGTTCTTGTCAGCAGCCTGGAGCTGGTCCACGGTACGTGGCTTAGCCAGAACGGAGAAGCTCACGTTCTTGTCAGTGGCCAAGTCGGTACCGCGATACTCAGGCCAGGTGAAGTAGATCTCGCCGGTCTTTTCGTCGATACGCAGGTTCTGCGTACCGCCGGACGCTGCCGGGTCGGTGGTGCCGATGAACTTACCGTTGCCGTCGTAGGCCTCCACGACCATGCGAGACATCGAATCGTCCGTGCCTTCGCCCTTGACAGCAGGAACGTTGATCTTACCGACCTTGGTTTCCACACCAGGGACGATAACGTGCTTCTCGAAAGACTCCCACGACACCGTGATCGGGTTACATTCGATGTTCTCGCTCGGCCACGGGTTTACGATAGCGCTGAATCCAGCACTGTTACCTTGCGAGGCATACGGTCCGGTCGGGTTCCCTTTCTTGTAGTTACTTTGCCAACCGTAACGCACAGGGTTATCGGCAGTGGCCGAGGCGAACTGTTTGATTTTCTCCTCGGTCAGCTCTGCATAGATATTAACGTTTCGTTGGCGGACGGCCGCAGTAATCTCAATGTTCTCGTCAGCCTTGTGGGTGACGTTCTTGTCAAGGAAGGTCTGACCGACTTCCATGGAGGGCAGCTCGCCGACATCCAGAACGCCGCCAAGTAGACCCGAATTGGTGAAGCTCCAATCAGCGAATGTGCGATCTTTCGAGTTATCAAAAGACACACTCACGCCCCATAGGGTTTTCGACGGGCTCGTTGCGCTTGGCTCCAACGTCTTCCACGTGAAACCCGCCTGGCTGCCGTCCGGAGTGCTTTCATAGACAACGCACGATCCAGCCGGGAGGTCGGAAGCCTTCTGGGCGTCCTTCTCCACCGCGCCGGACGTGTCTCGGATGCCGCCGGTGAAGGTTGACGCGGACGCCGGTGAGGCCGTCACGAGGCTGGATCCGGCAGATGCGCCCAGAGTTAAGGCGAGGGCTGTCAGTGCAGCACTCGGGGCACGCAAAAAGCGCCTTCCCGGTGTCGAAGCTTTAGATAAATCCATCCCTAAGTCCTTCCAATCTTCTATATGACTTCAGCGGCAGCCGGAGGACGGGGCGGCGCGCAAGAACACTCTCCACCGCCGGCCTCGCAGGCTCGGGGTCGGCAGGTTTGTAAAGGAGTTAACAGCATTCGCATCTAGGATACTGCACTTTTCTTGCTTTCGACACTGCGCGGATTTCGCATATCCGAGGCGGCCAACAATTGAACAGCAAGGCGTTGAGGGGTACTCTCCCCTACGGGCGTTTTGTCAGTGAGCATAAGATCACATAGCGATCGTCAAGGATTGGTTCTAGATGCTCTCACCTTGGGGAGGATGGCGATCTGTTTCCGTTGCTGACCGCGTAGTTGCGGGCCGCGGTGATCTCCTGGTCGCCCATGCCGTCGCCGACCAGAAGGATGCCGTTCTTCCCGCCGGTCTGGCTGACGGGGTCGCACACAAACGCCGTCTGGTCGCCACTGCTCTGGTCGACGTCGCAAGGGCGAACCACACCCAGTACAGGACGACGCCGGTCAGTACGATCCCGAGCACCGCGCCCAGCACCTTCATGACCGGGTTGCGAGCCGCCAGCAAGGCGAACGCGTGTTGATTCGCCACGGCACCACCTCGAAAGCTTTTGCGTCACGGCAGCCAGGCCGCTTGTGGGGTGGGTGAAGGCAAGGCGATCCCGCAGGCGGACAGGGCGGCTCGGGCGTCGTGAACACGAGGGCCGGGCAGGCGGACGCACGGGCACCCGCTAGAACCGATAGGGTAAGGCTTTATCTTGACGTGAAAATACTCCGCGGACATTGTAGTGTGAGCACCAGAAGAATAATCAGGTGACAACCGGCACACGCCGGGATTTTCGAAGGGGAAAAGAATGTCCGATTACAAGCTCGTCTTCCACATCAACGAGAACGACCGCTGGCCGTTCACCCTGCGCTCCGTACGCAACTTCATCCGCGCCGACGGGCACCGGTTCGTGGTGGCCGACTTCTCCGCGATCGAGGCGCGAGTCATCGCCTGGCTTGCAGGCGAGGCCACCACGCTTCAGGCCTTCCGTGACGGGAAAGATTTGTACTGCGAGACCGCGAGCCGCATGTTCGGTGTCCCCGTCGACAAGCATGGCGTGAACAGTGGGTTGCGTCAGAAGGGCAAGATCGCAGTGCTCGCCTGTGGTTATCAAGGCGGCGTCGGTGCCCTGAAAGCTATGGGGGCGCTGCGGATGGGGCTGGCTGAATCCGAGCTCCAGCCGCTGGTCGATGCGTGGCGGGCAGCCAACCCCAGCGTGGTGCAGCTGTGGGCGGACATCAACGCCGCCGCCATCGAGGCCATCTCTACCCGCCAGCCGACCGGTGTTGGTGCGCTGACCTTCACCGTGGAGTCCGGGATCATGTTCGTCCGACTGCCCTCCGGACGTCGCCTGGCCTATGTGAAACCCAAGCTGGGTGAGAACAGGTTCGGTGGCACTGCCATCACGCACGAGGGCATCACGACGGGTCGAAAGTGGGGCCAGTTGGAAACCTACGGTGGGAAACTCACCGAGAACATCGTCCAAGCCGTCGCCCGAGACCTGCTCACTTTCGGCATGCACCAGGTCGATCGCGCTGGGCACAGGATCGTCATGCACGTCCACGACGAGATCGTGGTGGAGACCGCCACGGCCACCGTGGACGAGATCTGCAAACTGATGGCCATTACGCCTGACTGGGCAGCGGGGTTGCCGCTAGCGGCAGACGGGTACGTGTGTGATTTCTACATGAAGGACTGATATCGCTGGGCGGAATCGAGGCGACGATGGACATAGGAGAACAAGCTGAAGGCATCGAGGAAGTCATGTTTACCTTCCTCACTACCTAGTCGGGTTTTGTGAGCGCGGGGATTGCGATAGTGCCCGTGGATCCCTATAAGCAGGTTCTTAAAACCCTTGTGCTCTGATTTTTCCGACTCCGTGGAAAAGCTATTAATCACGAGCTTAGGGGCAGAATTGTTTGTTCCCAAAGCTGCGTCGAACAACTCCTGACCATCGTCGGTCAAGCTAGTAAGGATACGGATGCGGTCAGGGATCGACTTGGCTGCCTCGGATATCGCGTGGAACAGAGACTCCGCGATCAGTTCTTGGCTGCAATACTCCATTAGGCGTTCGTGGGTACCGCGCCGCTGAAGTTCCTCCACGAGAGAGCTGGTAAGACGCTCGATATCATCGAATGTGCGTGCCGCCTCAGCGAGTTGGGTCAACTCGCCAGCATCGTCGATATGCCATCCTTCGGTCGCCAGCACCTTGTTGAGCAAGCGGCGCAAATCATTCCAACGCTGACGATCGGTGGTATGCCGTGCCGGGCTCATCGCAGTCGTTATGAACTCACGAGTGAGTTGACCTGCTTGCGCTGCGGACATTCCTTCCGTAAGCGCGCCAAACAGTCCTTCTCGCTTACTCCCGGCAACACGCGGTGGCGCACCAATGTCGAGGAGAAGCTCGTCGATTTGGCTTCCGCTTAGGCCCGGCAAATCGGTACTTGCCAGGACATTCGCAATACTGCGGATAGTCGAGCGTTGGGAGAAAGAATCGGACTGCATCACCGCTCCAGCTTCTCATGTGAGCGAGTGGCCTGAGTATTTCAGCAAGACCCGGGTGTCCGGATTCTTGCGCGCTCAGGGGCGTATGCGTGAGAGCCCGACGCGGCCGCACCCGTGGCTTGCTGGAATTCACGTCAATCCTGGCTCTTAGAAGGAGCCAGACATGGCTACGAGAGATCTTCAGGTATTCACCAACGATGCCTTTGGAACGATCCGAACTGTCGAGCATGAGGACAAGGTGTATTTCTGTGGCCGCGATGTGGCCACCGCCTTGGGGTACAAAGATCCAGTTAACGCCATCAAGCAGCATGGACGTGGGGTGGCGTTTCACCACCCCATCACGGATGCGCTCGGTCGCACTCAAGAAGCCAGGTTCATCACCGAAGGTGACCTGTACCGGCTCATCTTCTCCTCCAAGCTCCCCGCAGCCCAAGACTTCGAAGCCTGGGTTGTCAACGAGGTCCTGCCCACCATCCGCCGCCACGGCGTCTACGCCATCGACGAGCTCTTGACAACGACGAGTTCCTCGAGCACGCCATCATCCAGCTTCGCTCCGAGCGGGCCAAGCGGCTGGCCGCCGAGCAAGCCCTGCTCGAGGCCGCCCCGAAGGTCTCCTACTACGACGTCGTGCTCCAGTCGGACTCGCTACTGACCATCACCGAGATCGCCAAGGACTACGGCCTGTCAGCCAAGAAGCTGAACTTGCTGCTGCACGACGCCGGGGTGCAGTTCAGGCAGTCCGGCCGCTGGTTCCTCTACGCCCGGTTCGCCGAGCAGGGCTACACGCAGTCCAAGACCCACGAGTACGACGAAGGCAAGACCCGCACTCACATGTACTGGACCCAAAAGGGCCGCTTGTTCGTCTACGACCTGCTGAAGAACCAGTTCGGCCTGCTGCCGGTCATCGAGCAGGACGGCGGTGCGGCATGACGACGACTGCTCCCGGCATCGACCTGGGTTTCTCGCCCCACAACACGGAGGGCTACCCAGACCCCACCGCGTACAAGGCGCTGAAGAATCTCCAACGCGCCGAGTACGGCTACCGGCCCTTGGTCTACATCTGCTCGCCGTACTCCGATGACACAGAGAACAACGTGGAGTTGGCTCGCGCGTTGTGTGCTCACGCGGTGGCACGTCGCAAGATTCCGCTCGCACCACACCTGTTGTTTCCGCAGTTCATGGACGACACCGACGCGAGTGAGCGTGAGTTGGCGATGTTTTTCAACCGAATTCTTCTGAGCAAGTGCGAGGCGATCTGGGTCTACACGGCCCGCGTCTCGGCAGGGATGCGCGCCGAGATCGAATGGGCCCACCACCTCGAGCTGCCCATTACCTATTTCGACGCCGACTTTGAGGAGGTCACCCTATGAAGGCGATGACGATGTTCACCGCGCAAGTGGCAGGTCAGCAGAACAACGCCCACTACCCGAACCCGCACACCGTGACCACGGCAGCCGACCTGGAGGCGGTTACGCGGTTGGATCATGTGGTTGCCGAGTACGTGGGTGGCAGGCGCTCGGCTGGCAGTTTCGTGACCTCGAACTGCTTGGTGATGGACGTGGACAACTCCCACACCGAGGATGCTGCCGAATGGGTCACCCCGGCATCGCTGGCGGAGCGGCTGGCGGGTGTGGCGTTGATGACCGCCACCTCCCGCAACCACCAGAGGACCAAAGGTGCCCAGTCGCCCAGACCCCGCTTCCACGTCTACTTCCCAATTAACCCCGTAACTGATGCTGAGGCCTACGCGGGGCTGAAGAAGCAGCTCGCCGCCCGGTTCGTGTTTTTCGACCCGAACGCGATCGACGCTGGCCGCTTCATCTACGGCCACAATGATCCGCAGATCACCGTGGTCGAGGGTGAACGCACCATCGACGCTTGGCTTGCCGACACGGTGGAGGAGGACGTGTTCGCCCAGTGGGATGAGGGCACCCAGGCGATCGAGGAGGGTTCGCGTAACGCCACCTTGTCGAGGTTTGCTGGCAGGCTGCTGATTCGCCTCGGCACGACCGATGAGGCACGCGACTTGTTTGACCGCAAGGCCGCACGCTGCAACCCGCCGCTGCCCGAGGCAGAGGTGGAGTCGATCTGGAGGTCGGCCACCCGGTTCGCCAAGACGGTCGAGAACCAGCCCGGGTATGTGCCACCAGAGGATTTTGAGGCGAGCCTGGATTCGGTACGCCCCGCCGATTACAGCGACGTCGGCCAAGCCCACGCCCTAACCAAGGCCTATCCGGACTCGCTGCGCTACTCGGAGGCCACCGACTGGCTCGTCTATTACGACGGTGTCTGGTACGAATCCGCTCCCGCAGCCCAAGCCGTCGCCCAGGAGCTCACCGAACGCCAACTGGCCGAGGCTCACAAGCTGCTCGAAGACGCCAAAGACCAGCTCGCTGCCACGGGGGCTGCCATGTTGTTGGCGTCGATGTCGAAGGCGAAAGCCCAGGCCATGTTCAACACCGCCCAACAAGAGGCGTTCGCCGCATTCGAGGACGCGAAAACCTATGCGGCCTACGCGCTCAAGCGTCGCGAATCGCGCGGGATTACCAACTGCCTGAAAGAAGCCCGCCCCATGCTGCTGACCACACCTGAGCAGCTCGATGCCGACCCGTATCTGCTCAACACCCCATCAGGCACCTACGATCTGCGCCACGGAGCCGCATCGCGCCGCGACCATGACCCGGCGGACCTGGTGACCAAGCAGACCAGCCTCGACCCTGGCATCGACGGGGCGCACCTGTGGCAGGAAGCCCTCGAGGTGTTCTTCCAGGGCGATGCCGAGCTCATCGCCTATGTGCAGCGCATCGTTGGCTTGGCTGCGATCGGGCAAGTGTTCGTCGAAGCGCTCGTCATCGCTTACGGGGATGGTCGCAATGGCAAATCGACGTTCTGGAACACGATCGCCCGGGTGCTGGGCACCTACGCAGGCAACATGAGCGCTGATGTGCTCACGATCGGTGGGATGCGCAACGTCAAACCGGAGCTGGCTGAGGCCAAAGGCAAACGCCTCATCATCTCCGCCGAGTCCGAAGAAGGCGTGCGCATGTCCACCTCCGTGGTCAAACAGCTCGCCTCCACCGACCAGATCTACGCGGAGAAGAAATACAAGGCACCGTTTGCCTTCACCCCCTCGCACACCTTGATTCTCTACACCAACCATCTGCCCAGGGTGGGGGCGATGGATGCTGGTATTTGGCGCAGGCTCATCGTCATCCCCTTCGAAGCCAAGATCGAAGGCACGTCCGACATCAAGAACTATGCCGACTACCTCTATACGCAGGCAGGCGGGGCGATCCTGGCCTGGGTTATGGAGGGCGCGCACCTCATCCACGCCGAGAACTACCACCTCAAGGCCCCGGCCCGAGTGGTGGAGGCATCAGCGGCGTATCGGGAAGAGAACAACTGGTTCGCCCAGTTCCTCGACGCCCACTGCGACCTCGACCCTGGGCTGTCGGAACGGGCCGGGGACTTGTACCAGACCTACCGGGCGTGGGCGATGTCCACCTCCGGGTGGGCGCGTCCCATGGTCGATTTCAACGCCACCGTAGAACACCACGGCTTTGTCCGCAAAAAGATGAAATCCGGGATCAGGGTTTTTGGCCTCCAACTGAAAAACGAGTTTGACCAGCAGTAATAGCGCTGGGTGCAGCCTGGTGCAGACCCATATGTGAGTTTCCTATAGGGCATAAAAACTAGCCCTATAGAAAAGTCCAAAACGACCCTGCACCAGGTTGCACCCTCGGCAAAACACCAAGGACGTGTAACCCATGAACGAGCAAGCAATCGAACAACACTTGAAGCAAGCCGTTGAGGCGATCGGTGGCCTGTGCTGGAAATTCACCAGCCCAGGAACCGCAGGGGTTCCAGACCGCATCTGCATCCATCGCGGACGCGTCATCTTCGTCGAACTCAAAGCACCCGGACGCCTCCCACGCCCCATCCAACGCCGCCGCATCCACCAACTCACAGACCACGGCATGGACGTGGTCGTCGTTGACAACATTGACGCGATCCAGGAGGTGGCTGATGCGCTACGAGCCGCATGACTACCAACGACAGGCCACCGCCTTCGTTGAAGACCACCCGCAGGCCGCGATCCTGCTCGGGATGGGCCTGGGCAAGACGGTGATCACCCTGACGGCAATCTGGAATCTGCTGCTGGACTCCTTCCAGGCCCGCCGGGTCCTCATCGTGGCACCCCTGCGAGTCGCCCGCGACACCTGGCCTGCCGAGGCCACCAAATGGGACCACCTCGCCGGGCTCACCATCGCCGTCGCCGTCGGGTCCAAAGCCCAGCGGCTCGATGCCCTTGCCGCCGAGGCGATGGTGACCGTCATCAACCGCGAAAACGTGCCCTGGCTGGTGCGCCACCTCGGCAACACATGGCCGTTCGACACGGTCGTCATCGACGAGCTGAGCTCGTTTAAGAACCACCGGGCGCAGCGGTTCAAAGCACTCGCCTCCGTGCGACCACGCATCACCCGGATCGTGGGACTCACCGGCACTCCCGCAGCCAACGGGCTGATGGACTTGTGGGCGCAGTTCCGACTCCTAGATGAAGGCCAGCGCCTCGGCAGGTTCATCACCTACTACCGCAACCGCTGGTTCGTGCCCGATCGGCGAAACGGCCAGCAGATCTTCACCTACAAGCCCGCACCCGGTGCTGAGGGCGAGATCTACGAGGCGATCAGCGACATCACCTTGTCGATGCGCACCACCGACTACCTGCGCTTGCCTGAGCTGACGGTCACCACGAAGCTCGTCGACCTCGACGTCAAGGAGCGCAAAGCCTACGAGCGGTTGCGAGATGAGATGGTGCTCGACCTCGACGGGCAGGTCATCGACGCCGCGAACGCCGCAGCCCTCTCGGGCAAGCTGCTGCAGCTGGCCTCCGGTGCGATCTACGACGAGGACGGCCAGCCACTGGTGGTGCATGACCGCAAGCTCGACGCGCTCGAAGACCTCGTGGAGGCAGCCAACGGCCAGCCACTACTCGTGGCCTACTGGTTCAAACACGACCTGCAGCGGATCACCGAACGCCTCCCGCAGGCCCGCGAGCTCACAACCAGTACCGACATCGAGGCATGGAACAGCCGGGAGATTCCCCTGGCGCTGATCCACCCGGCCTCCGCCGGGCACGGGCTCAACCTTCAGCAAGGCGGCAACCTCCTGGTCTGGTTCTCCCTGACCTGGTCGCTGGAGCTCTACCAGCAAACCAACGCGAGGCTCTACCGCCAGGGCCAAGACCAGCCGGTGACGATCACCCACCTGGCAGCAGCCGACACCCTCGATGAGGCGGTGCTGGCCGCGCTGGACAACAAAGACACGACACAGGCTGCGTTGATCAATGCGGTCGCAAAAACTCTGGGAAAGCAGGCTCACTCATGAACGACCACCCCATCTGGGACTACTTCGACTACCGCAAAGCCGCCATCGGCGTCCTCCAGGACTACGCAACCCAAGCTGTCATTCTCCAGCAAGGCGACGGGTACGCCGACGAGCTCAAAGCCTCACTGACCTCAATCGGCTCACCCCGATTCGACGGCCTCCCACGGGGCAACAACCCGCACGCTGGTGAAGCGAGAGTCTGCTCGATCCTCGACAACCTCGACGCGCTCAAAGCCCGCAACCAAAAAGCGCAGGCCTACATGGATTGGTTCAACCCGGCCTGGGAAAGCCTCAGCGACGATGACCGGCTGGTCCTCGAGGTCTTCTTCCTCGACGACCTCTCCGCCGAGGACGCCGCCGTCAAAGTTGCCGAGCACTTCTACGTCGAACGCAAGACGGCCTTCGCTAAGAAGCAGCGCGCCCTTGCCCGTTTCGCCCGTCTCTTGTTCGGCAGAGACTGAAGCATTGGCGCGCATGAGTGTCGCAAAGAGGGGATGACTTTCAGGGTGTGCCTGTCGCATGCTGTAAGTGGTTGAAAAGTAGGTCCCGACCCCCAGACGAATCATCACGGTTCGTCTGGGGGTCGTTGCCATGAACGACAAGGGTGGTGAGACGGATGCCTTTCAAACCCAAGCGCCCGTGCTCCCAGCCCGGTTGTCCCGAGCTGACCGACGCCAGGTTCTGTCCCGAGCACGCCCGCGCCGAGGACACCCGCTACCGCAAGTACCAGCGCGACCCGAAGATCAACCGACGCTACGACCACCGGTGGCGAAAGATCCGCGCGGCCTACGTGCAGGCCCACCCGTTGTGCGAGGACTGCCTGGCCCGTGGCCGGTACACGCCCGTTGCTGAGGTCCACCACGTGATCCCGCTGGAACACGGCGGCACCCATGACGAGTCGAACCTGCGCAGTCTGTGCAAGCCGTGCCACTCGCGCCAGTCCGCGCTCGATGGCGACCGGTGGCGGCAAGCCCCTCAGGTCCACAGCTACTAAACGCGCTGTGTGCCCGCCTCTCGCGGCCTACCTGACGACCCTCACCTGTGCCGACCTCGAGGCCGCTGGCCCGGCACGAGGCGACGTGGCGCGTTTGCCGAGGGGTGGGGGCGAGCGGATCTCCACAGCTGGCGCGCTCCTCAGCGGGCGGGGCCAACCGTGCGCAAAACCGCCGAATCAAACGGGGTATTGACCCCTCACGCCCTCCACACCAGGGCACGACGCCCTGACAAGGAGGCAAAGCCATGGCCAAAGACGGCACCAACAGGGGCGGACGTAGGGTCCGCGCCGGGGCGAAGCCCGAAGCGCTGAACGACAAGCTCGCCGCAGGGCGCCCCGCCACCCGGCTCACCACACCGGCCGAGCTCGATGTGTTCGACCTGGACGGCACCGACATCGGCGATGGCGCGCTGCTCGCAGGCGAGACGATGCCAGAACCCGGCGAATACCTCTCTGCCGAGCAGCGCGACGGCCAACCACTCGGCGCGGATTTGGTCTACCGGGAGACGTGGAGCTGGCTGGATGAACGCGGCTGTACCGAGTTCGTCTCCAAACGCTTGATTGAGCAGTACGCGCAGGCGTTCGCCCGCTACATCCAGTGCGAGCAGGCGATTTCCAAGTTCGGTCTGCTCGGCAAACACCCCACCACGGGCGCTGCAATCGCCAGCCCGTTCGTGGCCATGTCGCAGTCGTTCGGCAAGCAGGCCAACGTGTACTGGTACGAGATCTTCGACATCGTGCGCGCCACCTGCACCACCGACTACTCCGGCACCACACCAGGCGATGAGGTCATGGAGCAGCTGCTCAAAGCCTCCTCCTAACGCCCCGCGACCCCTTGTTTCGTTTCTGGCCTGCCCGACACACGGGCGGGCTTTCTTGTTGTTCGCTTTTGTGAAAGGAGCCCTCGCGTGTCTGTAGTGCGAAGTGCTGAATCTGTGTGTATCGGCCACCCCGACAAGCTGTGCGACCTCATCGCAGACCACATCCTCGATGACATCCTCACCCTCGACCCGACGGCACGCGTGGCCGTTGAGGTCATGGCAACCGGCAGGCGCATCATCGTCACCGGCGAGATCACCACCACCATCCGGCCCCGTCTGCGCGCCTCCACACGGGAGGCGCTGCGCCAGGCCGGGTACAACCCGAACCGGTTCCTCATCTACGTGTGGGTGCACCGCCAATCCGCCGACATCAGCGCAGGTGTCACCACCTCCATCGAGGCCCGTGCCGGTGACGAGTCGGCGTATGCGAGCCTCGGGGCGGGCGACCAGGGCACCGTCTACGGGTACGCCACGAACGAAACGACCCAGCGCCTGCCACTGCCGCTCGTGCTCGCCCACGAGATCTGCCGCCGCCTCGATACAGCCCGCACCGACGGCACCATCCGTGGGATCGGACCCGACGGCAAATCCCAAGTCAGTGTGGTCTACGACGAGCTGGGCACCCCGATCGGCATCGACACCGTGATCGTTTCCATCCAACACGATGCGAACAAAGACCCCGAGGCGCTTGAACGCGAGGTGCGCACGCTGATCGTTGCTCCCGCCATCGAGGAGCACCTGCCCGGTGCCACGGCTGAGCGCGTGTTGGTCAACCCGTCCGGGCGGTTCGTCACCGGCGGCCCCACCGCTGATACCGGGCTGACCGGACGCAAGCTTATGGTCGATACCTACGGTGGGCTCGGCCCGCACGGCGGTGGCGCGTTCTCGGGGAAGGACCCCTCCAAGGTCGACCGGACGGGCGCGTACATAGCTCGCCTGATCGCGAAAACCGTGGTGGATGCGCGCCTGGCCGAAGAATGCCACGTCGCTATCTCCTATGCAATCGGTAAGGCTGACCCGGTCGCGTTCCACATCGACACCTTCGGCACCGGTCAGCACCCGGACTGGCTGCTCACCGACGCCGCCCAGGCGATCTTCCCGCTGCGCCCGGCCGCGATCATCGAACGCCTCGGCCTTAGAGCCCCCATCTACGCGAAGCTTTCCACCTACGGGCACATGGGCCATGGCCTGAGCGAGTGGGAATGGACGCTGCCGTTTACCGACAAGCTCACCACGGAGGTGATCCGCCGTGCTCATCAAGCAGCTACCCATCAGTGAGCTCAAGCCCGCCGACTACAACCCGCGTAAGGACCTAAAACCAGGAGATCCAGAATACGACAAGCTCAAGCGCAGCCTCACCGAGTTCGGTTACGTCGAGCCAGTGATCTACAACCACACCACCGGCCACGTCGTCGGCGGCCACCAGCGCCTGAAAGTACTCGCCGACCTCGGCCACACCGATGTTGACTGCGTGGTCGTCGAACTGGACGAGACCCGCGAGAAGGCGCTCAACGTCGCATTGAACAAGATCAGCGGCGACTGGGATGAATCCAAGCTGGCCCTGCTCATCGCCGACCTGGACGCGGCCGACTTTGATGCCGAGCTCACCGGCTTCGACGATGACGAAATCCAGGCGATGATTGGTTCCCTCGACGATGACGAGGTCACCGATGACGGCTTCGATCTCACCGCCGCTCTCGAGGCCGCATCCTTCGTCCAGCGCGGGGACATCTGGACTATCGGCAGGCACCGGCTCGTCTGCGGGGACGCTACCAACCCCGGTGATGTCGCGGTGCTTATGGACGGCAAGAGCGCGAACCTGGTGCTCACCGACCCGCCCTACAACGTGGCCTTCGAGTCTTCCGATGGGCTCACGATCAAGAACGATGCGATGAAGGCCGACTCCTTCTATGAGTTCCTGCTCGCCGCGTTTACCAACATGGCAGGTGTTCTCGACAAGGGCGGGTCTGCGTATGTGTTCCACGCCGACACCGAAGGGCTGAACTTCCGCAAGGCGTTCATCGACGCCGGGTTCAAACTCTCCGGCTGCTGCATCTGGGTCAAAGACTCCCTCGTGCTGGGACGCTCACCGTACCAGTGGCAGCACGAACCGGTGCTCTACGGGTGGAAGCAGGGAACCAAGCACAAGTGGTTCGCTGACCGGAAACAGACCACGATCTGGAACTTCGCCAAGCCCCGCAAAAACAGTGACCACCCGACGTCTAAGCCGCTGGATCTGCTGGCCTATCCGATCCGCAACTCCACCCAGGCAAACGCGATCATCCTCGATACCTTCGCTGGCAGCGGTTCGACCTTGATGGCAGCCGAGCAGACCGACCGCATCGCCTACCTCATGGAGCTCGACGAGAAGTACGCCTCGGTGATCCTGCGCCGCTACGCCGAGGCGACCGGGGACGCAGCCGGGATCACCTGCCAGCGAGGCGACACCCAATACGCCTACCTGGATCTGGTCAAACAGGTCGACCGCGACCGCGAATAAAACCCCGCAATATGCAGGGACAACAGGGGCGTGAAAATGAGCCGTTGATGAGGGCAAAAACGACTGGATAAGCGGAAAAACGTATGGCTGTATGTACATGACCGAAAACACCCCCACATCCGGGGAACCGAGCGAAAAGGACTGGTCATGAGTGAATTACACATCGAAATCAGCGAGCTCATCGCAGCCGGAGTCAACGTCTACGACCCCGAGGAAACCCTGCGGGTTGCCACAGCACTTGGCTACCAGCTGGTGGTACGCGTGATCGAGTGTGACCCGACGCGTTTCCTCAGCATGGTGGCCGCCTGGTTCGAGCAGGAGGTCGTGGCATGAGCATCCTCGCCTTCACCCCGCACAAAACGGGCAGGGAAAAGCTCGCCCAGCTTCTCGCCAATCACCTTGGCGTCAAGGCCACCTACCTGGGCACGCCCTCCTTTGCCTACCAGATCGCAGACGCCACGCTGGATCGGGACTGGACCCTCTACCTACCAGATGGCATCGAGGCGCAGGCCGTGCTCGAGGCCGCCTACAAGGCGGGCTTTGAAACCGCCGACCCGGGCGAGGTGGCGTTAACGGTCACGATGCCCACCACCGGGTGGAGTGAGCGCACACGCGCCAACCTCGAAGCACTCCTAGCGGCTAAAGGGCCACTGATCGCCAAAGCCCTGGGCATCCCGGCCACACCCGTCGAGTTCAACGATGACCAGACGGTCTCGTTCCCGTGGTGTGAGTCGATTACGCCGGAGACGGCACGCGAGGCGGTGATCCCACTTGTGGCCAGGCTCTGCCAACGCGCCCAGGAGGCAACCCGGATCCGATCCACACCGCCTGCACCGGGCAATGACAAGTACACGATGCGCTGCTTCCTGCTCTCCCTGGGCTTCATCGGCCCCGAACACAAGCAGGCACGCCGCATCCTGCTGGCAGGCCTGGAAGGAGACGCCGCCTGGCGCACCCCGACAAGCAGGAAGGAGAACCGGCCATGACTCCCGGCCAGCGGGTGCGCCTGATCGCCACCAGCTACCCGTACACGACGCTGCGCCCCGGTGTGCTTGGCACCGTGGCGTTCGTCGACGACCTCGGCACCGTCCACGTCGACTGGGACACCGGATCGAATCTGGGGCTCATCCCGGGCGAGGACTCCTGGGAAACCCTACCCACCGAAAAACCCGAAAAATAGCAGCTCATCAGGGCAAACAATGACTGGATATGCGGCAAAACGTATGGCTGTATGTACATACCGAAAGCACACCACCTCAGGGAAGGACACAGCCATGAACACCCAGGCAAAGATGAGCATCGAAGAGGAAACCACCCAGCGCCTGGTCGAGAATGCGAACCGGCTCGCCTACACCATCGTCACCATCGACACCACAGACGACCTCGCGATCGAGATCCGCCCCGCAGCCCGCATGCCGTACACCCCGCCCTTGTACCGGGATTGGCAGACCGGCCAGTGGACGATCCAAACCACCTCATACGGCTCCCTCGACCCGGAAGAGATCGAAAAGGTCACCGACGGCTATCGACGCGCCATCGCCATGGTCAGCGAACTGGCACCCCTGAACGCCCGCGACCTGGTGAACTGCAGCATCACCCGCAACGCCTGACCTGCTGGCACCCGGAAACCCTGCCTCGAGCGGGGTTTCCCTCGTCACAAGCCTTGTTTCTCCACGGTTTTTCCGAGTGCTGTAGATCCCAAAAAATAGTGCCTGATCTGGGCAAATACGACTGGATAAGTGCCCGCACCTATGGCTGTATGTACATGACAAAAGAACACCACCTCAGGAAATGACAACAGCCATGAACACCACCGAGAAGCTCACCACCGAAGCCCTGCAGATGCGCGTCGACTCCTACGGGGCGATCCTCGCACACGGCGACTACACGCTGGCCACCTTCGCGACCTGGACCAAGAAAGACGGCTACGGCAACAGCGCCCAGGTCTACCGCCTCACCGAAGCCCCGATCGACGGCTTCGGCCCGAACGCGCGCGGCCGCAGCGAATGCGCCCTGGAGCTCATCTCCGAGGCCGACCACCTTTTCGCAGACGCCGGGCACGCCATCGCCTGGGCCCTGACCCAGATCTAACCCACACCCCACCAAGGCCAAGGAGGACACCCGATGGACGCCACCCGGGAGCTGGTCACCAACCACCTGGAGATCCCCGCCGACGCCGCCCCGCACGGTGAGATCCAGGCTGCCGCCGAGATCCCCTTCAGCGTCCTCGACGAGCTCGCCGAGGAGGTCGGGGCTGAGAAGATCCCGGTCCACACGCTCAGCCGCATCGGCTGGCACTACACCAAAGCCGATCAGATCATCGCCCTGGCCAGGCAGCGCGGCCTGTCCGATTGGCGCTACGGCGGCTTCGACACCGACCAGGTGGTCGCCAACTTCCGCGCCACCTACTGCTAACCCCTCGCACCGTCCCGACCCTCCAACGGATCGGGACTTGCCCCACACTCTCCGTTTCGCCCCACACGGTTGGGGCTTTTCTTATACCCCGAGGAAGGAGCTGCCGCCACGATGACGAGCACGTATCAGCCGACCAGGTTCATGGCAGACGGCTCCACCTACAACCAGCGCAAAGCTGATTTCGCTGTCGCATTCATTCAGGCGCTGCGCCACACTAAAGGCCGCTGGGCAGGCACACCGTTCACGCTGCTGGGCTGGCAGGAACAGATCGTGCGTGACCTGTTCGGCACCATCAAGCCCGACGGCTACCGGCAGTTCACCACCGCCTATGTGGAGATCCCCAAGAAGCAGGGCAAGTCCGAGCTGGCTGCTGCGATCGCGCTGCTGCTGACGTGCGGGGACGGGGAGCAAGCCGCCGAGGTGTACGGGTGCGCGGCCGACCGGCAGCAAGCCAGCATCGTCTTCGAGGTCGCCGCCGACATGATCCGCCAATCACCGGCCCTGTCGAAGCGGGTGAAAATCCTCAGCAGTCAGAAGCGGATCATCTACAAGCCGACCAACAGCTTCTACCAGGTGCTCTCGGCTGAGGCGTACTCCAAGCACGGGTTCAACATCTCCGGGGTCGTCTTCGACGAGCTGCACACTCAACCCAACCGCGCGTTGTTTGACGTGATGACCAAGGGTTCGGGTGATGCGCGCACCCAGCCGCTGTATTTCCTCATCACCACCGCAGGTACTGACACCCACAGCATCTGCTACGAGCAGCACCAAAAAGCGCGCGACATCCTGGCGGGCAAGAAACACGACCCCACGTTCTACCCGGTGATCTACGGCGCTGATGTGGACGATGACTGGACAAGCGAAGATGTCTGGCACAAGGCCAATCCTTCGCTTGGGGTCACTGTGCCGGTGGAGAAGGTGCGGGCGGCGTGCAACTCGGCTCGCCAGAACCCCGCCGAGGAGAACTCGTTTCGCCAGCTTCGCCTCAACCAATGGGTGAAACAGTCGGTGCGGTGGATGCCCATGCACATCTGGGACGCATGCGTCGACCCGGTGGACTTGGACGAGCTGGAGGGTAGGCCCTGCTACGGAGGGCTGGACTTGGCCTCCACGACGGATATCACCGCGTTCGTGCTGGTATTCCCGCCCTACGGGGATGACGAGAAGTACCGGATCGCCCCGTGGTTTTGGATACCGGAGGACAACCTGTCGCTTCGGGTGGCGCGTGATCACGTGCCCTACGACCTGTGGCACAGCCAGGGCTTCTTGGAGACCACGGAAGGCAACGTCGTCCACTACGCCCACATCGAGCACCTCATCGAACAACTCGGTGAGAGGTTCGATATCCGCGAGATCGCCTTCGACCGGTGGGGCGCGGTGCAGATGAGCCAAAACCTCGACGATGCCGGTTTCACCGTCGTGCCCTTCGGGCAGGGATTCAAGGACATGAGCCCACCGAGCAAGGAGCTGATGAAGCTCGCACTCGAAGGACGCCTCGCCCACGGGGGCCACCCGGTGCTTTCTTGGATGGTCGACAACATTCATGTACGCACCGACCCGGCAGGAAACATCAAACCCGACAAGCAGAAGTCCACCGAGAAGATCGACGGGGTCGTGGCCACCATCATGGCGCTGGACCGCGCGATCCGAGGCGGCAGCGCCCACGCGGGCACGTCGGTGTACGACTCGCGCGGGCTGCTCGTCCTCTAACGCTTCGACAACGTAAAGGAGGCCCCTGTGGGACTTTTCGACTGGCTCAGACCCAATCCCCGGCAGGTGTCCAACCACCAGCTGTCCTCGAGCTACAGCTTCTTGTTCGGGCCCACCAGCTCCGGGCGCACGGTCACCGAACGCTCAGCGATGCAGATGACTGCGGTCTATTCGTGTGTGCGGATTTTGGCTGAAGCTATCGCTGGTTTGCCGCTGCATGTGTATCGCATCGAGTCGGACGGATCGAAAGTCAAAGCCACCGATCATGGCTTGTATCGGCTTCTTCACGATGAGCCGAACCCGGAGATGACCAGCTTCGTCTTCCGCGAGACGCTGATGACGCATCTGCTGTTGTGGGGCAACGCCTACGCGCAGGTCATCCGCAACGGCCTCGACGAGGTCATCGGCCTCTATCCGCTCATGCCCAACCGGATGAGCGTCGGCAGGGATGATGCGGGCAGGCTCTACTACGAGTACCAGGCCATCAGCGACGAACCCGCTGGCCAGTGGTCTCGCATCCGGCTTTCGCCTGCTGACGTGCTGCATATTCCTGGGCTCGGGTTTGATGGGCTGGTGGGCTATAGCCCGATTGCGATGGCGAAGAACGCGATCGGTATGGCCATGGCCACTGAGGATTACGGCGCGAGTTTCTTCGCTAACGGGGCTGCCCCCGGTGGGGTGTTGGAGCATCCGGGCACGATCAAGGACCCGTCTCGGGTGCGTGAGTCTTGGCAGCAAACTTTTGGTGGGGCCCGCAACGCCAACAAGGTCGCGGTGTTGGAAGAGGGCATGAAGTACACGCCCATCTCCGTCTCCCCGGAGCAGGCGCAGTTCTTGGAGACCAGGAAGTTTCAGATCAACGAGATCGCCCGGATCTTCCGCATCCCACCGCACATGGTGGGAGACCTCGAAAAATCGAGCTTCAGCAATATTGAGCAGCAGTCGTTGGAGTTCGTGAAATACACGCTCGACCCGTGGGTCATCCGCTGGGAACAAGCCCTGACCAAGACGCTGCTGAGCCCGCGTGAGAAGCCGAGCGTGTTCGTGAAGTTCAACCTTGAAGGTCTGCTGCGCGGCGACTACGTCTCGCGCATGAACGGCTACGCGGTAGCACGCCAGAACGGGTGGATGAGCGCGAACGACATCCGCGCCCTGGAAAACCTTGACCGTATCGCTGTCGCTGATGGTGGCGACGTGTACCTGGTCAACGGCAACATGCTGCCGCTATCCATGGCCGGGGCCTACGCCACCAAGGGGCAGGAAGAACCAGCGGGGTTGGAGCCGTCAGAAGGCGGTTCGCCTCCTGGCGGGCCACCAACTGAACACAGAGTTGAAAGGAGGAGCCGGTGAGACGGTTCTGGAACTGGGAGCCACCCGCTCCCGACACATCTGACCCGGCGGGTAGCGATACCAGCCGGGTTTTGCGTATCAACGGGGTGATCGCTGAGGAGTCATGGTTTGACGACGACATCACCCCGGCCCTGTTCGCCTCCGAGCTGGCGGCAGGTTCCGGTGATGTGACGGTGTGGATCAACAGCCCCGGCGGCGACGTCGTCGCGGCAGCCCAGATCTACAACATGCTCCTCGACTATCCCGGACACGTGCGGGTGTGCATCGACGGGATCGCGGCCAGTGCCGCCAGCGTGATCGCCATGGCAGGTGAAGTCGTGGCGATGAGCCCGGTGTCGATGCTCATGATCCACAACCCCGCCACCCTCGCCGTCGGTGACGCCGATGAGCTGGGCCGTGCCATCGACATGCTCGCAGCGGTCAAAGAATCCATCATCAACGCCTACGAGCTGAAAACCGGGATGAGCCGGGCCAAGCTCGCTCGCCTGATGGATCAAGAGACCTGGATGGACGCGCGTGCTGCCATCGCGATGGGTTTTGCCGACGGCTACCTCACCGGCAACGCCCCGAAGGTCACCGACCCCGATGAGGACGACGATGAGGGGCCGGACACGAAGCCACCGTGGCCGCCGAAGACCGGAAACCCAGCCCCGCTCGCCGATACCGCCAGCGGGGTGTGTTTTGCCCGAAAGCCCGCCGAGCAGCGCCTCGTCGCGCACCTGACCGACACGCCACCAGCCACCCAGCCACCAACCCCAGCGCCCGTACGGCTCACGGGTCGTCGGGTGGTGGACCTGTACGCCGCCCTGGTCAATCACACCCACTAACAAGCAAGGAGAACCCTTTCCCATGTCCACGATCACGATTTCTGACCTGCGTACCCGCCGCGCCGACACCTGGGAGAAGGCCAAGGCCTTCCTCGACGAGCGCCGCGACACCACCACCGGCTGCCTCTCCGCCGAGGACGACCAGACCTACGCCCGCATGGAAGCCGACATTGAACGGCTGAGCGCCGAGATCGCTCGCGCCGAGCGCGCCCAGCGCCTAGACGCTGATCTGGCCCGCGCCACGAATACGCCGCTGACCTCGATGCCCGGCCAGACCGGCGAGGAGAGCGAACCCAAGACCGGCCGCGCCACCGCCTCCTACAAGCGCGCCTTCTGGGATGCGATGCGGCTCAACGCCTCTCCCATGGAGGTGCGCAACGCCCTGTCCGAGGGGGTCGATTCCGAGGGCGGCTACCTCGTCCCGGACGAGTTCGAGCACACCCTCGTGCAGTCGCTCGCCGACCAGAACATCATGCGAGGGCTTGCCAACGTCATCCAGACCACCAGCGGGGACCGCAAGATCCCGGTCGTCTCCACCCACGGCAGTGCCGGGTGGCTCGATGAGGGCAAGCCCTACACCGAATCCGACGAGACCTTCTCCCAGATCACCCTCTCGGCGTTCAAGCTCGGCACGTTCCTCAAGATCAGCGAGGAACTGCTCGGCGATTCGGTCTTCGACGTCGAGGCCTACCTCGCCGCCGAGTTCGCCCGCCGCATCGGTGCCGCCGAAGAGGAGGCTTTCCTTGTCGGTGACGGCAAGGGCAAGCCGACCGGCATCTTCGACACCACCGGTGGTGGCATCTCGGATGTGACCACCGCGAAGGCCACAGACATTACCGCCGATGAGCTCATCGACCTGCACTACAGCCTGCGCGCCCCGTATCGGGCCCGGGCGGTGTGGCTGATGAACGATGCCACCGTCAAGACCGTGCGCAAGCTCAAGGACAACCAGGGCCAGTACCTGTGGCAGCCAGCGCTCACGGTTGGTGCCCCGGACATGATCCTGGGCAAGCCGGTGCACACCTCCACGTTTGTCCCTGAGATCAAGGCGGGCGCGAAGACCGTGGCGTTCGGTGACCTGTCCTACTACTGGATCGCTGACCGGCAGGGACGCTCGTTCAAGCGGCTGAACGAACTGTTCGCCACCTCCGGCCAGGTCGGTTTCCTCGCCTCCCAGCGCCTGGACGGCAAGCTCGTCCTGCCCGAGGCCGTCAAGATCCTCACCCAGAAGGCCGGAGCCTAAAACCCCCACGCAACGAATAGGAGGTGGCAGCCATGAACCACCAGCTCATCGACCAGGTCAAAGCCAACCTCATCCTCGCCCACGACGAGGATGACGAGCTCATCGCCAACCTGGTGGTAGCTGCCACCTCCTATGCCACCGCCTACCAGCACTTGCCTGAGGACTACTACGAGGCCCACGAGATGCCCGGTTCGACCCGGCAGGCGATCGTGATGCTCGCCAGTCACTTCTACGAGTCGCGTGACGGGTCTACGGCCGGGTTCTGGTCCGACAAACCCGATGCCGCCAAGGCCATGTGGGGCGCGGTGAACACGCTGCTGCGCCTTGAGCGCGAATGGAAGGTCTAACCCATGGCAGGCATTGGCAGTATGCGAGAAACCATCGACCTCATCACCCCCGTGGCCCGAAGGGACGCTGCGGGTTTTACCGCTAGCGCCGAGCAGGTGGTCGCCTCGGTGCGCGCCTACCGAGAGGTCCGGCACGCCAGCTCAGCGTGGGTGAACCGTGCGGCCTACACGCATGCAACCGTCTTGTTCCGCATCCGCACCATCCCCGGGCTCACCGTCTCAGAGGTCATGCAGATCACAGCTTGCGATGGCCGCTACGTCATCGACACCGTCGAGCCCATCGGCGGCTACATCGAGATCCTTGCCCACCGTCTGCAACCGGAAGGAGCCCATCATGGCGCGCGTCCAGATCCGACTCCCCAATAAGTACATAGACGCACTCGAGGCCACCTCACGCCTGCTGGACACTGCAGCCGACGAAGTTCTGACAGCTGGCGCGAACGTGGTCGAACCACGCATGCGAGCCAACCTCGCCGCCGCGATCGGGCAGGCGACCACCACGCCGTCGCGCTCAACCGGCCAGCTCCTCGGGGCCCTGGGTGTCACGAGCGTGAAGGTCAACTCACGAGGCGATCACAACGTCAAGGTCGGTTTCGCCGAGAACCGCCGCGATGGCAGGTCGAACGCGCTCATCGCCAACGTGCTTGAGCACGGCAGGAGCAACCAGCCCGCACGCCCGTTCCTGGCACCGACACGCTCCCAGACCAGACGGGGCGCGGTGGAGGCGATGAAAACCGTGCTTAAAGCCAAGCTCGACGGGATCACACCATGACCATCCCGCTTTTGGAAACCCTCACCACGGTCGCTGACCGGCTTGATCTGCCGATCGCGGTGAGCCTGTTTAGCGCCTCGCCCGCACCGGATACCTATCTGGTGGCCACCCCGATCGGCGACACGCTGGAGGTGTTCGCCGACAACACCCCGAGCGTCGAAGTCGAAGAAGTCCGCCTCGGCCTGTTCACAACTGGCAACTACCTGACCTGGCGAGACACGCTCACCCACGCGCTCGTCGACGCGGGGCTGGTGGTGACCGCCAGACGCTACATCGGCTTCGAGGACGATACGGGCTACCACCACTACAGCTTCGATATCAGCTGCCACCACCCGTTTTAACGAAAGGACGAATCACCCATGGCCACGATTGGTCTTGACAAGCTCTACTACGCCACGATCACCGAAAACCCCACCACCGGCGAGGAAACCTACGCCAGCCCGAAGCCACTGGCCAAAGCGATCTCAGCGGAACTCTCCGTCGAGGTCGCCGAGGCGATCTTGTATGCCGACGATGGGCCCAGCGAGATCGTCAAGGAATTCAAATCCGGCACGCTCACCCTCGGCGTGGACGACCTAGGAGCAGAAGCCGCAGCGGCACTGACCGGTGCCACCCTGGATGCCAACGGGGTGCTCATCTCGTCCTCGGAAGACGGCGGCACACCGGTAGCGATCGGGTTCCGTGCCGCCCGCTCCAACGGCACCTTCCAGTACTTCTGGCTCTACCGCGTCAAGTTCGCCCTGCCAAGCACCACGCTTGCCACCAAGGCCGACTCGATCACGTTCTCCACCCCGAGCATCGAGGGCACGATCCTGCGCCGCAACAAGCCAGACGCGAAGGGCCGCCACCCGTGGAAAGCCGAAGCCACCGAAGGCGACCCCAAGGTCAAGGCCGAGATCATCACCGGCTGGTACCAGTCCGTCTACGAGCCCGCCGCCACCAGCCCCGGCAAGTAAAGGAGCCCGCTCATGACAAACACATCCTCGATTGATGTTGCCGGGCGCAGTGCGACCGTGACGATTGGTGGGAGCGAGTACGAGCTGGTGCTCACCACCAAGGCCACCCGGCTGATCGCCGAGCGCTACGGCGGGCTGGACAAGCTCGGAGCCGCGTTGGAGACCTCCGAGGACCTCGGCCAGACACTGACCGAGGTGATCTGGCTGATCACGCTACTGGCCAACCAGTCAGTGCAGATCCACAACCTCACCCACCGCGACAACCCGCGCCCGCAGTTGACGGAGGACGAGGTGGAGCTGCTGACGGTTCCTGCCGATATCGCCGACTACCGGGGTGCGATCGCTGAGGCACTGCAGCGAGGCACCCGCCGCGACATCCTCACCGAGCCAGCCCCAAAAGTGAGCCCGGCAGCGGACGGATAGTCGAATCCGACCGGGCAGTGTTCACCCGCCTGACCTACATCGGTTTAGCCCACCTCGGCCTGAGACAAGACGAGGTGGGCCTGATGGTCTTTGGTGAGCTCCTTGACCTGGTGGACTGCTGGCGGATCGAGACAGGACGAGCGAAACCAGCACGGGTGTGGTTCATCGACGACATCATCCCGCCCGGGATCTAACCCCACTGACAGGCAGGTGAATCCTCATGGCTGACTCATCGTTTGGTCTCAAGATCGGTCTGGAAGGTGAACGCGAGTTCAAGCGGGCCATCACCGACATCAACCGTGAGATGCGGGTGCTGGGCTCGGAGATGAAACTGGTGGCCTCCCAGTTCGACAAGAACGACAAGTCCACCCAGGCGCTGGCCTCCCGCAACCAGGTGCTGACCAAAGAGATCGAGACCCAAAAGGCCAAGATCGAAACACTCAAGGCCGCGCTGGAGAACTCGGCCGCGTCGTTCGGGGAGAACGATTCGCGCACGAAAAACTGGCAGATCCAGCTCAACAACGCCGGTGCCGAGCTCAACGAGCTGGAAAAAGAGCTAAAGGCCAACAATGATGCGCTCGGCGAGTTCGGTGACGAGGCCGACGGTGCAGGCGATGATGCGAAAGACGCTGCCAAGGATGCCGGGCATTTGGAGGACGCGGTCGATGATCTCGGCGACGAGATGGACGACACCGGGGATAAGACCCGGATCTTCGGGGACGTGCTCAAAGCGAACCTGGCCGCCGAGGCGATCGTCGCTGGTGTCAAGGGCATCGGCAAGGCGATCACGAGTATCGGCCGGGGTATGGCCGATGCGTTGAAGGACGGGGTGGAGTACAACGCCCGCATGGAGCAGTACACCACCAGCTTCACCACGATGCTCGGCGATCAGGCAAAAGCCCAACAGCTGGTCAACGACCTGAAAACCCAGGCCGCGAAGACCCCGTTCGGCATGGAGGATTTGGCGAAGAACACCCAAACCCTGATGGCGTTCGGTATCAGCGCCGACGAAGCTACCCGCAGACTAGGCCAGCTCGGTGATATCTCCCAAGGTGACGCGCAGAAGATGGAGTCACTGACGTTGGCGTTCGCCCAGATGTCCTCGACAGGCAAGCTGACTGGCCAGGACCTCAACCAGATGATCAACGCCGGGTTCAACCCGCTGGAGGAGATCTCCCGCAAGACGGGCAAGTCCATCGGCGAGCTGAAAGAGGAGATGGCCAAGGGCGCGATCAGCGCGGACATGGTCGCTGACGCGTTCGCTTCGGCAACCGAGGAAGGCGGCCGTTTCCACGGGGCGATGGAAGCCCAGTCGAAAACCTTCACCGGACAGCTCTCTACCATGCGCGACGGCATCGACAACCTCAAGGGCCTGCTCGCCCAAGGTTTGACCGACGCGCTGGCTGGCACGGTCATGCCGATGGTCAACGGGTGGATCGATGAGCTCACGGCAGCCTTCGAGCAGGGCGGAGCCCCGGCGTTGATCGACAAGCTCGGCGAGATCCTGCAAGAAGCACTCGCGTTCATCGCCGAGCAGCTGCCGATGGTCGTCGAGACCGGCATGTCGATCCTGACCGCCCTGCTGGAAGGCATCATCGAGGTGTTGCCGTCGGTGGCCGAGACAGCGGTGATGCTCGTCGTCGCACTAGTCGAGGCGATCATCGAGGCGCTGCCGTCACTGTTGGAAGCAGCCCTGCAGATCATCGCCACCTTGGTCACCGGTATCGGTGAGGCACTCCCGGAGCTCATCCCGGCGGCCGTGGAGATGATTGTCGCCCTGGTCCAAGGGCTGGTCGATGCGCTGCCAATGATCCTGGATGCCGCGTTGCAGCTCATTTTGGGGCTCGCCCAGGGCCTGCTGGAGGCGATCCCGGTGCTCATTGAGGCGCTGCCGCAGATCATCACCTCGATCGTGGAGTTCCTCATCGGGGCGATCCCGCAGATCATCGAGACCGGTATCGCGTTGTTGACCTCCTTGGTCGACGCGCTCCCGGAGATCATCACCGCGATCGTGACGGTGCTGCCACAAATCATCACCGGCATCATCACCACGCTGCTGTCGGCCCTGCCGCAGCTCATCGAGGCTGGCGTCAAACTACTCACCGCCTTGATTGGGGCGCTGCCGCAGATTATCGCAGCGATCGTCTCGGCGATCGGTGGGGCGATTCCGCAACTGGTCATGGCGGGTGTCGAGCTGTTGACCGCGTTGATTACGAACCTGCCGCAGATCATCTCGACCATCGTGGCGGCGATCCCTCAGATCATCACCGGGATCGTGGGCGCGGTCGGTCAAGGGGTCGGCCAGATGGCCTCTGCTGGCGCGGACCTCGTGCGGGGCTTGTGGAACGGCATCCAGTCGCTGGCAGGCTGGCTCTGGGACAGGGTTACAAGCTGGTGTTCTGACATTTGGGATGGCATCACCGGCTTCTTCGGCATCAACTCGCCGTCCAAGGAAATGGCGTGGGTCGGTGACATGCTCACCAGAGGCCTGGCCGGAGGTATCGAAGACACCGGAAACCGCGCAGTCGCAGCCGCCGAGGACGTCGCCGCAGACACCCTTAAGGCCATGAGCGAGCTCACCAGCGGTATCGACGTGCCGATCACCACCAGCCTGGAGCCGGTCGATCTGACCCCAACCCACCTGCAACCACCGCTTGCAACCACCAGCCACAGCGCTGTCGGCCAGGAGGAAGGGCGCGCAGGAGAGGTGGCGGGCATCGTCGACCAGACCGCCCGGGCACTGCTGGAGGCCATGGACATCAAGGTCGTGCTCAACGACGGCGCGCTGGTGGGCAAACTCGCTCCCGGCATCAACCGCCAGTTGGCTCGTATCAACTCCCACCACACGGTGCTCGCTACAGGAGGAGGTGTCTGATGCATGGTTTCACTCTCGACAAGACAGTGTCCTCAACGTCGCTGGGCCTGCGGCTCACCGGCCCGGTCGACCTACCTGTCGCCGAGCGGGTCACAGACGATATTGAGGTGGCGGGCAGAGCCGGGACGCTGACCCGCCTGGGCGGCTGGCATGACACGTCGATCACGTTGCCGCTCGCGATCACAGGCAGCCTGGCCGCCTACCACAAAGCCGCACTGGCGCTGACCCGGGCGGCGACCATTCACCTGTCCCACCAGCCCGGGGCGTTCCACAAGATCAAACACGCCTCCATTAGCCCACTGCGCGCGGACATGTCCTCGTGGGGATTCTTCGAGGCGCACCTGGTGTGCGAGCCGTTTAGCTACCTGGATTCTGGGCTGACCACCCACACGCTCACCGCCTCCGGGCAGATCACCAACCCTGGCCTGGTGGATGCGGCACCGATCATCACGATCAGGGGCACCGGGGCGTTGACGCTGACGATCAACGGGGCCGCCTATCGCGTTCAGTCACCGGCAGGGCAGATCACCCTGGACTCGGCGCGGCTTGTCGCGCACGTGGCAGGCCGGGTGCAAACCGACGCGCTGACCGGCACGTTCCCGATCCTTACTCCAGGGGTCAACCGGGTCACTTTGGGTAGTGGCATCTCCAAAGTCGAGATCACCGGGAACTGGCGAAACCCCTAACCCGGCCCATCTCTTTGCTCCCAGTGCGCCCGTAGCCGTTTCTTTGGCTGCGGGTGCACGTCTGCGAAAGGAACACCACCGATGCTCACCGTGCATGCCCCGACTGCCACCACGTTCACCGCCACCGGCGAGGGTGTCCTCGACCCTGAACTGATCGACGCCCGGGTCGTTGAGGAACTCGGCGGAGCCTACCAGCTGACCGTCACCTATCCAGCCGATGGGCCGCTGGCCTCAAAGCTGGTAGTCGAGGCGATCATCGCAGCCCCTGTTCCCGGCACCACCATCCGGCAAGGGTTTCGTATCCACGAGGTCACAACGAGCCTGGACGGGCTGTTGGAGGTCACCGCCTTCCATCTGTTCTACGACCTGGCAGGCAACTTCATCGCCGACACCTTCGTGGTCAACAAAACCCCCAAGGCAGCCCTCGATCAGCTCCTTAGGTCTGCGACCACGCCGCACCGGTTCACCGCGACCAGCTCCGATACGGCCACCAGGGCCTCTGCGCGCGTGGTGCGGATGAACCTTGCCGCCGCGATCATGGACCAGGGGTCGGATAACACGTTCGCTTCCCGGTGGGCCGGAGAGCTCACGCGCGATAACTGGCACATCCACCACGCCGCCACACGCGGCGCAGATCGTGGGGTCGTGATCCGCGATCGCAAGAACCTCACTGGTTACACCTCGACCATCGATCTGACGAGCGTGGTCACCCGGATCGTGCCGGTCGGGTTTGATGGGATCACCCTGCCCGAGCTCTACGTCGACTCACCACACCTGAATGCCTACGCGATCCCGCATATCAAGGTGATGCGCTACCCGGACATCAAAGCGATCGCCGACGCAGATAACCCCCGCGAGGACGAAGTACCTCTGCCGCAAGCACACGCCCTTCTGCGTCAAGCCGCTAAGACCGAGTTCACCACCAACCACGTCGATACGCCTGCCGCGAGCTACACCGTCTCGTTCGTTGATCTCGCATCGACTGCCGAGTACGCCGACCTCGCCGAGCTGGAGACCGTCCTGCTGGGAGACACGGTGACGGTACAGCACGCCGACCTGGGCATGTCCTTGTCCGCGCGGGTCGTCGGCTACGAATACGACCCGCTCCAGCAGGCGTATGTCTCGGTGGAGCTCGGGTCGGTTGCAGGGAAGTTCACCCAGATCACCCGCCAGATCACCACCGCGCAGACGGCCGCCCAGATGGCTGCTGATCTTGCTGGCGTGGCGCTGGCATCAGCGGACGGGAAATCCACCAACCATTACGGGCCGAAACAGCCCGCTGCCGCCCGCCTCGGGGACACGTGGTTTAGGGACAATGGCGAGAGCATCGAGATCTGGATCTACCAGGTCACCGACACCGGCGAGCCCGGCTGGGTTGCCCTTGCCACGGACCTCAACCATGCTCAGGTCAGCGCTGAGCTCGCCGAAGCTCGCGCTGAGGTGGAGGCCGCGAAAACCGCTGCTGACGATGCCCAAGCTGCCGCTACCGCTGTCGCTGCTCGCCTCACCGTAGCCGAAACCGAGATCAGTCAGGCGCGCGAAGCAGCCAGCCAGGCCGAAGCCACAGCACGGGAAGCTGAGGCTGTAGCCGGAGAGGCTGGCATGAAGGTGACCGGGCTTGAGAGCTCAGTCTCCCAAGCGCAACACCGTGCCGATACGGCCTACGAGACGGCACGGCAGGTTCAAACCAGTAATGAGGCCCGGTTCACTGAGCTGACGAACGCGGATAACAGCCTCGCCTCGTCACTTTCAATGATGGCCAGCGACCTGAACCTGCGCGTGCGCTCAGGCGAGATCATCTCCCAGATCAACATCTCACCCGAAACCATCTTGATCGCCGGTGAGCGCATACACATCACCGGCCGAACCAGTATCGATGACGCCACGGTCACTACCGCAATGATCGCCAACGCGGCGATCACCGACGCCAAGATCGCTAACCTGTCGGCTGCCAAGATCACCACCGGTACGCTCGCGGCTGCCCGGATCGCAGCAGGGTCGATCACCAGTGACAAGCTCACGATCGCTGATGGGTTCATCAAGACGGCCATGATAGCTAACGCGGCAATCACGGACGCAAAGATCGGTTCGTTGTCGGCCTCGAAGATCACCACCGGCACCCTGTCCGCTGCGCGGATCGCGGCCGGGTCGATCACCAGCGACAAGCTCACGATCGCAACCGGCTTCATCCAAACCGGAATGATCGCGGATGCGGCGATAACCTCGGCGAAGATCGGTGCGCTGGATGCAGGCAAAATCACCACCGGCGTGCTTAATGCCTCGCGTATCGGGGCAAGGTCGATCACGGCGGACAAACTCGCAACAAACGCCATCCAGGTGGGGCTGGCGGGGTGGACGAGCTCCATCCGCATCAGCCCCACACAGATCGCCTGGTACAACGGGTCCACTCTGGAAGGAAGCATCACCTCGAGTGGGATGAATTTCTATTACGGGACTAGGTTTATCGGCAGAACAGGCCAGCAGTATAAAACCGGCAACACGAGTGTGCGAGGGATTTCAAACTCACTGGATACCCAAGGTGACTACATCACCTGGTCGTATAAAAAGCTCCAATCTGACGATTCGTACACCACCATGCTCACCTTGGATCCTCGTGGAAAGTTCTACGGCCATGCAGGTATTCACTTGGGTGCAGAGCTACGCACCCACGGGCACTCGTTTTATACCGGCGAGAACCGTTCCGTTGTCTTGCAAGACTGCACACTCACGGGTAAAGGCACGTTTGCTGGCTGGGCAGGCAGCTCAAACCTATCCAAAGTGGTGTTCCATACCTACGACCTGATGATCGTTACCAACGGGTCGTTCTACAACATGACCCGATTGGTCGACCGAGTTAATGACCTCATGACCCGCGTCAACTCACTGATTCTTTCATTGAACCAAGGCTGGGTGAAAAACATCAACGATGCTGGCAATGGCCGAATCACCTGGAACTACTTCTACAACACCGGATTATCGACCATGTCAACCAACCTCAACTAGAAAACCGAAAGGACACCACAGATGCGATTTCTGCTCCCACCACGCCATCTCCAGCCCACCTTGGAACTCCTTGAGGCGATGCCGCTAGCCGCATCAGCATCCCGTGCACGCACCAAACTGGTGCACCTGCTCAAAGCTGCCTACGCCCGCTTCGCTGAAGACGAATACGATCTAGTGGTCCACTACGCCACCTGCCACGACGACGGCACCCCAGTAGTCGACTCTCACGGCATGTTCACCCTCAAAGACCCCGACACTGCTGCCGAGTTCCACTCCCACCACGACACACTCCTGAACACGCGCGTAGAAGTAGCCGGAGCCACCTATGAACAACACGCCTGCGACATCCTCGACTTTCTTAAATCTTCAACCATGGAACTCTCCGGCTGCCAAGCAGAAGCCTACGACGCGCTCTACGACGCCATCACCGAAACCGTCGCCGGAGGTCAGCAGCACCCATGAACAGCCCAGCCACCCCAATCACCACACCCGTGACCAGTGACGACGAAGAAGGGATCGTTGAGGTCATCAGCAGCGGACCGTCATCTCGCCACACCGTCTCGGCCACCCCAGCCACGGATCAACCGCCTGCCGCGCCCACCGAACACACCGGGACGATCGACCTGTACGAGCCGATCCTGGAGATCCTCACCAGCCCGGAAATCTAACCCCAAACCGCACTCCCAACAGGCCCACACCACTTCGGTGCGGGCCTTTGTCGTGTGCCCACAAAACGGGAAGGAACCCACTTTCTATGTCGCTCAAAGCTATCTGGGCCACGATCCAAACCGGCCTGGCCGGGGTCGGGGCCGTCATCGGCGCGTTCCTCGGAGGCCTCGACGGCCTGGTGTACGCGCTCATCGCCTTCGTCGTAGTCGACTACATCACCGGCGTACTCGCCGCGATCGCCGAACGCCGCGTCTCCTCAGCCATCGGGTTTCGGGGCATCTCCCGCAAGATCCTCATCTTCACCCTGATCGGACTTGCCCACCTGCTCGACGTGCACGTCATCGGAACACCCGGAGCGCTACGCACCGCCACCGTCGTGTTCTACCTGTCCAACGAAGGCATCTCCCTGATCGAAAACGCCACCCGCCTTGGGCTGCCCGTGCCTGATCACATTCGCCGCGCCCTGGACCTGGTCACCCGTGACGTGACAGGCAAACCCGACCTCGAACACCACCCCAACCAAACCACCCCAGCAGAAAAGGAGAACCTCTGATGAAGAACTGGGCCACCCTCGAAGCCGACGAAAACCGGCTGATGAACAAGCACTACAGTGCCGGGCGAAGCGGACGGAAGATGAACAAGGTCATCATCCACCACAACGCAGGCAACCTCACCATCAAGTCCATCTGGGACGTGTGGCAGACCCGCCAAGCATCCGCCCACTACCAGGTCGACTCAGGCGGCCGGATCGGCCAGCTCGTCTGGGATCGCGACACCGCTTGGCATGCAGGCAACTGGGATGCCAACACCACCTCCATCGGTATCGAGCACGCCGACATCTCCTCCAAGCCCTGGCGTATCTCCGAGGCCTGCCTTGACAACGGTGCCCACCTCGTCGCGGCCATCTGCCACTACTACAAGCTCGGACGACCCGTGTGGGGTAAGAACGTGTTCGGCCACAAGCATTTCTCTTCCACCGAATGCCCGGCCTCGCTGGCAGGAAGCCAGCATGCGGCCTACATGGCACGCGCCCAGTACTGGTACGACCGCCTGAGCGGCACCAAGCCCGCCCCGACACCACCGGCAAAGCCCACACCGCCCGCACCCAAGCCCTCCGCCAACATCGACGCTCTGGCTGATGCGGTGATCCGAGGCGAGTACGGCAACGGGGACGAGCGCAAGCGCCGACTGGGAAGCAAATACGCCGCCGTGCAGAAACGCGTCAACGAGAAGCTCGCCGGAGGAAGCCCCGCCAAGCCCTCCGTCAACATCGATGCCCTGGCTGATGCGGTGATCCGAGGCGAGTACGGCAACGGTGAGGAACGCAAGCGCCGCCTCGGCGGCAACTACGCCGCTGTGCAGAAGCGCGTCAACGAGAAGCTCGGCATCGGCTAACCCACACGAGAACACTCTCTGGCCCCGTCATCACCTTCATCGAGGTGGTGGCGGGGCCCTTTTCTGCGTTTGCGCAGCTGGTGTTTACCGCAGGTCGTCGAACGGGTCGATGACGGACTGCACTCCACAGCTCGGGCAGATGAACGCGATACGTATTCCCTCGCCTTCGCCTGTAACAAACGGGTCGGGGACACAATCTGAGCCGCATTCTGAACAGGTTCAGTACGACTGGTCGTCGAGAAACACCGGGAGTTCAAAGTCGTCGTTAGTCATCTTCACCCGCCCTTGCTCTGTCGCGGTTCACACGTCGATCGGCCCGCATTGTGAATTGAGCAAAGAATAACTGCCTTATCTGAATAGAGGCGCAAACCCAGCCACGGGTGCGAACGCGGCAGGGAGCTTTGTTTCTGCTGTCCGGTTTCGTCTGGTGCAACCGGCGTATAGGCGACCACCTTTCGCCTCGTTGCCAGGAGGGCCTGCTCATGGCTCTGAACCATACTGATCGCCATCACATTCAGATGATGCGCGCTGCGGGGGTTGCCTACTCTCGTATCGCCGCGCACCTGGATCTCAACGCCAACAGTGTCAAGACCTATTGTCTGCGACACGGCATCACCGTCGATCCTGCCGTTGAGCAGGTCAGCGACCCAGTTGGAGTGTGGTGTTTGCACTGCTGCAAGCCAATCGAGCTCCGGCAAGGATCGAAGTTCTGCTCCAAGGCCTGTCGACGAGCCTGGTGGGCCACCCACCGCAGAGTGGTCACCGAAGAACTGGTCTGCGCGAACTGCCACCGACAGGTCACTGTTGCTCGCACGAGCCAGGTGAAACGCAAGTACTGCTGCCACCCGTGCTACATCCAGCACCGCTTCAACACACGTGGCGGTAAACGATGAACATGGCAGCCGAGCTGACGGCTCATCGCCAGCTCACGCAGGTCAAGCAGCTTCTCGAACGCGGCATCCTCACCCCACGCGAAGCCATCACCGTCTGCCAGCGCCTCAACGCCCCCGATGCGCCGCTGGCCGCCCTACAAAGAGCCTGTTTCGTTGACTATCTCGAGGGTTTGAGGGATGTATGGATACAACCTGAAACCCTGTCTGACTAGGAGAAATACCTTGAAGAGAATGGAGCAAATCACCCCGCCACCGATCAGTGCTGCTCCGCTTGTGAAAGTGGCAGCGTATGCCCGCATCAGCATGGAAACCGAACGCACACCGCTGAGTTTGTCCACCCAAGTTTCCTACTACCAGCAACTCATTCACGACACTCCTGGCTGGACGTTCGCCGGAGTGTTCGCCGATTCTGGAATCTCTGGAACCACCACAAATCGCCCCCAGTTCCAAGAACTGCTGGCCCTCGCCCGGAAAGGGGCAATCGACCTGATCCTCACCAAGTCGATCTCGCGATTCGCTCGCAACACCGTCGACCTGCTCGAAACCGTTCGCGAGCTGAAAGACCTCGGGGTGGAGGTGCGATTCGAAAAAGAGAACATCTCCTCAACCAGCGCTGACGGAGAACTCATGCTCACCCTGCTGGCGTCTTTCGCGCAGGCAGAATCAGAGCAAATCAGCCAAAACGTCAAGTGGCGCATTTGGAAAGGCTTCGAAGAAGGCAAAGCGAACGGCTTCCACTTGTACGGTTACACCGACTCCGCTGACGGCACCGACGTGCAGATCATCGAAGAAGAAGCAGCCGTGGTGCGCTGGATCTTCGCCCAGTACATGAAGAAGACCTCGTGCGAAAAGATGGCCGCGCAGCTCATCGCCGAGGGCAGGGTTCCGCACCTGGCTGACAACAAGATGCCCGGCGAATGGGTCCGTCACATCCTGAAGAACCCGCACTACACCGGCGACCTCCTGTTGGGCCGTTGGTCCACTCCGGAAGGCAGGCCTGGACGAGCAGTACGCAACACCGGCCAGTTGCCGCAATACCTGGTGGAAAACGCGATCCCCGCGATCATCGACCGCGACACCTTCACCGCTGTACAAACCGAGATCGCTCGACGTCGCGAGCTCGGTGCCCGCGCGAATTGGTCCATCGAAACTGTGGCGTTGACGTCGAAGATCAAATGCGTGTCCTGCGATTGCTCGTTTGTGCGCAACGTACGCAATCCGAAAACCCAAAACTCGATCTCCACCGAGCACTGGATCTGCACCGAACGCAAGAAAGGCCGCAAAACCGGATGCGGCACCTGCGAGATCTCTGACACGGCACTCAAAGGCTTCATCGCGCGAGTCCTGGGTATCGATACCTTCGACCAAGAGGTGTTCAACGAGCGTATCGACCACATCGAAGTGCAGGGAAAAGACCATTACACGTTTCATTACACCGATGGCACCAGCAGCTCGCACACGTGGCGACCAAACCTGAAGAAGAGCTCGTGGACCCCAGCAAGAAAAGCCGCCTGGGGTGAACTCTTGCGTGCCCGCTGGGCAGAAGCCAAAAGGCTCGGGTTGAACAACCCACGGCAAGCACCAACACCACCAGAAGCATTGGCGAAGTACCGGGCCGTGGCCAAGGCAGAGGCTGAGCGCCTGCGCGCCGAGCGAGGCGAACGCTAAATGGCCCGCACCGTCACAGCAATCCCCGCCACCCGAGCGCTCCACACTGGTGCTCCACTTGGACAGACAACCCTGCGCAGGGTCGCCGGGTATGCCCGCGTGTCCACCGACCACGACGATCAGGTGACGTCCTACGAAGCCCAGGTCGACTACTACACCCGCTACATTAGCGATCACGCGGGCTGGCAGTTCGTGAAGGTCTATACCGACGAAGGCATCACAGGCACCTCAACCAAACACCGCGCTGGATTCCAGCAGATGGTCACCGACGCGCTCGACGGCAAGATCGACCTGATCATCACCAAGAGTGTGTCCCGGTTCGCCCGCAACACCGTCGACTCGCTCACCACCGTTCGAGCCCTCAAAGACAAAGGCGTGGAGGTCTTCTTCGAGAAAGAAGGCATCTGGACCTTCGACGCCAAAGGCGAGCTCCTCATCACCATCATGAGCTCGCTGGCGCAAGAAGAAGCCCGCTCCATCTCAGAAAACGTCACCTGGGGACACCGCAAACGCTTCGCCGACGGCAAGGTCACCGTCCCATACTCTCGGTTCCTCGGCTACGACAAAGGCGAAGACGGCAGCCTCGTCATCAACACCGAACAAGCCAAACTCGTGCGCCGTATCTACAACATGTACTTAGGTGGCATGTCCATCGGCACGATCGCCCGCACCCTCACCGACGAACCAGAGACCTTCACCGCCGCAGGCAACAAGACCTGGTATTACCAATCCATACGAGCGATTCTCACCAACGAGAAATACAAGGGTGACGCCCTCCTGCAGAAGTCGTACATCGCTGACTACCTGACGAAACGTCAAGTCATCAACCAAGGCGAAGTACCCCAGTACTACGTCACCGCCAGCCATGAGGCGATCATCAGCCCGGCAGTGTGGGACTTCGTCCAAGCCGAAATAGCTAAAGGGGCTAGAGATCAGCGAACCCAGCATCGCACCCGGCCCTTCTCATCGACCTTGGAGTGCAGCCAGTGCGGGCACTTCTTCGGCTCGAAAACCTGGCACGCGGGCAGTAAGTACGAAAAGGTCATCTGGCGGTGCGGCCACAAATACGCAGGCCAGGAAAAATGCGCCACCGGGCACATCAGCGATCAACGACTCAAGGACATGTTCCTTAAGGCCATTCGCCTTCGATTCGGCTCATCGACCGACACAGGTGTCAACCAAGCCGTTCTCGACGCCCTCGACACGAGTGACCTGGAGGTTGAGGCCGCCGGGCTTCTCGCTCAGATCAACGAGGTGGCCAAAAAGCTCCAATCGATGATCGCCCACAACGCACGAGTCGCTCAAGACCAGCAAACCTACGAGAAGGCGTTCAACGCTAGCCACGAACAGCACCAGGCGCTGTTAGCTGATCACGCTGCCGTGGTCGCCGAGATCCAGAACAAAAACAACCGACTGGCCGCCTACCACTATTACATGCAGGAGACCGCCAACCTTGATCTTGAACGCTTGGTCTTCAGCCCATACCTCTGCGTAGCTTTGCTCGATAAAGGCACCGTCGACGTCGACGGCAACGTCACCTTTCAATTTCGCGACGGCAGCACCCAAGTAGTCGCCATCAAGCAGTAACCCAGTATCCACATCTAAGCGCCTGCCAGAACCTGGTGGGCGCTCGCGTAGTCTTGGAGTGGTGGATTGCTTACAATTGAAAATTCTTCAGCAAGTTGAGGACTACGTGACGCCGTTCCAGGTGGTCGAGGGATTCGATGACCGCTGGTGGCACGACAGGGCTGGACGAGTCGGCGACGACACCCTGGGTGGCAAAGAGTACATCCAGTTTCTTGCCGATAGTGTGGAAGTCGGGCGCGCTGAGGTGACAGATTGGCCGCTCTCCGATAGCTATATCGGAGTTGACTCGACGGTGCCAACCAAAGAGATCTGGTTCTTTGAAATCCGCCATGACCTTCGCCGACAGCACTATGGGGCTGAGTTTGCAAGGCATCTGATCAGCCACTACGCAGGTTACCCCTTGATCGCTTTCTCCGAAGGCGCTGACGAGTTTTGGGCAGGAATTGGCTGGCACTATTACCCGCGTAAAGACGGGGATCCCCATTACCGCAAGCTCTTCGTTTCCCGGAAGATCGGCCCATGACCCTCGCTCGCTGGAAGTGAACCAGTCAAGCGGCTAAATCGTAGTTGGCGCGCGTTTGTATCCGTTGTGACATGAAAGTTTCGTAGAGCGAAGCCATCGCACCATCAGCGCAAATCCGCTCCATGTCTTCCTCGGGACTGAACAGGATGTTGACCATGAGCTTGATGACTTCGCGTGGGGTGAAGTGTTCACCAGCGCTTTCGTTCGACAACTCGGAAAACCGGCGAATAAGCTCTTCGAAGATGTGGCCCATCTGGTCGTTACTAACTACGTCCGGGTGAAGGTTGACTTTGGAGGATATGAACTCGGACAGCACCTGGTAAAGCAGTCCCGCTTTGTCGAGGCGTTCGATGACGTTGTAAAAGTTGTACGCCTCCATCACTTCACGCGCGGCAGGAGCAAACGCCTGCACGTAGTAGCTCAAGTTCTGCTCAAGATTGTCCGGGTCATCCAGCAGGGTCTTGAGGGTGAAGTTCGAGGTGTTCCAAAACGGGTAGCCCGTCGCTTTCGCGTACTGCAGCTCCTTGATCTTGTTCGGCACCGAGGTGGCCTTGATATCAAGGACTGCCTGCTTGGTGTCCACCAGAACCGAATCGAGTCGGGTCAGTACAGTGAACGGCAACACGACGTCGCCGTATTCGTGTTCCTTGTAATCGCCACGCAGGATCTCCGCGATATTCCAGATCAATGAAACGTGGCTGGAGAATTTGTTAGTGCTCACTCGGGTCGATTCCTTCACTCATCAGTCGTTCGTAGCGCGCGTTGGAGATCACCACGGCAATCGGTTTGCCGTAGCGCAGAACGTAGGCTGGCTCATCTTTCTCAGCCACCTCTTTGATCAGGCGCGATGCTTGACCGCGCGAAAGATCACCGATGTTGATATGGCGCATCGGAATCTTGCGTCGCTTGGCCATCACGGCCTCCCTAAACCTCGAACGTAACGCTCCAAGTTTCCCACAAACCAGCCGCCTCCTAGCCTAGACCACGCCTCTTTTACATGTAACTTCAAACTTATTTCTTCATGCTGTATCCCATGTGTATTTACATGTAATTTGAGTGATAGAAGAACCAGCACCCCGCTACACAGAAGTCGACCCCTCTACCTGCACTCGCCAACGCAGGGCGCAGTCCGCACCCCTCCTCGGCTGGTGGCGTAACTCTTCATGGCAACAGAGCTTCACGACAGAACCCGAATGCTGCACGCTGAAGGCTTCAACTCGCCCGAGAAACAAGGAAACCCCTGGTAAACAGGGGTTAGGCGGCAACGGCGGGTCTTATCAAATCCGACGTCTTAGTCTCCATGTGATCAGTCGGGACATAGTTGACAGTGTCAGTCCGGGCATTCCTCTCCTCACCAAAACGCTTCGCGTCCCGCTCGCACGCATGCCTGGATTTCTGTTTCCCCTGCGGTATTTGACCGCCAGCCTTGCTTGAGTCGATCCCGACGTCGACTTCGAAAAGATTTTCTTTGGCAACAATAAAAGTCCCGTGCCCTGCATCTAGGAGCGAGGCGAGGACGCGGGACGATACAGATTTCGAGCCGGCTTCGCGCTAGTAGAGGTTTTTTCACCCGGAAGCAGCACGGGCACATCCACCTTGGCCTTTGCCCACCTCTGGCCGCGGCCGCGATCCTCCAGTAGCTCCAGCAAGTTCCGGACAACGCGAACCTTGGTTTCCCAGATATCCACGTGTGGGGCCGTGCGGTAGCAACTGAGGAGCTCCGGGTTTTTAAAGAGTCGGTCGAAAACATTACCGCGCAGATCCATGGAGGCGACGACGGCGACCTCGGGGCCCACGCAGGCGCGCACCGCGAGCTCCCGCTCCGCATCGGCTCTGCTGAGCGCGACCATCGCGCCGTGAATGTCAAGGTAAACCGCATCCAACCCGTGTTGCGCCGCATCCCGTAGACGGGTGAAGAACTCGCTTTCCCAGGCCTCATAGAAATCAGCAGCCACCAGCCCGCCGGGAAAGGCGCGCCCGTGTACAAGCGGCACCCAATCCACGCGCCCGGAAAAATCGCCGATCCCCTGCCAGTCCAGGAACGCTTGACCGCGGCGGAGGATGAAATCCGCGGCGCCAGAGCGGTACGGCGTGAAGGTGGACGATTCAATGTGGATGCCACCCGTTGCTATTTTTAGCGCCACGCCGTTTCCTCCTTTAAATCGAGCCGGCTCGGCGCTGGCCTCGCGCTGGGCAGGGCGCGCGGTTCGGGGCGCCCTACGGTGCGGGCGCCCTGTGCACTGGGCGGGGCGCTAGCTTTCGGCGAGGTGCGAGCGTTCCAAGTTCGCTGTTTCCGGGGTAACGCCAGGCTGCTTGGTGACCAACTTGTGCCCGATCCACAGCGCGAAGAACAGCGGCAGGCCAATGTAGCTAGAAAGCAGGGAAGCGAAGTTTCCGTTTCCGATAATGGCCTCAAAGTTCTGGCCCAAGATAACGACGAGGCACATTACCAGTGCCAGGATCGGCCCGAAGGGATAGAAGGCGGAGCGGAAGGGCAAATCTTCCACCCGGTGGCCCTGGACAAGATAGGCGCGGCGGAATTTCAGGTGACACCAGGCGATAGACACCCAAGTAATGAATCCCGCCAAACCCGAAGCATTCACCAACCAGGTATAAGCCTGGCCGGAACCGAGCAGGGAGGCCAGGAACCCAATGGCGCCCACCGCCGTCGTCGCTAGAAGCGCAGGCATGGGGATGCCGCGCCGCGTCGTCGTCGCGAAAATCCGCGGAGCCTTCCCTGAAACCGCGAGCGCGTGCAACATTCGGGTGGAGACGTAAAGCCCGGAATTCCCCGCTGAGAGTACCGAGGTGAGGATGACGGCGTTCATCACCGAGGCCGCCGCGGCAATGCCAACGCGGTGGAACACAAGCGTGAAGGGCGAAAGCGCGATGTCCTCGTTAGGGTTGAGCAGGCTCGGGTCAGTGTAGGGAATGAGGAAGCCAATCACGGCGATCGCGCCGATGTAGAAGAGGAGGATGCGCCAGAACACCGAGCGAGTGGCGCGCGGAATGTTCTTTTCTGGGTCTTCCGTCTCCCCGGCGGCGATGCCGAGCATTTCCGTGCCCTGGAAGGAGAAGCCCGCGATCATAAATACGGCGAGAATTCCCATGCCGCCGCCAACGAAGGGCGCATCGCCTACGGTCCAGTTTTCGAAGCCCACCGATTCGCCGCCGATAATTCCGGCGATCATCGCCACGCCCAGGACGAGGAAGATAATGACGGTGACGACTTTAATGGAGGCGAAGATGAATTCGCTTTCGCCAAATCCTCGTACCGAAACCGCATTCATGGCGAAAAGTAGCGCGAGGAATCCCGCTGACCAGACCCACGGCGGCACTCCCGGGAACCAATACTGCATGACGATTGCCGCCGCCACGAGTTCTGCGGCCACCGTGATCGCCCAGTTGTACCAGTAGTTCCAACCCGTCGCGAAGCCGAACGACGGCGAAACGAAGCGCGTGCCGTACTCCTCGAAGGACCCCGATACCGGCAGGTAGGTGGCCATTTCTCCGAGCGACTGCATAAGGAAGAAGACCATGATGCCAATCAGCGCGTAGGCAAGGAGCGCTCCGCCGGGCCCAGCTTGGGAGATGGTGGCGCCCGAGGCCACGAAAAGGCCGGTGCCGATCGCCCCGCCTATGGCGATCATATTAAGATGGCGCGAATGCAGACCGCGCTTGAGGCCAGCGGTTGAAGTGTGGGGGGCACTTGGGGCACCCGGGGCGCTAGGAGCGCTTTGGTTGTTGGGGGCGCTTAGGCCACTTGTGCCGTCGGGGCCGCTTGAACCGCTCAGGTCGCGTAACATTTTTGAATACCTTTCCGATCACGTGCCTCAAACCGGGCACGCGTGTAGACCAATCATCCGTGCGAAATGCACTCATACCTGCGCCTATGCACGAGGGCCCCACACCCTAGCCCTAGGGTAGACCCAAGTTAGCCCGCCCGCGGGTTTGGCTCAATGAATGAGCAAAGTTGGGGCGGTTCAATTGTCGCCGGGCGTGGAGGCGTGGCCGTGACCGGGACACGCACAGCGGCTAGGCGAAGCAGGGGCACGAGACAGATGGTCAAAGCGGAGGCAGAAAACGTCATCGCGGGAAAACGTGGCCCACCCCATACGTCTACGCGGTCACTAAGATTCTTTTTCACAATCCCGATAATTCCGCGCAATTTACAACAGCCGCGAGATCGCGGCGAAAAGCCTTCAGAACGCCATAAACATAACTCTGCCTTGGGTGAGGGATGCCTTACCGGCGCACGTAAACTACTTTACGCAAATTTTCCTGGAATCACTCGAGAGGATAGACGTGAGATCCCTGAAACACCGGCTCGTTGCCGGTTTTTTGAGTTGCGTACTGGCCGGTACGGCACTTACCGGCTTAGCACCCACCGCCCACGCCACCGGCGTCGGCGATAATTCCGACGAAGTTACGCGGGCGCAGAGCGCGAGCCCCACCGCCAAAGATTCCGCGCCCGCAGAAAACGCGGAACCATCGGAAAGCGCAAGCCCCGCAGAAAACGCGGAACCATCGGAAGGTGAGGCGGACGCACCGGTGCGCGTGATTGTTCTGCTCCAAGACCAGCCGGCGGCGCCGTCGGAAAGCGGCCGTGAGCAGGCAATTAGCGAGCAGAACTCCTACCTTGACGGATGGAAAGCAGACCTCGGGCTGGCGGTGGACCGCCAGTTCGGCTACCTGGTAAACGGATTTTCCGCCACTATTCCGGCCAGCCAAATTGACGCTTTGCGCGCGCAGCCGCAGGTCAAGTCCGTCAACCGCGAGCGCTTGTACTACCCGGCCGTCAATGCGGTGCGCGAGCACGAGGGCGTGGCGGCGGCTGCAAAGAATTTCGGCACCGACGGGCGCGGAATGGTCATCTCGATTATCGACACCGGCGTCGATACCTCGCATCAGGATCTTCGCCTCGACCCGGGCGTTTGCGAAAATTCCGCGAAAATTCGCACCATCAACCCCAAGGGTAACTTCACCTGCAAGGTGCCCAACGGCTACAACTACGCAGGCCAGAACTACGACGTCAAGGACAACGGGCCCTACCAGCACGGTATGCACGTGGCGGGAATTGCCGCCGCAAATGGTCAAGATGATTCCGACGTTTCTACCGCTTCGCGGGTTGAGGGCATCGCACCGAACGCACAGCTGCTAGCGATGAAGGTGTTTTCGGATAAAGGAGGGGCCGGCGATAGCGAAATTATCGCCGCCATCGAAGATTCCGTGAAACTTGGAGCGGACGTTATCAATATGTCCCTCGGCTTCCCCAACGGCTTTAGCGATAATTCCGACGGAGTGAACCAGGCGATTTCTGCCGCCACCAACCAGGGTGTTATCGCGATTGTTGCCGCCGGTAACTCGGGCCAGAACTATTCAAACAATGGTTTGGCGGACGATTTTGTGGGGCGGATCGACGACGGTACGATCTCCCACCCGGCCGCCGCATCTGATGCCATCTCGGTGGCGTCGCTGGAAAACACCTCGATTACCGCACATACCGGACTCTGGGCGCAGGGCGAAACGCAGGGGAAGTTCGCCGTCGACATTCAGCAGGGCGATCTGCCCAAGCAGCTCACCGATTTGGTTTACGTGCGCGAAGGCGACGAAAAGGGCTACCTCGTAGACCCCACCGACAAGTGGGGCGACGACGTGGACGTGCGCGGAAAGCTCGTGCTTGCCGATCGCGCCACCGTACCTTTCCGGAAGATGTTCAACGAAGCTCGCAAGCGCGGGGCCCTCGGGGTGATGGTAATCAACAGCGAGGAAGGCTCGCGAGTTTCGCCCTTCGTACGCATTGGCGAGATTGAGAACATCAAGCTTCTGGGTGCCTCGGTGAGCTACCAAGACGGCCAGAATCTCAAGAAACTTGCCGCGGAGGGGAACCTCAAGGTCCTGCTTTCGAAGAACCCGCTTCCGGTGAAGAACCCGGGCGGCGGCCTCACCCCGTCCGAGTTCACCACGTGGGGAACCACCGCGGCTCTGGACTTCGATCCGGATATCGCCGGAATTGGCGGAAACGTCTACTCGCTGCAAAACGGCAACGGCTACACCTCGATGTCTGGCACCTCCATGGCGGCGCCGGGAATTTCCGGCCTCGCCGCGCTCATGGCGCAGCAGCTCAAGGGTAGCCTTTCCGGTAAAGACCTGGTGGAAGAGGTCCGCGTGCGGATGCTCAACACGGCGCAGATTCCCACCAGCGCCGACGGCGTACCTTATGCACCGCGGCAAATTGGGGCCGGTTTGGCGCGAGTTGATCTAGCGCTGGCCACCGACGTCGTCGCCACCGTTGAGGGCTCTCCCTCCGTGGCACTGCGCGAAATTCACGGCGACGCCTCGTTTACGGTGACGCTCAAGAATCGCGGAACTATCGATCGGGCGTTCAACATTGGCAAGCAGGCCGTGGTGGGCGAGACCGAAGGCGAGCGCCAGCACGCCACCAAGATTATGCATTCGCAAACCGTGGTGACCGGCGAAGAACTGGTAGCAGGAACGGCGTCGGTAACGGTTCCCGCCGGCGGCTCGGCCAGCGTCACCTTCACCCTCAAACCCGATACGTCCTACAACCATTTCATTGAAGGTTGGGCGCGCTTTACCTCCGCGGATCCCGCGCAACCGGAACTGGCGATTCCCTACCTCGGATTCGTCGGAGATTGGAACGCCGAGGCGATCGTGGCCCCGGCCGGCGAGGGCGTGTTCCCGGATTACTACTCGGTGACCAAGCTCGCCACGAATCTTCTGCAGAATTACCAGAACGCGAAGATTCCGTACATTTCTCCGAATAACGACGGCGAAGAGGACTCGATTACGCCGCGCCTAGCGATGCGGCGCAATGCCTCGGATATTCGCTACACCGTCTTGGACGAAGCGGGCAACGAGCTGCGCGTCATCGGAATCGACCGCAATGTGCGCCGCGAAACGGGAAGACAGTGGCTTTCAACCATCGAGGCGGACACGCTTTTACATAACGGCCTCACCTTCAACGGGCGCGTGTGGGATGCCGCGGCGGCGAAATTCCGCACCATTGGCGAAGGCATATACTCGATGAAAATCGAATCCAGATTGACGCAGTCTTCGCCGTGGCAGACGATTCAAATGCCGTTCGGCGTCGACCTCACTCCACCTGACGTCCAGTTCGCGGAAGGCGAGGACGGCACGCTTACGATTACCGCGACCGACGCGATGTCCGGGGTGGCGGCGAAGATCGGCACCACCTCCGTCTCCAACGTGTTCTTCTACTGGGCTGACGGATCAACCTTCCGCCCCGAAGTGGTGGAAGAGAGCCCCAACCGCTACGTGTGGCGCACCAAGATCCCGGATACGAAGGCCGCCCGCTACGCGTCCGTGCGCGTCTACATCCCCGACCAGGCGATGAACGTGAACAAATCCGGCAAGGTGCTGGGCACTCACGCGCTCACTATCGAAAACCGCAACAAGATGATGTCCGATAATCCGTTCCTCGGGATCGGGCCATTCTCCAATGCTCCGCGCGTGAACGCGAAGGAGAAAACCATCGAAATTCGCGGATTTGTTTCCGATGCGGTTGCTAGCGTGAAGGTCGGCGAGCTCGAGGTGAAGCCGGAGGCCAGTAGCTTCTTGGTGAAGTACCCCGCGGCCAGCGGTTCGAATACCGTTCCGGTGATCGCGTACGACGCCGAAGGCAAGGAACTGGCGAAGGAAACCCTCAAGTTCTACTTCGACGTCACGCCTCCGAAGCTCACGCTTTCTGGAAACCTCAACGAACGCGGTGAGATTATCCCCAACGCCGATGGCACCGTCACAATTCGCGGAACCATCGAAGATGACCAAGCCGGCCCCTACCAGGTGCAAATTGGCAAGGGCAGGCGATTCTCGGTTCCGGACAAGACCTTCGAAAAGACCGTCGATCCGGGGAACGTGACGTCCGTCAGTGTTTTCGCGTGGGACAAGCTGTGGAACGCGGGAACCGCTTCACTCGCCATTGCCGGGCGCTCCGCGGGCAATACACCCGTCGCTGACTCGGTGGCCTTCTCCAATATGAAGTGCGACGAAGGATTCTTCGGCTGCACGGTGGCGGGAACGACCACCGATTACGATCCGGCCACGGGCATCTTCACCGTCAAGGGCAAGTACTCGCGTCCCGGCTTGAAGCTGGAGTTCACCCCGCGCAATTCGGCAGTCGGGGGCGAAGGTTCCGCGAATTTGCCCGGGTCCTATGCCGACCCCGCGCCGATCGCCGCGGTGAGCGAGAACGGCACGGACTTCACCGTGCAGTTGCCCGTCAAGCCCGGCTCGAACACCTTCCGCTACCGCCTAACTACCGAAAAAGGCAAGACGGTCAGCGATCTGCCGATGGCGATCCACTTCGACGTTTCCGTGCCGACCATTAGCTTCACGGAGCCGCAGCTCGTGGACGGAACTCTCTACGCGAACTCGCCGAAGGTGCGTTTCAAGGGAACGATTTCCGACGACGGCTTCGGCTATGTCCTGGCGATCAACGGATCGACGAAGCTGGACGTGTTCTACAAGAACGCGCCTGGCGCAAAGTCCAACGAGCGTTCGTTTGATGAAGAGATCCGGGTTGCCAATGGGGACACGGTCCTTATCTCCGCCACGGACGGCAATAACAACATGTTGCTGGGAGGCATCCCGGTGGTTGTTGACGAGGTGAAGCCGGAAGTGAAGGTCGACGGGGCCGAGGGCATCCGCACTTCCGCCGACGTCATTACTATCAGCGCTTCGGACGCCAATTTGCGCGATCTGAAGGTACTGGTTGACGGCGAAGAACTTTCCTCCGAAGTTACGGAACTGGCGAGCCGCCCAATTACGGACGTGCGCGCCGAGCTTGTGAACATGAACAAGCCCGCCAACCCGGCAAAACCCGCCGCCAAGCCGGCTTCGCTGGCGGGTACTTTGGCCGCAGCCCTCCCGGCCGTGCAGCCGGCCGAGCCTAGCGATAATTCCGCGAATTCTTCGCAACCCGCGACAAACGAAAACGCGGAATCTTCGCAGACGGGCGCGGCGAGCGGCGAGGAGGTTCTCGGGACCAAGACCGAAGCTACGCAAAAGACGCTGGAGACAAAGGTTTCCCTGGCGGATTGGAAGGCCGGAATCCACCGGCTCGAAGCAGTATCAACCGATTTGGCCGGCAATGTTACTACCGTTCCCGTGAGCGTAACCAAGGACGACCCCGCAATTATTGAGGGGCCGGAGAGCGTTTCCGTCGAGCTTGAGAAGCTGGACCCAGCGGCCGCGGCGGATTCGATTCTTTCGCACTACCGCGTCGTCGACGATGGTTCCGCGATTTCGCAAACCGATCCGACCTTCGCCCTCGCCCCCGAAACCATCCTCGTTCCGGGAGAGAATCAGGTGAAGCTCGTCGCCACGGACGCCGCTGGCCGCGAGGTGACGCGCACCGTCACGGTCTTCATCACGGTTGTTTCGTCTGACGACGCCGATGCTCCCGGCGAGACCGATCCGAGCGAGGAGCCCGGCATAGAGAAGCCAGTTCCCGGCCAGACCGGCGGTAAGAACGACGGAAAGATCGATCAGGGCCATACCAACGATAAGTCCGCCGATAATCCCGCGGAAAAGTCGCCCACGCTCTCCCACACCGGGGCGAGCGTGGAGAATTCAATCGGAGCGGCGGCGCTCCTGACGCTGCTCGGTTTCTTGGGCCTGGCCGCCCGGAGAAATCGCCGATAAATCCGCTCAAATAGGGCCTACATTCCGGTAGGTTCCCGCAAGAATAAATGCCGGCCGCGTGGCCAAAGGCAGTTCGTTACTCCGCAGAGTTCGCCTCTTAGGATGCTTCAATACTCGCCATTGGCGCGCGGCCGGCATATTATTTTCAGGCGGATTGCCAGGTGCTAGTCCGCATCATTGATACCAATTCAAGCCCTCCGCACCATCTATCGAAGATTCACACACCGACTCGAATTATCTGACGCATGGCCAACCTCAACATTCTCGGAAATATCTCATTCGCCGAAAAGTTCTCTTTGGAACCGGAGGCGGTGCGTAGCGCCGCGGGCGTGGAGCGTATCGGGGATATTACCGACCGTCTGGTGTGTGAGTTTCCGCCCCTGAGCGAGCTAGCACCAGACCGCCTGCTCAAAATGGTTGGTGCATCGCTACGAGATTCGGTGCGCAAGCGCGAGCGGCTGTGGCTCATCCCCATGGATGCGAGCGCCGTGGTGCAATGGGAGCGCTGGCTTGGCCCACAAAACCTCACGCGCCTGGGCCCTTCTATTTCCGCGCCCGTCGCTCCCGGCGAAGATTGCGCGGAATCTTCGACGCGCCTCAATCCCGGCGATAATTCCGCCAATTTGCAACCCGGCCGAGCAACGGCGTCGGGAACTGAAAACCCGGGGGAGCTCACGCCGATCGGGATCGCCCCGGTGCGCCTGATCGAAGCCCTGCTCGACTCCCCCGACCCGCGCGACGCCGCGCTCCTGCGCGAATCGCTCGAGGAAGTGGACGGGCTACTTCTTTCGGCTCGCGTCCACAATCGCCTCATCGAGGCCGGTGTGGGAATCATTCCGCGCAACGCGGCCGTCCGCTGGATTACAAACCCCAAGGTCATCACGTACCTCGTGGTGCTTGTTTACTCCGCGCTGCGCGCCCTGCCGGTCACCTTCCTGCCGCAATTCGAAGGCTCGGTGCTCCTGCTCTGGACGATTGACCTGGTCACGGCCATCCCCTACACCTGGGGAATCCTCGCCATCGTCACCGCCGCGCGCCTGGCGACCCGAATCGTCGGAATGATCGTCACCATCGCCACGTTCATGGCGCCCTACATTTATTTCGCGGCCTACGGTGAGGACTATCCGCCTTTCGTGTGGATTATCATCGGCTTCCTCATCGCCTGCACCTTCGCCCTGGAGGGCTACCGCTGGGCGCGCGACCGCCGGGTATCCCGCCAACTTCGCGCCGTTTCGGGCGTAGTTTCGTAGTTTTTCCGACGACGACGCCGCGCGGACTTACGCCTCGAAATCGGGGCGCATGCGGATTGACCGCAGGGCGGAGACTCCCAAAATCCACAGCCCGGCAATCCACCAAATAATCCAAACCGGCAGCGGTGCGCCCGGATGCAGGTAGACAAGGATCGCCGTCGTCGCCACCCACAACGCCGCAGCGGTGGCCGTGATCGGACGTAATTTCTTCACGCGGAACGAGTGTACCCACGCCCACGGGACGATCGAGAGCACCGTGAAGACCACGACGGCGGTCCAGTTCACGGCCACCCCGGTGCCCAGCAGCCAGAGAATCAGGATGACCACATTCCACGCCGCCGGGAAGCCGATGAAGTACCAGTCGGCGGACTTTTCGCGTTCGTTGCAATAACAGAACATCGACGACGCCGCAGCGGCGAACGCCGCGACTAACGGCAACGCGCCCGGGCCTAGCGGCAGTGCCACGATCATGAAGAGAACGGGGATGAAGGTCCAGGTGAGGTAGTCGACGATATTGTCCATAAGCTCGCCGGAGAACCACGGGATCACCTGCACGGCGCGGAATTTACGCGCCATTGGGCCGTCGGCAGCGTCAACGATGAGGGAGATCACGAGCCAGCCCCACATGGAGCGGTAATTGCCCTCTTTAAGCGCGACCACGGCGAGAATCGCCCAGAGCAGGCCGGTCATGGTGAAGGCGTGCACCGCCCAGGCCCGCGCGCGAACGGATATCGGGTATGCCGGGGTCGGCGCGCTCCCGGCGCTCGAGCCCGCTAGCGGGAAATCGGTTGTCACGTGGGTCTCCCAGCGTAAAACTTAACTATCTCGGACAGCTTAGGATACCGCGGGAGCGCGCTTCGCGTGGCCCGAGCGCGTAGCCTGAAGGAATGATGTTGCCTGCACATTCCTCCAGACCTGCTAGCTCCTCCGAATCCGATAATTCCGCGTTTTCTGCGAGCGGGGAAAACGGGGCGAGAACCTCCGCGCGGGAAGGAAACTACGCGCGGGCGGTCGTGGGCGCCGCGATTGTTGATAGCCTCGCTCGGCCCACGTATTTCCTCGCCGCCCAGCGTTCCTACCCCGCCTGGGCGGACGGTCTGTGGGAATTCCCCGGCGGGAAGGTCGAGCCAGGTGAAACTCCCGAGGAGGCAATTCACCGGGAAATTCGCGAGGAGCTACACGCCGAGATTCGCCTGGGGCAGCTAGTGCGCAACCCCGCGAGCGCGGATGGATCGTGGAATTTGGAGAGCACTGAGGTGAACGCCGGGAAAGCCGAGGTACATAACCGGGGCCGGAGAATGTTCCTCTGGCTAGCGGAGTTCACCGACCCGGAGGCGGGTTTTACGCAGACCGGCTCGCATCGCGAATTGCGCTATCTTGATGCCCGCGAAGTCGAGGCGGTGCCGTGGTTGCCGGGAGATCTGCAGATCCTCCCTGTGCTCACGCAGATTTTCTCGAGGGCCTGAAACCGGTAAAGTGGCATAATCAGATAGCGTTATGGGCATCGCGATTAGCCGCGTAACGCTCGCAAGGACGCGGGCTAGCCCGGGTCAACATCGAGGGCCCAGAGCCCATCACGGCATTGAGGAGGCTCGAATGTCAGACGAAACGCCCAAGTCGCCGCGCGAGGAGGACCATCCCGGCGGCGAGAATGCCGCGCTGGGTCAGGGCGCCGAGAGCGAGCGCGAGGCTGAGCGTGAAGCGGGCGACGAGTGCGAGGCTGAATCTCAGCAAGCGAATGAACCCGAGCAGACCGAGACTGAGACGACGCCGGAGGCTGAGCCTGCGGCGGAGGTTGACCCTGTGCCAGAACCCGCCGCGGAGCTCGACTCGGACCTTACCCAGACCCTCGACGTGGCCGAAATCAATCGACGGATCCAAGAGCGCGCCGACCTCACGCTCAATCGTGCCGGTAACGCCCCCGAGAGCGACGCCGACTCGGCCCGCGCTGAAGATTTTGACAGCGTCGAAAACTTTGACGGCGTCGAGCATTTCGATAGCACCGAAGCGCCGAGCGATTCTGCGCCGACCGAGCAAACCAGCTTTGACCCGCTCATCAGCGAGGGCGTTTCCGAGCAGCCCGGCTACGGCCAGCTTTCCGAGCGGCCCGCATACGGACAGCACGCATACGGCCAGCCCGCGCCAAATGAAGCGGCGCCGACTCAGGCTTTTGCCCCGCAATCCGCACCGAACCCGGCCGGGTTCGGATATGGCGGCCAGTTTGGCTGGGAGCCAGCGGCGGCGTCGGGAAACATCCCCTCACAACCGTATGAATACCAGCAACCGGGGCAGACACAGCAAGGCGCGTACGTGCGCTCCTACGACTCGCGCAACAACACGTTTGAGGAGCAACTTTACGGACCCGGCGGATTCCCGGGCGGCCGCGGGTCGGCTCCGACGGCGCAACAATCGCGCCGCTGGCCAATGTATTTCCTCGCCTTTTCGATCGTGATTCTTCTCGTGGCCGTGGCGGCCGTGTTCTTCACGCAGTTCTTCCACAACGGGCGCAACGCAGCGGCCGGCGGTAACTCGGGCGACGCGCCTGCCACCACCGCTCCCGCCGGGCAGCCGAGCGAGGCGCCCTCCCCTTCCGCCAGCGCGGACGGCTCTGACCTGGATCAACTCCGCGCAACCGTACGGGGATTGCCGGGTAAATCGACCTGCGACGCGAGCTCGGACGCGAACACGCTGCTCGCTTACGCCACCGCGGCGGATTCGGCCGGCGCGCTTTCCCGCGAAATCTCCGGCATCGAAACCGCGCTCACCGAGCTCTCCTCGAGCTGCAACGCCCAGTACACCGTCGACATGACGGAGGCGCTCACGGGCGGCAACGCACCGGCGGAGGTCACCTCGCTAGCCAGCTCGCGCGATTGGTGGCACCTGAAGCGCCCCGCCGGCGCGGGAGCGATTGACGTCACCGAATTCACGACGCCGGCTAACAATATTCGTTGCCGCTTTGGCGAAGACAACGTCTCCTGCTCGATTTACGCATACGACTATCCTTCACCTCCCGGCTGCGAAGGGCACACCGCCACCTACCATGTGGAGCACGCCGGAGAAGTGACGGCCGACTGCGACTCCGAGCTCAGCGTGGCCAACCAAGTTGACTATGACCAGGTGGTTTCCCATAACAACTTCGCCTGTAGCGCCAGCCAGTACGGCGGAGTGACCTGCTGGAGCGAGCTCTCCGGCCACGGGTTCACGCTCAAGCGTTCAGCGGAAGATCGGTTCTAGTTTTAGGACGTTCTATTTATGAGGCGGGGCGCCCTTCCCTTTGCTTGGGAGGGGCGCCCCGCCTTTGCACTTGGCCGCAATTCCTACTAGTCGCCGCGCTTTTATTTGCTTTTGCACTCACGTGCATTCGCGCACTGTCGCGTTTGATCGCCGTGCTACTAGTCGCCGCGCACCTAGTCGCCTAATTTTTCCAGCGCCGCGAGGAGGCGATCGGTCCCGGCCGGCTCGGCAACCGAAACTCGTACTCCTTCATCGCCGAATCGCCGAATAATAATGCCCTCTTCGCGACCCAGTTCTTCCAGCCGGGCCGCATCAATGGCGGGAGCTTCGGCGTCGTCGACCGAAATTTGACCCTCGCCCGCGAACCAGATGAAGTTTGCGGCGGACTGCGGGACGGCGAATCCGAGCTCGCGGACGCCGCGGCTCATGCGCTCGCGTTCGGCCACGATTGTTTCGACGCGCTCGAAAACTTCCGCGGACGAGTCGAGCGCGGCGAGGGCGGCGCGCTGGGCGATGAGGTTGACGCCGAACGGGGTGCTGATCGCGGTGAGCCCGGCGGCGATTTCCGCGCTGGCCAGCACGTAGCCCACGCGAAGCCCGGCCAACCCGAAGGCCTTAGAAAATGTGCGCGCCACCAGCACATTTGGGAACTTGCGTGCGAGCGCCTTGCCGTCCTGAATTGCCTCGCCAACCCCGGACGCGAAGTGAATATAAGCCTCGTCGATGAGAACCGGAATATGCTTCGGCACCCGCTCCAAGAACGCCTCGAGCTGAGCATGCGAGATCGGCACGCCCGTCGGATTGTTCGGCGAGCACACCATAATCGCGCGGGTGTTATTAGTAATCGCCGCAAGCATCGCTTCCAAATCATGCGAACCGTCCGCATGAAGAGGCACCGGCACCGGCGTTGCCCCCGCCGCGAGCACCGCGATCGGGTAAGCCTCGAAAGAACGCCAGGGGTAGACGACCTCCGCGCCCGGAACTGCCACGGCCTGCAGGAACTTCTCAATCAGCGCGGTGGAGCCATTTCCGAGCACGATCCCATTGGCGGGCCAGTCCTCGAACTGCGCCAGACGCTCGCGCAAATCGGCATTCGCCATATCCGGGTAGCGATTCACCAACTCGGCCGCCGCATTGATCGCCCGCGCAACCTCGGCCGTGGGCCCAAACGGGAGCTCGTTGGAGGAAAGCTTGATGACGTTAGGATCCGTATCGCGTTTCCCGGCCACATACTGAGGTAGCTGTGATACCTCCGGCCGGAACCAGTTCTGAGTGCTCATGGACCTATTGTTTCACCTCGGTGGCTTCGCTTGCTTTAGCTCGGTAACTTCCCTTGCTATTGCATCGCGCACGCACTTGCTGTTGCATCGCGCACGCACTTGCTGTTGCATCGAGAACTCGCGCGCTGTTGCTTCCGCACTTCGCGGGCCGCCGAAAGTTGGGCGCTCGGGCGCGTCGCTTCTAACAATTGAGCCATGCAGACTTTTGCGAAAACTGGAGATCCAGCCGAACTTTTAGGGGAGCTTGCGGGGCTGCGCGATCTTGCGGCGGCGGCCGACGCCGGTGGCGCGCCGGTGGTGGATGTGCTTTCCGACCCGGCCGCGGCGCGAGCTGGCAAGTTGGTGGAGCCGCGATTGGTCAGCGGCGCCCCGACCCGCGCGGCCGCGTATAAATTTGGAGAGCGACTCGCGCTGACGCACGCCTATTCTGGCGACCTAGCACCCGGACAGATCCGGGTTTATGGGCAAGCGCCGTCCATGCTCGCAGGTAGCAGCGAGGCTGGGACTCGTGCGGGGACTCGTGCGGGTGTTAGCGAGGCGGGATTCGGTGCGGAAGGCGGCGAGCAAGGCGAAACTCGGGCTCAGGCGCGCGGCGCGGAAACTGGCCCCGAACTGGGACGTTGGCACCTGAGGACCGTCTTTGCCTCGCATCCCCAGCGCACCTTCGGCGAGTTTTACGCAGCGGATCGGATCGAGCCTTACTTCCCCGCCGCTTTGGCAAACGGTTCGCTTTCAAACTCGGATGTAAGGGCGATCGAGCAGCTGTGTGAAAAGCTATACCGCGGGGATTTTGACGCCGATGAACCCGCGCTTGTGCAACGCGGAGCCTCGCTAATCCACGGCGATCTGTGGGGCGGCAATATTTTGTGGGCCACGGCGGAATCCGCTCGAGAGGGCGCCGCGCTCCCAGACGAAACTGCGCTCCAGGACGGCGAACAGGAGTCCGTCGTCGGCGTGCTCATCGATCCGGTAGCGCACGGCGGCGCGGCCGAAACCGACCTCGCTAGCCTGACGGTTTTCGGCACCCCCTACCTCGAAGAGATCTACGCCGGCTACAACAATGTTTCCGCGCTCTCTGCCGGTTGGCGCGAGCGGGTAGGGCTTCACCGCATGCATATCCTCATGATCCACTGCGCCATGTTCGGCGGAAGTTACGGATCGGAAGCGGTTGCCCAGGCCAGGCGGTATCTCTAGCTTTTGCGGGCGGCGGCCTTTTGCGGGAGGTAGCGGGCTAGCCGCTGGTCAGAGCCAGAAGCGCCCGGCCCGAAGCCCCAACACCGCAGGCCAGGCCCCGAAAGTACCTAGAGGTAGCTCACCAGGTGCTCGGCCAGTCCGGTGTAGGTGGCGGGAGTCAGCTCCAGCAAGCGCGCCTCCACGTCGGCGGGCAAGCCGAGGCCGGCGATGAACTCCCTCATTTCCGGGCCCGTGACGCGCCGACCGCGAGTCAGCTGCTTGAGGCGCTCGTAGGGATCTTGCATTCCCGTCGCGCCGGCAAGCGCCGCCGCGCGCATCGCCTGCTGGATCGGCTCGCCAAGCACTTCCCACTCGTGATCGAGATCCTCGGCCAAGCGCGCCGGATTGGGATTGACCCCGGAAATCCCGCGCGCGAGGTTGGAAAGTGCCACCAGCGAATGCCCAAATGCCACACCCATATTGCGCTGAGTGGAAGAATCGGTGAGGTCTCGCTGCATTCGCGACGTCACCAAGGTCTGCGCCAAAGTATCGAAGATTCCGCCCGATATTTCGAAGTTCGCCTCAGCGTTCTCGAAGCGGATGGGGTTGACCTTATGCGGCATGGTCGACGACCCGGTCGATCCCTGCGCGGCTAGGTCTTGGTGGAAATAGTCCATCGAGATATACGTCCAGAAGTCCGTGGCGACGTTATGGGCGATGCGGCCAAAATGCGCGACGTCGGAGAAGAGATCCGCGTTCCAGTCATGGCATTCAATTTGGGTTGTGAGCGGATTCCATTCTAACCCGAAGCTCTCCACGAACGCCCGCGAAACCGCGGGCCAATCCGCATCAGGAACCGCGGCCAGATGCGCTCCGAAAGTGCCCGTGGCGCCGCTCCATTTGGCCAGGTACTGCGCCGATTTGACGCGGTCGAGCTGGCGCCCCAGCCGGCGCGCGAAAACCGCCATCTCCTTGCCCAGAGTGGTCGGCGTAGCCGGCTGACCGTGGGTGTGCGAAAGCATGGGTTGGGCGGCGTACTTGTGGGCGAGGTCGGCGAGTTCGTCAATGACCAGCTGAGCGGCCGGAATCCACACCTGGTCCACCGCTCCCTTCACGCCAATCGCCCAAGAAATGTTATTGACGTCCTCGGAGGTAGCGAAGATATGTACCATCTCGCGAAGTTCCGGCAATCGCGAACCGGGGATCTCCTCCCCCGCGCGATCCATGCGCCGCTTGACGAAGTACTCCACGGCCTTCACGTCGTGGCGCGTCTCCGCCTCAATTTCCGATAGTTCCGCGATTTCTTCGCTTCCCATCCTCGCGGGGATCTGCCGCAAATAAGCGACTTCCGCATCCGTAAGCGGAGCGACGCCGTCGAGCACGCCGCTTTGCGCCAGGAAAATAACCCATTCGATTTCCACGCGGACGCGGTTGCGGTTGAGCGCCTGCTCGGACAGAAAATTGACGAGCGGCGCGCAGATTGAGCGGTAACGGCCGTCGAGTGCGCCGAGCGCGACCCCGGGTTCTAGCTTCGCGAAATCCAACATGGCTCTATTCTTGCCTGTTTTTTGCCGCCGCGTCTTCCCCGCGCGGCGCGATGTGGTGAGCTGCCCGATGAGGCGCGGGGCCTTCAGCGCCCGACCTTCGACGCGGCGCAAGGCGCGATCCTTGCCGAACGCGGCAATATCCAAACGGCACGCGGCGCTATCCATACGGCGCGAGATTCGGCACGTCGTCGCACGCCCGCGGCGAATCTCAGTAGAATCAGGCGAGCCCGCTGATCCCCAACGAACGGAATTATCGTGAATCCAGCAATTCTCACGCTTCTTGGCTCCGCCCCGCTGCAGAACGCGGGCGGGGAGGAAATGTCCGGTATTGCCGGTTGGGTCGTCAGTATCATGGACGCGATTGGCGGATTCGGCGCGGCGCTTCTGGTGGCGCTGGAAAATCTGTTCCCGCCCATCCCCTCCGAAGTGATTTTACCGCTCGCTGGTTTCACCGCCTCCGACCCGACGTCGAATATGTCCCTAATCGGCTCGGTGCTTTGGTGCACGGCGGGTTCCGTGGTGGGCGCGTGGATTCTCTACGGCCTCGGCGCCTGGCTGGGCCGCGAGCGCACCCGCAAAATCCTGCTCTGGTTGCCGCTGACCAAGCAGTCCGACGTCGACAAAACCGAGCAGTGGTTCGACGCGCACGGTCAGTGGACGGTATTTTTCGGCCGCATGGTGCCGATTTTCCGCTCCCTAATTTCCCTTCCCGCCGGCGTCACGCGCATGAACGCCGCGATTTTCACGGTGATGACGCTTAGCGGCTCGCTTATCTGGAACACCGTGCTAATCGGCGCCGGCTACGCCCTCGGAGCGAACTGGCACGTGGTCGAAAATTACGTCGGAATCTTCGCCAAGGTTGTGGCGGTTCTGATCGTGCTCGTTGTGGTGGGGTGGGTTGCGCACCGCCTTTACGTCACCCGCACGAGGCGCGACGAGGACGCCGCAGCGTAGCCCGCGCTAATTCCACACGAATACCCGCCGGCCCGGGTGCGGAATGTAGTTGGGGCAGGTGGCGCATTCGAAAAGCGCCTAGTCACTGGCCCACCCGGGTGCGGAAGACCCGGTCGCGCCGGCTCTAAAACCCCAGTTCCGCCAGCGAATCCGCGCCCGGATGTGACCGGCGCGATATCCTGGAACGGGAGTGATGGGAATATCCCCCGCGGGGGTTCGTTCCACTACCGGAAGGACGGGAATTATGGCAATCGACTTTGACCGCACCATCGAACTGAAAATCTCCGGAATGACTTGCGCGCATTGCGTCGAGCACGTGCGCGAAGAGCTCACGGAACTCCACAATGTTGAAAACGTCGTGGTCACCCTCGGCAAGAGCCTCTCATCCGCTCTGATTTACACCCCGCAAGACATCCCAGATGAGGACCTCATCAACGCCGTCGCCGAGGCGGGCGACTACAAGGTCGAGGAAATCATCCGCTAGCGCCTCACCGCACAATTGCGGCCGGCGCGGCTAGCGCATCGACGCGCAATTGGCGCCGAATACTTTTATGACTCACTCCCCTCAGCAATCCTTATATTCTTCCCGGCCGGTGGCAGAGATCGACCTCGCCGTCACCGGCATGACGTGCGCGAGTTGCGTTTCCCGCGTGGAAAAGAAACTCAACAAGCTGCCGGGCGTCCGCGCCGCCGTGAACCTCGCCAACGAGCAGGCACACGTGGATATCTTTAGCGAAGGCACGCAGCTCTCGGACGAAGACTTCATCAATCAAGTGAAGGTGGCCGGCTACGACGGAAGTGTGATTCGCCGCGCGAACCTGACCCCCTCCGGTAAGCGGGACGTGCAAACCGACGCGGCCCAAGCGAGCGCCGCGGAAGAAAACGCGGAACTATCGCATCGGGCCCGGCTTGCCAGCCTGACCCGCCGCTTCTGGGTTTCCCTCGCGCTTTTCATACCCATCGTGGGCATTTCCATGATTCCCGCCCTGCAATTCCCGGGCTGGCAGTGGCTGGTCGCGGCACTGAGCCTGCCGGTGGCGTTCTGGGCCGGCGCGCCCTTCCACATTTCGGCGGCGAAGTCGCTCCGCCACGGCGCCACCACGATGGATACGCTCATTTCGCTCGGCACCCTCGCAGCAATGTTCTACTCGCTATGGGCCCTGCTCTGGGGAGGCGCCGGAACCATTGGCTACACCATGACGATGACGGGCATTCACTCCATGGCCCACGGCGGCGCACCACATCTGTATTTTGAATCCGCCGCCATGATCGTCACTTTCCTCCTGCTCGGCCGACGCCTGGAGCTTTCCTCGCGCCGCAGCGCGGGCGATGCCCTGCGCGCCCTTATTAGTCTGGGCGCGAGCACCGCGCGGCGCACCCGGCGGGCGGACGGTAGCGTCGTCGATGAGGTCATTCCCGCCGCGCAACTGGAGGTTGGCGACGTGTTCCAGGTTGCTCCGGGCGAACAAATCGCGAGCGACGGCGTCGTCGTCACCGGGAATTCCGCCGTCGACGCCTCCCTCCTTACCGGCGAATCGGTGCCGGTGGAGATAGGGCCCGGCGCGGAGGTGACGGGCGCGACCGTGAACGCCGCCGGCTCACTAACGGTGCGGACCAGCCGGGTCGGCGCGGATACCACCCTGGCGCAGATGGGGCGCTTGCTCAGCCGCGCGCAATCGGGAAAGGCGCCCGTGCAGGCACTGGCGGACCGCATTTCGGCCGTGTTTGTACCCGCAATTATCGCCATCGCCACTGGCACGTTCGCGGTGCGACTCGCCCTCGGTAATCCACTCGAAGCCGCGCTGACCAGCGCAATTACCGTGCTTGTGGTGGCTTGCCCATGCGCGCTTGGGCTGGCCACGCCCACCGCGCTAATGGTTGGCTCGGGGCGCGCCGCGAAAATCGGTGCGCTCATCGCCGGCCCGCAAATCCTCGAATCCGCGCATCGCGTGAGCGCGATTGTGCTGGACAAAACGGGCACGCTGACCGCCGGTGAGATGGTGCTCGACGGCGTTGCGCCGGCCAATAGCCAGCCCGGCAGCGAAGGACAGCCCGGCAGCGAGGGCCAGGCCGAGGGCGCGGCCCGGTCTGGTAGCAAGAGCCAGGGCGATCCCGCAGAAGTAGAGGCTACGCGCGGCGAAGTCCTGCGGATCGCGGCGGCGTTAGAGGATCATTCCGAGCATCCGATTGCGCGGGCGATTGTGCGCGGCGCGCAAAAGCGCGGAATCTTCGTGCCAGGCCACGTGGAAGAAATCGCGGAATTTTCGAATGAGGCCGGGCGCGGGGTGAGCGGGAAACTTGGAGACTCGCTGATCCGGGCAGGCTCGGTGCGCTGGATGGACGAACTTGGCGTCGATACCTCTCGGCTTGCGGATCGCCTGCGGGACTTCGCCCAAACCGGCGCCTCGGTGGTGGTTGTGGCCCGCGACGGGATCGCGCTCGGGGCGCTTGCCGTGCGCGACACTTTGCGCCCGGAGGCGCGCGAAGCCCTCGAAGAACTTACTCAGGCCGGGCTACGGCCGGTCCTCGCCACCGGCGATAACGAAGAGACCGCGCGCGCAATCGCGGCGGAGGCGGGAATTGCCGACGTGCGCGCCGGGCTACTTCCGGACCAAAAACTCCAGGTCGTTGAGGAGTTGCAGGCGGGCGGCGAGGCGGTTGCAATGGTCGGCGACGGCGTGAACGACGCCGCGGCGCTGGCCCAGGCAGACCTTTCGATCGCAATGGGTTCGGGCACCGACGTGGCGAAGGCCGCCTCTAATATCACGATCGTAAACTCGGATCTTCGCACTGTTCCCGCGGCCCTGCGGATCTCGCGCAAGACCTTGCGCATCATTCGGCAAAATCTTCTCTGGGCCTTCGGCTATAACCTTATTGCCGTTCCCGCGGCCGTTTTGGGATTCATCCTTCCCGGACTCGCGGCCGCGGCCATGGCGGGGTCGTCCGTCATTGTGGTGCTCAATTCGCTACGCCTGCGCCGCGCTTGACCGCGCTCGCAACTTTCGCGGAATTATCGGGAAGGCCGGCCTCGCTCACCGCCCGCCACTTTCGCGGAATTATCGCTGGGAAGACGCGCGCGGGGGAATCCTCACGTTAGCGCTGAAAAAATGCGATTTCCGCGTACACTGAACAGGTGCACACCGAGGAGAACGGCGAACTACGCCCCGAAGAGGCGCTCGCGGAGCTGCGGGAAGAACTTCCCAATGCCGCGCTCGAGCGCCCCGTTGAGGAAGTTTTAACTCCGCCGCGCGACGTCCTCCTGGTGGATTCACTTGCCCGCTGGCAGCGTCGTCCGGCGAATCTTGTCTCCGGAATTGTTTCCACACTCGGCATCGTTGCCGTTATCCTCATTTCGATTTTCGGCTTTTCCTCCACCGTCGCCGTCACCAACGACGTCGCTAACGCGGCCGCAAACGTGCTCCGAACCGTGCTTTTTATGCCGGTCAACGTGCTCGAGGGCATTATTTCCCTGCTGTTACCGCTGTGGATTCTGGTGGAACTAATTTGGCATCAGCGCTGGCGAGCCCTGGCGACCGCCGCCACCGCCGTGACCATCTCAGTGGTCATTTGCTATGGCGGCCTGTGGCTTTTCCGCCATTATTTGCCCTTCGCGGCCGTCACCGAGGCTTTCTCAAAAACCCTCAATGAGCAGGCGACCATCGGAATTCTCCCGTATGTCTCCGTCATTTCCGTGCTCTTGACCATCGCGGGCTCGTTCCGGGCTTCCCGCGCGAGCCGCTGGGGCTGGTGGCTCCTCGGCGTCGTCGTTATTCTCTCGGTTCTACAGGGCTTGCAGTCCCTCACCGGCGCAATTTTCACGATTCTGGTTGGAATTGCCACGGCCCGCTTCGCGCTATTCGCCGTCGGCGACGCACCGCAACGAGCGTCCGGGGAAAGCGCGGTGCGCCTCGTGCGGCGCGCGGGACTCGACGTCACCGCCCTCATTCGCATTGACGAACAGGAAGGCGAGCTCCACTCGTGGTCAATTCACGTGTCCGGCGCGCTCGGCTACATCGACGCCTCAGCTTTTGGCGAGTTCCGACGGGTGCTTTATAACGACGTCGAAAACGCGGAATCATCGGACGCGGAGGAAGACTCGGATGAGGTGAAAATTCCCGCGGTGGAAAGCGAGGTCGACGCCGTCGCCGCCGCCGCGCACGCGCGCGCCACCTACAACCCGCCGATTACCGACGCCACCGCGCGCAACTACATCGCCGAACTCGCGGACGGCACCGCCCGCCTCGTCACCTTCATCGACACCGACCAAGAAATTCTCGGCCGTATTTCCTCGGCATGGAAACGCTTCACGCTCAACGCCGCCACGGAGCGCTTCGGCGACAATATCGTGGAAACCGCCGAGCGCACGCTGTTGATGGAACAGCAGGCCGCCGCCGTGGGCGCGACCCGCGATCGCCACCCGCATACCGCCGGCGGCGATTCTTCCATGGTGGTCACCTTTACGCTCGACGACGCCGTTCCGCTCAGCACCCTCACCGCCGACGCCGTTTCGGACGCCGCGCTCGATTCGGTATGGGATTCACTCCTCACCGCGCATCGCGCCGGGCTTTCGCATCAGGACGTGCGCGCCTCGACGGTAATGGTCGCCGAAGATTCCGCGCATATTGTGCATTGGCGCAACGGGACGGTAGCGGCCTCCGAGCTGAGCCGTCAGGTGGATTTGGCGCAGGCGCTGGCAATGATGAGCGCGGCCGTGGGAAGGGAACGCGCCGTCGCCTCGGCACGGCGCCGCATTCCGGCCGGCCAGATGTCCACCATCGCGCCGGTTTTGCAGCGCGCGATTATTCCGCAGGAAACCATGCAGATGTTCGAGGACCGCAAGGACCTTCAGCACCTGCGCGACACCCTCACCGAAGAACTCCCGCAGACCGGAACGGTGCAGGCACCCAAGCTCACCCGCTTCTCCCTGCGGACCATGATCACCGCGCTGATCGGCGCCGTGGCCCTATTTATCCTCCTCGGCTCCATCAACTTCAACGAGCTGGTGGAGACCTTGCGCACCGCCAACTTCGTCTGGGCGATCGCGGCCTTTGTGGTCGGAATGCTCACTTACCTGGGCTCGGGCCTCCTCCTCAAGGCTTACACGGCCGAGAAGCTCAAGCTCGGCGAGGTGACGCTGGTGCAGATTGCGGCTTCCGTGGTGGGCCTGGTGATGCCCGCCGGCATCGGCCCGGCTGCCCTCAACCTGCGCTATTTGCAGAAGAATAAGGTGGCCACCCCGGTTGCGGTGGCAACGGTCTCGCTAGTGCAAGTGGCGCAGTTCGTTGCCACAATTCTGTTGCTCCTCATGCTCGGCCTGCTCACCGGTGATTTCGGCGCGGTTTCCCTGCCCTCCGGCTCGGTGATGATCGGCGTGGTTGTGGCCGCGGCCGTGGTAGCGGCGGTGCTCTTCATCCGCCCCCTGCGGCGCTGGATTCTGGCAAAAATTCGCCCCACCCTGGAGCAAATCTGGCCGCGTATGGTCTGGCTGGCCACCCACCCCTCGCGCCTGGCGGCCGGCTTCGGTGGCTCTCTGGTGCAAACCGCCAGTTTTGTTGGCGCCTTCGGCCTGTCGCTGGCCGCATTCGGCGGCTCGCTCCCGATTACCACGCTAGCAATTACCTACCTGGTCTCCAATTCGGTGGGCTCCCTGGTGCCTTCGCCCGGCGGCATTGGCCCAGTTGAGGCGGCCCTGACCGGCGGCCTGGTAGTGGCGGGGATTCCCTATTCGGTGGCATTCTCGACGGCGATGCTCTATCGCGTGGTGACCTTCTGGATTCGCGTGCCCATCGGCTGGGTGGCCCTGCGCTGGCTGCAAAAGCGGGAGCGCGTGTGAGCGCTGCTCACTCGGCCGAGCATTTGCGCGCGGAAGAATCGGCGGAATCATCGGGTACTCGGGTGGGTTCGGGGGATGCTGCGGGATCTCGCGATGCAGCATCGCGTAATGCGGAATTGCACAATGCGACGAACCAGCACCCTGCGGCTGGCCCGCGGCACGAAAGTGCCAGAGAACCCCGCGGGGTGCTACGGCGTCGTCGCCCCGAAATCGACGGCGTGGCGGCACTCCTGGCCCTCGTGGCGTTCGGCGTTTATCTAGGATTTTCCGCCTACACCTGGGCCAATTTTTCCTCGGTCTCGTGGGATCACGGTATTTTTACCCAGCTGGCAGACCAGTACGCGCGCGGGAAGTTCCCGCCCATCGTGGACATCAAGGCTCCCGGTTACAACCTGTGGGGCGACCACTTCCATCCAATTCTCCTGCTGACCGGGCCACTCTTCGCTCTCTGGCCGAGCGGGATGATGCTTCTGACCCTGCAGTCCGCGCTTTTTGCACTCTCGGTTTATCCCGTCATGAAACTTGCTCGCGAGCGCCTACGCTTTGGCGCGATTATCGGCGTGGCATATGCGCTGAGCTGGGGACTCACCTCCGCCCTCGTGGTGCAATTCCATGAAATCGCCTTCGCCGTGCCGCTTCTGGCCTTCGGAATAACCAATTGGCTGTGGGGAAAGCAGCGCCGGGCCGCCGCGCAAATCGTGCTTCTGGTTTTCGTCAAAGAAGACATGGGCCTAACTGTTTTCGCGTTCGGTGCGCTGGTGCTTTTCCTCGCCTGGCTGGGCCGCACAAAAAAGACGGAATCATCGGGAACGCGCACCCGCGCAAAAAAGACGGAATCATCGGGAACGCGCACCCGCGCAAAAAACGCGGAATCATCGCGGAGCGAGGCGCGGATAGGCGCATTCCTCATGGTCTGGGGCCTTACCTGGTTCATTCTGGCCACCCAGGTTATTCTTCCGGCTTTCTCCGGCCAGGGCGCCTGGGAGTATACAAACCGGATCGAATCCGACTCGGCCCCCGGCATCTTTGGAATTTTGCTACCGCTGGACGTGAAGCTTCCGACCATTATTTTCATCGTCACTTCGCTCGGAATTATCGGATGCGCGAGCCCGTGGGCGGCTCTTTTGCTCCCCACCCTCGCCTGGCGTTTCGCGGGAAATAACCCGTATTACTGGACGATCCTGTGGCATTACTCCGCGGTAATCGCGCCGATTATGTTCATTGCGCTTATCGACGCCGCCTCCCGGCTCAAGGCGGCCGATCACCTGGGTAGCGCTACTTTGCGAAAAAAGATCGTGGTGTGCTGCGGCGTCGTCGCCTTGGGCTCCTCGCTCATTGGAACGTCCACCAACGGATTCGGCAGCTGGGCGACAGGCCGCGGAAACACGCAAGCCTGGAACTCGGTTCCTAAATACGGCGCGGCGCAAAGCCCAGCTGAGCAGGCCGCCGGGCGCACTGGCATCGAGATGGTAGGCCAGGGGCGGACGGTTCTCACCGATGTCATCACAATGTCGTACGTTGTACCTGGTAACCGCGTTTTGTGGGAGCATTCCTACCGCGGCGCCGAAGACGAGGTCGATACGATTTTCTTCTCGAATCGGCTCAACCACGGCTCGGGCCTCACCGTGGCCATTTGGGCCACCGAGCATTTCGGCGGGATCTGGGAAGTGAAACTCGACCGCGAGGCATACGTGGTTGTGATGAAAGAAAGGAGCTGAGGATGACTTCGCACGCACCGCGCAAGGAGGCGGCAGAAGGCCGAGCCGCGGAGGCGAACGCGCAGCTCACTACCGCTCCGCAATCGCGCATCTCCCGTACCCTCCCCCCAACCACGCAAGCGCTCCGCGTGGTCATCCCCTGCCTGCTGGCGAGCCTGGCCTTCGTCATTTACACCGGATTTTCGCTGGCGCAGTGGCAGAGTTTCCGCGCACCCTCGTGGGACCTGGGCATTTTCACCCAGCTGGCCGACCGTTACGCGCATTTCCAGGCGCCGATCGTGAATATCAAAGGCGACGGCTTCAACTTGCTTGGCGACCACTTCCACCCAATTCTGGTGTTGCTCGGGCCGATTTTCCGGCTTTGGCCCTCGGGATCTACGCTCCTCGTGGTGCAGAATCTGCTGTTTGCCATCAGCATTGTGCCCGTCTGCTCGCTTGCGATGCGCCGCCTGGGCGCGACGGCCGGTAGCGTGCTCGGCATTTCATACGCTTTTAGCTGGGGCCTCACCGCGGCGATCGTGGCGCAGTTCCACGAGATCGCCTTCGCGGTGCCACTTCTTGCTTTCGGCATTACGTGCGCACTGACCGGGCATTTGCGCGCCGCTGCGATCCTGGTAGGCCTCAATGTTTTCGTCAAAGAAGATATGGGCGTCACCGTGGCGGCGTTCGGCCTGGCGCTTATCGTCGCGCAGGTGGTCGCCGAGCGCGAGCGCCGCGGGTACAAGCGCTGGCGCCGCGCGATCGCCACCCGCGAGGGACGAATCGGCAAATGGCTCATCGTCTGGGGAATTGGCTGGCTGGTGGCAAGCCTTATCTTCCTGACAATTATGAACAACGCCGGTGGCTGGGAGTACACGAACCGCCTCACCGGCTCCGACCATGACGCCATGACGCGCATCGGAATGATGGCCGTGACCTTGCTTTTCACCATCGCCACCGCCGGCCTGGTGGGGCTCGTCAGCCCGCTCGTGATCGTCGCCCTGCCCACGCTAATCTGGCGCTTCGCCGGCAATGTTGAGTTCTATTGGGGGATGGACTGGCACTACTCCGCGGTTCTGATGCCCATCGCCGCGCTCGCGCTGGTCGACGGCGCCTGCCGGCTCCGGGCAAGATGGCCGCGAAGCGCCCGGCCGGGCAAGCAATCGCCTGGTAATCAGGACACCGGTTCGTACAGCGATAATTCCGCGGTTTTGCATGACGATGATTCCGAGCTTTTGACGAGTAAGCCAGGCACTGTTGCCACCAGTAAGCCGACCGAGTCGGTTGCTGCTGCCCACGCAACCTCGCAAATTCTCACTTGGGGAGCGGTAATCATCGCACTAGCGGGGACTTTGTTCGGAACGGCCAATAACGGATTCGGCGCCTGGTTGAAAAATCCCCAATTATCGAGCGAGGCCAACCGCCAGGCTGCACAGAGCCTGATAGACGGCGTCGGGAATGGAAATACCGTCGTTACCGACATTTGTTTGCTCGCGTACCTCGTGCCCACGAATAACGTGTATTGGTCCGGTACGTCCGAGGGAGCCGAGCCCAACCTGGTTGCATTCTCCCCGTGTTCGAAGTCCTCCGCCGAAACCTTCGGCGCGGAAAAGTTTGGCGGGGTCTGGAGCACCGATTTTTCCGAATCCGGGTACGAAATTGCACGAAATGCCGATGTGGCCTCGCTGGACTAGCCGCCCGTGGCGTAATCTAGCGCCATGGCATCACTCCACCGGGACCCGATTGCGCTCGGCGCTATTTTCCTCGGAGGCGCACTCGGCACGCTTTTGCGCTACCTCGTGCCCTTGGCCGTTGCCGCAGTGAGCCAGATGCCGGACGAACCGCGAGAGCTTGCCGCAACGTGCGCCGTAAATATTATCGGCGCGTTTCTTCTCGGCTTGATTACAGGCATTTGGGCTGGGCGCAAGGCCGGCCCGGACTCGCGAAACGGACACCTCAAGATTTTCCTCGGCACCGGATTTTGCGGCGGCTTCACCACCTACGGAACCTTTGTCTCGCAGGGCACCTGGCTCGTATACCTGGCGCCGAGTTTCGGCGTCGCGGGCTACGCGAGAGCTTTCACCTATATATTTGGTTCACTCGGCGTGGGATTCGCGGCCGCCTGGCTCGGGGTGGCGCTCGGCGCGCGCCTGGCTCCGAAGCGGGGTGAGCGGGCATGATTTACACCGACCCGTACATGATGGGCATATTCATCGCTTTCGCTGGCGGATTCGGCGCCGTCGCGCGCGCACTTCTCGACGAGTTCATCACCAACCGCGGCCGCTTCGGCTGGCCGGCTGGAATTTTCACCGTCAACATTATCGGCTCGTTTTTCGTCGGTATCCTCTCCGCCACCGGTCCCCAGCCGAGCCTAGAGTTCGTGGCGCTGAGGATGATTCTCGTCGCCGGTTTTTTGGGCGGTTTCACAACTTTCTCGACGGCGATGGTCGACGGCGTCAAGCTTGCCCGCACTGGCAAGTGGGGTAAAGCTTGCGCGCTCGTGCTTGGCAACTACGCCACCGCAACCCTGGCTTTCCTTCTAGGAGCCTTCATCGCCCAGCTCATCTGGCAGTAGCTAGCGCAATAGTTCCGCGTTTTCTAACCCTTCCCGCCAGCGATAATTCCGCGAGTTTTTCGGGCGTGAAGTTGCTGCGACAATTTCACGGAATTATCGCGAGCGCGAGTTAGTACGATAATTCCGCGATTTTTCGCGACCGCGAGTGGCTTTAATTTTGCTATAATTTTCAACTAGTTTAGTTCGGGGTAGAAATTTTTCGCCTCGAAAATCAGTAGCCAGGGCGGGAGGAAAAATGACAGGGTCGGAGAAAATCGGCGCGAAATTCACGGATAAGGGTAAGCCCTACAATCGCGACGAAAGCTATATCACCACCCGCATTACTCGCGATGGACGCGACGGATTCCCCGTTGAGCCGGGCCGGTACCGCCTGATTGCAGCGCGCGCGTGCCCGTGGGCAAACCGCACGATAATTGTGCGCCGCCTACTCGGACTCGAAGATGTCATTTCCCTGGGAATGCCCGGACCCACGCACGATGAGCGCTCGTGGGTTTTCGACCTGAACGAAGGTGGCGTTGACCCTGTTCTCGGCATTCACTTCCTGCGCGATGCCTACCTCAAACGCGATCCGGAATTTAGCCTCGGCGTAACCGTCCCCGCCGTCGTCGACACCACCACTGGCGAGGTTGCCACGAACGATTTCGCGCAGATCACCCTCGATTTCGGTTCGGAGTGGCGAGAATTCCACCGCCCGGGCGCCCCGGACCTCTACCCCGCCCCGCTCCACGAGGAGATGGACCAGGTGATGCGCTATATCTACACCGAGATCAACAACGGAGTGTACCGATGCGGATTCGCCGGCTCGCAAAGCGCATACACCGAGGCCTACCTGCGACTTTTTTCCGCGCTACACGTCATTGACCAGCACCTTTCCTCGCGCCGCTACCTGATGGGCGAGCACATCACCGAAGCAGACGTGCGCCTATTTACCACGCTGGTGCGATTTGACGCGGTTTACCACAGCCATTTCAAGACGAACGAAATGAAGCTCAACGAATTTGAACATCTGTGGGGATACGCGCGGGATCTTTTCCAGACGCCAGGTTTCGGCGATACCGTCGACTTCGAGCAGATCAAGGCGCATTACTACATGGTTCACGAGGATGTGAATCCCACTCAAATCATGCCTTGCGGGCCTGACACCTCGAACTGGCTGAGCGAGCATGGACGCGAGAAGCTCGGCGGCTCGCCCTTCGGCGGTCCGTCAACAAACGCGGAATCATCGACGGCGCCGGGGCCGGTGCGCCCGGGCGAGGAAGTGCCGCTCGCGCATCGCGCCGGCCACTCCGGCAACTTGGCCGAACTCGCGGCGCGAGAAGATTTCACTTCACGGATTCCTGAAGCTCTCCGCTAAAGGACATACGCCCCGGAGGGGGCGCTACAACAAACAAAAATGCTGGGCCCGGAAAATCCGAGCCCAGCATTTATATTTCGCTATCATGCCGAGGCAAGCCTCGCACTAGTGCCAGCGCGCACCCGCACCACACGCGAAGTCGCGCTAGGCCAGTCGCTAAATCGCGCTAGATCGCGCGGCGGCGGGGCGAGGTTTCCAGCTCCCCCTCCACGTTGCGCGCGGCTACGGTGCGAGATCCGGCCGCACCGGCGAAAGCGGTGAGGACCGCGGCCAACACGAGGGCCACAAAGATCCAGACCGAGGCACCGGCAATGGCGGAGGTGGCATCGTTGATCGTTGCCTTGGCTTCGTCCACCATCTGCTTAGCGTCCTCAACCGCTTGCGGAATGGCTTCCTGAGCGGACTCCAGGCCATCCTTGACGGCTTGCGTACCCTTCTCTACGGCTTCGTAAGCGTTGTCGGTGGCCTGCTGAGCCTCCGGGCCGGTCAGATCGGTGTTCTGCTCAACCGAGCGAGCAATTGCATCGCGGTCAATGGAGTCACCAATCTTTTCGGCGCGCGCACCGAGGGAATCACCCAGATCGTTGAGGATCTGCTCGTAGTTCTCGGGGTGAACAACCAGCTCCTTGGCCGCATTGGTCACTTCGTCGCTGGCTTCGGAAACCTGGTTCTGCAGGTACTCGGGCTGGAGCTCCTCCACGCCCGTTCCGCGGAGGATGTCCTCCGTCTGCTGCTGAACCTGGTTGCCGTCGACGTGATCGGAGACCGTGTCAACCACGGAACCAATACCGTCACCCACGGCGGAGGCGAGCGAAGAAGCACCGCTACCGAGCGTGGATGCCGTTCCACCCACAATGTTGCCGAGGGCACCGAAGAGCGAGGAAAGCCCCAGGGCGATCGCCGCAAAAAGCACCAGCACGGCGGTGGCGAAGGTCGCCAGACCGTGGAGCAGGCCCGCGCGCACGGCGAGGGTGCCCGCCACGTAGCCGCCCAAACCGAAGGAAATAACGATGGTCAGCACGAGCCAAATGCCCAGGCCAACCCCGACACCTTGGAAAGGCTTTCCGGATTCAAGATCAAAAATTCCCAGCCCGAGCGCCGTGCCCAGGAAGGAAAGTACAAGCATCGTTGCGAGCGTGACGGCCACGCCTACAAAAATCGATCCCCAGGAGGCGTTGGCGGTCTTCCCGCGCTCATCTGCGCCCACGAGGGCAGCACGCCAGCCCGGCTTATTGTTTTCCGGCTCGGTATGAGCCGCCGCTTCCGTACGCGCCACGGGTGCGTGAACCTGTGCGCGAGGTGCGGAATTCCGCTGACTACCTTCTGACGTCACGTTCTTCTCCACATTCTTCTCGATAATTCCGCGCAATTGTCACGCGGTACAAATCCACCGTATGCACACCTTCCGTCAAAGTCTAAATAGTTCACTCCGAGCGTAAAGGGTTGCGGATTTTGATTCTGTTATTTTGTTGCCGCTTCCCACCAAGGACGACGCCGTCGCGCGGGATATTTTTAATTCCGCCAGTAGAGCAGTTCGGCCATAGCGCGCCGCTTCGTGGGAGAATAAGCCCATGAACGAACGCGCAGGAACAAAGGCGCGCCCCGAAGACCTCATCAATGTAGATGAGCTCGTGGCGGCGTATTACGACATCGAACCGGATCCTAGCGATCCTAACCAAGCCGTTGTGTTCGGTACTTCCGGGCATCGCGGTTCCGCTTTCGACGGCGCCTTTAACGAGGCGCATATCGTGGCAACAACTCAGGCGATTTGCGAGTATCGCAAGGCTCAGGGGTACGACGGCCCGCTCTTTATCGGGCGCGACACCCACGGCCTTTCAGAACCGGCAGAAAAGTCCGCTGTCGAGGTGCTCATCGCCAACGGCGTGGATGTGCTGGCAGATTCGCGCGGCTCGTGGACCCCAACCCCGGCGGTTTCGCTGGCTATTTTGGAGGCCAACGGGGCGCCCGGAAATCTGCGGACCGAAGGCGCGGGGCTCGCCGACGGCATCGTGGTAACGCCGTCGCACAACCCTCCGCGCGACGGCGGATTCAAGTACAACCCGCCCAATGGCGGCCCGGCGGATACGGACGCAACGGGCTGGATTGCCGACCGCGCGAACGAACTTCTGCGCGAGGGCTGGAAGCAGATTGAGCGCGTTCCCTACGAGGAAGCGATCAAGAGCGAGCATTACGGAACTTACGATTTCCGGGCCCGCTACGTGGAGGCGCTCGATACGATTATCGATTTTGACGCGATCCGCGAGGCGGGCGTGAAGATCGGCGCTGATCCGCTGGGCGGCGCGTCGGCCGAGTACTGGCAGGAAATCGCCGATCACTACAAGATCGACCTCACCGTGGTGAACCCGACCGTTGACCCCACCTGGTATTTCATGACCCTGGATTGGGACGGAAAAATCCGCATGGACTGCTCTTCGCCGTCGGCGATGGCGGGCCTGCTGGAGCGCATGGAACCGGGTGAAGACGGCAAGGCGCCTTACGACCTCGCCACCGGGAACGACGCCGACTCTGACCGGCACGGTATCGTCACGCCGGATGCGGGGCTCATGAACCCGAATCACTACCTGGCCGTCGCCATCGAGTACCTCTTCACGCACCGTCCGGGCTGGAGCAGGGACACGAACGTGGGCAAGACGCTCGTTTCTTCCTCGCTGATTGACCGCGTTGTGGAAGGCATCGGCCGCACGCTAATCGAGGTTCCGGTGGGCTTCAAGTGGTTCGTGCCCGGACTCCTTACCGGCGAAATCGGCTTTGGCGGCGAGGAATCCGCCGGCGCCTCCTTCCTCCGCAAGGATGGGACGGTCTGGACCACCGATAAGGACGGTTTGGTTATGGACTTGCTGGCGGCGGAGATTATCGCCGTGACCGGCAAGAGCCCCTCGCAGCTGCACGAAGAGCAGGTGGCCAAGTACGGCGATTCGGCTTACGCCCGTATCGACGCCCCGGCAACCAAGGCGGAAAAGGCAAAGCTCAAGGCGCTCTCCCCCGAGGACGTCACCGCCTCCGAGCTGGCCGGCGAGCCCATTGATGGCAAGCTCGTCAACGCTCCGGGTAATAACGCCCCGGTTGGCGGTCTCAAGGTGACGACGGCGGACGCCTGGTTCGCGGCCCGCCCCTCCGGCACCGAGGACGTCTACAAGATCTACGCCGAATCCTTCAAGGGCCCCGAGCACTTGGCCGAGGTGCAGGAAGAAGCCAAGCAGGTAGTCGGCGCGGCCCTCGGGCAGTAGCGGGCCCGGCCCACTTCAGGCCCGACCAGCCGACCCTCAGGCAAGAGCCCGGAGCGTAGCCCCTCCGGGCCCAGCCAGCCGGCACATAAAAACTAAATACTACGGGTGGTGCGCCGCGGAAGAATCCGTGGCGTACCACCTTTTTCACATTGCTCTTTCGTTGACTTTTCTATACACACTTACCGAAGCCGCCCCCACGCCCGGCCACTTGTAGCGCGGCATCCGCTCGTGCCCAGCCGGTTTACGCCCCAGCCACTTACACCAAGGCGTCCGCTCGCGCCGCCGCATCTGCGCTACCGGGGCCGCGCGCTTTAGAATAGGCACGAGCGTGCGCGAGAGCGCGCAGAAATCACCAGTCATTTCGGCAGAAACATGAGGAGTCTTATGTCTATTAGCACCCCACCGGTGGGAATCGCAGATATCGGGGTTACCGGCCTCGGCGTGATGGGATCGAACCTGGCGCGCAATCTGGCGCGCAACGGCTTCAAGGTGGCGGTACATAACCGCTCCGAGGGCCGCACCCAGAACCTGATGGAAAACCACGGCAGCGAGGGCGAGTTCTACCCGGCCGCGTCGATGGAAGACTTCGTGGCCAGCCTCTCCAAGCCGCGCGTGGCGATCATTATGGTCAAGGCCGGCGCCGCCACCGATGCGGTGATTGAGCAGCTCGCCGAGCTGATGGACGAAGGCGATATTATCGTCGACTGCGGAAATTCACTTTTCGCCGATACGCGGCGTCGGGAAGAAAACATTCGCGCGCGCGGACTGCATTACGTGGGAAGCGGCGTTTCCGGCGGCGAGGAAGGCGCCCTGTGGGGACCGTCGATTATGCCGGGCGGCACCAAGGAATCCTATGATCGCCTGGGGCCGATGTTCGAAAAGATCTCCGCCAAGGCCGAGGATGGCGCGCCCTGCTGCACGCACGTGGGCCCGGACGGCGCCGGCCACTTCGTGAAGATGGTCCACAACGGTATTGAGTACGCGGATATGCAGCTCATCGCCGAAGCCTACGACCTTATGCGCAAGTCGCTCGGCTGGGACGCGAACACGATTGGCGACGTCTTCACCGAATGGAACAAGACTGAGCTGAACTCTTACCTCATTGAGATCACCGCGGAAGTGCTTCACCACACCGACGCCAAAACCGGCAAGGCACTGGTGGACGTCATCCTCGACCAGGCCGCGCAGAAGGGAACCGGCGCCTGGACGGTGCAGAATTCCGCCGCTTTTGGCGTCCCCGCCACCGGGATCGCCGAAGCCACCTTCGCCCGCTCGCTTTCGGGCGACGTCGAAGAGCGGGCCGCCGCGCAAGAAACGCTTCCCGGGTTCGAAGAAAACTTCATTATTCCCGACCCCCAGGCCTTCGTTGAAGATATCCGCCTAGCCCTCTACGCCTCCAAGATGGTGGCATACTCGCAGGGATTCGAGCTGATTCGCAAGGGCTCGAAGGAGTTCGATTGGAATATCGACCTGGGCGCAATGGCGCGGATTTGGCGCGCGGGTTGCATTATTCGCGCCCAGTTCTTGAACCGCATCACCGAGGCCTACGAGCGCAACGCGGATCTGCCGCTTCTGCTCGCCGATAGCTACTTCGTGGAAGAAATCTCCGCGGCGATCCCGGCATGGCGCCGAATCGTGGCTTTCGCCTCCCAGACCGGCGTTCCGATCCCTGCCTTCGCCTCCTCGCTGTCTTATTACGACGGCGTACGTGCCGAGCAGCTTCCGGCCAATCTGATCCAGGGCCAGCGTGATTTCTTTGGCGCGCACACCTACCACCGCATTGATGGCGGCGAGGGTGTGTTCCACACCCGCTGGGCCGAAGAAGGCCGCCCCGAGGAGCAGTGGAGCTAAGGCACTTAGCTAAGGCACTTAGCTAAGGCACTTGGCCGCCGCGGATTCTTCCGTGGCGGCCACGTTTTTTAGTCTTGCCCTACTTGGCCGGCGCATAGCCGACTAGATCATTGCCATCCTGGAGAATCAGGCTCCCTCCGGCGAAGTAAACCGCGCTGCCGGGAAGCTCCCAGGCCACTTCTCCGCCGTCGCCCACCTTCCAGTACCGCACGGTACCGGTGGGAGATTGCGGCTTCGCGAAGTTCGCCACGGTGTAGGTGAATCCGCGGAAATCGGAGGGAATTTGCGCCATGGTGAGCGCGGCGGAAGTTTCCTCGCCCTGTAAACCGGTGGGGAGCATATAGCGCCGCCCGTCAAAAGACACGGCTTCTCGCCCGCTCACCTGTGTGCCGACGGCGTAGGTGAGCGCCTCGGCCCGGGAAATATCCATGGGGAGCGACTTATTGGAAATATCCGGATCCGAGAGGAAGTTCGACGCCGCCTGGAAGCCCTCGTAAATACTGATGGCCGGGGGCTCATTGGTATTCATTGGCACAATGGCGGCCGAGGCGTCGTTCTTCTCGGTCTTCCCCTTTTTGCCGCTCTGTTCCACGTAAAAACCGCCGCTCGGGAACCAGAAACCGCCGGTCACCGGCACAATCACCTGCTGGCGGCCAAAAGTTGCCGGGCCTTCGGCAACCAGTTTTCCGTCCCCGCCGTCATACAGGTGCCATTGGAATTTACCCTCGGTACCGTCCGCAACCATCACCTGCCCGGTCTGGGCATTGTAGGCGGAGGTCACGTAAGCCGCGGTGCCCTTCACGGTGTAAATCTCATCGAGTTCGTCCAGCTCCGGGGCGTAAACCTGCGCCTCGCCAGCCGCCCCGCCGTAGCTTGCCAGAACCCAGCGGCTTTGGTCGCCAGCCACGGTGAGGTAGTCTCCGTCCGCGGTTTGCCAGACCGGCTGGTCTTCGGCTTGGTTACCGGCGGGCAGTTCAGTGTCGGCGGCCTCGCCAGTGGCGCCGTCGAGGATCACGGCCGTTCCATCGCTCCGCTGGGCCAGCAAGGATTTTCCATCCGCGCTCGCCGTAACTTGCAGAAGATCTTCACCCTTCCAACGCCAAACCTCGCGGGGGGCGGCGGACCAATCCGCACTGCTCGGCGTGGCTGAACTTTCGGCGCCGGCAGTCGGCGTCGTCGATACCTCGGGCGCCGCGGAAACGGAAGGGGTGGGCGTGACCTGGGGCGACGAACACCCACCGAGGACCACCGCAAGCGGAAGCAGGAAAAGAGCCGCGCGAGAAGCTCGAGACGCGGGCGAAAGAGAATACTTGCGGGAGGGCGAATGCTTCATAAAGTTTCCTTACCGATGCGCGGGCCATGCGCAAGCCGTTCGCGGGCCGCCCGCGCCCTAGTCACACGTGCTCTAACATCATAGTTTCAGATGCGGGGCTCGCCCAACCGCTTTCGTGTCTATCACCGTATTTTTCACGTATTTTTCGACGACGCCGCCACTTTGGCGCGTTCCCCCGCGGATTCCCCCAACCAGAACGGATCAAGTTAGGTTATGCTAACTCAGGTAGGCACTACACGCGAGTCCCACAACTCGCGGAAAGGATATGTAATGAAGAACTTTGGACGTGGTTTGGCTGCGCTTATCGCCGCCACGGCCCTCTCTCTCACCGCTTGCTCGGGGACCGGCGGTTCGAACAAGACCTCGGCCCCGGCCGAATCGAAGGCGGCGACGTCGCAGGCGGCGGAAAGCCCCGCCGCGCAGGCTGCTTCGGGAGCGGCGAAGGCGACGCTCAACCCGGTCGACGCTGAGGGCAATATCGAGGTCACCGACGCCCACGGCACCCAGAAGATCAAGCCGAACCCGCAGCGCGTGGTTCTCCTGGACAACCGCACTTTCGAAACCCTCGAGGATTGGGGCGTCAAGCCCCTGGCGCTCCCGAAGGGCGTTATGCCGAAGACCCTCGACTGGACCACCGACGATTCCATTGCGGATATCGGAAACCACCGCGAGCCGAACTACGACGTCATCACCGCGGCCGATCCGGACTTCGTCCTCGTCGGCCAGCGCTTCTCGCAGCACTATGACGACATCAAGGCCGCTGCCCCCAACGCTCAGATTCTCGATCTGAACGTGGAGTTGCCTAAGGAAGCCTCGGATCCGAAGGCTAAGGAATCTGGCCAGATCCTGGTGGACGGCCTGGCTCAGGACGTCACCACCCTCGGCCAGATCTTCGGCCACGAAGAGGATGCCGCCAAGCTGGTTGACGATCTGAACGCTTCGATCGACGCCGCTCGCGCCGCTTACGACGGCCAGGAGACCATCCTCGCTGTGAACACCTCGGGCGGAAAGATCGGCTTCCTCGATCCGAACGTCGGCCGCGTGTTTGGCCCGCTCTACAACCTGCTCAACTGGAAGCCGGCGCTGTTCCTCGAGTCCGGTACCGACAACCACAAGGGCGACGAAGTTTCCGAGGAAGCTATCGCGCAGGCCAACCCCGATTTCATTATGATCATGGACCGCGATGCCGCCGTGAGCAGCACCGAGGGTAAGACGGCCACGCCGGGTAAGGATCTGGTGAAGGAATCGCAGGCCCTGGAGACGGTGAACGCCGTCAAGAATGACAAGCTCTACGTCGCTCCGGCTGATACCTACACGAATGAAGGTATCCAGACCTTCACCGAGATCTTCAACGATTTCGCGAAGATCAAGTAGAGCCCCAATCTCTCACCACTACCATCGGTAGCACCCTTCGTGAGTTGGGTCGCGGGTGGCGGGATTCGTCCCGCCACCCGCGTTCCGCATAAGCCTCCTATCGCGCTGGCCCTTCCGCGCCGCTCATCCGCGCGGGGCAGAACCGGCGCCGCAAGGCCGCGAGCACGCGCCAAAAGTCAACATTCAGGGAAATAGTAAGTGAGTACACCAGAAACAATTACATCGCCGGGTAAGACCGGGGCGAAGTCCCGCTCTGCCCGCAAACCCATTGGCTGGGGATTCTTGCTCGCCGTGATTCTTCTTATCGGGCTTCTAGTGGTTTCCCTGTTTACCGGCGCCTATGACCTCTCCCAGCCCAACGGGCGGGAAATGTTTTGGATTACTCGAGTTCCGCGCACCGCCGCACTGATTTTGGCCGGCATTGCCATGAGCCTGTGCGGGCTCGTCATGCAGCTTCTCGCCCAGAACAAATTCGTGGAACCCACCACCACCGGCACCACCGAGTGGGCCGGCTTGGGCTTGCTTATCGCCATGATTATTGTGCCCGAAGGTTCCGTTACTCTGCGCATGGTCAGCGCAATCTTCGTTGCCTTTATTGGCACCCTCTGCTTCTTTATGTTCTTGCGCCGCGTAACCTTGCAGAGCTCCGTCATCGTCCCCATCGTGGGCCTCATGCTCGGCGCGGTGGTCTCTTCCATCTCGACCTTCTTGGCCCTGCGTTTCAATGTTTTGCAGAACCTCTCCACCTGGTTCCAGGGCAGCTTCGCGCCGATGGTGCGCGGACGCTACGAGCCGCTGTGGATTACCCTCGCGGTCACCTTATTTATTTTCTTGCTCGCCGATCGCCTCACCGTTATCGGCCTGGGCAAGGATGTTGCCACCAACGTGGGAATTAATTACAACGCCATGCTTCTGATCGGCACCGGGGCGGTGGCAGCCGGCGCCGGCGTGGTGACCGTCGTCGTCGGGAACCTTCCCTTCCTCGGACTTATCGTTCCCAACATTATTTCGCTGACGCGCGGGGACGACCTGCGCTCGAATTTGCCGTGGGTGTGCGTGCTCGGCGCCGGTGTGACTACCGCCTGCGACCTGCTCTCCCGCACACTCATCGCGCCGTTTGAAATTCCCGTCTCGCTGATTTTGGGCGTGCTCGGTTGCGCGGTGTTTGTGGCACTGATCGTTTCGCGGAGAAAGGTGCTGCAGTGACACAAGAAACGGAATCTTCGTTGGAAACCGGGCGCGCGGGCCAAGTCGAACGCGGTTGGAACGCCGACACGGCAACCCCGGGAACACGCTCCGAAACCCGGGCGGGCAATCGCCCCGGAAAGCGGCGTTCATCGGGATCTTTCGCCACTCGGAGGGCGCGCGTGCGCTACTGGGTGATCCTTATTCTCATGGTGATCCTCGGCCTCGCCTTCGCCTACATTTACGTCAATGTTGGCAATATGGCCGAGCCGGGCACGCAACCCTGGAAGATTATTGCCGCGCGGCGCAGTAAAACGCTGATCACCATGCTGATCGTGGCGGTGTGCCAAGCTATGGCCACGCTCGCCTTCCAGACGGTAACGACGAATCGCATTTTGACGCCGTCGATTATGGGATTTGAATCCCTCTACGCGGTGATCCAAACCGGCACAATTTTTGTGGGCGGCGTGGCAGGCTTCGTGGCTTTCCAGGGCACCGGCGCCTTCCTGCTCCAGGTTGGCCTCATGGTGGCGCTAGCGGTGTTCCTCTACGGCTGGTTGCTCAGCGGAAAATTCGGCAACCTCCACGTCATGCTACTCGTGGGCATCATTATTGGTACCGGCATGCGCTCGCTTTCCACCTTTATGCAGCGAATGCTTTCCCCCTCCGAATTCGACGTGCTCTCGGCGCGAATGTTCGGCTCACTGGCGAACGCAAAAACCGACGAGCCGGTGGCAATTATCCTCACCGTGTTCACCAGCGCCCTGCTTTTCTTCTACTCGCGCCGGCTTAATACCGTGGCCCTGGGGCGCGACGTCGCCGTCAACCTCGGCGTCAACCACAAGCGCGCCCTCATGTGGACGCTCACCCTCACCGCGGTGCTCATTGCAGTGTCGACGGCGCTGGTGGGACCGATGACGTTCTTCGGCTTCCTGGTGGTGACACTGACTTACCAAGCCGCGGAAACCTACGATCACCGCTACACCTTCCCAATGGCGGTTGCGATTGGCTTTGCCACCCTCAGCGGCGCCTACGTTGTTATGCAAAATATCTTCTACGCGGAAGGGGTTGTGTCGGTGATTATTGAGCTCATTGGCGGCAGCGTCTTCCTCATTGTTGTTTTGAAGAGGGGACGACTCTAGTGACTAATTCGCCAGCTTTTGAAACCCCCGCCGTCTCCGGCGATAATTCCGCGAAAGTTGCGGGCGGAGGAATCGACGTGCGGGAAGCCGTCAAGCGCTACACCTCCGACGTCGTCATCGGCCCCATCACCCTCAACATTCCTCGCGGCGGCATCACCGCGCTGGTGGGCCCCAACGGCGCCGGGAAGTCGACGCTCCTGACGATGGTCGGCCGCCTGCTAGATTTCGACGAAGGAAAAATCGCGGTCGCCGGCAGGGACGTGCGCCATACCAAGAGCAATAAACTCGCCAAAACCGTGGCAATTTTGCGCCAGGAAAACCACTTCGTCACCCGCCTGACGGTGCGGCAGCTGGTCGGTTTCGGGCGCTTCCCGTATTCGCACGGGCGCCTGACGGCCGACGACGAACGAATTATCTCCAAGTACATTGATTTCCTCGGCCTGGAAGATCTGGAGCATCGCTATTTGGACCAGCTCTCCGGCGGGCAGCGCCAGCGCGCCTATGTGGCGATGGTGCTCGCGCAGGAAACTGACTTTGTGCTTTTGGATGAGCCGCTCAATAACCTGGATATTTCCCGCTCAATCCAGATGATGAAGCATTTGCGCCGCGCCGCGGACACCCTCGGCCGCACCATTGTGGTGGTGCTTCACGACATCAACTTCGCCGCCCGCTACGCCGATCAAATCATCGCGCTACGCGAGGGGAAAGTGTGCGAGATGGGAACGCCGGTAGAAATTATGCACCCGGAGCGCCTTTCACGAATCTTTGACGCCGAGATCGACGTTATCGAAACCTCGCGCGGGCTGGTGGCCGTTTATTAGTGCGCCCGCGGCGCGGCGGCACTTACTCGCCGGACCCGGCGGAGCTAGCGGCGTCGTCGGACTGTAAATTCTTCACGCGGCTCGCGTCATTACTTTCGTTACCGTTTGCGCCATCCACGCGCCCCTTGCGCTGCTGGGCCAGCTGGCGTAGCGAAAGCTTGGACTGATTGCGCCGGCGCGTGGCGTGACGCTTGCGCTCCTCACGCACCTGCTGCTTGTGCTCCTCCGAGCGCAAGAAAGACATTCGCGCCGTCAAGGAACTGGAAACCTTGCTCAGGGTGTCATTGACGGAATAGTCCTGGTTGGCCGGTAGCACCCAGCCACGCAGACGCGCGACCACGGCAATTCCGCCAGTCAGGAGGGTGGTCACGACCATGCCGATAGTGGGCATATGCCAGAACCAGAAGAGTGAGGCGGGAATCGTGCCAATAAGCGCCGCCGTGGCGTAAAGCGGATTGCCGCCGAAGATTCCGGGCGTGCGGCCCACCGCGATATCGCGGACCATTCCCCCGCCCACCGCCGTCACCACTCCCATGGCCACGGCCGCAACATAGGAAAATCCGGCGTCGAGCGTTTTCATCACGCCGGTGGCGGACCAGACGCCAATAACGAAGGCATCCATCGCCGTCATGGCACGGCGGATCCATTTTCCGCGCAGGCGCAAAAGATAGGCCACCGCGGCGCCGGCAAAGGCCATCGGAAGATAGAACGGGTTGGTGAGCGCCACCGGTGCCTGCTGCAGATTCGGCCCGTTGCCAATGAGAACGTCGCGAATCATGCCGCCCGCGAGCGCGGTCATAATCGAGACGACGACGAATCCGACCGCGTCGAAATTCTTTTCGCGCGCCACCATGCCACCCAGGATCGCGGCAACGAAAACTCCGCCGATATCGAGAGTGTTAAAAACGTAGGGGTACAGGTCCGCCAAATCGATAACCACGGCTTTATTCTAGGGCCGACGGCCGGCGCTTTTTATTTGATTCTGGACTCACCGGGTGGCGGGCGGCTTCGCACACCTAGTCTGGGCGGCCCCGCTCACCTGGCTGGCCGCCCCCGCGCTTTCGTGCAAGCGCGGCGCCTAACGCGCAACCGGGGCGAGGCGCACCAAAATTCCGCGGTGATCCGAACCGCCGGCGTCTACAATCGCGCCCTCGGTTCCCGTCCAATTATCTGAACCCGTCAGCACGCGATCAATTGGCGAAGCAAGAACCGCGGGAATGTTCGTGGGCCAGGTGCCGGTGCCGGCAACCCTGGCCTCGCTACCGGCGTCCTTGCAAGCGTTGAAACCACCCGCCGATTCATGGTCGGCAGTGGAGTTGAAATCACCGAGCACAATCGCGTGCGGATGGGAGGCACATAACGAATAGCTCAGGGCGGTATTTGCCCGCCACTGGTCAATAAACTCGCGCACCGGAGCGATCGGATGCACCGCGATAAACTCGGGTGCCTCCGCGCTCGCTCCCGCGGCCGGCGCCGCACCGACGATATAGGGCACGTCCGCACCGTCTGCGCCGGCCACCCCGAACTGCTTATATTCGCCCAATTCCGCCGAAACGAGGAGCACGGTCGAACGCCAATCGGACTGGTATCGCGAAACATCATGGTCGAACTTCTGGAAGGCCAGGCCGCGGCGCGAGAGTTCTTCCACTAGTTCGACGCCGTAGCTCGTCGACGTTTCCGAAAGCGCCACAGCCCTCACACCGTTGTTTTCAATCAGATTCGCCATGGCCTCGACGGGCACCTTGCCGCCCTCGGTGTTGTATTGCAAAGTGGTCAGCGAGCCGGGAGCGGCGGCGTCAAGCACCGCCTCAGAACCGAAGCGCACGGCACTGTAACCGCGGTCGAAAATGACCAGGGCGTGGGCCAACGCGCCGCCCAGGAGAACCAGGGCGAGGAAAACGCACAGGCCCCCGCGGCCGAAGAAGCCGCGACGCACCGCGCCGATAAGCGCAAAAATGACCGCGCCGCCCAAAAAGGCGACTGCGACGGCGCCGCGCATGGCAACCACGTAGGCGCCCGGGAAATCGCGGGCGATTGAGGCGAGCGGCCCGAACCAGGCCGGGTTGAGCGTGAAGACAACCGCGCAGGCAAGAACAAGCGCGAGTATGCCTCCAAGTGCTTTGCGAACCATCACGACCTCCGATGTGGGCATCCGTCTTTGCCAGCTTCCGCCAGATTAGTTCACTAACCCGAAAAAACCTGGGATGCGCGTCTCAAAAGTGGGATAATTCCCGCCAGTATGGGTATGAACAAGGAAAACTCGCACCACCAGTCGAAGAAGCGCGGCAGGCGCCCGCGCCGTCACGCGCCACGCGCGTTTTCGGAAAAGCAGATCGCGCAGCGGCGGGCTTCGCTCCCGGCGATTACCTACCCCGAGGAGCTCCCGGTTTCCGCGCGGCGGGAGGATATCAAGAAAGCCATTGCGGAAAACCAGGTGGTCATCGTGGCCGGCGAGACCGGCTCCGGAAAAACCACGCAGCTACCGAAAATCTGCCTGGAGCTGGGGCGCGGAATCGAAAAGCTGATTGGGCACACCCAGCCGCGGCGCATTGCCGCCCGGTCGGTGGCCGAGCGCATTGCCCACGAGCTGGGCCAGTCGGTTGGCGAAACGATTGGCTTCCAGGTGCGATTCACCGAGGACGTTTCGCAAAACACCCTGGTCAAGCTGATGACCGACGGTATTTTACTGAACGAAATCCAGTCCGACCCGCAACTTTTGCGCTATGACACGCTAATTATTGACGAAGCGCACGAGCGCTCGCTGAATATCGACTTTATCCTCGGATATTTGGCGCGCCTGCTCCCTCAGCGCCCGGATTTGAAGATCATCATCACCTCCGCGACTATCGACACCGAGCGCTTCGCGAAGCATTTTGGCGAGCACAGCTATCGCGGCCGCAAGGGCGCCAGCGCACCCATTATCGAGGTCTCCGGGCGCACGTATCCGGTGGAGATTCGTTATCGTCCCCTGGACGACAACGCCGTCGATGCATCCGGCGCTGGCGATAATTCCGCGTTTTCTACCACCCCCTCGCGCACTGGCGATAATTCCGCGAAAGTTATGCGGGCGACGGCCAATCCCTCCCCGCGCACGCCCGGCCGGGCATCGGCAAAGGATCAAATCGACGGAATTATCGAAGCGGCCGAGGAACTCATGAGTGAAGGCGCCGGCGATATCCTCGTCTTCCTCTCCGGTGAGGGCGAAATTCGCGATACGCTGCACGCTTTCCAAGACGAGCTCGGGCCAAAATTCGTTGGCCCGGGTGAGAAGAGCTCGCTGCCCGGCGCAATTGAAGTTTTGCCGCTGTTTGGCCGCATGAGCAACCAGGAGCAGAACCGCATTTTCCATCCCGGGCAACTCCCGCGGATTATCCTGGCCACAAATATCGCGGAAACATCGATTACGGTGCCGCGAATTAAATACGTGATTGATCCGGGTACCGCGCGCATTTCCCGTTACTCGAATAAAACCAAGGTGCAGCGCCTGCCCATTGAACCAATTTCGCAGGCCTCGGCGAATCAGCGTTCGGGCCGATCGGGCCGCGTGCAAGACGGCATCACCATTCGCCTCTACTCCGAGGAGGATTTCCTGGCGCGCCCGGAGTTCACCCAGCCGGAAATCCAGCGCACGTCTTTGGCAAGCGTCATTTTGCAAATGCTCTCCCTCGGGCTCGGATCGGTCGAAGAGTTTCCGTTTATTGACCCGCCCGAACAGCGCGCGGTGCGGGCCGGAGTGCAACTACTGGAAGAAATCGGGGCAATCACCGGTGGACCCGCTCCTCGCCTCACGCATATCGGCCGCCAACTCGCCCGGCTTCCTATTGACCCACGCCTGGGCCGCATGCTGATCGAAGCGGATAAAAACGGTTGCGCCTCGGAAGTGCTCGTTTTGGTGGCCGCACTCTCAGTTCAAGATGTGCGCGAGCGGCCTACCGAGAAGCGCCAGCAGGCCGATCAGTACCATGCCAGGTTTAATGCGGCGTCGTCGGACTTCCTCACCTACCTCACCATTTGGCGCTACCTACGCACCCAGCAACGCGAGCTGTCCGGGACGGCGTTCCGGCGGCTTATGCGCGCCGAATTCCTCAACTACCTGCGCTTCCGCGAGTGGTTAGACGTGGTGCACCAGCTCGAGGAAATGGCGCGGCCGCTACGTTTGCGCGTGCGCCGCCTGCCGATTCCCTCGCATGCGGATGTGCGCCGCGCGATTGAAGAGCGCAAGGGTGGCGGGCATCCGGGAGGCGAACCGAACGCCGCGGCGGTGGCGGAGGCTTGCCGCGAGTTCGGCCGCAGCACGGACACTCCCGAAGCCGGCGCGATTCACCGCTCGCTCCTGGTGGGTCTGCTCTCGAATATTGGCAACTACCGCGAGCGCACCCGCGATTACGAGGGCGCCCGCGGCACGCATTTCGTGATTTGGCCCGGCTCGGGCCTGCACCGGCGCACCCCGGCCTGGGTGATGGCCGCCGAACTGGTGGAAACTTCGCGACTTTTTGCCCGTACCGTGGCGGCGATCAAACCCGAGTGGATTGAGCCGCTGGCGAGCTCGCTGGTGAAACGCTCGTATTCAGATCCGTATTGGAGCATTAAAAACGGCGCCGCCATGTGCAAGGAAAAGGTGACGCTCTATGGCCTCACCCTGGTGGCCGACCGCCCGGTACTACTTTCCTCCACCGGCACGCCGGGTGCGAATGCGCTGGCGCGCGAAATGTTCATTGAACACGCGCTGGTGAACGGCGAATGGCACAGCCATCAGAAATTCATGGAGCGAAACCGGCAGGCACTGGCCGAGGCGGCGGACACCGAATCAAAGCTGCGTGTGCGCGGGCTGGTGGCGGACGAACGCGCCCTGGCAATGTTTTATGACGAGCGCATTCCCGATTCGATTGTTTCCGCGGCGCATTTCAATTCCTGGTGGAAAGACGAACGCCAACGCCACGGCAAACTGCTCGATTTCACCCAGGAGTTTCTGCTGGGTGGGCGTAGCGCCGGCGCGGAGGACTTCCCCAGCCAGTTGCGCCAAGGCGAACTCACATTCGACGCCGAATACAGTTTCGCGCCGAATTCTCATAGCGACGGCATTACCCTCGATATCCCGGTCTCGATACTGCCGCAGGTCACCGAGGCCGGCTTCGATTGGCTGGTGCCCGGAATGCTCGATGACCTGGTAATTGGCACCATCCGCGCACTCCCCAAGCGGGTGCGCCGGCAACTGGTTCCCGCCCCCGATGTGGCCCGTGAGCTACGCGCGTTACTTCCTGAGTGGAGCGAGGTGGCCGGCGGGCGCCCCGGCGCCCCGACCTTCCGCGAGGCTTTCACCGGCGCGGTTGAGCGCTTGCGCGGTTTCCAGATCAACGACGCCGCTTGGGACGAGCTCGATCTGCCGGATTATTTGCAAATGCATTTCCGCATTCGCTCCGAGCGCGGGGCGGTGCTCGACGAGTCGAATTCGCTTGAGCGCCTCAAGCACGATCTAGCTCCGTCCACGAAGAAAGCGGTGGAGTCGGTGGTGGCCGGCGCGGTGGCGCAGGCGCTCGATGAGGCGCGGCGCAAACTCGAAGCCGGCGGGCGTTCCCGAGATGCGAAGAATCCGCGAGTTTCCACCTCTTCCGATCACTCCGCAAATTCTTCCCGCTCCGATCATTCCGCCGCTTTTTCCCTCACCGATAATTCCGCGAATTTTGCGGTGGCCGCCGGGCTGGTTAGCCGCGGCAGCGAGGCGCTAAACGATTGGCCGAATGATTTAACTGACGGAATGATCCCCGCGGTGATGGAGACCTCTGGTCCGCACGGCTCGGTGGTTCGCGCCTATCCCGCTTTGGTGGTGCGCGGCGAGGAAGTATTTTTGGACGTCTTGGCATCTCCGGGTGAACAAGTGCGGGCGCATAGCTCCGGCGTCGTGCAACTACTCACCCGTTCGCTCGCGCTCCCCGAGGCGCGCATAACCTCGCGCTGGGACGGAGATCTGGCGCTCAAGCTGGCCGCCTCGCCCGCGCGATCCACCGCCGCGCTGGTGGCGGATCTGCAGTGGGCGGCGGCGCGGAACCTCGCCGAGCGCTGGGGGAATTCGAACGATACTTCCCCCGCCGAACTGCGTTCGGGCGAAGATTTCGCGCAACTTCGCGCATGGGCACGCGATGAGTTTGAGGATGAGGTCTACCTTTTGGCGCAGGGGACGGCGAAAGCGGCGGAAGAATGGGCGCAACTTGAGCTGGCGATTCGCGAGAATACCTCGGTTTCGATGCTCGCCACCGTCACCGACGAGCGCGCGCATGTGGATGCCCTAATGCCAGCCGACTTCGTGCGGGCCACTCCCGCTGAGCGTTTCTGGGATTTGCCGCGCTACCTGAAAGCCGGCCAGCTTCGAATTGAAAAAGCGAAAATCAATCCCTCCGGGGACGATTCGCTCGCCTGGCAGATTCAAGGGGCCAGCGAGGCCGTGGAGCAGGCGCGGGCGGAAGCCGAATATGGCACCTACTCGCCCCGCGCGGCGCGAATCCTCACCGAAGCGCGCTGGATGATCGAAGAGCTCCGGGTTTCACTTTTCGCCCAGCAGCTGGGTACGAAGGGCAAAGTTTCCGTCAAGCGGATTCAAAAGAAGTTGGCAGAGCTGGAGGACTAGCGGCCGGCTGCGACGGCGGCGCGCCATTCGCGGGGCGGAACCGCCGTCGACCCGCGGCGCCGCCGTCGACCCGCTCACAGCAACTTAAACGTGCGCGATTCCCACCACTAGGCCAATGCCGAGCAGGAATCCGAGGGCGATCCCGCCAAACCATTCGAGGTTATCGACGGCGTCACTCCGATCAAGCGACCCGACCTTGAACGGCAACACCGGCGCATTATTATCCATCAGCCGAGGCCGCTTACTGAGGGCCTGCACTAGTTTGGCCTGCTCGGGGCTGGTTTCCTGAACGTTCTCCAGCTCGGCGTAGCCACGCTCAATTTGCCGCAATGGCATAAGCGTTCCCGGTTTGGACTCGTGGAAGGTTCCGTCGTTTTTACCGTGCGCTGCCACGACGGTGCGAAAATCCGCGCTTCCGTCCAGCGCGTCCACCGGCCGCACCACAACCGGCAAGAAGACCGCCATTTTCCCGCGGCCCTGGCGGTAAGTGCGCGTGCCGGAGGATTCATCGGTGCCGAGCACCCGCGCGACGACGTCGACCCCACCTTTCGCTTTACCCTCGCGTTTAAGCCACCACGGGACGGCGAACAGTAGCGTCAGCGCGATCGTGGCAGCCAGCAAGATGAGCCCGCGCCGGCTGCCCAGCTCAAAGTTCAGCCAGATGAGGGTGAGGGCCTCGCCGGCGAGCATGCCCCAGAACATGCCGGTGGTAACGCGGCGCGCGTGATCGATGGGCCGCTTGGCCGCCCGGCTCGCCTGCAACCAAGTATCGGCCACTACCTTCGTTCCGAGGCTTCCCCTCGCCATATTGCTCCTTCGCCGCGAACTAAAAATGCTCTGAACCGCGCCGGTGATTACCAAGGTGATTGCCACCGCATCGTCGGTCCACTAACCCATCATAGATAACGCGGAATTATCGCAGTGGAAAGACGGATGCCGGTGCCTTGCTGAGCGGCTATTTTTGGGGGCGTACAAAAACGCGGAATGATCGATTGCCGGGCAGGGAGATTCGGCGTCGGAGCGAGCGGATACATTGGAGGCCGGCCGCGAAACACGGCGGGCACCGAGGAGGAACATAAATGAATTTAGCGGAAGCGGAAGACCGCGCCTGGTCCCTTATGTGCGTGCACGGCCTCGTTGAGCGCGGCTGGACTTTCGCCTTCGACCGCGCGAAATGCCGCTACGGCCTGACCAATTTTCGGACGCGGCGAATTTCGCTTTCCCGCCAGCTCACCGCCACGGCATTGCCGGACGAGGTACAGGATACGATCCTGCACGAAATTGCTCATGCCCTGGCCGGTCCGCACCATCATCACGACGCTTACTGGAAAGAAATCGCAACTTCCCTCGGCGCGACTCCGCGCCGAGGCCGCCGGCGCGCCCCCGATGCGCCGCGCCCAGCTTCAAAGTGGATTGCGGTGTGCCCCAAGGGCCATATCTTAGAGCGCCACAGACGCTCCCGGCACTTGCAGTCCTGCGGGCGATGCGACCGGAATTTCAATACGCATTACCTATTGACGTATTATCCGCGCGAGGCGTGGGAGGCGCGAACAAAACCCGGATCGGCCGCCTAGCCGCGCTCGCCGGCGTAGAAGTTGCGGTGATAACCCGCCCGCGCCGGCTCCTGCGCTGACCCCAGCCCGGCGTGCCGCGTGGGCCACCCGGCCGGGCACATCGGGCCGTCGTATATCAGTCCGCTAGCCGCACCTGTCCGTCGCGCACCGTGAAGCGAATTTGCGTAGCGCCCGTGCCCGCGCCAAAAACATTGCTCGAGGTCCAGCTATCGGCGCTCCAGTCCTCAAAGGGGAAGAACCGGAAATCGTAGTCGGCTTTCATGGTGCCGCCCGAAATCTGCACGTTCCCGCCATTGCCCGATAGTTCCGCGGAAAACTCCGGCTTCTCGCTCCAGGAGCGATGAAGATTGCGCACGTTTCCGATCGGCGTCACGTCCATTGCCGCGGGGCAAATGCCAGCCAGCTCCTGCTCCCCCGATTCCACGCAGGCTTGCACCTTTTCCTGCGCTAATTCAATGGCCCGCTGGGCGGCTGCCTGATTTGGCACGCGCTGGAAATCAATGCGCGCACGCGCCGGCGCCGCGGAGGTGGCCGGAAGAATTTCGGCGGAATTTTCGCCCTGCCAGGAGGTGTACTGCTCGTCCTCGCTCGGCGTGAATTTGTAGACCCCGGGGAGCGCGGCCAAACGCGCGGGTTTTGTATCAGTTTCCAGATCAACGACAACGCCGCCCACCCGCCGCGCCCCGGCGGTCTCTCCCAGCTCGATATAGCCCTGGAACCCCGAGGTGATATGCCAATTATTGAAGATTAGCGCGGTTTTCCCGCCTCGGGCGAGCTCGAGATCCACATCGTAGGCGTGCCCATTTTGCTCGACTCGCACGCTCACTCGCGCGGCCGTCCCGGATTGCTCCACGCCGGTAACGCGGATCGAACCCGGGCGCAGAGCGGCACGATAAACCTCGTTAGAAAGCAGAGCCCGATCCTCGCCGTCGGCGTAGGGATCAAAAAGCTCTAGGGCATCGCGGGCACGACCCTCCACCAGCGCCGCGGCGTACTTTTCGACCACCGTGCGCGGGCTGAAGTGCTCGCGATCAAAATATGCTTTGCCACCCAGCGCGGCGATCGCCAGAGCCATAAAAACCAGCGCCGCCAAAACCAAGCGCAGAGTGGATCGGGTACGCCCGGCATTTTTCGCGGCGGACGGCGCGGGCTCGAAAGGAAGCGTGCTACCCATTAGCGCCTATTTTTGAGGAGCTCGACGAGCCCGTCCGCACCCTTTTCCACAACGTCGAGCGTGCGCTCAAACTCGGAATCATCCCCGCCCCAAGGATCCGGTACATCCCATTCGCCGGAGGAATAGTACAAATCGGAGGTGGTATTGCGCCGCTTACGCGAATTCTCCCCGGTCTGCTCGAGGAGGCCACCTTCGCCGAAGACTCCGTGTTCAAAGGGCCCTAGCCCGGAGCCGTCGAACTCACGCCAGAGGTGGATCACGCCGGTATCGAGATTGGCGGAGTCCATCATGCGGCGCAGGGCGCGTGCGTGGCCGGAGGTCATAGCCAAAATCAGACCCGAATTAGAAAGTTCCTCGCGGGTTACTCGATGTGCGCGGCGCTGTGGCACAACATATCCGCGCGCCCGGAGCGATCGCTGCGCCGGGGGATACACCCCGTTTCCCTGCTCTTCATTGGAAACCCCCGCGCTTTCCACGGTAATCTCCACCCCTGCGCGCACGAGTTTCTCACGCAAAACCACCTCGCCCATGGGCGAGCGGCAGATATTCCCTGTGCAAACCACAAGAATTCTCGGACGGCTTTCTAGCCGTCGTTGAATTTCGGTATTCCGATTGGCACATTCGGTCATGCCCCCATGGTACCTGTTCAGCTCAACTTCGCATTCTCACCCGCTTGTCGTTTCACTTACGATAGCGCCGAAGTTGCCCACGAACCGGGAAACTTCGGCGCTCTGCGTTATGAAATTATTTTTGCCACATTTCTGAAGGATTTGGTTAGTCGATGCGCTTCTGGTCTCCACCGGCGTGGAAGAAGTGCATCTGCGCCGGATCCGGCAGAGCCCAGACCGTCGAGCCGATCTCGGGAGCCATCATCGGAGCAACGCGCACCACCATCTGCGAAGAATCGTCGCCCGAACCGAACTTATGCTCGGATTCGCCAATCACGTGGCCGTAGACGTAGTTATCCGAACCGAGGTTCTCCACCATCTCCACCTCGATCGGCAGAGCGTCTGCAGACTCTTCGTTGGTTAGGCCGCGGAAGGCCTCGGGGCGGATACCGATAAAGACCTCGCCGTTGTCCTCCGGCGTGAGGGCGTCGATAACGTTGCGCGGGAGCCGAATATGCCCGTTGCCGTTCTTGGCCACTTCGCCGTCGACCTTGAAAATTCCCAGGTTCATAGCGGGCGAGCCAATGAATCCGGCTACGAAAGCGTTTCCGGGGCGAGAGTAGAGTTCCTCCGGGGTGCCCACCTGTTGCAGCACGCCGAAATTGAGGACGGCGATGCGATCACCCATCGTCAGCGCCTCGGTCTGATCGTGCGTAACGTACAGCGTCGTCGTTCCCAGCGAACGCTGCAGGGTAGCGATCTGCGTACGGGTCTGTACGCGGAGCTTGGCGTCCAGGTTCGAGAGCGGTTCATCCATGAGGAAGACGTGCGGCTTACGCACAATCGCACGACCCATTGCCACGCGCTGGCGCTGACCACCCGAGAGAGCCTTCGGCTTGCGGTCTAAGTAAGGCTCCAAATCGAGGATGCGGGCGGCTTCCTTGACCCGCTCATCAATTTCTTCCTTGGGACGCTTAGCGATCTTCAGCGCAAATCCCATGTTTTCCGCCACCGTCATATGCGGGTACAGCGCGTAGTTCTGGAACACCATCGCAATATCGCGATCCTTGGGGGCGACGTCGGTAACATCGCGATCACCAATGAAAATGCGACCAGAATTTACATCTTCCAATCCGGCGAGCATACGCAAGCTGGTGGACTTTCCGCATCCGGACGGGCCAACCAGGACGAGGAATTCTCCGTCCGCAATTTCCAGGTTAAGCTCGTTGACCGCGGGGGTTTCCGACCCGGGGTAGATACGGCTGGCGTGATCAAAGGTTACTGTTGCCATTATTAATGGTCCCTTCACCGGCAGGTACGTGCCGGACGATCCGAGTGAAAGGTGCCTGAGTGTCGACTCTGACACAACCGCGCACTTACGCGATCCGTTCAATTTTCGCACTCTTGGCGATTTTTTACAACTTTTTTCAGTGACTTCGCCGAACTATTCATTCCTTAGGCATCGGCTAGATCAAAGGCACGCGCCGCGGCTCCTAAAACTTGGCTATGGGAGCCAAGGCTGGCCGCCCGGAGCGGAATTTTCTCCAGGCTGAGCTCGTCGAGTGCCTTGCCCAGCGGGGTGAAGAAAGCGCTACCCGCCTGCGCCAATCCACCTCCGACAATGACCGGGATAGGGCCCACAAAATAGGTGAGGCGAGCGATCTCGGCCGCCAGAATGCGAATCCCGGACTCCCAGACCTCAGTTGCCACCTCATCGCCGTCTTCGACCAGCTCATGAAGCTCTTTTGCCCCGGCCCGGAAAGGAAGCACTCCCGGCCGCAGCCGCTGGAATCGTGCCACCATTCCCGCCGCGGAGGCGGCACGCTCCATAAGAACATTTCCCGGCCCGCCGTCCGGATCGGGGATGGACATTTGGCCCACTTCCCCGGCCCACGGATCAGCCACGACCGCCTCGCCGTGAAACAGAAAAATCGCCGAGATACCCGTACCGACAGCGAGATAAATCGATGTCGGTTCGGCCGTCCCCCACCGCATTTCCGCGTAGGCGCCGGTCCGGTTGTCGTGATCAACGAACACTCGCCGTTCCAGTTGGCTTTCGAGGATCTCACGGAGCGGGGTATTACGCCAGCCAATATTGGTTGAGTACCGAGCAACGCCGTCGCGCGGGTCAATCACGCTGGGGATATCGACGCCGACGGGCACCGCGACGTCCTCTGGGAGCACCGTCCCTCCCTCACCAACTGGAGGTTCGTCACTGACGACGCCGGAGGCTACCTCCGCGTGCACCTGGCGCACTAGCGCCACGATGGCTTCGTTAACGGCGTCGGGCCCCTGCGGAGTGGGCACGCGCCACAGTTGCACGAGGCGACCATCGCGGCTCACCACCGCCGCTTTAATGCTGGTGCCACCGACGTCGACCCCAATTGCGTAAGACGGCATCATCGCTGCAGAAGTTCTCCTTCGCGTACCACCTGAATGACGGTGAAGTCCTCATCGAGCACCACAAAGTTCGGCTTCGCGCCCGACTCGAACGTGAGCGTTACGCCCCGTGCGTTTTCGAGGTGCGCGGCGTGCACCGGTCCCGCCACGCAAGCCCGGACGGCCTGGCTCAAACTGAGCCGCCCGCGCCGGGCGAAAAGCGCTAACTGCTGGGCGAGCACTGAAATTCCGCCCGCGATGGAGTTCTGCCCCAGCAGGTAGCACACCCCGTCGCGAATTTCGACGTCGAGCCCGCCCAGCTTGTACTGGCCGGAGGTTAGGCCGGCCGCGGCGAGCGAATCGGTGACGAAGAAAGCTCCCGGTTCGATCGGCAACTCGGCCTCGGGGATATCGATGGGGGCGGGCGCGGCTTCGCGATCGGCGCTTGGTTCGCGATGCTCGAGGTAGAGGTACATATCTTCGACCAGGCCAGCATCCAGATGGTGGCCGTCGCCAATAAGCTCGACGGCGGCCTCACCGCGGCGAGCCGCCTGGGTGAGCTCGCGGACCGGGCCCGGGGCGCGGTGCGCAACCGGAGGCATGGCATTGAAGAGGTGCGTTGCCGTCTGCGGGGCGAAAGGGAAACCAATTTCTTCGGCCACTCGCGCGGTGTAGGCAATCAGCTCACGGGTGGTTTCGCCGTCGGCACTGGTGTGCCCCCAGCTGGGCATGGCGCCGTACTCGAGCAGAAGTCGAGCGGCTTCGCGCGCATTGTCGGTTTCCGGGGCAATCGTCATGGTCTTGACCCAGCCCCGCCCGGCCTCCAACCAGCTCCGCAATTCCTCGATATCCGCGCCGCGAATAACCGCCGGGTTCTGCGCGCCCTTTTTCTCTACCGAGATGAAGGGGCCCTCAAGGTGAATTCCGGCCAGCTCGCCCGCTTCACAGAAGGGAACCAGCGCATGGATTTGCGGAAGCGGATCGGCCAAAGAAACCAGGGACGCGAACATCGCCGTCGTTCCCCCGCGCCGGTGAGTGTCAATGGCGGTCTGGATCTGCTCGGGCTCGTAATCATCCGAGTACCCGAACCCACCACCACCGTGGCAGTGAATATCGACCATCCCGGGAACGATATAGGCACCTTCGATGGATTGCGTGCCAGCGGCGGGTTCCTGCGCCGGCTGAGATTCTCCCTCCTGCCCTAGGATCGCCGTGAGGATACCGGCGTCGTCGAGCTCAAGGCCCGCGCCGACCGCGCGCCCGTAACCGTCTAGAACCTTACCTACGTACTTCATTGTTTCTCCCTTGCCAGGCTCGGACCTTCCGCGGCGGGCGCGGATCACCGCGCCCTACTCTACCGGGGCTCGCCGACCTATTTGCGGGTTGTTCTACCCCTCCTATTTGCGGGTCAGCCCTCATAGCCCCGCGGATTTGCGGACTGCCAGGCCCAGGAGTCGCGGCACATATCTTCCACGCTTCGCTGGGTGCGCCAACCGAGTTCCTCCGCGGCGCGCGTGGCGTCCGCCCAGTAGGCGGGAAGGTCACCGGCCCGCCGATCACCAATAACGTAGGGAACCTCCACGCCGTTAACCTCTTGGAACGTATTGACGAGCTCCAGCACCGAAACCGGACGGCCCGATCCCAGGTTCCACACCCGTACGCCCTCGCCCGCGGCGGCCAAATAGTCCAGCGCGGCCACGTGACCGTCGGCCAGATCCATCACGTGGATGTAGTCGCGTTCGCAGGTGCCGTCTTCGGTGGGATAATCGGCTCCGAAAATCGTTAGATGATCGCGTTGCCCGGTTGCCACCTGGGTGATGTAGGGCATGAGATTATTCGGCACCCCCTGCGGATTTTCGCCAATTCGGCCCGAGGGATGGGCACCGATCGGGTTGAAGTAGCGCAGGAGCGCAACCTTCGTGCCCCGCGCCGCAGAAACCTCGGTAAGGATTCTTTCCGCCACGATTTTTGTTGATCCATAGGGGCTCGAAGCCGAAACCGCCGGATCCGTCTCCCGATAGGGCGCAGGGATATCCCCGTACACCGTCGCCGAGGAAGAAAAGACGAACAGTACTCGATCTTCCAACGCCGAAAGCACATTGATGAGGCTACCGATATTGTTCTCGTAGTACGCGAGCGGCTTTTCTACCGATTCGCCCACCGCCTTCATCGCCGCAAAATGAATTACGGCATCCGGATTGGCGCGCTGCACCACCTCGGCCGTCGCTTCTTTTTCGCGCAGATCCACCCGATACGTTTCTACCGGGGCGCCAATGAGCTCCTCCACTCGCTTCACCGCTTCGGGGCTCGAGTTGGAGTAGTTATCGGCAATGATCGGGGTGTGCCCCGCCCGCGCTAGCTGAATAACGGTATGGGTGCCGATGTATCCGGCGCCTCCCGTAACGAGAACTCGCATATCCATTCTTCCTTTCTTAGAAACTCTTCTTAGAAACTCTCTCCGCGAACCTGCCCGCTACCGCTCAGCTCCACATCGCCGGTGAACGTGAGGTCACCGGCAAAGCTCCAGTCTCCGCGCACGGTGAAGTGTTCGACGTCGCGCAGCGATGGCAACTGCTGGAGACGGGCCTCGAAGTCGTTGATTTTCTTGAAGAACTTCGGGTCTAGGTCAACGATCGGGGCCGCCTGGGTGAGGAGCTCTAAGCGGTAATCTTCGGTGAGCCGATAGGCATCCGAACGCACGGTGAGAAGATCGTTCGTGGTCTTGACCGGAAGGAACCGCGAGCGCGGCACCAGGACGGGAGCCGCGCCGTCGAACTTCTCAACAACCGCGCCAATTGCGCATTCGATCTGATAAACCTGCGTCGATTCCGCATCGCGTGGGTCAACCGTTTTCCGATTGCGAATCAGCGGCAAATCGAGAATTCCGTCGGTTCTTTCAAGTAGCTCATCGAGCGCCTCGAGGTTGAACCACAGATTATTCGTGTGGAAATAGCGGTGCCGGAACTCGTCCGTAAAGTAGTGCATATCCTCCGCCGGGGTCTGCGCCGTATCGCGCAGGATCACCCGACCATCGCGCTTGCGGCGAGCCAGGTGACCGCCTTTGCGATCAGCCGCAGTTCGCACGCACACCTCGGGTGCGTATGGAGCCCCACTCGCGGCAAACCAGCCGGCCAGTCGCGCGCTCGGGTAGGCCCCCAGGTTGTCCGCGTTCGACGTCGCTAAATACCGATAGCCCTGGTCGAGCAGTTGCTTCACCAATCCCGAATCGGTCAGGGTGGTGAAAATATCTCCGTGCCCAGGCGGGCACCATTCCAGCTCCGGATTTTGCGGCCACTCAACTGGCTCGAAATTATCGACCCGTAGCTTCGGCTCCTTGCCCTGCAAAAAATCAATCGGCACGCCGTCAACCCTGACGGAATCATCGATCGCTGCGAGGGAATCTTCGCGAGTGCGGAAGGAGTTCATCAGAATAAGCGGAATCTTCGCTTCGTAGCGCTGGCGCGCGGCGAGGAGTTGCCGCTGGATAATTTCGAGGAAGCTCAGGCCTCCGCGCACTGGCAACAGCGACTTTGCAATTTCCATGCCCATGGAGGTTCCCAAGCCGCCGTTGAGCTTGAGAACTACCGTTTTCCCAATTGCCTCCCGCGCCGCGGCCTCGCTCACCTCGACTTCGGCGACCGAAGGGACTTCATCTTCGGCCAGCGGGTCAATTGAATCTTCGGGGACCAGGCCCGTCGCGCCTTCCTCAAGTTGCTTTTGATAGCGCTCGAAAACACTTATAGCGCGAGCCGATGCTCCCGCTTCCCGCATTTTTTCGCGAGCCGCACTCGATGCCATGTTCTCTCCTTTATTGGCGCGCCACGCGCCGCCTTCGCTTTGTCTCTAAATCTTCTGTTGTCCAGGCCGGCCGGCTTCTTCGGCTCGCCGGCTTTTTCGGGGCCGGCCGGCTTCTTCGGTCCGCCGGCCGATCCCGCCGGCTCAGCCTCCGAACTCAGCCGGCTAGCTCACCCGGTGCGCGCCGCGTGCCGGAAGCCCGAGGTAATACTCCGGAGCTTCGAATCCGTGTTCGCGATATGCGGCGTCGACCGCCGCTTCAATCTTTCCGCGCTCCCCCGCGCGGCACAGCGCAATAGCGGAACCTCCAAATCCCCCGCCGGTCATCCGCGCGCCCAGAGCGCCTCCGCCCAGCGCAGCCTCCACGGCAACGTCCAGCTCCGCACAGGAAACCCGGTAGTCGTCGCGTAGCGAATAGTGCGACTGCGTCAAAAGCGGCCCGATTTTTTCAAAATCTCCCGCGTCACACAGTTCGACGACGTCGTCAACCCTCGCCTCCTCCGAGACAACGTGACGTGCCAGCGGCTGAAGTTCATCGGGAAGGTTCCGCACTTCGTCGGCCGTGGCTTGCGCAAGGAATTCGTGTCCCAAAAGCCGCGCCGCCCTCTCCGAGCCGCGCCGCCGCGTCTCGTACTGACCGTCTGCCAGGGAGTGATGCGCGCGGGTGTCGATAATGAGAACCTCGAGGCCTGCTTCGGCCAGCGGGAGCGGAATTTGCCGCCGCGACGCATCCCCAAAATCAATGAGGAGCGCGTGGTCCTCTTCGCACCAAATCGAAGCGCTCTGATCCATACCGCCTGTCGCCGCCCCGACGACGTCGTTTTCCGCTCGGATGCAAGCCTCCACGAGTGTTTCCAGATCCGGCCGCGGCTTTCCCGTCACCGCGGGATCGGTAAGCGCAAAAGCGCTGGCGCAACTAAGCGCGGCCGATGAGGAAAGGCCGGCGCCAAGCGGAACGTTGGAGTCCACTGCGGCGTCGAACCCGAAATCGCTTCCCAGCGCCCACGCCACGCCAGCCACATACGCCACCCACCCAGAGATTTTCCCGCTCCGGATCTCTTCCAGATCGGATTCCCAGACCTGGCGGCCAAGGGTTGATACGAGGCGCACGCCGTTATCGTCACGCTTCCGCAGCGCCACGCGAACGTGAAGGCCAAGCGCGAAGGGCAGAACCTTCCCGCCGTTATAGTCCAGATGCTCCCCAATCAGATTTACCCGACCCGGAGCGAACCACTCACCATCCGGCTCGGCATTAAAAACAGACCGAAACAATTCTTGTGCATCAGGGTGGCGTGCCACTCGTATCCCTTTCTAGAACTCCGCGGTCGGCGTTTGGGCAGTTCGGAGACGGCTCGATAAAAGCAAAACCGATCAGGCCGAAGCGCCCTAAAAACATTACCGCGATGAATTTTCTGAGGGGTGGGCCCAGCGGGCTCGGCCTCGGGCCCACCCCTTTCTGCCGAGCCGGAATCGATAGCTCGCGCTACCTCATCTGACTCGCTTATTTCATTGGAGCGGCGGATTACCTCCTGTCCACGGCCGGAGTATCAACCCCATCGCCGTTCCAGTCACCAATCAGCGCCGCGTCGTCCGCGTTTCCGTAGGTGTAGGTGTGCTCGGCGACGCCAGAGCTCAGCGCATTGCGGAGCAGGAAGCCGTTTCCGCGGTGGACCGCGACACCATCAACGCCGTCTCCATCCCAGTCACCAACGAGCAGTTCGTCGCCAGCCTGGCCGTAGGCAATAACCTTGGCCGCCTTCGAATCACCCAAATCGGTTTGGATAAAGAGGGAGTTACCGCGTACCGCAACCAGTTCGGTAGCCGCATCAGCATCGAAGTTGCCGGCAACTAACGTATCGGTGGCGTTTCCATAAGCAACAACACGATCGGCCACACCGCTGCGCAAGGTGTTCTTCACGTAAACCTTGTTTGCGCGAACCACGGCAATAGCGTCTTTCCCGTCGCCATCCCAGTCGCCTACCAGAACCTGATCATTTGCGTTTCCGTAGGCAAACTCAAACTGAGCCATACCCTTGACGTCGTTGGTGCCGAGGAAGCGGTTGCCGCGACGCACCATTGGCGTTTCGCGTCCATCTCCGTCCCAGTCACCAACGAGGAATTCATCGCCGCTATTGCCGTAGTTGTATACCCGATCCGCCGCGCCCTGGCCCCAGTTATCCGAGTAGTGAATACCGTTCGGATCAGATGCCGGCCAGCTCTTCGCCTCGTCCGAGGGTGCCGGGTCAGGCTGCGGTTCAGGGGCAGGCTCGGGTTCGGGATCCGGCGCAGGCTTCGTCGTCGGGTCAACCGTCGGGTCAACCGTCGGGTCGACCGTCGGGTCGACCGTCGGCTCAACCGTCGGGTCGACCGTCGGGTCAACCGTCGGCTCCGGGTCGGGTTGCGCCGCTTCCGCTTCCTGTACCCAGTAAACGAGGCGGTACTGGCCGCCTCCGATATTCGGAAGCGTCACGGAGAACTCATCTCCGGCACCCTCGGGCTCAATGGAAACCGGCTCGTAGGTCTCCGGATCCACCATCATGAGCTTGGCATTTTTGAACGGACGCTTCACATCGAGGGTGACGTTCTGCGCCGTCTCGCGGTAAGAACCGTTATCAGTACGCGGATTGAGCAGATACGACGGATAGTTCGTATCGCCGGTCAGGGCGTTTGTTACCAGGAAGCCGCGCGGGTTCTCCTCCGCGAACTTGCCAAAGATTTCCTCGGCCTTTGCCTTCTCCAATCCCGGCAGGGTGTCGAAGTAACCAATCACCACGTCGCCGGGCATGCCGTTATTGACGGTTCCCTTGTTTTCGACGGTAACGTTTCGCAGACCAACCTTTTCGTTAGCCGCCTTAGCTTCATCGCCGACGCCGAAGTTACCCATCTTGTGATAGATCGAGAGGTCGGGAGATACGCCGCGGTCCGAGTAGTTTCCGGGAACCAGGGCGACATACTGATTATTGAGGGCAACCAGGTACTCACCAACTCCACGAATATCTTGGAAAATCTTCGTGAACTCGTAGAAGGAACGAGTCGGGGCGCCGTCCTGGTCGATGATCGAGGAGCGGTCATAGCCGTTGTACTCCATACGGAACAGGCCGAACCACTTCTGGCCAGAAGCCAATCCCAGCGCGGGAACAACCGCCTTCTGAGACTCAGAAACGTTGGCATCCCAGTTGTAATCAAGGTACTGGCCGTAGAGGATCGGCTGCTTGCCATCGCCGGTAATTCCGGCCAATCCAGCTTGCCTCTGTGCCTGCCAGGTGCCGTTAGCGTAAAGCGAGTTCACAACATCCTTAGGCTTGGGACCGCCGTTCATTCCGTAGTAGTAGGTATCCCAGCTGAGCAGATCCGGTTGCGCGTCCTGCACGAACGGCTGGAGCCGATCGAGGCGCTTCCAGGTCGGATCATCGAACCAGTTAGCGTGGTTGATCGCTCCGGGCACATTCTCCCGCGCCCACTTGAACCACTGAGTGAATCCCTTCACCTCATCAGGCGAGTAATTACGTTCATCGCCAAACTGGATATCGATGAGGTTCTTGGCATACGCCTTCATATCTCCCGTCATGAAGTCGCGCGGTTCACCCGCTTCACGCATACCGTTCTGGCCGAAGGGTGCCTTCGCGAGCGCCCACGGCGTACCCTCACCGAGCTGGTTCATTACCGTCCGGTTGAAAAGCGGCTGGTCGTAGAACATCGGGAAAGCTCCGCCGGTGAGTTGCTGTTCGACGTCGTTGAACGCGCCGCGCGCGAATCCTTCCGAAGGAATCCACGCGGGCAAGACGATCCCGTACTGGAGCGCCAGAGCTTGCGCGCGGTTGACGCCCCACTTGGACTCGCCCGGGTTGAATGCCGTGAAGCGATCGCCCTGCGGATTCGGCTCTGGAGTTTTTGGCTCTTGGCCGGCCTCCAGGCCCCACACCTCGATCTCGTTGAAGTCCACCGAATTGACGATTTGGCTCGGCACCTGCGGGTCGTCCGTCTTGTTATTCAGCCAGATACGGATGTTCTTCGCCTTGTGATACCAGTTGAAATCCCAATACCACAGGCCGCCAGCATCTCGCGTCAACGAGGCGTGCTCGGCGATGGTGGTCCAGTTAGCTCCGTCGTCGGACTGGACGGCGATAGAAACGGAATTACCGGCGTGCCATCCGGCACCGCCGTTGAGGGTCGGCCAGCCCCAGGCGCTAATTCGGTGCACCCAGCGCGGGTTATCCAAGCTGAGTTGAATGCCCGTCACCTGGTCGTTCCACTCATTCGAGGTAACAATGTGGTCCGCCGTCCACGACGTCGCCATGTCCTCGTCAGTAAGCGCGGCATTCTGTTCCGGACTTGCACCGTTTGCCTTCGCGGTGGCGCCGATGAGGACGTTTCCGCGGAAATCGTTAGAAACCTTGGTTACGTTCGCTACGTACGTCGCCTTCTGAACGCCACGCTTGACCTCAACCTCAATCACATTGAGACCCTCGTCAAGGGTTATTCCCGCGACGCGGCCATTGCGATCAGGGCTTCGCCCGTTGATCGTGGCACTCGCACCCGGCAGAACCTTCACCTGGGCGGAGATCTCATCCGCGTGGTAGTAGGCCGTCGCCGCGTACGTGTGCGTGGTGCTATCGAAGCTCACCGGCTTACCAGGTTCCCCAAACGGAAGCACATCGAGATGGAAATCTGCCAGCAAATTAGCGCCCGAGCCCTCTTGTGGCTCGGTGGGCTTGGGCTTGCAGGGAACCAGCCGCAGATCTGATGCGCTCATCGGCTTCTTCGAGGCATCAATTGCCTGCAAGCCGATGAGGGTAAAAACGGGTGAGTTCGTGGCGTCAAACGAAATCGTCTGCGGATCGTTGGTGGCCTTCAGCGCGCCACTGGCAATCGGCTTACCGTACAGCTCGGCACCTTGGCCGCTGGCAACCTTTTCCCGCCATGCCGGCATGCTATCCGCATCTTCTGCGGGGTTTCCGGGATCTTCCTCGGTATTGAAAAGCTGATACTTACTCGGAGCATTGCTATTACCTAAAACATCGGCATAGCTCGGCCGAGCGGTGAATTGCACGCCGCAAATCGGAACCTCCGGCGTGGGATTCTTGAAAGTCAACGCATGCGGGAACGGATCTTCCCCACCCTTCCATTTCGTGTGCCAGTACGTGACCTGGCTCAGAGGTTTGCCCGAATCATCGTCGACCAGAGCCGAGATTGGCCCATTGTCCCCCGGCTCCCCTTCTAACTCTTCCGACGTCGCCCACAGCATCTGCGGGTGGAATGGCGCGGTGTCGTCAGCGCGCGCGGGCGCGACCACCGAGGTCACCAGTCCCCCTAAAGCTAGGGCCGACGCGGTAAGACCCCCTACTATTTTCCTCATTCTTGCCACTGGATACCTCCCTTGGTAGCTCGGCAAGACCAATAGCGCGACCGTCATTGGTAGCGCTTCTCATCATTTGAGCGTTACCCGGCGGAACACTGTTCCACATTCGGGTCAGTTTTATGGTACGGGTAACACCATTTATCTACAAGAGCGAGGCGGATTCTTTTACTCTCCGACCCGGCCGTTTGCCGCCTGCATTAGACTCCACGATGGATTCGCAGGACTTTTATTACTTCGCTTTGGGACGCCTGGCAAACCGTGCCCCGCCACCGAGGTACCGAAGGGAGAGGCATGATCGCGCAGTCGCTCATTATTGGTTGCGTCATTGGAATTGTGGTGGGCGCGCTCGGAGCCGGCGGCGGCATCCTTTCCGTTCCCGCTCTTTTCTTCCTGCTGGGATACTCGGCCCACGATGCCGCGACCGGATCGCTTATCATCGTCGGCCTCACCGCCCTCGTCTCCCTCATCTTCCGCGCCCGCCACCACGAGGTGAATTGGAAAACGGGGGCGATCTTCGGCGTCGTGAGTTGCGTAGGAACCGTTCTGGGCACGCACATTAGCTATCGCATCGACGGACGCGCGCTTATGTTTTCCTTCGCGATTCTCCTCGCCGTCGTAGGAATTGCGATGCTCTGGCAGGCTCTACAACCGCCTCGCGAAGAATCCGCGAAACAGTCCGGCGCGTCGGAGGTTGTCCTGAGCGCCATTGGCACCGGAATCCTCACCGGACTTTTTGGGGTAGGAGGCGGATTCATGATTGTTCCGGCGCTCCTCTTTACCCTCAATCTCCCAATTCGCCAGGCCTCGGGCACCTCGCTTTTGGTCATGACGATTACGTCCGCCACCGGGTTGCTAGCGAGAATCCCCGCGGGAATTAGTTTGGACTGGAGCGGCATTCTCCTTTTCGCCCTCGCCTCTATGGCCGGCGGCCTGGTGGGTGGGCCACTAACCAGCCGTGTTTCGTCCCGTACACTCACGATTATTTTTGCGGCCTTGCTCCTGGCGATCTCTATCTACACCGGCGTGACGACCGCGCTGGGCTGAACGCGAGCGGCGGGCGTAGCACATTCGCCACGCCCGCCAGCTTTATGCCCGCATGCTTTTTCGCCGGCCGGTTATAAGTCCGCCAGCTTCACGCCCGCCAGCACTAAAGCCCCATTCCGCTTAGTCGACCACGAGCTCCAAACCGACAGCCCAGCGCGAACCGTCGGAACTGAACGAAATCTCGGAATGATCATCCGCGGCGGCCACCTCGGCAACTTCACCGCCAAGCACCCGTGCGCTTCGCACCTTTCGGCCTATCCGCACCGAACTTAGAGCGGGCGAATCACCCTCTCCAACTCCAAACAGATAAATCCGCCCATCTTTTTCGGTAGCAAACCACTCCGAGCCCGGCTCGCCGGAAATACTCGCGGAAATATCGGGAGCGGCGGGACGCGTTGCGTATATTCCCTCACCGTTGATCTCCAGCCACTGCCCGAGTTGCTGAAGGCCCTCGCGAATGTGCACCGACATGTGGCCGGTTTTATCGGGACCGATCCCAATGAGATAATTACCGCCGCGCGCCACAATGGCGACGAGGTTATGAATGATTTCCCGCATGGGCTTCACCGGATCATCACGTTCCATGGAGCACCAGGATTTCGTCATGGTTATACACGATTCCCACGGATATTCGAGCAGTTCATCGGGCAATTCTTGCTCGGGAGTGCGGTAGTTTTCGTTGCGTCCGTGCACCTCGCGATCGACCACCAAAATATCTGGCTGAAGTTCGCGGGCGTGGTCGGCAATCGTATCCATGTCGATTGGTTCTTCCGGATCGCGCACCCACCCGGCATCGAGCCAGAGCACGTTAATGTCTCCGTAACGGCTCAGTATCTCGTGGATCTGGTTCTTGGTGTAGGTGATGAAGCTCTGCCACTTCGCGGGGTGCTCCTCGATCGGGTAGTTATGGAAGCGATCGGTGAGGGTTCGCGAGCGGTCCCAGTAGCCGGGGTGATTCCAGTCGGCCTTCGAGAAGTAGGCACCTATTTCGATGCCTTCCCCGCGAAAGGCATCGACAACTTCCCGGAAAATATCACGGCCGAGACCGGATTCTTCCGAGGTCGATTTGAAGTTAGAGAAATCGGTGTCGTACATGGCGAAGCCGTCATGATGCTTGGTGGTGAAGACCAGGTATTTCATACCCGCTTCCGCGCACGCTTCGGCCCATTCCTTCGCATCGAACTCTTCGCCCGTGAAGTTTCTAGCCTGATCACAGTACCAGGTGTGGTAGGCGGCGTCGTCGCCCTCCCACTGCGCGGGAGGTTCCGTGAAATCACCGAGGTAATCGCGATGCAGCGACCACGAACCCGCCTGCCCAATATAGGCGTAAATTCCCCAGTGGATAATCACCCCCACCTTGAGGTCTCGCCAATGCTCCAGCGCCTTGGCGGTACGCGGATCCGCAGGCCACTGGTACCCCGGATCGGGCGCGGGGGTAAGGGCGCCCGCCGCCTCGAGCTTATCCGGAGTGAAATCGAACTCTTCGCTCATAATATTTCCTTGTTTGTTTCCCGGAAGTTCTTCTTCTCACGTGGGTTGTAGGTAAAGAATGCGGCGGCGTCATCTTTTACGACGACGCCGCCGCCAGCGCCAGGCTCAATACGTCCACGCAATGCGGACTCAACACGCACCGGTTCACCTCGCGGGGTCACGCTCTGCCGCTAGGTTTCACGGTGCCCGCACGCGCGAATCATGCCTGGCTCCTAGAACTTCAGACCGCCCGCTTCAATTCCCCGGAAGAAGTACCTCTGGGTGAACATGAAGAGGAGGACGGGCGGCAGAAGTGCAATAACAGCACCCGCAAGAACCAGCTGATAACTCGTTCCTTGGGGTGAATTCTGGATGGCGTTGAGGGTGAGCATCAGGGTCTGATGGTCCGGGCTCGGCAAGATGAGCAACGGGAGGAGGAAATCCGACCATACGGTGATGAAGGTAATAAGACCAACCACCGTGAGCGAACCCTTCACCTGCGGGAGCATCACCGAGATGAATCTGCGGAACTCGCCCGCCCCGTCAATAAGCGCCGCGTCTTCAATCTCATCCGGAATGGCGAGGAACGCAGCGCGCATGAAGAGGAGCTGGAACGGGTAGAGAATCGTCGGCAACCACACGCCGAGGAGCGAATCGTACAGACCGAAGCCCACCATCATGGAGAACAGCGAAAGCATGATCGATTCGAACGGGAACATCATTGCGCACAACACGATGAAGTAGCAGATTGTGCGGCCATTCCATCCGCGGCGAGAGAGCATATAGCCGCCCATGGTGGACAAAACGAGGTTCGACGCCGTGCACAGCGCCACGACGATGGCCGAATTGAGAATCGACCCGAGGATATCGGTGCGCTCAAACAACCTGCGGAAGGATTCGAGTGACCATTCCTGGGGAATGATGGAGGACTGGGCGCCGAAAACGGGTTCGCCGGGTGTCTTGAAAGCGGAGAAAAGCGGCAGAAGGATTGGCCCCACCAAAATAATGAGGATGATCGTCAGCACAATATAGCGGCGAACTAACGCCCAGCCGCGCAGAGTGCGGGAGGTGCCGCGAGCGGCTTCGTTCGCTAGCCGGCGTTGCCTACGTCGCTGGCGTAGGCGATCAACGACGCCGTCGGACTTCGCCTCGGAAAGCTTTACGGTATCTACTTGAGTCGTCATTCGTTTTCAGCCTTACTCTGGATCCGCTGCGACAGCAGGATGAATCCAAACGTGATGAGGAACAGGAATACCGATGCCGCGGTGCCACGACCCAGCGAACCGAACGTCGGATCCTGGATCTGATCGCGGATGTACATGGTGATCGTCTTTGTCGGTGAATTATCGCCACCGAGCAGGTAGACCTCAGTGAAGATCTTCAGCGATCCGATCAGGCACAGCACGCCTACCAGATACATCATGATTCGAACACCCGGAACCGTTACGGTGAAGAAGCGCCGCACGGGACCGGCGCCGTCAAGTTCCGCGGCCTCGTAAAGCGAATCGTCGATGTTCACGAGGGCCGAGAGGTAAAGAATCATGTAGTAGGGAAGGCCCTGCCACAGGGTGATGAGCATGGCGCAGAAGAGAATCAACCAACGATTGGAGAGGAACGGGATCGAATTCTCGAGGAGCCCGATGCCTCGCAAGAAGTTATTGATGGGGCCCTGCTGATCGAGCAGGAAACGCCAGGCAATCGAAATAACCACCAGCGAGCAAACAGCTGGGATGTAGAACATGGCACGGAAGAAACCAATACCGGGAACGTTCGTGCGAACCAGGAGCGCTAGAAGAAGCGGCAGGAAGACCATCAGCGGCACGACCACCAGCGCGTAGATAAGGGAGTTTCCAACGGCCTGCCAGAAAACATCATCTCCGAAAATGTACTGGTAATTCTTTACTCCGTTGAAAGGCCCCATCGAACCCAGCGGCCGGGTGTGGGTAAATGATGTGACGATCGTATTGATAAATGGGTAGATGTAGAAGAGCAACATCGCCGCGATCGGCAACCCTACCCATAACCACGGGACCCACGGCTTACGGAACCGAGCGGCACCGTTCAACCGTTGTTCGACCCGCTTCTTCTTTTTCGGTGTGCGGACCTCCACCGATTTTGTTTCTATTTCCGTGCTCACCTTTGCCTCCTACAGCGGCAAGTTAGTAATTGACGGGCGGTTGAGAGTGGGGCCGGCCATCCGTTTGGCCGGCCCCACCTCGTGTCAGCCGCGAAGACGCTTAGCCTTGGCGGTCAGCATTCAGTTCATCCAAGAGCCGGTTCATTTCCTTCTGCGCTGACTGCAACGCGTCGGCCGGCGCAACCTCTCCGCGAATCGCTGCGTTGACGTTCTCAACCAGTGCGCTCTGTACCGCACCGTTGACGTAGAAGATATCGAGGTAAGCCTCGGCGTTCTTCGCCGCCTTGGCGGCCTCTCCATAGGCTTCCTGGAAAACCGGATCATCGGCGAAGGTCGGCGGTTCGGCAACGATCTTGTCGAGGGCTTCGCCCACCGACGGGAAGACAATGGCGCCACCGTCGTGAGCCCAGGCGTACTGGTTCTCAGCGTTCGTAATGAACTCTGCGAACTTCACGGAAAGCGGGGCGTTCTTGGTAGTGACGGAAACCGCCACGTACTGACCTTCAAACACCGGCGCTACATCCGGGTTCGTCGGGAACTGACCAATTCCGGTGTTCTCGTAGACCTGGCGGTTGTTATCGCGTACCGCCTTGAGGTAGGAGGCGTTCGGCGTTCCGAAGGCAAGGTTGCCATCGGCGTAAGCCTGGCCGGGATCGGGCTGGCCGGTCAGCGAGTCGTGAGGAATTCCGCCGTTCTTGTACAGATCTGAGAGGCGCTGTACGTAGTTAATCGCGGTCTCGTTATCGGCAAAGTCGAACGCGGTGTGATCCTTGTTGAGGAGCTCAATGCCCATGCCGTGCAACTGAGCCACCAGGTACCAGTCCGGCGAACCGTAGATGGCGTAATCGCCGGTCTTGGCGGCAGCCACCTTATCGGCCTGGTCGAGCATATCTTCCATCGTCTTGGGCGGAGTAGTCGGATCCAGACCCGCACGCTCGAACACCTGCTTGTTGTAGGTCGTTACGTACGGACCGAAGTACCACGGCAAGGCGGTGTGGTGATCCTGGGCTCCCAGCGCGGTGGAATCCCAGATAGTCGAAATGAACTTATCGCCAATGCCGGGCGCCTTGACGTCCAAATCCATCAGCAGATTGGCGGTCGACAGCGCGAGGATCGACGACGAAGCCACGTTGACGACGTCGGCCATCTGGCAGTTAGCGGCCTGCGAGGTGATGGCCTGGTCGAAGCCGGTGCCGCCACCCTGATCAGTCCAGTTGATCTTGGTGCCGGGGTTAGCCGCCTCGAACTCGGCAATCTTCTGCTTGAAGAACGGAGCGAAATCGGCCTGCAGACCCTGCGTCTGGAAAGTGATTTCGCCTTCCACCTTCGAGGTGTCAATCTTGCTTGCGTCAATATTCTGTGCGGGGATATCGCAGGAAACGGCGGGCTTCGGGATGCCGCTTTCGCTATTCGTATCTCCTGAGCCGTTTGAGCTACATCCAGCCAAACCTAGGGACAGGGCCATGACCGCACCGGCCACCGCCGTAAACTTCCGATACTTCATTAAAGACCTCCGTTGGTCGCTCTACTACCGGGCAACGTCGCCCGGAGTCGTCTCGATCGTGGATCCGACTTGAACAATGGTATTACGATCTCAGCAAAAACGAAACACTGTTCTGCCTATTGGAAGTCGCCCGGAGCTGGAATTCTGGCCGTACGCCCGGCCCGCAAGACCTCGTACCAATCCCGTTTTGCCCGAAATCTAGCCAAATAAAGGTGGAACTAGAGGTAGGTAGGTCATCCCAATGGGAGGCTTCATCCATGTTGATCTCGTTTTGATTACAAATCGAAAACCCGACTTCGGCGGCGTTTCCCCCTCGCGCGGCGAGTTTTTGGACGCGCGATTTTTTCCTATCAGAAACCGCCGTTTCCGATGCAGAACCATAGGCTTCCCCAAACTCGGCATCGCCCATCGGAATAATGGACAGCCGGGCCGGCACGGCCGCTCCGCTCCCCGCGCCGGCTTGAGTCCCGGCCTCAGCGGTAGCGGCGGCGGTGATATCGGTAGCGGCGCCAGGCTTGCTGAGATGCAGCTCTCGCATGCCCGGACGAAAACCACCCTCCTGCGGCTTTTCGTGGCGCTCCCACATCGCCTCCACGCTTTGCGCGCTAAAAACCCCCGGCCAACTAGCGTGCGCCATATCGGGATAGGCAAGTCCGGGCCCGGAACCGACCCAGTCGATCTTCCATTCGGGGTCCGGAATCTCTAGGCGCATCCCTAGCCGGCCCAGCACCTCGGGCCACTGTCCATCCAGCCGCACTGCGTAGGTAACCAGCACTCCTTCGCGCACCGGCCGATAGGTAATCTCTACGTCCGCTCCGTACTGGAAGGACGGTGCGCCCCACCTTTCGCGCACACGAACCACCCCGTCACTTTGGCGCTCGAGGGCCCGCAACTGGCGCGTGAGCATAGAAACATTCGCGCTCTGCCAGTGGTCGGCGTTGGACGGGCCTCGCGTATCGTGGCCCTCCCCAATTTCTCCGACCTCGTCGAGGCCCCAGTAATCAGCTTGCGAGTGCCCGCGATCATTATCGGTGGGCGCGCGGAAAGCCGTCAGATCAATTCCCCGCAGATCGATTTTCCCAACCCTGCGAAGCATGCCACGTTCGTCAACCAGGAAGCTTTTTTCCTCCCCACCCCGGATTTCCGCGGAACGCTTTTCTACCGGATCCAGCTCGGTAAAGGCGTGGGTCACCACGCGTTGGCCACACCCGTCAGTAAAGCCAGTGGGAACCGGGTGGTAACCGGCGATCGGATGAATGGAAATGCCGCGTTCACGCTCTCCATTGCTGGCAAATTCCAGCCCGTAGCCATCGCTGGCAACCACGCAGTAACGCACCGCCCAGCGCGTGCCGGGCCACCGCTCTTCTGCTCGTTCGCACGCCTGCGCCAGCTCGGGAAGTTCCAGTCGAACTTCGCCGTCGAACGCAGGAATGGAAACAACCCCGGTTGCCTCGCCACCCTCCGCGCTCCCTCGTGGGCCAAGCGACTGGAGGGTCCAGCGCAAAGCCAAACCCTCGCAACGGTTACGCGACCACTGGTTGACGAGGGTGACGCCGGAGTTATCGGCGCCCGAACTCCGTATTTGAATGGGGGCCATAACCGTCGCCCAGTTAATCAGGCCGGAATCTACCTCGCCGAGTGAGCCGAGCAGACCGTCAGTGACGAAGTTTCCGTCGTGGATTTTCTCACCGAAATCTCCGCCGTAGGCGATCGTTCGCCGCCCATCTTCATCAACTTTCCACAGTCCGTGATCGCGCCACTCCCACAGGTAGCCACCCATGGATCGCCGATGGTGGAAGAGTCGGGCATAGCCATCGGCTCCTCCCGGCCCGGTTCCCATGGCATGCAGGTACTCGCAGAGCAAATAAGGTGCGGCGCGCAGTCGGCGCCGCGCATCGGCGTCGACCTTCCCCGCTAAATGGGAAGGCACCGCCACCGGATCTTCGGGCGCACCGTCCAACACCGCTTCCACCTCTTCGTAAGTGGCGTACATACGCGCGTAAATATCGGTGTAAGCGTGGTCGTGATCGGACTCGTAATGAACGATTGCCCGCGGATCACGCGCGTGGATCCAAGCAGACATCGCCGCCAGATTCTCCCCGGTCCCCGATTCGTTTCCGAGCGACCAGCTAAAGATGCTGGGATGGTTCTTGTCTCGTTCAAAGGTTCGCCGCGCCCGGTCGAGGAAAGCAGTGCGCCAAGCCGGATCATCCGAGGGATTACCGGCCCATTCGGAGGACCCGGAGTACTGGAACCCGTGGGTCTCCACGTCGCATTCGAGCATCACCCAAAAACCCATTTCATCCGCGAGATCGAGAAGCTTCGGGTGGGGCGGGTAGTGAGCCGTGCGAATGGAGTTGATATTGAACGCTTTCATCGCCCGCAGATCATTCCGCGAAAATTCCTCGTCGAAAACCCGGCCGGCGTCCACTCTCACCTCATGCCTATTGACACCAATAACCTTGAGGGGAAGTCCATTGGCTAGAAGTTGCCCGTCGATGATTTCGACGCGCCGGAAGCCGCTGCGGAGGCGGCGCTGACTATCTCGGTTTTCCACGATTACCTCGTAGCGTCGAGGCGTATCGCAATCCCACGGCTCCACCGCTCCCACGCCCGTCCAGTCGCACACGTACCGCGCCCGGCCGGGCGCAATTTGCGCGGAATCTTCGCTAGCTACGCGCAAGGGAGCGGTGAACGCTAGCTCAGGAATTCGCACCCGGAATTCCTCCTCCCCTCGCGGCGATGATTCCGCGTTTTCGTCGGCGCTACCGGCCGCGGCTGGAAGCACCCCAGCAGAAACCGTGCTGGCAGAAGCAGCGCCCACAGAAAGCTCCCCGGTCTGAAGGGTCAGTGCCTCAACACGGATGTTCCCCTCGCCGGTGCTCGGGTCAAAATCGGTACTGACCCACACATCCTCGATTTCGCCTGGCTCCAGGTGACGCAGCGTCACATCTCGGAAGATTCCCGGTAACCACCATTGGTCCTGGTCTTCCACGTAGGTGCCGCGAGAGAACTGGTTGACCCGGATGAAGACCTCGTTTTCGCCCGCGTGAAGCAACTCGCGAATCTCGAATTCGCGAGGCATTCGCGAACCCGTTGTAAACCCGGCCCACACCCCGTTGATCCAAATTCGCGCCGCCGACTCAACGCCGTCGAGCCGCAAGCGGGTAGAACCGGCAACAAGCCATTCTTCTGGCACGGTAACGGTTCGCCAGTAATCGCCGGTCGGGTTGGAATCGGGAGGAAGCGGCGGGGTGATGGCGAAAGGAAAGTTGACGTTCGTATAGGCCGGAGCGCCGAATTTTCCGGCAGGAAGCACCCAGTGGGAGGGAACGCGCATGGAGTCCGTTTCACCCTCCGGAATGGGTCGCGGAGCCGGGCGCGAAGGATTGAGTAGGGGATCCGGATCGGCTGGGTAGTAGCAGAAACTCCATTCGCCGTTCAGATCGAGGAAGCGCTCTTCCGACCCCGGCCACGAGCGAGGAGGCAACACCGCCCCCGCGTAGGGCTCGTAGAATTCGTCGGACACGTTGCTACCCAGTTGCATCATTGCCTTTACTCCTCAGAATGGTAGTCGGTTCCAAAATCCGAACCACACCATTGTGCACGCTCGGAGGAGCGATCACAAAATACTTAGCCCGCTAATTTGTTGTAGGCATTAACTTCTCTGCCGCAGATCCCACATTTTTCCCTTCGGCAGGGGTGTCGCAAAAGGGGGACGCGGCTGTACTCTTTGCTGGTGGAAAAAGTGCTGACACAGTGCACCCTCGAGGACGTGCAACAGCTCGCCCGCATTCGGCGAGAGATTGAAGAATCCCTTGCCGCGGAAGGCATTGAGCAGTGGCCCGTAGGATCGATGGGCGCCGAGCAAATCGAGCAACTTATTCGCGACGGCGAATGGTGGGCGATTCGCGACGGCGATGATATCGCCGTCGCCGTGCGGCTCCTTGATTCCGATCCACTCCTCTGGCCGGATAACCGAAAAGCTCTCTATCTGCATTCGCTGATGGTCAACCCCGAGTATGGCGGGCGCGGTTTGGCGCGCGACCTTTTTGAGATCCTTATCGACGTGGCGCGCGAGCGCGGGCTGAAGCAAATTCGCCTCGATTGCGTTCCGCGCCTGCTCCCCTTCTACGAAAAACTCGGATTTATCCGCACCGGGTTCTGGCACACCTGGAACACCTCGGAGACGGAAGTTTCCTATCTGCTCTATCGCCCCGTTCCCGAAGAACCCGGCTCTACCCGCAATGTGCTCGGCCTGACGATTTCGCGCAAACTGAGCGATACGCCCGCGCCCGCCCCCAGCGGCAAGCCGTTCCCGGATTCCCCCTTCTCCTACGCGCTTATGGATGCCGATATCCAGGTCCCCGCCGGGGAAACCCGCGAGCTGGAGGACTAGGAGGCAGCGCCCTCCTTGCCCTCCTGGGCTTCCTTTGCTTCGAAGGCGGCAATAATGCTTTCGAGCGGCTTGTAGTGGTCGTTCACCGCACCGCGGTAGGCAAAAATATCGCCCGCCTCCGCGGCGTCGAGAATCCGCTCGTGAGCGCGCGCCGTCTCCAACATCTGCTGGTTGGTTTCCTCGCCGCCCATCTCATGCATGGATAGCCCATGCACCACCCACAGGGCGGTGAGTACCTGCGAAGCAACGGCGTTGTGTAGCGAGTCAACGATTTCGGTATGGAAGCGGATGTCTTCTTCCCAGAATCTCTCGCCGCGTAGCGCCTTCTCCTTCATCCGGCGCAGGATATCGCGCAGCTCCGGATTCTCGGTGCCGCGCAGTGCCGCAACCACGTCTGTGCTCATGCCCAAGTCGAGGTAACGGCGTAGCGCCACAATTTTTTGTACCCCGTGCGCGTCGGCGCCTTCCTCCAAAGTGGCGCGCAGGAGTAGCGACTCCACCAGCGGGGTGAAGGACATATCGCCAATCACCGTGCCGCGCCCCTGCTTGGGAGCCACAATATTGAGAGCCTCAAGCTTCGAAAGCGCCTCGCGCACCGAGGAACGCGAAACCCCCAGCTCCTCGCAGAGTTGCGCCTCCGTCGGGAGCTGATCTCCGGGCCCGAGGTGATGCTGAAGAATATAGGACTTGATGGAAGTCATCACGATATCCACGCGATGCGCCGGCTTTTTGCGCGCACCCGTCACCGTCTCCACCGCTAGAATCGCGGAATTCTCCTTGTGTTGCTGGGTTCCCCACCCGCTTTTAGCCATGGACTTTTTGCGTGCCACAACGAGCCCCCTTCGCCTCTGCTAAATTTTTCGCGCCCTTCCGCACCGTTTCCCGAAGGAATTTCCCGACGACGCCGCTGTACGCCGCGCCTTGGTCACGCCTCACTTCGTGGCGGGCACCGGGAATCAGGCACACCTCCAGGTGCGGAGCGGCCGCGTGAATTTCCTCCAGCCCGCCCGGGCCGAGGAGCACATCTGCACCGTCGGAACTAATAACCAGAGTTGGCATGGTGAGTTTTTGCGCTATGAGCTCCCAAGGCTCGTCGAAAGTAACGATCCCGGTACCTACGAATTCTGTGTCTACCTGAACTTTCGCCTGTGCCCATCCGGCTCGCTCCGCCGTGCTCCAGGCCGGATGCTCACGGGCTAACTCGGCCAGGGCCTGGTCCATATTGCGCGCAATCCATTCCGCTCTTTTCGCCGCCTGCGGTCCAGCTGCCCGGTAGCGGGCGCGCCCGGCGGAATCGAGCCAGGCCGGCTCTTCCAAAACTAGGCCGGCAAAAAGCTCGGGGCAGCGGGCAGCCACGTAACTTGTTAGCGCGGCTCCCATGGAGTGCGCAATCGCGATAACGGGACGGCCGCTCCACCGCGCGAGCTGCGCGTAGGTCTCTTCTAACGCCTGCGCTTGGGCAGCAAAGGGATGTTCGAGCTGTTCGGGCGTGAGGCGAGGCGAAAGGCCGTGGCCCAGCAAGTCGATTGCGGCCACGCGGAAGCGGGGATTGAGCTCGCTCACGAGCGCGGCAAGAGAGGCGGCGTTGTCGGTAACGCCGTGGGTGAGCGCGATCAGCGGGGAGCTCGTTTCATTCCCGCTGAGGATAATGCTTAACACGTTTCCTCTCAGTGCCTTGAAATGCCACAGAAACATAAAGACCACAGCAAGAGCAAAACCCGCGCACCATTGCGTGGTCACCACTGCCGATCTAACTGAATTGTACCTAATGTCAGACAAATTACCTAGGTGCGATCGCGATTCCTTATCGCCGCGCACCCGCACCAAACCTCCGCACGCAACATTCGCGGAAAAATCGCCCCGCACCCGCCCCGCAACATTCGCGGAATCATCGGGAGGGCGGAGGAACAAAAATCGGGCCCCGGATCTTTTCGATCCAGGGCCCGATCCCGAAACGGGAGCGAGGCACCGGGCGCAGCGTGGCGGCTGAACTCGCCCGGCTCAGTTAGCCGTTCAGATCAGCTGTTTAGAGCAAACCCGATTCGACCAAAATCTGGCGAACAGCCTCAACATCCGCCCCTTCGAGCGCCTCGACCGGGCGAGGCATCTGGTTGGTTTCGATTACACCGAGGAGCATGAGCGCCGTCTTGAATCCGCCCACGCCCACGCCGAATCCGGCGGTGGCCTTGGCGACCATGGCGATGCGCATCAGGCCGGCCAGGCGGTCCTGAATCTCGCGGACCTTATCCCAGTCGCCGGCCTGCGCGGCCTGCCACTGCTCAACGTAGCTACGAGCGTCAACATTGCCCAGGCCGGGAACGGATCCGTCCGCGCCAGACATATAGGCGCCGTCGACCACGACCTCGTGCCCGGTCAGAACCGAGAGCGGTGAGCCCGCGGCCTTGTTGGCGCGCACCAGGTAGCGGAAGTTGACGTCGTCGCCGGAAGAATCCTTCACGCCGGCGAGCACGCCGTCGTTGGCCAAGCGCATCAGCATGTCCACGCCGAGCTTCTTGTGCACACAAACCGGAAGGTCGTAGGCGAACAGCGGCAGATCCACCGCCTCGTGCAGCGCGCGGAAGGAAGCTTCGTCTTCCTTGACAGATGACAGCGCGTAGAACGGAGCAGTTGCCACAATGGCGTCAACGCCCAGCTCCTTGGCCTGCAGGCCGTGCTCAATCATCTGCTCGGTTTGCATATCAACGACGCCGGCCAGAACCGGAACCCGTCCGTTGACCACGCGCACCGCGGCTTCGATGATCTCGCGCCGGCGCGACGGCGTCGAAAACGCTACTTCTCCGGTGGAACCGAGGAAGAAGAGGCCATCGACCCCTGCCTCGATCATTCGATTGACGTTATTCTCGAACGATTTCTCGTCGAACTGACGGTCGGCCGTCAGCGGCGTCACGACCGGGGGAATGACACCCCTGAAACGTGAATCTGCCATTATTCTTTTCCTCCCAGATTAGGGTGCAGGAGGGACGGAGTGGCCGCGAGGAGGGTCCTCGTGTACTCGTCCCGGGGACTGTGAAGAACCTGCTCAGCGGGCCCTTCTTCTACAAACTCTCCGCGGTTCATTACCGCGATGCGATCCGAAACGTAACGAACTGTCTGAATGTCGTGGCTAATGAAGACCATTGACATTCCCAGCTCGGTTTTCAAATCCGAGAGCAAGTTGAGGATCTGCGCGCGTACAGACACGTCGAGTGCCGAGGTCGGTTCGTCCGCAATAATCACATCGGGTTCGAGCGAAAGCGCACGCGCAATTGCCACGCGCTGGCGCTGACCACCCGAAAGCTGCCCGGGAAGCGCTTCCAGAGCAGAGGCCGGCAGGCCCACGAAGGAGATCAGCTCGCGTACGCGCTTTTCGCGCGACTGCGCATCCCCGATCTTGTGTACAAGAAGCGGATCAAGGAGCTGGTCATGCACGTTCATACGAGCATTCAACGCCGTTGCCGGATCCTGGAAGACCACCGAAACGACGCGCCCAATGACCTTGCGGGCCTTGGCGCTACGGTGGGTCACATCGTGACCCTTGAAGTAGACCTTGCCACCGGTAGCCTGCTGCAGGCCGCACATTACGTTCGCCGTCGTTGATTTACCCGAACCGGATTCACCAACGATACCGATCGTTTCGCCCGGATAAAGAGCGATATTCACGTTCTTGACAGCGTGCACCTTATTCGGGTTGAAAAGCTTGCCGGTACGAGTCGTGAAGGTAACGTCAACGTCCTTCAGCTCGATGAGTGGCTCTCCGCTTTCCATGCGCTGGAGCTCTTCACGGGAAGCAATACGATCTGTTGTCATCGTTTACTCCTCTCCATCTTCCGCGGCCCCGCGCTCAACCTGGAGGCGTTGCGCGTCCGCTTCTTCATCGGTCATCCGAGACCCGGCGACTTCACCCTCGACGATCGCGCGGCGCCCGGCCTCGCGGTCCTCGATTTCCACGCCACCGAGCGGCTCGGCATCCAGCGCGTGCGCACCCGATTGCGCTTCCGGATGCCCGGCGTAGAAGTGCCAGGTATCGGGAACGCGGATAAGTACAGGTTTGGTATCCAGACCCACCGTCGGGTGCGAGGAACGCGGTGCGAAACGATCGCCCGCCGGGAAGTCCTTCGGCGAAGGCACGGTGCCGGGAACCTGATGCAGGCGTCCAGAACCGGCCTCGATCGAAAGCACCGAACCAAGCAGTCCGCGCGTGTACTCGTGGCGAGGATCCATCAGCAGTTCCTTTGTGGAAGCCTGCTCCACAACCTGGCCGGCGTACATCACCGTAATGCTGTTAGCCACCTCGGCCACCAGCGCCAAATCGTGCGAGACGAAGATCATCGCGAAGCCAAGCTTCTCCTGCAGGCGATTGAGCAGGTCAATCACCTGCTTCTGGACCGTCACGTCCAGAGCGGTGGTCGGTTCGTCAGCGATGAGGAGCTTCGGATCACGGGTGAGCGCCATGGCGATGAGGACGCGCTGGCGCTGACCGCCGGAAAGCTCGTGCGGGTAGGACTCGAGCGTACGCTTCGGGTCCAGTTCCACCAGCTCCAGGAGTTCCTCCGCGCTACGGGTACCCCCGCGGCTGGTCAGCTGCTTCATCTGAGACTTGATCAGCATCGAAGGGTTGAGCGAGGAGAGAGCATCCTGGTAAATCATGGCGATCTCGTTGCCGCGTAGATCGTTGTGTTCCTTCGGCGAGATCTCGAGGAGGTTCTTGCCGTTGTAAAGGATTTCGCCGGAAATTTCCGCCTCCGCGGGTAGCAGGCCCATGATGGAGAACGCCGTAATCGACTTGCCGCAACCGGATTCGCCCACCAGGCCCATGGTTTCCCCGGGTCGTACGGCAAAGGAGACGTGATCGACGACGTCGATGTCCCCGTGCCGCGGGAAGCGAATGCATAGGTTGTTGACCTGAATAACCGGTTCCTCCGTGGAGGTCGGCACGAATCGATCGTTGCGCTTGGATTCGACCTCGCGCAGGCGATCCAGGCGAGCGACCAACGCATTGTGCTGGGCTTCGTAGGCGAGCACCGGATCGGAGATGAGGCGATCGGCTTCGGAGCGAGACTCCGCGCCAGCCGTTTCATCAACGGAGCTCTGGCCCTTCGGAGCCACCACCATGGCGTCGGTGATGCCCTCAGAAAGGATGTTCAAGCACAGCACGGTGATCATAATTGCCAGGCCCGGGTACAGCGCCTGCCACCAGCGTCCGGCCATCACACCACCCTGGGCGTCGGACAAGATATTGCCCCACGTCGGCGTCGGCTCTTGAATACCGGCCTGGATAAAGGAGAGCGATGCTTCGAGCACGATCGCATCCGCCACCAGAACCGTCGCGAACACCATGACCGGAGCGGCGCAGTTGCGCACCACGTGCTTGAGGAGGATCCACGGTGCACGAGCACCGGAGACGATCACCGCACGTACGTAATCCTCGCCGTATTCGGACAACACATTCGCGCGAACCACGCGGGCTAACTGGGGTATGTAGACCACACCAATCGATATGGAAATCGTGATGAGCGAGTTATTGAACACCACCACGAAAACAGCCACCAGAGCGATGCCGGGGATAGCCATAATCACGTCGAGGCAGCGCATGATCAGTTCCGAAACCCACTTGCGTGATACCGCGGCGGTGGCACCAATAATGGAGCCAAAGAGCAACGCGATAAAGAGGGCCACAAAGCCCACCACCAGCGAGTAACGGCCACCGTACATAACGCGCGAGAGCACGTCGCGGCCCTTATCGTCCGTACCGAAAAGGTGTGTGCCAGAAGGCGCTTCCTTCGCGGTGAAGATCTCCAGCGGATCATGCGGGGCAATGAAATTGGCGAAAATAGCAACCAAAATTAGCGCCAGGATCACCAGCAGAGAGATCTGTGATCCCAGGCTCATGGCGCGGAAACGCTTGAAGCGCACCGGGCCACCTTCCAGCTTCTTTGTTAGTTTCTTCCGTCCCATCGTTACACCGACCTAATCCTCGGGTTGATGGCGATATAGAGGAGGTCGACGATAATGTTCACCACGATGAACGCAATCGCAACCACCAGCACAACGCCCTGGACAACGGTGGTCCAGCCGTTTGTAATACCGTCCACAATCACGCGCCCCATGCCGCGCAGATTGAAAATAACTTCGATAACGACCGCGCCGCCCATGAGGTAGCCAACGCGCAAGCCGAGCACCGTAACCGGGGTGATAAGAGCGTTACGCAAAACGTTGCGCGAGATAACAACCGTCTTCGGAAGTCCCGCACCGAGCGCGGTACGCACGTAATCACTATCCAGTTCTTCCACCATCGAGGTACGAATAACTCGGGTGAGCGAGCCAATCACGGGAACCGCGAGGGCGATAGCGGGAAGTAGCATTCGCAGGAACCATCCACCGAAGTCGCCAAGCATTGGTGGCAACTTTCCGGAGACCGGGAGCAGGTTGAGGTTCGAGGGCCCCATCCACACAATGAGCATGATGCCCAACCAGAACGACGGCGTTGCGATGCCGGCGATGGAGATAATGCGGATGATCTTATCCGGCCAGCGGTCGCGGTAGAGAGCCGCGAGAACGCCGAGCGGGAAGGCAATGAGAATGGCGAGAAGAAGACCGAAGAAGGTCAGCTGCATGGTAATTGGGAAGGCGTTTCCGACCAATTCGGCCACCGAATCCTGGCGAACGCCGTAAACACCGAGGTGCCCCCGGAACATTCCGCCAATGAAGGCGACGAACTGGACGATCCACGGCCTATTCAGGCCCTGCGATTCGCGGAACGCCTCGCGCTGAGCGTCGGTGGCATTCTCTGAAAGTGCGGAATACGCCGGATCATTGCTTGAGAATGACATGAGGAAGAAGACGAGGAAGACGACGCCCAAAATCATGAACGGCAGTGCAACCAGCCTTCGACCGATAAGTCTGATGAGGTTGTTCATATATTTTTACTCCTCAGTTCCCCGGATAGAGGAGGGGACGCCGTGTAGAACGAGCGCCCCCTCCTACTGGGATCCTGATTGACGAGAACCCTAAGGGGTTGCTCTTACTCCAGCGGGTTTGCCGTCAGCAAGTTCAGACCCGTGGTGGTGATCGGCGTAACGTCCTCAACAATCGAGGGGTTGTAGGCGGTGATCACCGTGCGGTGGAACAGCGGGTAGATCGGCAGCTGCTCAGCGACCATATCCATGGCTTCGTTCCACTTGTCCTGGCGCTCCTGGCCATCAAGCTGAACCGCCTCATCGAGCAGGCCCTGTAGCTTAGCGAAGTTCTCCGGGTCGGAAATCTTCCAGCCAGAACGCTTGCTCATCCAGATATTGTCTCCGTACCACCAGCGCAGGAGCATGTCCGGATCGTTACCGAAGACCGAGGGGTCACCGGGGGCGAGGGCGACGTCGAAGGTCGCGCCGTCAATGTCCAGGACGTTCGAGTAAAGCGATGCGGAAGCCTGCGAGTTGATCTCCACCTTCACGCCAACGGCTTCGAGATCGTTCTTGATCTGCGGGCCAAGAGCCTCGATCCACGGGTGATCGGTGCTGTTGAGGGTGATGGAGAGGTTCGAAGCGCCGGCCTCAGCGAGCAGTTCCTTGGCCTTCTCCGGGTTGTAGGTGTACTGGTTCGCGGCCTTGTGGTAGTACTCGGAAGTCTCGGGCAGGAAGCCGGTGGCCTCGGCGGCCTTACCGTCCATCGCGTTGTCGATGAGCTTCTGAGTATCAATGGCGTAGTGGAACGCCTGGCGCACGCGGGCATCGTTGAACGGAGCCTTGTTGGTGTTGAAGAGGAGGAACGGAAGGTTGAAGCCCTGCTTTTCCTCCACCTTCAGACCGGCCGACTCGAGGAGCTCAACGCGGTCAGCCGGAACGGCTTCCATCACGCCAATGGTTGCATCCTGAGCGGCGGTGGTGCGGGCGTTGTCATCCTTGATGACGTCCCAGTGCATGGCCGCGCCCTTGGCGGGCATATCGCCGTTGTAGTGCTCGTTGGGCGACATTTCGATCGCGGTATCCGTAATCGTGTCGTACTTCCACGGGCCCGAACCAATCGGCTTGACCTTCATCTCGTCAACGGTCGAAGCCTTCGGAACGATCTTGACAACGGTGAGGCGCTGCTTGAGCAGCGAGAAGGGCTGCTTCAGGTTGATCGTAACGGTGGAATCGTCCTTCTTTTCTACGCTCTGGATGGAGGTGAGCATCGAGGCGTAGAGGTTTTCCGGATCCATGGAGCGCTCGAACGACGAAACGACGTCGTCGGCGGTCACGGCGTTGCCGTCGGAGAAGGCGGCACCCTTACGGATCTTCACTTCGTACTGCGTATCGGTCACCTTGGTCGGCTCGTTGTCTGCCGCGAGTTCCTTACGCACGTTGAAATCGGGATCGAAGGAGTACAGTGCCTCAACTACGTGCCAGTTGGTGCCCATAGCCAGCGCCGACGACGTCGACGACGGATCGTAGTTGGAGGTTTCGTACGCCGCACCCGCGGTAATGGTTCCCGTCTGGGAATCGCTGGCGCCGCCGGACGTTGCATCCGAGGCACCACCTTTCGTACCGCCGCCACCGCCGCAAGCGGTCAGCGCTAGCGCCGCCGCGGCGAGGACCGCGGCGAACTTCTTGGAATAAATGCTCTTTCGCATCGATCGTGTCCTCTTCGTTGAGTTTTTCGATCTCGTAAAGCGCCGCGCGGAGAAACCGCACCAGCGGCTGAGATATCCGGGGAACTGTTCGCCTTTGTAGCCCCGCATGATCTCGGCAATGAGATCGCTGACCGAGAGTTCTCCAATAACTCCCTGTGAAGAATCTATGTCATCAGACAAATGAACGCAACCGGGGTTTACAACAATTTGGTAACAGGGCGCTAACGAGAAGTTTCCGGCGGCGAGCCTTTGGGATATATCCGCCAGATTTTAGGGCTTTTAGTCGTTTCCTCACCGGCCCGCATTCCAGGTAGACTATCCCTATAGTTTTTGTCTGACCTTTCACACGGCTCGCTACCAAAGCGACCGGGGAAGACGAATCCGCATCCAAAATACCGCCCTACCAACGTTGGCAGGGTACGTACAGGTCTGCGGCGCGGCGCATCACGTCACATTCCGCACAATAATAATGGGAGCAGAAAGCTATGGCGCTTGACACCGGCGCACACGGAGAAGCCACCCGGGGCATGGACCCCGTCCCCGTCCTCACCCTCGACATTGGCGGGACCAAAATTGCCGGAGCAATCGTAACCTTCGGAGGAAACAAACCGACCATTTCCCTCGCTTCTTCCACACCCACGCGCGCCGACCGTGGCGGGGCCCAGGTCCTCGCCACCATCGTCGATTTCGCGGGTTCACTTCTCCACGACGCCGCCCGGGCGGGGGTTACTCCGGCCGGGATCGGGGTTTCTTCGGCGGGTGTGATCCGCGCCGAGGACGGCTCAATTGCTTCGGCGACCGATACCATGCCCGGCTGGGCCAGCCAGCCTCTGGGCGAGGCACTTCGCCAGGCCTCCGGGTTACCGGTGGCAGTACTCAATGATGTGCACGGCCACGCCCTGGGCGAGGTGAGCTACGGGGCGGCGACGGGGGCGAGCACCGCCCTGGTCTTCGCCGTCGGCACCGGAATGGGAGGCGCGGCCGTTATTAATGGCACGGTCCATCACGGTGCTCGCGGGGTATCGGGGCATTTCGGCCACCTTTTCCATCCGCTTGCCGCCGGCCTGATTTGCTCATGCGGGCGCGAATCGCATATTGAATCGGTCGCCTCCGGATCCGGGCTGGCCCGGCTGTGGGCAAAGCGGGCGGCGGCGCTGGCCCCCGAGAGCGCGAGCATCGGAGCGCCCTGGCGCGCGGCAACCTACACCGGCGCGCTTGAGCCCGTCAGCGAGACCTTTGTCTATCAGTCCGCGGGCGGTGCGGCCGCAGAAACCCTTCCCACCCAGGTCAGCGGAGGCGGAGAGGTAGCCCAGCGCGCTGCCGCGGGCTCGAGTTTCGCAACCGCAGTTATTCACGATTCCGGCGTCGCTTTAGGCGAAGTGGTAGCGAGTTTGGCGAACTGCCTGGACCCCGACGTCGTGGTTCTTTCCGGCTCCGTGGTGGGGGCCGGGCCGGCGTGGCGGCAGGGGCTCGAAGCCGGATTCGCGGAAACCGCAATGACGCCCATCGCCTCCACCCCGCTGGTAGAGGGAAGCCTCGGAGGTAACGCTCCGCTGATCGGTGCCGGCGTGCACCTCCTCCACTCCCTTTCTACTCAGGGCGGGGCGGATGCGTCTGCTCAGGGCGGGACGGACGCATGCTCCGAAGCGTCCTTGGGCCAGCCCTAGGCGCGCCTATGTATTCCTTGGCTCCGCTCAACATCCCTAGACTGATAGGCGATTTTCGATCACCAAGTAATTTCAACGAAACATCAACGGAATCCAATGAAGGAGAACTATGAACCCGATTATTGAGGCCATCAAGGGCCGGCTAATTGTTTCCTGCCAGGCCTACCCGGGCGAGCCGCTGCGCCACCCGGAAACCATGGCACAAATGGCACTCGCCGCCGAGCGCGCGGGAGCGGCGGCTATTCGCTGCCAAGGCATCGCCGATATTGCCGCGATTAAGGGTCAAGTAGAAGTGCCCGTTATTGGACTGTGGAAGGAAGGCCACGGCGACGTCTATATCACCCCCTCCATTCGCCACGCTCGCGCTTGCGTGCACGCCGGAGCGGATGTGGTTGCCATTGACGCCACCGCGGCCACGCGTTTTGACGGAACCGATTTCGCCGATTCGGTAGCCCCGGTGCACGATCTGGGCGCACTGGTAATGGCCGACTGCGGCTCGCTTGAGGATGCCCTGCGCGCCCGCGATGCCGGCGCGGATTTGGTGGGTACCACCCTGGCCGGCTACACCCCGGCTCGGCCGAAGACCGATGGCCCCGATTTTGAGTTGCTCGCGCAAATTGTGGAGGCCCTTCCCGATACTCCCGTGATCTGCGAGGGTCGCATCCACACGCCCGAGCAAGCCCGGAAGGTAATGGAAACCGGAGCTTGGGCCGCCGTCGTCGGCACCGCGATCACCCACCCCACCACCATCACCAGCTGGTTCCGCGAGGCAGTCGAAGGAAAATAGCCCCCGCCAGCCAAGGCAGGGATACAAGTACCAAGAACTTTTGAGCCCAGAGGATTCTGGGCAAATCGATTCATCGAAGGATAAGTCAAAGAAAGGCACACACCGTGGAAATCGGAATTTTTTCAACCGAAGCCGAGGCCTCCAAGGCCGCCGCTGAGATCATCATTGAGCACTTCGCCGCCAACCCGGGCGCGACTCTGGGCGTCGCAACCGGTAGCTCGCCGCTCGGCATTTACGAAGTGCTTCGCGCCGCGCACGCCGAGGGACGTTTCTCGCTGGCGGACTCGAAGGCTTTTGCCCTCGACGAATACGTGGGCATCGCCCCCGATCACCCGGAGGGATACCGGAATGTGCTTCGCGCGCAACTGGTTGGCGACGATAAGACCGGCCTCACCGAAGAAGGCCTGCACACCCCCAACGGCCAGAATCCGGAACCGGTAGCGGCCGCCGCCGAATACGATGCTTCTATTCGCGAGGCGGGCGGCATTGACCTGCAGATCCTCGGCATTGGCTCCGATGGGCACATCGCCTTCAACGAGCCGGGTGGTTCGCTGGTTTCGCGCACGCATCACGAGGCGCTGGCCGAGCAGACCGTACGCGATAACGCTCGATTCTTCGAAGGAAACCTCGACCTGGTCCCCAAGTCGGCGCTCACCCAGGGCCTGGGCACGATTATGGAAGCCCGGCGCGTGGTCCTCACCGCCTTCGGTGAGAATAAGAAGGACGCCATCAAGCAACTGGTTGAGGGGCCGATCTCCGCTCACTGGCCCGGTACGATTCTGCAGATGCACCCGGACGCCACCATCTTGGTGGACGAAGCGGCCGCTGCCGATCTCGAGCTCACCGATCTTTACCGCGCCCGCTGGGAGATGAAACACTAAGACCGCGCCCGCGGCCCAAGCGATCATTCCGCGAAAGTTGCGCGTCCGGCTCAAGCGATCATTCCGCGAAAGTTGCGAACATAGAAAAGTGGTGGGCTACCAGGGATATTCCCGGTAGCCCACCACTTTATTTACAATATTTACCTAAGCGCCGAGAGCGGCAGAAACTCGACGTTTATCCCGTGTGCCCGCTCGTAGGCGACGGCAATCATTGGCTCGCCGAAACCGAGATTCGCGGCGACAGCGTCGTCCAACACGGCAGCGTCCGAGTACCCGAATTCTCCGTCGGAGAAGCGGTACCGAACGTTCTCCTCGTAATCCACGATGGCTCCGCTCTCCCGCGCGCCCAGGAGCGGGGAATTTGTGACCGGCTGGTTTTCCAGGAGGGCGCTCCCCCCGGTTACGGTTTGGTCGAAGCTTGCGGAAGACGGGGTCGACCCCTCCGCGTTTCCTTCACTCGCTTCTGCGACGGCGGAATCATCCAACCCGACGCTGGCGGCCTCCGGCTCAGCAGGTCGCAGGCCGCGCGTATGCGGGTGAATCAGCAAAAGCCCTCCATCGAGAGCAAGCAATTTTGCATTGCAGCCCGGATCTGGAAGATCAAGTGGGTGCGGGGTGGCCCAGTGCAGACCGTCATCGGACTCACTGACCCAGCGTCCACCGCGGCCCTGCAACCGGAAGTTCGCGTAGACCTTCCCGTTTGCCACCGCAAGGGTCGTTTCATCGAGTTGCACTTGCGCGGAATTAGCGCTCGCAACTTTCGCGGAATTATCGGAGGTAGAAAAAGCGGAATCTTCGCCGGGGTTTTCGATCCGAATCGGCTCGCTTACGGCGATGATTTCCCCCGCCCGGGCGTGAACCACGCGGATCTCGGCGCCCCTTTTGCTTTTGACGACATACGGCAAGAGCGCGACGCCGTCGAATACAACCGTAGAACCGGAGGTGGCGAACATTCCGTCACATTTGAATTCTTCGTAGAGGCAATCGACGCCGCGATGCTCCAGAGTTTCGAGGTCGCGCCCGTAGGCAATGTAGGGGTGGATGCGGGGACCGGAAAAACGCGATCCGAAGTACCCGACCTCGGTTGAGGAACCGTATGCAAGGGTAATCCCGTCTGCGTCAGCTCCCACGCACGCATCCGAACGCACTTCCGGGTCACCGCCAAGCGGGCGCGGCTCGCTCCATGCGCCATCCCGATAGATCGCGTAAACGATGCGATTGGGGTTGGGAAGATCGTCCGCCATTGCCCCGCCATTCGCTAACCAACCCTCGCCGGGAATTGGGTGCGGCCGCTCGTCCGCGAGCAAGGTCAGGGCGCCGTCGGCAACGAAAAGCGCGGGAATGCGGTAGTCGCGCGAAGCACTCGCCGCGAGCGCAACTCCCGCGGAATTATCGCTCGCAACTTCCGCGGAATTATCGCCGGCAACATTGACGGACTTATCGGGTGAGGCAGTCATGGTTAGCAGTATATGTAAACCCGCACAAAGCGCGGAATTATCGTGGCGAAGCGGCGCGGGGCGCTTTCATCAGGAACTGTTCGGATAAACCGGTTAGGGTTGAGCTCGTATTTGGCATGAGCGTCGGGTTGTTCTCGTGGCTCCACCATCATTACGGAAAAGAGATATACGGATGAAAATCAAATATGCCCTCGCCGCGCTCGCGGCGACCGTCCTCGCGCTGACCGGGTGCTCCGGCAATTCGAGTGCCGGCAATAGCGACGACGTCGTACAAACGGTGATCGATCAGGTCACCCACAACCCGGCCTTCAACCTCGCGGCGCTGGGCACCGAAGAGGCGCGCAAGGCGAAGGCGCTGGACGTGACGAGTACCGTCATGATTTCTCCGGTGAACGACGACGCCGCCGCGAGCGGCGAGCCGTCCGACGGCGCTAGCCCGACCAACAATGCTCCCCAGCAGACCGTGATCAAAATTTCGACCAATCCGAAGAACAACCTCATTAAACTCACCGCGCCGAGCCGGGGTTCGGAGACGAATATGTATTTCGAATCCGAGGATGGCCAAACGTTCATGGCCTACGCCAATTTTGACGACCAATGGCTCAAGCAGCAGATGCCCGCGTCCGTGATTGAGCAGTACAACTCCGCCTTTGGCAATACTTCCCCGGCGGAGGCTTCCGCCTATACGACCACGCAGACCGACGACGGTTGGGATGTTTCGACGCCGTATACCGTGGACGGGAACGAATCCTATGAGGGGACGGTCACCTACCACCTGGATAAGAAGCAGAACATTACCGGCATTACCTCAGACATCACCTTCAGCTCGAGTTCGCGCGGCAAGCACCACCTGGTGTCCGAAACCGCGGTCACCGACGCCGCCGATCCGATCTCATTGCCGGACGAGGCGCGTAATGCACCCGAGCAACCGGCCGCCACCTCCCCGGATTCGGGAGCCTCGAGTTCTGATAGTTCCGCTGGCTCCGATAATTCCGCGGATTCTTCGGTGACGGCCGCGCCCTCACCGCGCTCTGAAATGCCCACCGCGGTGCCGACCGAAAAGACGACGCCGGTGGAGCGTCCGACCGAATAGTCCGAACCAACATCGGATCATCACAATGAGCGTCGCGTAATCCGCGCTCCAAGCGCGACTATTCCGCGAAAACTGCACGTATCCCCGGCCGGGTCCGCCCGCCGGGGATACGTGCATTCGGACCATGGCGCCCGAGTGGTTTAGAAAACGCGGAATCATCGCTAGGGGCGCAGATGCGCCAAAAACGCTCGCACGTGCTTCGCGCAACATTGACGGAAGCATCGACATTTTGCCTGCATGCAGTAAGGTATCTAAGTACTGGAGACCGCGTGAAAGTGAACTTTAGTGAGCGCAAAGAAAAGCGTTTCGAGCAATGAAAACACCGTCCCCACCACCGCTCCCGAAAAGGGCGGCTCGCGAGAGGAAAAGAAGACCTCGCGAGAAACCTCTCCGCTAGGAAACCCCCAAAAATCCTCTGCGGGCAGTGGTGTACCCGGACGCAAAATCGGGTTTGACGCCGAAAAGTACGTCAAGCTCCAAGCCAAGAACATCAAGGAGCGCCTGCAAAAAATCGGCGGAAAGCTCTACCTAGAAATGGGCGGAAAGCTTTTCGATGATTATCATGCGTCCCGCGTTCTGCCGGGCTTCGCGCCCGATCTGAAGATCCGGATGCTCTCCGAGCTGAAGGATGACCTGGAGATTCTGGTTGCGGTCAACGCCCGCGACCTGAAGGCCAAGCAGCGCGCCGATATCGGAATTTCCTACGAGGATGAGGTCCTGCGCCTCGTCGACGTTTTCCGGGCAGCGGGATTCAAGGTAGACAACGTGGTTCTCACCCAGTTTGAGGACGATAATCACGTGGCCCGCGATTTCCGGCGTCGTCTACAGAAGGCCGGCCTGAAGGCCGCCCGCCACCGCCGTATTCCGGGATACCCCTCGGACACGAAGCGGATTGTTTCCGAAGACGGCTTGGGCAAGAACGATTACGTGGAAACCGAGCGCGACCTCGTGGTCGTCACGGCGCCCGGCCCCGGTTCCGGAAAGCTTGCCACCTGCCTTTCCCAGCTTTACCACGACAACAAGCGCGGAATCTCCTCCTACTACGCGAAGTTTGAGACCTTCCCGGTATGGAACCTCGCGCTCGACCACCCGGTGAACCTCGCTTACGAGGCGGCCACCGCGGACCTCGACGACGTCAATATGATTGACCCGTTCCACCTCGTCGCCTACGGCGAGCAGACGATTAATTACAACCGCGACGTCGAAGTTTTCCCGCTCCTTTCGCTGCTACTGCGCGAAGTTTCGGGCGAGTCGATGTACAAGTCACCCACCGATATGGGCGTCAATATGGTTGGTTACTGCATTTCCGACGACGACGCCTGCCGCGACGCAGCGCGGCAGGAGATCATCCGCCGTTACTATCGCGCCTTGGTGGATGAGAAGAAGGCCGAAGCTGAAGCGCAGGCATCGGAGCGGATCGCCATTATTATGACGAAGCTCGGGCTGAGCCGGACCGATCGAGCGGTGGTGGAGCCAGCGCTCGAGAAGGAGAAGGCAACTCATCAGCCGGCGGCGGCCATTCAGCTTCCCAGCGGAGAGATCATTACCGGCAAGACCTCCGAACTTCTCGGATGCTCGTCGGCGATGCTGCTCAACGCGCTGAAGGTTTTAGCGGGCATCGATGATTCCGTGAAACTTCTTTCGCCAGAGGCCATTATGCCGATCCAGAATTTGAAGACCGAGCACTTGGGTTCGGCAAATCCGCGCCTGCACACCGACGAAGTACTGATCGCCCTGGCAGTTTCCGCGTCCACCGACCAGCACGCGGCGGATGCGCTGGCTCAGCTACGCAATCTGCGCGGATGCGATGTTCACACGACGACGATTTTGGGATCCGTGGATGAAGGTATCTTCCGGAATCTCCAGGTCAATGTGACGAGCGAGCCGAAGTACCAGCGCAAGACGCTTTTCCGTAAGAGCTAAATTGCGGCTTGACCACAAACTGCGGCTGGCGGGGAACGATTCCCCGCCAGCCGCAGTTTTTTCCATGTCTCTTTTGTGAATCAGCACCGGCGCATCAGAACGGCGGGTGCTTTAGAAATACAGCCGCACCTGGAAAGTGACGTTTTCGCCCAGATCAACTACGTCGCCGTGCACTAGCTTCAGCGGATGCTCCGGTGCGACGCGAACTGGATCCTCGCCGGCGCGCAAGACATATGTTCCATTATTCGAGTCGCGGTCAACCACCTCGGCGCTCCAGCCCTCGACCCGGACCTCGCAATGCACTCGGGAAATCTCTTGATTGGGGCTCGGCACCTTGACGAAGAATGGGGTTTTGCGGCCCGGCCGGGCTTCGCCGCACGGGCGACGGCCGACAATGACGTCATTTTCCAGCTCAACCCGCTCCCCGTGCGAGAAGAGCAGCTCCCCGATGGTGGGCTGATCAATACTAACGAGCGGATTATTGAGCTCCGCCCCGCAACGCTCGCAAATTGCGCGCTCTGGCGGATTGGGATGGCCCGCATCACACAGCGTCGCGAGCACTTGCCCGGGCTGCGCCTGCGCAAAACTTTGCTCATCCGTCGATGGATTGAGGAACTCTTCCGGCTGCTCCGAGATATCCGTGGGCAAAGCAAATTCCGCGGCCCCGCCTAGACCGCTCGACTCCGCGAACGCCGGAGCCTCATCCGCTAGCTCTGTGGGAATCGTGGCACCGCTTAGCGACGGCGTATCATTCGCGAGCACCGGAGCGAGCGCCTGCTGGAGCTCGCTCAGCGGCTCATCGGCGCCGGAAACTTCCTCATCGGCGAGCCCAAATTCCACCATCGCGCCCGCGGCACGGGTGACGCCGTCGCGAAGGGGAAGCTCGGTCGGCTCCCCCGATTCTCCAAGGATTATCCGGGCATCGGCAGGAGCTTTTGCTTCGGCCCAGGTCAGCGCGCTAACGCCGTCGGCCAAGAGTCCACCATCGGCGTCGTTCACCACAAAACCGCGGGCAACAACGAGGGTGGCGTCCGCGGCGGCGGTCGCGAAGGTGAAGTCGAGCTCCGCGCGCTCCAGCAAACTACTCAGAACGCGCGAAAATCCGGCCGACCCGCGCAGGTGTTGCCACAGCTCGGCGGCGACGGGCGCCGTGGCGCTACGCAAGAAAAGCACGCTATTGGGGCTCGAGATGAGGTAGCCACTGCCGGCGTACGGGAAAACGCGTGATACAACCATGATTCCTCGCCAGATAAAGTGCAATTTTGGCTCTAGAATACAACGATCCCCGCGAAGCTTTCAGCTTGATCTGCAAGAATGGGAGCATGTCGTTGATGAATTGGGCGATCGAAGTTGCCACCCGCCACCCGGAGCTGGAAAATGCGCTCGTGAACGCGGACGGCGAATGGTTGGATATTCTCCTTGCCGATGGGCGCACCTTCCGCTTCCGTCCGTTCCAGATGATCAGCGAAGATGCCCCTGAACAAACCCGCGAAAGCCTGCTCAACCGCCTCATTTCGATTGGAATCTCGGGCGCCAAGCCGGCCACTTTCGAAGAGTCCATCAGCGCACCCGCGGTGCGAATTGACGGCGGCGAGGCGAGCGAGATGACGTCGGACGAGGATCCCTTCGAAGGTTCCCAGCTCACGCTCCCGATTGTGCGCGCGGCTGACTATTTTCTGCGCACGCACGATACCGCCGAAAACGATTCGCTGGTTTATCTCCCGCTGACGGATTTCATCGGCGTCGGGCTGGCGCGCGACACCCCCGAAAACATCATTCCGCTCTATTTTTCCGATCTACGGCTCGACCCCTATTCCACCGAACTGGGCGAGCATTTCGGCGCCGCGGTGGGCGAGCTTCGCACCCTCAATACGAACCTCGGCAAACCGGGCGTCGAGCTGGGAATGACCATTAACGCCGGGGCCCGGGCGCTCATGTTCACCGCCCCGCCGAGCTATCAAAGCTCCTGGTTCGCGGACGTGGAAACAATCCAGTCCATCGCTGCCTCGTTGAACGAGGAATTCCCGGACACCATCCCGCTTTTCGTGCCCGCGGCGCGCGGGATCTTCGCCGTCGTGATGGCGAACGACCCGCATCTGCCCCAGTTTTTCCGCTCACTCAAGCGCTTCGCGGGCGGGGACGGCGTGATCTACCCGCTCCCGCATACCATCGCCGCAGACGGCTGGGCGGAGTGGATCCCCCTCCCCGACGACCCCTCGTTTGTGGAGCTGGCCGACCTGCGCGCAACTTTCCGAGCGCGGATCTATCAAAATCAGAAGACCTATATGCAGCGCTGGTCCGGCGACCACGGCACTATCGCCGATTACGAAAAGTATCAGGTGCGCAGGCGCGCGGTGAGCATCACCCGTTGGTTGCGGTCGTATGGCCGCGGTTCCGTGCCCGCCACCGCGGACTACATTTCGTTTACCGACGACGCCGACGCCGCCGCGACTCCCGTCACCATTCGACTCAATATTGCTCGCGACGTTTGGCCCGAAGGTCTACAGCCGCTAGAGGGAATTTGGCCGCCGCGCTACGAAATCGCAACTTTCCCGGATGCGGCCACACTGGCCGTGCTGAACGAGGCCTCCGACCGGAAGTTCTGAGCAGCGGGCATTGGGCGCCGGTGCTACCAGCGCCAGCGGAAGTACGCGGCCGAAACCTCCGGGTGCTCAACGCTTACCTGCGCCACTCCGTCCACAACCTCGCGCGTTTGTACTTCCTCTTTCGCGTTTGCAGGGCTCCAGAGCTCTCCGGCGTCGGCGTAATTCATCGGCGAACCCGCACCCGTCATCGCGTAAGGATTGTCCCGTTGTGCAAACCTCGCAGCTTTCGGACCGCGGGCCATCGTGAAATCCACGGCGCGAGGGGAATCCTTCTCGAAGTGCACCGCCGCCGCGTAGTAGCGGGTATAGGACGGCATCCAGCGAGTTTCGCTTCGCACCAGCTCATCGTCCGAATGTAGCTCGGTCACAAACGAGATTCGGTGCAGGTCTCCCTGGCGTAAATAGCTGGGAAGCACGAAAGGCGTCAGGCGCATATTCACGTCTTTGGCAAAGACCTGCTCGCCCATCTTCGCGCCTCTTACCTCCACGACGTTTTGCATAATCTCGTGGTCGGACCAGCTGTGCACCACGTGGGAAAGCAGCGCATCGGCAGAGACGATGCGCAAAAGCTTGGTGGTTTTCACCCGCATCTGCGTGCGATCCGCCAACACCTCGGTGTCGTCCACAATGATTTCGGCGCGCGGTTCGAGCGAGATATCCACCCCGAAAGCGGCGGTGGAGGCGAAGATGCCGGCGTCAACTTTGCGGAGCATCGTTTCCAGTTTGGGCATCGCCCCGCCGCGGTCGACCGAAAGCGGGCCGCGCAGATAATCGCGCGGAACTCCCAGCACTTCCTCAACCGCGGAGATAGCTGCCAAGGATTCCCGACGCCGCGGCCGCGAACGGCCGGATTGCCAATAAGACAGCGTTGCCTGCGTCAGGTGCACGCTCCGCGCTGCCAGGGCATCCACAATCTGCGCCAAAGTGAGCCCTGAATTAGCTACCGCGTGGCGAAATACCGAGCCAAACGTGCCTTCGTCATCGGGCAGGTGCGGGTCTTTCTTTCCGCGAATCGGGGAGCCGGCGCCATCCGCACTTTCTTCAGATGAGGCACTTTCTTTTACCGCCTGCTTTGCCTGCCGCGGATCATCCTGCATCGCGCCTCCCGCCACCACCGAGCCGACCGCAAACCCGCGAATCGACTTTTGACTTTTACCGGGTATTTCGGAATAGCCTGCCGTTTACCCTACGATCAATAATATTATGCACAGATTTTCGAAGAATATATAAACTTAAGGTTCTAGGGCCAACGGCCGATACGGGACCTCCCAGGCAGATCCTCGTCGACCCCTGCTCGCCACGCCTCCGCATTTCACCCTCCAACCTGCTCGGACGCAGAGGCACTCAGGATCGCGCAACACGCCTCCCCCACACCGAAGATTCCGCGAGTTTTCCCGGATTGTGATAATGCTAAGACGTGCACGAAAACCGCCCCGAATCGGCGTCGGCATGGCATGGGAGCATGCATCGCCCGGGTGGGCAAGGGGCGCACATCACCCGCCCGCAAGTGCGGCTAACGCCCGCGCTCGATACTCCTCCCAGCGGTTGCGGAAAGCGCCGCGCGCGAAATGCGAAGGCACCCACTAACACACTCAACGCGCGCACCATGCGCGGCTAGAAGCTAGCGCTACTTAGAGAGCTACTTACCAGGTCCAGGCAAAGTAGCCGGCGCTGGCGTGCGGGGCGGTGAGGTTCATTTGCCCGCTCCGGCCAAGAAGATTCACCCGCTCGGTTTCGCTCCGCACCATCTCGAGCTCCTCATCGCCTCCCTGGACCACCTGCGAGGCATCGGGAACTCCCGAAAGTGAGCTGAGCTGCTGATCGATTTCAGTGCTGACCTGCCGCTCATTTTGCCCAAAGATCGAAACGAATCGAAGGCTACGCGGAAGTCGATCCGCAAAAGTAACGGAGGTGGAATAGAGCGCCAAGTACGAAGGGAGCCAACGCAACTCGGTGTTCGATGACGGCGCGCCCGGACGGAAGACGGTGGTAAACCCAAAGCGATAAAGATCGCCCGCCTTCAGATTCTGGGGCAGGCTGAATCGCACCAGCTCATCTCCAGAATCTTGGAAAGTGCGCTCCTTGGCCATCATGGCGCCGTGAACATCAACGATTTTCGGGGGCAGGGAAGTGCGATCCCAGGAGTAGGCAACATGCACGCTCAGCGAATCATCCGAAACAATTTTCACCACGCGGTTGGTTTTTACCTGCAACGTCTGGCCCTGGTCATAGACGGTGAACTCATCGAAAATGACCTGCGACTGCGGCTCGTTTTCCAGATTTACGCCAAAACAAGCCGTCGAGGCCAAGTTTCCAAAGTTGGTTTTCGGCAGATAGCTCATCACCTCTGCCAGTTTCCCCTCCTCTTCGGCGCCGAGGGCAATAAGCAAGGTCCGATCGGGCAGGCCGAGAACGTGTTCGAGGACCGTGACCGCCTCAAGAGAGTTTCGACGCCGTGGCCGGGAACGGCCCGACTGCCAGTACGAAAGGGTTGCCTGCGTCAAGCGAACTCCACTGGAGGCAAGCTCTTCAACGATTTGGGCCAAGGTTTTTCCGGAGCTGTCGATCGCATTCCGCAAAACGGCGGAAAATTCCCTATCGTCTACTACGCTCACAAAAGCCTCCAGAACGTCTCATCAAGGTTGTCGGAATCCTCAGCGCCTGATCCTCTCCCGGGCAACTCACATTCGAATCATTGTCTCTTTTACATCAAAAAACTGGATTTTTCGCGTTAATCGCAATGGGTTTCGCGCATGCGCTGAACCCAAATCCGAATGACGCTCAGAAGTGGTTACAGATTGCTGAACAAAGAATGAATTGCTTTCGCTTTGCCACCAGGCATGAGACCAATTTACCCCACATCTTAAGAATTATTAAGAGTTGGCGGGCGCGAGTGAAGTGCCGAATTTCGCGCGCCACTCCGCCCGAAGATTCCGCCCTTTCTTCCCCCACGCCCTCACCACGAAGATTCCGCGTTATCGCGTCTCTTCTCGAGCGCGAACCTATCCGCGCGGACGACGCCGCTGCACGTCTACCCTCCCCCAGTTACCTGCGTAGAAACGCGCTACGGTTTGCGCCTTATAGTCCTCGTAGTATCCGCCGTCGATCGATTCGCGAATTTCGTCAACCAACCGCACGGTGTAGCGCTCGTTATGAATCGTGGCCAAGGTGGAAGCCAGCTGCTCCTTCGCCTTGAACAGGTGATGTAGGTAGGCCCGGCTGTAATTGGTGCAGGTGTAGCAATCACATTCCGGCGTCAGGGCGGAAAAGTCGTCCTTGAACTGCGCGCGGGTAACGTTGAAACGTCCGTCCCGCGAATAGATCGCACCATTCCGGGCAACCCGCGAGGGGTTCACGCAGTCGAAAGTATCCGCGCCGGCCTCAATTGCCGCGAAGAAATCGTCGGGCTCGGAAATTCCGAGCAAGTGACGCGCCCGGTCGGCCGGTAGTTCATCCGTGCACCACGAAACGATATTTCCGAGGTTTTCTTTCTCAAGCGCCCCGCCGATCCCGAAGCCATCAAAGCGCTGCCCGTCAACTTCCATGGAGCCCAAATCCGCACACGCCTTGCGCCGCAGATCCTCGTACTGGGCACCCTGAATCACGCCGAAGAGTTGCTGATAGGGCTTATCGGCGCGCTCCTCAGTGAGCTTCTTATGCTCCGCCAGGCATCGCTCGGCCCACAGCCGAGTGCGTTCCAGGCTCTCCTCTTGATAATTCCGCGAATTCAACAGGGTGGTCAGCTCGTCAAAGGCGAACATAATATCCGCGCCCAAATGATGCTGGATGCCCATCGAAACTTCGGGCGTGAAGCGATGCTTCGAGCCATCCAAATGCGAGCGGAACCAGACGCCGTCGTCGTCCACCGCCGCGAGGCGCTCTTTATCGGGAGCGATCTGCGCGTCCGCCCGCCCGGCATTCGCGCCGGCATACTCCGCCGAAAGCACCTTTTTGTATCCGGAACCAAGCGAAAGCACCTGGAAACCGCCCGAATCCGTGTAGGTGGGTCCGCCCCAGTTCATGAATTGCGCCAGACCACCGGCCCGGTCCACAATCTCCGGACCCGGCTGCAGATAGAGATGGTAGGCATTGGCTAGCACCGCCTGCGCGCCGACTCCTTTCACCTGCTCGGGAGTAAGCGTTTTAACGGTGGCTCGGGTGCCAACCGGGATGAACGCGGGGGTGGCGATATCGCCGTGCGGCGTATGGATCACTCCGGTACGCCCGAGAGGCTTGCCGTTGCGTTCACCGCGGCGCACCGCCAACTCAGTTTTTGGTTCAAAACCACGATCTTTCACTTTCCCCTACTTTCACCAATGCTTTTCCAGATTCGAGCCCAGCGGCGACGTCGTCGAAAAAACCTCCACCGCGAAGAATCCACGAAATTTACGCAATACCTTCCACGCGCTTCACAGCGCCTACCACCGCGTAGGTGATGGGCAAAAGCACCACTTCAACCAGCACTTTGTAGACCCAACCGGTGACGGTGAGGTTGAGGATGGTGGCGAAGGAGAGGTTGCCGGCCACGATTTCCGCGCCCCAGGCCACCGCGCAGAAGATAATCGTGTCGACCAGTTCGCCGACGACAGTGGACGAGATGAGGCGCACCCACATCTGACCTTCACCGAAGCGACGCTTGATCCACACCAGCACGTATGAGTTCATGAGCTGGCCAAAGAGGAAGCCGCACACCGAGGCCGCCACGAAGCGCGGCACCACGCCGAGCACTGCCTCGAAGGCTTCCTGATTCGCGTAATCCGCGGCGGGCGGCGCGATTTGCACAAGCCAGAAACAGAAACTGGCGATGATCTGCACAATGAAGGCGAGAACGATGGTGCGGGCGGCGATTTTGAAGCCGTAGACCTCGGAGAGGAGGTCGCCCATAATGTAGGTCAGCGGGAAGAGAATCGCGCCGCCGTCGAAAACCAGCGGGAAGTTCCCCACCTCAATTTCAATCAGCTTCGTGGCGCCGATATTGGAAATCAGCAGGAACGAGACGAAGAAAACCGCCACGTAGCTGTAGAGTTTTGCGGCGCCAATGCGCGCGAAAGTCGCCTTGTCCTCCACGTAAAAATTCGCGGATTTATCGCGCGGGGTGGAGCTGTTCGTGAGATCGTTTGCGGCGGTGTTCGACGACGCCGGTCGACCCGCGGTGGACTGCATATCCATGCCATACCTTTCCGGAAAACCACTACATCGCATCGAGTTGCGTTTGACGCATCGTGCATCTGACTGTCCGGCTCTGCCACCGCGCGGACGGCTCTAGTTTAGAGGCGAAAGTTCCGAAAAATGAACGGGTTATGAGCTAACACATGCGCGGTACCGACGCGGCGGGCGCTTAGAACTTCAGCTCCAGTAGATCTTCGCCCGTCTCGGGATCTTTGGCTTGCGAGATGACGACAGCGCCGACACCGGGCGCCTCCAGAGTTTGGCCCGGCATCAGGGTTCCGCCATTCTCAATAACGTAACCGGCGGTGTTGACCAGCAAGTCGTAAACCTGTTCTGCGGATTTGGCCGATCCCGAAATTTGCACATCGAGGTGCCCGAAAAGGGGCAGACCCCGAGTCCGGCCATAGCGCAGATCGCCGTCGACCACGGGAACGTAAATCCACAAGAGGTAGGGAACCGGGCTGGCGAGCTCGAAACCGGTGATCACGTGGGCAGGGAAGGCGATGCCGATTTCTTGGCGCACCACCGCGAGCGCGGCGTCTTCGGCCATTAGGGCTCTGACGAGCGAGGTGTAGACGCCGAACAATTCACGCATTTCCGCGCGCCACTCCAGTGCCTCTTCGTTAGTGGCGGGCACTGAGGCAGTACCGTTCGGGTCGGCCGGGCCTCCTGCTCCGGCGGCGAACCTTCTGGCTCCAGCCGCCCTGCGCTCGTGACTTCCGGACGTCAGCATCGTGATTTGCAGGTGGAAGCTGTGTTCGGGCAAATGCATATCGCCCTGTAGAGGTAGTGGAACCGGCGTGATGAGGACGGTAATTCCGTCGCATACGTAATGGAAAATCAGCGGTCCGTTCGCGTTTTCTGCCCGGCCGGGGTCGATTTCACGCATTGTCCCGTCCGGATTCGGACTGGAGATGCCGAACGCAACCGGGGCTCCGGATTTGTCGGCCAGACGGTCGATCACCGCGGCAACGTCGATGGGCGCGGAGAATACCGCGGTGAATGCCAGGTGATCTTGAGCCGCCGGATGGATCGCGGAGACGGGAAGCTGAGTCATACGCCTATGGTAAGTCACTCGTCAGTCGATCGGCGCAAACATGTACGCTAAATCGTTGCTATCACGCCGTTTAAAAGAAATGGCGGAGGGTGGGGGATTCGAACCCCCGATGCAGTTACCCACATAACGGTTTTCAAGACCGTCTCATTCGGCCGCTCTGACAACCCTCCAGTGCCCACTTATCCTAGCGGCAAGAAGCCGGGCTGTGACAAATTTTCCGAAGGGGTGGCCCGCCTCACCACCCACAGCCTTCTCGATAGTTCCGCGGTTTCGATAATTCCGCTGTTTCGATAATTCCGCGTTTTCGGCAGTTCCGATAGTTCCGCGAAAGTTGCGCGGAACTATCGATCCAGCAATGCCTCAAGCACGGTGGCCAGTCCGTCATCCCAGACCGAATCGGTTGTGGCATCGGCCTGCTGCTGGACGTACGGATTTGCCTGACCCATCGCAATCCCGAGGTGAGCCCACCGGATCATGCCGATGTCGTTATGCCCGTCGCCGATCGCAACCGTCGAATTCGCGGAAATATCGAACTCGCGGCGAACCAGATCCGCCGTCACCGCTTTTGTCACGCCCGCTCGTCCGGCGTCGACCCACCCGGAATTCGAAGACGACGACGCCGCCCACTCAATTCCGGGCAAGTTGAGCGGCTCGAGGCGCCGCTGCAGCTCGGTGGCGGGCAAGCCAGGCTGGACCATAATGAGGCGCACGCAGTCATCGACGAATAAATCCGCGAATTCTACGTACTCTCCGCGCTGGGGATGGAGGATCCCGGTGGGGAAATCGTCGGCCAGGTAGCGCTCGCCGCTCACCGGCTCGACGGCGAAGAACGCGCGCGGAAATGCTGCCTTCATGGTGACAAGCGCATTGGCGAGGTCCTCTTCGTCGATCGTCGACACGTTCGTGATGCGCATGGTGACGGGCCGTCCGTCGTCGGTCAACGACTCGTAGGGAACGCCGGTGATCCCGTTAATGCTCGCGCGCCCGGTCAGCACGGTTTCGTTGCCGTTCGAGCAAATCATTACCGCGTTGCGTATGCGCAACATCTCGACGACGTTGAGCGCAGATACCCGCCCGCGGCCGGTGGCGATCACTACCCGGCTACCGGCGCGGATATGCGCGTGAATTGCATCTGCCACGCGCGGGCGAATGTAGCCGTCGGGCGGGAGGACCGTGCCGTCGAGATCCAGGAGGATCATAAGCTCCGGCCCCACCTCGGGCAGCCCCCGGCGATCGATAATTCCGCGAATTTTTTGCGAGACGTCCGGCATGGTGTCCTTCCTCGGCGGCGGGTTTTCTAAAATCCTAGCGCTCGGGCGAGTGCGGTAAATCCGGCCTGTAGCTCGGCTTGCGCGTCTAACTGCAGATCGGCTTGCGCGTGCGGGTGGGCTTGCCTGGTGGCTTCGCTCGATCTTTCCGCGGTTCTTTTATCGGAGTCTTCGGCTTGTAGCCGCGCGCTGGCTCCGCGAACCTCGAACCACAGATTCCCTAGAACATCGCAGATATTGGACACCCTCCACCAGCCGCCGCGGCCCTCAGCGATAATTCCGCCAATTGTGCCATGGCCAGCACCACCACTCGCGTAACCCTCTAAAAATACGTCCCTGAGCAGGGAGTTCTTTGGCCACTCGGAGCGTGCGAGTGGCATAAAGTCAGCTAATGCCGGGCGGAAACCGAAGCGGCCGAAGTCGATCACTCGCAACTCCCCGCCCTCGCCGACAATCCAGTTATCCGCCCGATAATCGCCGTGACTGGGAACCAAGGGAAGATCGCGTGGCTGGTATGCGCCGAGCTCCTCGCGGGCTTGCGACAAAAGCTCGGAATGTTCGCGACGGAGGGTAGAAAACGCGGAATCTTCGATCTCGGCGATGCGCGCGAGGGTTCGGCACACCTGTGCTTTCTCGTATCCATTGCTCGGACGCGTGGCCGCCTGATGCAATCTCGCGAGCGCGTATCCGGCCTGGCGAAAAATTCGCGGAATCTTCTCGGCGGATAGGTGCGCCGTAGCCTTACTCGCTGCCTCGCCCGGCACAAAGTCGTAGACAATCACCGCCTGCGATGAATCCGCGAAAACTTCGCGCGGCGCGAGCCTCTCGTTGATAAGGCCTTCCAGATAAGGTCGCGCGCGAAGTTCCCGCTCGACCGGATAGCGAAACTTTCCCGGAATCTTCGCGACGACGTCGCCGCTCGCCTCGGTGCGAATCCGCAAGACGAAGCACTCGCACAGCTCACCCGATAGATCCGCGATAATTTCGCCTCTCTGTGCACGGATCCAAGCGGCCAGACTGGGCGGCACGGATACCGCTTCGCTTTCAGGGACCTCCTGCGCGATTGGCTCCTCGAAGCCGCGTTTGGGCAGATCCGCGGTTGGTCTCTGACGCGAGTCGTCCAGCCTCGAGGTGCCCGACAAAAAGCTCGGAATCTTCGGTTGCAAGTCTGGCGGAATTATCCCGTGCGAATCCGGCGGAATCTTCGAATGGGGAGTTTCGTGCTCTGCCTCACCGCTTTTCAATAGCATCACACCCTCAAAAACCTGTAAACTCGAAAGGCCTAGCATACAAAGCCAGGTGCCGGAGACGTGGGTGAGAGGCCGAAACCGCTTCCCTGCTAAGGAAGTAGTCGCAATCGCGGCTCGAGGGTTCGAATCCCTCCGTCTCCGCGCTAAGTCGCTCTCGGAATTCCGGGAGCGACTTTTTCATGCGGTTTTGTGTTGCGGCGCTTGGGAACAGTCGGGGTTTAGCCGCCCCTCCCGACTATCGCTAACTATCTCAAGTATGCCCGGTTATGGTTTCGTAGGGGTACTTAGGGGGCAAAACCAAAGGGGTAAAAAGTCGCAAAGGGGTACGCGTGGCTAAATCCATTTTCGGGACCGTTCTCACCCGCGGCAAAAACTACTGCGGCCGCTACAGGAAAAACGGCCGCGAGTACTACACGCCCACACACCCCACGAAAACAGGCGTCCGCAACGACCTCGCCAAAATCCACGCCGCCATCCTCAACGGCACCTGGGAAGACCCCACCAAACCAGCCGCCAAAGCCACCCACGTCACTCTCGTCCTATGGGCAGACCAGTGGTTTGCGCTCATCGAAAAAGGCGTCAAAGAAGGCCGATACTCGCCCGACACCGAACGCACCTACATTTCCAACTGGAAAACACACGTCCTGCCGCTCCTCGGCCCCGCAACACCCCTCGCCGACGTGACCCCGGAGAAAATCGCAACCATGCTCACCACGCTTAGCGAGAAGCGATCACGAGCCACCGTTGACGTGGGCTTCGCCTTTTCAATGATCTTTCCCGCGAACTGTTCAGGAAGGACCGCTGTGAGGGACTGGCTGTTTACTACTGCCATGATTACTCCTTATTGAAAATGTCACGCACCAGCTGTGTGGCCGGCGTGACCTGTGCATTACTAGTTGGTTGATGTCCAAGCGCTGGAGCAGCAGCCATCCTGGAGGGCTGGTCACGCCACGCGAGAAGCTTTTCTGCTTGGGTTTCCAACTCTTCGCGGGTTGTCCCCGTCAACAGGCCTGCATCGACCTGTTTTGCGGACGCAACCTCGCTAACAAGCTGGGCGTGTTCAAGAACATGGTTGTGTTCCTCAAGCTTGCTAATCCGCGCTAGCGCCTTATCGAGGTCGCTGGACGTGTTTTCCAGCTCGCCGAGCTTGGCTTGTAGTTCGACCACCTGGGCCTTGTTCGCTTTAGCTCGGTCTTCCCACTTGCGGGCCATTGCTTTCCAGTCCGGTTCCTGTGCAGGACTCGACCCGGTTTCTTGCCCCTGACCTGCTGGCGTTTCATCAACGTTATGGTCGTCAACCATCATTATTTTTTGTTTCCTTCCCGTGCGGGCATATAGCAAAACCCACCTACTGTGCAGCAGGTGGGCAAAACAAAACCCCGCCAATCACGGCAGGGTAAAAATTTCTATACGGCTCAATCCGCTAAAAAGTAATGGAGGCTCCGTCTTAGCACAATAAAAAAGCTACTTTTACTTCAGGCTACGGCCGCCTGATTCTTTTCCCGATGCTTAGCGATCCAGCCAAGGGTGCGTTCGTAAAGCTCCGGGTCCCAAGCGGAACGAACCTCGGTTTCGGTCGCATCGAGAATCTCGTCAGGAAGTTCCACGCCGTGAATGAGAGAGAACTGGAGATAGTCATCAATCATCATTTCGAAGTCATCTAGATCTTCATCAGATCGAATGAAGCTTTGAGAGACCTCCGGGAGACGAGGAAATACTGCGTTAACATAGAAATCTTCGATCTCATCAAGATTCATTCCCCATCACCTCCCATTCGTCTGTTAGTTGGGGAATCCGCTGTTGCGAACGCTTTCCGCTACGGTGATTAGCAGAACACGCCGCGGCCACCTACCGCATGATAGTTGCGAAATTCAAATCCGCTTGCACCGATGGCAGAATCAAACACAGAAACTTCAACGAGTACACCGTCAATGACTCGCCTAACAGTCCTCCGATCGCCGTCGTATCGTACTGCGGTTGGGTTCTCCCAAGTTTCGGCTAGGACGAGGTCAATATCTTCTTCCGTCCACCGTTCAGGAAACTCGGTCTTACCCGGCACGTTCTGCCCGTAACCATGACCCCATTCCATCTGCCAGGCCTTCCTCCCGGATGCCCGATGAGTGTTTTCCGGCGAGCCGTATCGTCCCACCATGATGGCGGCTTCACCGTTGATTCCCGCAAGTCCTCAAGCCACGTCACCCCGCCCCACGGCTCAGCGGCGCGAACTGTCAGTAGCTCTCACTCACTGGATCGAACGGACCTACCACCGCAGACGCAGGCACAGGGCACTGGGGAAATTGACACCCGTCGAATACGAAACAATCTACGAAACAATCATGGAACCAGCCGCATTACTCACGGCCTAAAAACAGAAGGAAAACTGTCAACCAAAGCTACAGCAGTCCCAACAACTCATCATCCCCACCACCATCATCAACACGTTCATTAACCTAAGCTTCCAAGACGGGGCACAAAAGGTTATCGAGCCGGCCGCGAGCGACGGCGTGGACCGCGTCGAACTCTCCTCCGTGACGAGCCGCGAGCAGGCGAGCAGGTGAGAGGCGAGCGAGGTTCTCACCAGGGAAGACTTCACGTCTTTCCGGGCCCTGCCCGAGGATGGAGAACACGCCGCGGTTGAGGAAGCTTTCCTTGAGGTGGATCGGCTTGCTTTTGATGGGGGCCCGTGGAGGTTTACCCGCCACTTCCGCACGGCCAAGGACCGAGTGCCCGAATCGTTTAACGCGACTTTCGCCGACAAAACGTTCCTCGCATCAGTATCTCAACGTGGGGTCGGGTTTAGGACCGGTGATTGTTTGCGTGTGCGGCTCGAAGAGGTAACGCCGACGAATTCGCGTAAGCATCGCCGGTTTACGGTCCTTGAGCTGCTCGAAGTGCAGCAGGCGGGAACAATCGACGACGCAGGGGACTTATAGCCCGTCAACGGGTTTAGACCGGGGCGACTTGCCTCGCGCGAAATCTTGTCGGTACCGGGTTTTATGATTGCTCGGTGAGATTGAGCGAGATCGAGTTGGTGCAGCGCCTCCACGCGGACAGCGTGCACGTGGTCTATATGCTGCTCACCATTATCGGGATTCCCCTCGCAGTCGCGAACGTCAAGCTCATCCCGGTCACCTGCTTCCCGTTTGGGAAAGCTGTTGTGAGCCGCCGCGGCGCCCAGTTCGCCGGACTCGCCTAGCGTGCCTTCTTCTCCCCCGCCTCCACGCGCGCGGGAATCGAATTCCCCGCCGGCGGCGCCGGACAAGTCGCGAAGTCGCTGAACGCCATGGGGAAATTGAGCGCCCGATTGAAATCAATCTGCACATCACCGGCCCGCGCCGCCACGAACTGCCCCGCGGACTCGCGGTGATTCGCGCCGGGACCCGGGAATGAAACAAAACGCCAGGCGTCGGTTTCCTGACCGTTCGTCTCGTCGTGGAACAGCACCGTCAGCTGCTCATCCGCGTCGCCCTGCACGGCCAGAGTCACCGCGGCGCCGTCGTACTCGAACGACACTTCCCCCACCAGCCGGGCCCGCCCGCTGAGGCCTTCGCGCGCGGTCGAAATCTCGACCTCACGCGGTTCGTTGTAAGCGCGGAATTTTCCGACGACGACGTTGCTCGCCCTATAAGGGAATACCGGAACACCAGAAAAATTCGCCAAGGTTTCCGAACGCGGATCACGCACCCGCACCATGTACCGGCCTCCGCGCATTCCAACTTCTGCAATCACGTCGCCCGCACGCAAGCTGAAGTCCGAGCCATCTTCTGCGGTGCCGATGCGAACCTCAGTGACGGGCTGCCCGGATTGCGTGACGGCGTCGTCGGGAGAAAAACGCGCGTGTGCGCCATCCTCCGCCTCCCAAAAATCCCCCGGAAAACCGCTTACGGACACCGGTTCGGAGGTGAGCCATTGGAAGGAGACCAAGGAGAGCCAGCCGTGTGGATCGGCCAGCTCACGCTCGCGGCGCAACCGCCACTCCTGCCAGCGAGCTAGCTTAAATTCGATGTTTTCGATCGATGTCTCTGCCTCAAAATCCGTCATATCCACATTCTAGTTGTGATGTGACACCCAAACACCAAAATCGATTTGGGGGAAAGCGATTCCCGGGCTATACTCGTACGCGTTCCAATTTAGGAACGGATGCGCCCGTAGCTCAGTGGATAGAGCGTCTGACTACGGATCAGAAGGCCGGGGGTTCGAATCCCTTCGGGCGCGCCAAACTCCCCCTCGGATGGATTTCCCCGGTGGGGAGTTTTTTCATGCCAACCTCGGCTCGGCACCGCAGGAAGAACACGCGGAATTATCGCCGGGGACGTAGCCAGACCACTTACCGGCGTTTACCATTGTTTCAGAATCCAATTTTTACCCGCGGGTCCTCAAGTGGCGAGGCTCCGGATTGCTTCCGCAATCGCGAATGGCCGGGCTAGCGTCAGGAGTGTTCCTTTGCAAAGCGACGATCCGCAAGAAACGGTTGAGCAAAAAATGGCGGTCGTCGTCGACTACCAAAATATGCAGATAACTGCCGCGAAGATCTTCCTGCCCGGAAAACCAGTGGGTGAGGCGCTGATTGATCCCTATCTGCTGGCCCGTGAGATCGCGAGAGTGAAAAACGCGTCGCTGGCCGAACACACCTACTACTCGAAGTATCACGTCAACGCACAGTTCGTAGACGTTTATCGCGGGATCCCGCGCGAGGACGATGACCCCTTCGCATATCATCTCGACAGCAAGCAACACGACTACTGGCAAGACACCCCTGGCGACCCGGTTGTGCGCGTCACCTCACGCCCACTGCGATATCGCTGGGGCCTGGAAAACGGCGTCAATGTGCCGATTCGAGAGAGCCGGCACGAGAAGGGTATTGATGTTCTGTGCGCGCTTAGCCTGGTGCGGCTCGCCCGGTCGGGAGAATACGACATCGTAGTTCTCGCCTCTCATGACACCGACCTTGCTCCCGCGCTCGACGCCGCCTACAACGTGGGCGGCGCAAAAATCGAAGCCGTCAAATGGTTCGATAAAACCGGCCGGGCGCTTCAAGGATTTATGCGGACCGAGCACGACCTGTGGACCACTCAGCTTGACGAAGAGAGCTTTGAGCGAAGCCGCGACTTCCACTATTACTCGTAGACCGCAGCTTCGCCCAAAGCTCTCTCAAATATTGCCCGCTAGCTAGTTAACTCGCAGGTTTCGCTCGTTTTGGCGGAGGCCAGCCCGGCGCATTAGGCCGTGTCACCCGCGCATTAGGCGGAGGCTAGCTCCTGCGCCCGCGTGTCATTTGCCGGAGCGACGGCGTCGTCGGAAACCACCGCGGGCCCGGCAAGGTGACCGCGCAAACCGTGCGGCGAAAGCGCCCACACCACCAGGAACGCGGCGCCCTGCGTGGTGACGACGGCGGCGCCAGAGGGCAGGTCGAACCAGTAGGAAATGTAGATTCCGGCGAGTGCGCACAGGCACGCGAAAAGCGGCGCAATCCACAACATGCGCTGGATGCGCGAGCTAATGAGGTAAGCGGTCGCGCCCGGAACGATGACCAGCGCAATGATCAGAATCGCGCCCACCGCCTGCATGGCCGTCACCACCGTCAACGCCAGGGAAACCAGCAAAAGCGCGCCGATAAGTCGGGTGGAAATTCCCATCGCGCGCAGGTGGGTGCGGTCGAAAGCGTAAGCGGTAATGTCGCGGCGCTTGAGGAGCAAAATCGCCAGCGCGATTGGCGCCAGCACCAGCACCTGGATCATATCCGCGTTGGTGATGCCGAGCAGGTCGCCGAAGATGACGTGGTTGAGGTCCACGTTTGAAGGGTTGAGTTTGATGAGGATCAGGCCCAGCGCAAACATCGCGGTGAAGACCGCGCCCATCGATGCGTCCTCTTTTACGCGCGAGGTTCCGCGGAGCATAAATATAAGGAGGACCGCGAGAATAGCGGCCACCAGGGCACCCGCGGAGAACGGGATGTTGACCATATAGGCCACCACAACGCCCGGCAAAATCGCGTGGCTCAGCGCGTCACCCATCAGCGACCAGCCGATCAGAATGAGCCAGCAGGAGATGACGGCACATACTGCCGCGGCCACCAGGGTGACGACGGCGCCGCGCACCATGAACGGGTGCTCCCACATCTCGGCAAATAACATATAGAAATCAAGCATTGTTCGCTCCTGAAGTGGTTTGCGGGGAGGGAGTTGTGGCGCCGGGAAGCGCGGAGAGCCGGTGCTCGCGCCATTCGCGGGCCTGGTCGGGCGTCATGCCGAAAGCGGGGCCAAGGTTTTCTGGCCGCACCGCCTGGCTCACCTCGCCGTGGAAAATAACCGTGCGGTAGAGGAGCAAGGCCTCATCACACAGGTTCGGAAGCTCGTAAAGATCATGCGTGGCCACGAAAACGGCGATGCCGGTGGAGGCAAGATCCTTCAGGAGCTTGGTAATCACCAGCTCAGAGGGCTTATCGACCCCCGCGAATGGCTCGTCGAGGAGCAGCAGGCGCGCACCCTGCGCAATCGCCCTGGCGATAAATACGCGTTTTCTTTGCCCACCCGAAAGCGAGCCAATTTGCCGGTCAGCAAATTTCGACATTTCTACTGTTTTCAGGGCGGAGTCGACGGCGGCGTGGTCCTCAGCTTTGGCGCGGCGAAGCGGGCCCATATGTCCGTAGCGGCCCATCATCACCACATCGCGAACAGAAATGGGGAAGGCCCAGTCCACTCCCTCGTTCTGCGGTACGTAACCAACCAAACTCTCATTGCGGGCGGCACTGGATTCCCGCCCGTACACGCGGATCTCGCCCGAGGCCCGCACGGCGCCCATAATCGACTTCATGAGCGTTGACTTTCCCGAGCCGTTCATCCCGACGAGTCCGCAGATTTTTCCGGCTTGCAGAGAGAAGTTGACATCGTGGAGGACCTTGAGGCGCCCGTAGCTAGCCCCGAGGTCTTTGACGTCGAGTGCGGTAAGCGCTGCTTTACCCATTGGTACCGTCCTTTTGCTCGGAATTATCGGGGGTGGTTCCGTCGGAAGAAGAATCCGCGGAATTATCGGCGTGGGCCGAGCCTGCAGAAGAATCCGCGGAATGTTCGGAGGGCGGCGCGGAGGGCTCCTTGCCCGCCTGTCCGGCGGAGCTTTCGCCGCGCAGGCCCGAGGTAATGAGATCGGCGTCGTACCGCAAGAGATCGAGGTAAGTGGGAACGGGACCATCGGCGTCGGACAACGAATCCACGTAGAGCAGGCCGGCTACCGGGACGCCGGTGTCCTCCGAAACGGACGCCATCTTGTCATCTACCGTAGTTTCACAGAACAGCGACTTCACGCCGGACTCGCGCACAAAGTTCTCCAGCTCCGCTTTGGCACGCGGGCTTTGCGCGCCCTCCGCGTTGACCGCCCACAGGTAGCGTTCTTGCATTCCTTGATCGCGCGTCAAGTAGCTAAAGGCACCTTCGCAGGTGACGAGCGCCCGCTGAGACTCGGGGAGCGCGGAAAGCTGCTGGTTCATCTCGGTGCTGATCTCGTCCAGCTTTTCCTTGTACGCGGCACCATTCTTCTCATAAGTGGCGGAATTATCGGGATCGAGATCTGAGAGTGCGCGGACGATATTATCCACGTAAATCTTGCCGTTGGCTGGGCTCATCCAAGCGTGCGGATTCGGTGCACCCGCGTAGTCGCCCGCCGCGATCGGCATCGCCTCAATGCCGTCCGATAACACCGCGACTTTTGCCGAAGAATTCTCGACATACTTTTCGAACCAGCGCTCCAGACCGAGACCGTTGTAGAGGATCAAATCCGCGCCTTCGCCACGCTTAATATCCTCCGGGGAAGGCTGAAAATCGTGAATCTCCGCGCCGGGAACCGTAATCGACTCCACCCGTACCAAATCACCGCCTACGTTCTTGGCCATATCCGCAATAACGGTGAAAGAGGTCAGAACTAGGGGTCGATCATCATTGTTTGCGTTTGCAGAATGACTCACCGAACGTGGTGAACATCCTGCCACTATCAGCATAAGCGCCGCCAAAATGGCGGCGGCACGCGAAAATCTACGAGTTTGTTTGAGCATGTTGCGAGCATATTTCGGCTACCCGAACAAATCAATACGGCCTTCCTAACTTTTAATTTGCATCAGATTTCGGAGCGCGCCGGGCGAGAAAAACCTGGCCTTCGCGCCGGGCGAGAATGAAAGAAAAGAAACGCAGAATGATCGCGGAGGGCGGCGGGCTCGAAGGTAGGGTTGATGACATGTCTGAAGATCCTGATTTCGAAGCTCTCGCCGCAGAAATCGACGCAATCGCCAAGGAGGCGAAGCTCGACGCGATGCCTGCTGGCCCCGATTCGCCGGCATACATCGTCGATTCCTGGGAAAAACTCGTCACGGCTTGCCGCACGCAGTTACGTCCCGAAGTCACCGCCCGCCGCATGTTACTGCGCATTGCAATTGGACCGGTGGTCGACGTCGTCGAGGTCAGCCCCGCTCGCGATCGGCTCGGAAAGATCTGCTTCGGGATTTGGTTCCGCGTAGGAACGGCGGATTTAGTGGATCTAGCTGGCCTTTCGGGCTGGGTTGGGGAAACCTTCGCCTTCGGCGCGATCCGGGTTCGCGGCACCGATGCCTATCTCCACGTGGCTCTGCGCGCCGCCGACCTCTCTTTCTCGCGTTTTTCCTCGATGGTCAAATTTGCGATTATCGCCGGTATCGACGCGAAGGCGATTTTCGTGCGCGGCCTAGACAATCGGCCACCAACGAAAGAGGAAAACTTTGGCGGCGATGCAATTGCGGCGTCGGCGGAAAACGTGGAGCGAGCGAACGCTCACAGCGACCTTCTTCCAGACGACCTTTTCCCCGACGAAGCCGCCGACGGCGGAAACTTCAACGCAGCGGGTACCTATAACGCCGAAACCGCGAGTACGGACCAAACTTTCGGGCAGATGGGTCCAACCCCGGCGCCGCGCGATGACTTCGCAAACGATCAGGCCAGCGAAACGGATATTGACGGGCTCGACGACCCCGATCATCGCGTGATTTCTTGGAATGACCTCATCGCCAATCAGGAGGGCGACGCGCAGGAGCTTCAGTTCGGATTTGAAATGATGGTGGTGGTCAACGGCCAGCACATCCCGCTTTCCGTCACGCGCAACGTTCTCCCTTCCGGCGAAGATTCCGCGTATCTTTCCACCACGATTGGCGAGTCCACTCCGCGCCTCCTCCGATTGACCGCGGAGGCCGCGGCAAACGAGGGGCTGGGCGGCGTGGTGAGCGCGGGCGGCGAAATTGCCTACGTGCATTCCCTTGAGCTCGCTGGTCTAACACAGCGCCTGGTTCTGGAACAGGAAACCTCGCTCGCGCTCAGCGCTTTGCGTGTGGCCTCGCGCGCCCAGGCAGAACTGGACCTTTTTGGCGAAGGGCTTTCCGGCGGGGAAGGCGAAAACGCGGAATCTTCGGAAGACGAGGAGAACTGACATGAGCAGTGAAAATATTTCCGATGCCGGCGAATGGGCCGAGGTTGCCGCAATGTTCGAGCAGGATTTTGGCGCTACCGCGGGTGATGACGGCGCGCTCCGGTTCCGTATCAGTGACGTCCCCGTGACGGCGTGGCGCGGATCTTCCTCTATGCGCGACGGCGGAGAAGTGGTGCACCTGGCCGCCCCGGTTTTTTCTCGCGTTATGCAAGGACGAAGCGGGCAAGAGCCCGACGTGGATAGTACCTCCGCTGCCTCCGGCCCTAATTCCGCGACTTCTAACATCACTCTCTCCGACGCGACGGGCGAAGAGGCGCTGCTCGAACGGCTCGGGATCGACCCGAAAGGTCCGGATCTGATCCGCGTAGTCCGAGCGGCGGAAGACCTCCCGCTAGGAGGAATCCGCCTCCTCGGCAATCTTCCGCACGTCCACTTTTCCGCGCATCTACCCGCCGATCCCACTTGGATCGGGAAGGCGGCGCGCCTCATCGCAAGCGAAGCTCGCGACATTATGGAAGGTAGGAACTAATATGTTCGGGAAAAATCGCAAGAAGACCGCGCGTGCCTCTGCCGCTCCTGCGCTCCCCTCAGATTTCGCGGAAAAATCGATTCGCGATAGTTCCGATCTTTATGAGGTCCTCATAGCCGATTACAGCGCGAAACGCGACGTGGCGAACCAGAACTATACCTTTAGAGTCGCGTGGAAATCGGATGACAAGGCGCAAACGGTCATTTGTTCCTATGCGCCGGTGCCCTCGCTGGGCGACATCGCCTACTTTTCCGCGCCAATTGTGGACGCCCCCACCGAAAAAGTTCTCCGAAGAATTTTCGCGGCGACGGCGAATCTGCTCGACGGCGACTTAGTTATGCTCGATTCACTCCTCGTATTGCGAATTGCGCTACCGCTCGGATCGATCACTGGAGCCCAGCTACACGAGCGCCTACAGCATTTCGCCGCCGGAGCGCAGGCCTTGCGAGATGAGTTCGAGGACGAGGTGCAAACCCCCACGCTCACATTTGGGTACTGAGGGCGCAACCCGAGCCCGCCGACCGCTGCCTGCGAATACTGCGTTACCTACGCCTTTTTATCCTATTAGTCGGTAGGGCATTGGCGCCGTCGTCAGGCCACGGATGCTTCGGATATCGCCCTCGCATTTCCGCGCGTACGTCGGCGTAGGCGCCCGCCCAAAAACTCGCGAGATCGTCGGTGATGGCGACCGGGCGTTGCGCGGGTGAGAGCAGTTCCAGGGTGATCGGCACTTTTCCGCCCGCAATTCTCGGCGTCGATTTCCACCCAAATGCCTCCTGCACGCGCAGGCGCACGGTCGGGAGCGGACGCGAATAGTCGATACGACGGCGTTCTCCAGTAGGAATGGTGATCGACGTCGGAGCGAGCTCGTCGATTTTAGCGGCCTCGGGCCAGGGGAAGATCCTTTTTAGCTGCTCTGCTGTGAGCGAGCGGAATGTGCCACCTCGAGAAAGCGCGGAAAGTTCGGGACCGGCCAATTCCTCCAGACGCGCCGCTAATGCGGAACGCGAAACATCCGGCCACGGTTCACCCATCACCTCGTGGAGGAAAGCCAATCGCTGACGCAAAACCTCGGAATCTTCGCTGAATTCGATCGGGAGGGAACCGTCTGCGACGGCGCGGGCGATCCATTCGCGCGCCGCCTGCTCGGGGATTTGTTTCAGCGGACGAGTGGAAAGCTCAATTGCACCCAGGTATTCGGTTTCGGAGCCGCGCAATCTGTTGCGTTCGAAAACGATGTCGGAGCGGGTTTCTAGCATCGCCTCACCGGCGGCAATCGCATCAGCACCCGAGATGGGAACGGCGGCGCGAATCATCGCGTCGGCGCGGCCAGCTGGAGAGGTCAATGAGGAAATAGCGAGCCATTCTTCACCAATCAGTGGTGAGTTTTCCGGAAGCGTTGCGCCCGCTCCGCAGGTGAGCAAATAACGCAGGCTGGGGTGAGCCGGGTCCGAGCTCGGACGGATTCTGGCGAGCCTGTCCGGGAATGCAGGAGCAATAACGGCGGCCAACACAGCCGGTTGCGTGAGCGAAGAAGCACCGCCAACCGCGTCTGGCCTCGATGCGTCTTGAGCACCGAGGTCTTCTATCGCTTCACGGAGCGCACCCTGCAAACGCTTCGCCTGCTGGGACCCGGCGGGAGAAACCGCTCGGCGCCAGGTGGTGAAATCGGCGCCGGCAACACGCGGATCGTCGGCGAGCGCGGCCCCAATGCGGGCTGCTCCGGCTTCACCCGCCACTCCGACGCCCCGTAGCATGCCGCGAGCAAGCCGCGGATCCATCGGAAAGCGCGCGTAGATCGAGGCCTCGGGCTTTGCGCTTCCATCCGGGTGGATGAGCTCCAGGCCACGCAAAGTGCGTTCTCCGCTTTCGATTGCGCCGCTCGGTGGCGGGTCCAAAAGCGGTAAGCCTTCGCCTCGCGGTGTGCCCCAAACAGCCAGCTGGAGAAGAAAATCCGTTAAATCCGCGGTATTGATCTCCGGTTCCGACTGCGACGCCAGACGCGCCCAGGTGGCTTCGCTCATCGTCCGGTATACGGTTCCGGGACCCAGCCGGCCCGCGCGTCCCGCACGCTGAATTCCTGCCGCTTGAGATTCCAGAACGGTCACCAATCCTGAGATTCCGTTACTGTAGTCGGTACGCGGCTCGCGGGAAAGTCCGGCGTCGACGACGACTGACACCCCTGGCACGGTCAGCGATGATTCCGCGATCGCCGTCGAAACAATGACCCGGCGCTGGATGCGCGAAACCTCACCGCTACTCGCGGCTGCAGAATATGGATCCGCCAGCGCCGCGTCCTGTTCGCGCGCGGGCAGGGAGCCGTGCAACCGAAAAATGCCGAGATCATCTGCGACATCGAGACTTCGCAACTGCGTGGCAACGGCGTCGACCTCCCGAACACCCGGTAAGAAAACCAGGATGTTTCCGCTCGTTTCGCGTAGGGCGCGCGCCACGGTTCGGGTGACGTGCCCCAGAAACTCGCGCCGCACGCCAATGGATTCGCGACCGACCGCGCCTAACGGCTCGCATCCGCTTGGCGGCGCCGCAAAATGAATATCGAGCGGAAAAATCTCGCCCGGGATACTCACAATTCGCGCTGCGCCGCCGGTTTCGCTCAGCACCCGGGCGGTTGCCTGCGCTTCGACGGTTGCGGACATCGCAATCAGCGCCAAATCAGGGCGGAGTGCCCCGCGAACGTCCGCCGCGAAGGCCAATGCCAGGTCGGAATCGAGGTGGCGCTCGTGGATTTCATCCAAAATTATCGCGCTCACCCCGGGCAACTCGGGGTTTGCCTGTAAACGGCGCACAAGCACGCCGGGGGTCACCATTTCTATTCGGGTGCGCGCCGAGCGCTTCGTTTCTCCGCGCACCGAGAAGCCGACCGTCTCTCCCACCGGCTCGCCGAGCAAATTCGCGATTCGACGCGCGGCGGCGCGCGCCGCAACCCGGCGCGGCTGCGTGACTATCACGCTACTGGGGGCTCCCGTGGCCGCATCGCGAGCGCCGCGATCCGCAATCCACTGCGCCACCAGCGGCGGGATAAGGGTGGTTTTGCCGGTGCCGGGCGGAGCCTGAATAACTGCGAGGCCGTCGGCCGCCTCCAGATCTTCCCGCACCTGGCAGAGCACCTTGGCAACAGGCAAGTCGGGCGGGTTATCAAGCAGATCGCGCAGAGAAAGAGGCACGGATCTATGCTAGCGGGCTACTTCTGCCAGTTCTTCTCCGTCAGGTATGCCAGCACAGCCCGCACGCGGCGATTTTCCTCCCCCGGCCCCATACCAAGCTTCATGAAGATACTCGCCACGTGTTTCGAGATCGTGGCCGCTGAGAGATAAAGCCGCTCGGCCAATTCGCTATTGGAGAGGCCTTTCGCCATGAGATCAAGGATTTCGAGCTCGCGCTCCGTCATCATCGCGAGCTGGGAGGGTTGGCCACGCATCAGTTCTCCGGCCACTTCTGGATCAATGACGACTCCGCCGCCCGCAACAACTTCGAGGGAGCGGAGAAAATCTGCCACCCGCGCCACGCGATCTTTGAGTAAATAGGCCAATCCGCCTCCGGCGTCGTCACTGGCATCGACCGCGCCGAACCCCGGCGTTGCGGAGGTCGACGGAGCGAAGAGTTCGCGCGCATAGGCGGGCGCGACGTACTGCGAGAGCACGACGATTCCGATGTTTGGAAATTCCCGTCGAATTCCAACCGCCGCCCGCAGACCGTCGTCGGTCATATTCGGCGGCATTCGCACATCCGTAATGACGACGTCGATGCTCCGTCCCGCCTCGGCGATAATTCCGCTTCTTTTTTCGTCTTCGCTAGCCACGGCGTCATCAGCGCGCCGCGCTCCTTCGCTACCGTCCGCCTCTCGCGATGATTCCGCGTTTTTTGCGTTTGCGGCGCGGACCGCCTCAATAAGTTCCGCCGCGCTGGTCACCTGCGCCAGCACCTCATGTTTGCGGCGTTCAAGAATTCCTACGAGGCCCTCGCGAAAAAGCGCGGAATCATCGGCGACTATTACTTTCATTTGTTTTCCTCAGTTTTGCTCGGGTTGCCAAGTTGCTCGACGTCATCGCTCGCCCCCGCTTTTGCGGCAGGCTCGAAGACGCTGGTAACGCCAAATTCGCCACGTTGTAAAAGAAGCGGGATCTTCGCCGTGACGGTGGTTGGACCGCCAGGCGGAGACGCCACCGTCAATTCCCCGCCAAAAGCGGTCAACCGCTCGGCGAGCCCGGCAAGTCCCCCGCCTTCGCGTAACACCGCACCGCCGGGACCGTCATCGCTCACCGCAACCACTAGTTCCTGACCCGCGACAAGCAGGACGTTCACGCGTGCGCCGCGAGCGTGTTTGGCCGCGTTCGTCAGTGCCTCCGAAGCCGCAAAGTACCCCGATGCGATAACTCCTTCAGTCATTTCTGGTAGCGGGTAGGGAACCGTGAGGGTGGCATCTACCGGCGAGGTTTCGATCAAATCGCGAACCGCGGCTTCAAGGCCCAGATCCGAAAGAACCTTCGGGTGAATTCCGGCCACCGTCCGGCGCAAGGCTTTGAGCGCTAGCTCAGTTTTATCTTGAGCCGCGGCCATCAACTTGCGGCTTTCCTCGAAATCGGCACGATCGACAAGGATCCCCTCTCGGCCCGTCCCCCGCTCCGATGATTCCGCGTTTTCTGCATCCTGAAGAATGAGAGCAGCCTCCCCTACATCAATCGACGCCGCAACCAAGAATTGCTGCACGCCGTCGTGCAAATCGCGCTCGATTCGGCGCCGCTCAATTTCGAAGGCCGCTGCAACCTGGCGCCGCGCGGCGACGTCGTACCCGTACTCACGCGCGGAAAGGCGCCACGTACTCGAGCCGCGGGTGGCGTCCTCTAGATGCCTCAAACGGCGCCGAGTCAAAAGCCAAAGCCCCGCGCACCCCACCACGACGACCACAATTATGAATGCCATCGGGCTACGCGCAGGCTCATACGTCGTCATCTCGACCCCCGCGAACAGGACGATAAGTGCGCCGAGTGTAAGGCCGACTCCCAACGCGAAAAAAGCGCGGAATGATCGGCGCTGGGCGCGCGTGACCTCCAGTTCCTCCTGCATACCCTCATCTTTTCACGCGCAGGCAAGATCGCCCCGCCGGCAGGTGAAAATGACACGGAATTATCGAAAGAGTAGAGCTAGCTCTACCTTGACGCGATAGTAAAATCCGTTTCGGACCTCGCGCGAGACTCACAGAATTGACCCATGAACACACAACCAGCACATTTACGAGCGAGCGATCTCGCCAAGGACTTTCACGAAGTGCACGCGCTACGCGGCGTCGATCTCCTCATTCCGGCCGGGCAATCCGTTGCGATTATGGGCCCCTCTGGCTCGGGAAAATCGACCCTCCTGCACTGCCTAGCTGGGATTTTGGCTCCCACGCGCGGGCGCGTGAAGCTCGGGGAAACTGTTGTTTCCGCGCTTTCTGATGCGCAACGCTCTAAACTTCGCCTGGCCCGGATGGGCTTTGTTTTCCAAGATGGCCAGCTCATTCCCGAACTTCCGGCGCGCGAAAACGTGGCCGTACCTCTTATGTTGAGCGGGATGGGCAGGCGCCGCGCGCTCAGCGTGGCGGATCAGTGGCTCGCCCGCCTCGGCGTTGACCGCGAGCGCAATCGCCGCCCCGGGGAAATGTCCGGCGGGCAAATGCAACGCGTCGCCATCGCCCGGGCGCTTGCTGGCAATCCCGACGTCGTCTTTGCCGACGAGCCCACCGGGGCACTCGATCAATCCACCGGCCACGAGGTCATGCAGGTTCTGACCACGACTGCGCGAATGTCTGGCGCCACTTTCGTCATGGTCACCCACGATCCCAAAGTCGCCGGCTGGTGCGATCGACTGGTTGAAATTCGCGACGGCGTTATTCACGCGGATTCTTCGCGGGACGTAGCAGGAACACCACAAAGCGCCACTCAGCAGGACGTAGCCCCGAGTGCGCAAACCACTGGTACAAAAGACGCGGATTCTTCGCGGGAGGGGGAAGAACGATGAGGTCCCTGAAACTCGCCTCCCTCCTCACAACTTCCCGTCTCAAGGCGCGCCAGGGCGACGGCTGGCTTGATGTTTTGGCCGTTCTTGCTTTCGGAATTTCTACCTGCCTCGCGCTAACGGTTGCCGGCGGGGCCTGGATGTTTTACGGCGGATCGGCAAATTCGGCGTCGGAAATTGCGCGGGCTTTGAACGGACTGTTCGACAATCCGCGTGACGCCAATATGTTCGCGAATGCTTACCTGGTTCTGGCCTGTTTTGCCTGCGCTTTGCTGGTAGTTCCGGTCTTTTCACTCGGATCCTCCGCGGCGCAACTCGGCGCGGCCGGCCGCTCACGCCGGCTCGCCTCGCTGCGCCTGGTGGGCATGACCGGCGCGCAAACAACCGTAATCACTCTGACGCAGACGATCATTCAGTGGATGTTTGGTGCAACGCTCGGAGTTTTCGCTTACTTCTCCACTCTTCCCCTGTGGGCAAATGGCTCATTTATTGGCCAGCCGATTTCCTGGCAGTCGATGATTCTGCCTCTTTGGCTTATGGTCTGTGTGCTTCTTGCGCTTCTGGCTATCGCCCTGCTGTCTACCACCGTCGGCCTGCAGCGGGTGCGCATTTCACCCTTGGGGGTGGCACGTCAACATACGCCACGGGCTTTGCGTTGGTGGCGACTCGTCGGCCTCGTTCTCGCCGTTATCAGTGTTCTGCTTTTCAGTACCTTTCGGGGTAGCTACCAGCAGACGATTGTGTGGGCCACGGGTTTAGTGATCGTCGGCGCGGTTGTTTTCGCTATCAACGTGGCGGCGCCGTTTGTTCTGCAGATCTTTGCCTGGCCACTCACAAAGTCTGGTCGCGTGCCCGTACTGCTGGCCGGCCGGCGCATTTTGGATGATCCGAAAGCGGTGTGGCGCTTAATCAGCGGCCTCGCTCTGCTCTGCTTTATCGCCGGTTTCACCTCGACAGCCGCATTTGCCGCATCTGGTGAGACCAATGATCCGGTGAGCAGAATCCTTATTCAGGATGTTCGCTTCGGTGTTTACATCACCCTCGCTGTGGGGTTTGCGGTTGCTGCTATCAGCATTCTGATCAATCAGGCATCGGATATATTCGATCGCGCACCGCAGACGCAGGCTTTGGACAAGGTGGGATTCCCGGTACGAGTTTTTCCGCTGACGCGGGTTTTCCAAACCTTCGGCCCGCTCGTTTTATGCGCGCTCCTTACCGCGGCTTTTGGCCGTTTTATCTCCTTGCTTTTCGCGCCGGCAACGATGGCGTCATTGGTAACGAACGACCAGTTGTTTGGCCTAGCAATCATTATTTGCGCTGGCCTTGGGCTCTGCTTGGTGTCGCTCCTCCTGGTCACCCCGCTCGAGCGTCGCGTGGTTTTGCAACAACGACGCCGAAACGACTAACCGCCTCGCGATGATCCCGCGTTTCTTGCGGCGTCGATAAATCCGCGCAACTTGCGTTTGCGATTGTTCCGCGTTTCTTACGCCGGCAATTCGAGGGACACCTTCCTCGTCGTCCGCGTAAGAAGCGCGGAACGCTGTGCCCCGAGCGCTAAACTCATCCAGAACGGCAGACTGTATGAGGAGTTGCTATGACGGAATTATCGAACGACGAGGCGCGCGAAACTTTCGCGGAATCATCGCCAGCGGTCCGATCGACGGAAGTCACGGGAGGCGCCGCCTTGTGCGTCTCCCCGACCTGCCCCGAAAATGCATTGATTTATTTTTCGCGCGGCGGCACCTCAATGTGGAACGACGGCGAGAAGCTTCGTGAACCTGGCAATACCACCCGCCTAGCAGCCGTTCTTTCGCAAATCCTCAACAACGACGGAATTATCGGAGAGATACCGGTTTACCGAGTCTTCCCGAAAGTTCCGTATCCCGACGACGTTGCCGAGGCTCAAAACCGCAACTTCGCTGAGCAAGATTCCGGCGAGCTACCGCCCCTCGCAAATCTTCCGGCCACAGCGCTCAGCCACGCCAGCGAAGAATCCACTTCTTCGCCGCAATCGCTTCCCGATTTATCCGCGTGCGAAGTACTCCTGCTCGGTTTCCCGATCTGGGGTGACGCCGTTCCGCGGGTCATCGACACGTTCCTCCAGTCAAGCAATATCGGAGATGCCTTTATCCTTCCCTTTTGCACCTGGTCAATGAGCCCGAGCCATATCAATATCGAAGGAACGCTCGGCATGCTCGCACCTGAGGCAACCATCGGTGTGCCGCTGATTATCCGCGGGGAAGATGTGGACGATGAAAACGACACGACGACGGCGCACGATTGGCTCGCGAGCGCTGGCCTAGTAAATTAGCTCGGAATTATCGCTCCCACTTCACGGCCCTAGAGAAGATTCCGCCGAATATCCTCCGCTGAGTCTGGAAGGAGCTTGGCTACGGGCACGTCAAATAGCGTGATCGCTCCGCTCATTCCCTCTGCCGCGAGGCGGGCTGTGGCGCGTGCGGAAGCTGCCAAAACCGAGCCAGTGAACTCGGGGTTTGAGTCGAGCATAAGCTCGAAATGCGCTACCTGCTTGGTTTCCGCTGACGTCTCGCCGGTGCGGACCACATGGCCTCCATGAGGCATCCCGCGATGGTTCCGCTCAAATTCCTCGGCGGAAATGAAGTTCACTTCGGTCTCATACGGAGCGAAATAATCCGGCATTGAACAGATCTCCTCGCGCACAGCGGCGGGATCAGCGGCGGCGTCGAGAACGGCGAAAACCTGACGCCGATGCATCTGGGCGGCAGAAAACTCGGAATTATCGCCAGCGAGAACGCGCGCGAGATTTTCCTCCACGGGGAGCGTGTACTGCACCGCGCGGGCCACGCCCGAGATTCGGCGTACCGCGTCTGAGTGTCCTTGCGAAAGCCCCGGACCCCAGAATGTATAGGTCGATCCATTAGGCAAAAAGGCCTGGCTGAAGGCGCGCTGCAAGGAGAAGAAACCGGGATCCCAGCCGGAAGAAACAAGTGCAAGGGTCCCCGCAGCGCGGGCCGCTGCGTCAACTTTCTCGAAATGTTCGGGAATGTGCGCGTGGTTATCGAAAGAATCGACCACATTGAAGGCGCCCGCCACGGCCGGAGTTTGCTCGGAAAGATCGGTCGCTGAACCACCGCAGTTAACGACGACGTCGATCTTTCCGCGAAAGTTTTCGATATCGCCAAGCGAGTACGCGGGCGCGCCGCCAGTGCGAATCGTGACTGGGTCTCGCCGCGTGAACACGGCGACCGTCTCTAAATCGTCGGTCTGCGAAACCGCCGTTTCCACACCTCGCCCAAGGTTTCCGTATCCATTGATCGCTACACGAATCTTCGCCATGACTATCCTCTCCGCCGGTTGCCTGCCCCGGTTATATTGCCCGACCTCGAGAACGCCCGAGTGCCAGAAGATCGACCCTCATCGCCCCGGGGATTGTGCCCTAGCACGACGAATTTCTATCAACGCAAAAGGGCGGAATTATCGTCCGGGTGCAAATTGCTATGCCCAAACGTAGCGGGTCACGGGAGATCAGCTCAGCCGGGTGTCACATCGTAGACACCGAACTACGGAGCGCTAAATCGGGCGCTAAATCGCCGCTCCGGATTGTTTAGAGGCCTCCGCCATTCGCAGAGTTGCCAGGCGCGCGGCCTCGCATACCGCGTCCAAAGAGCCGCCGCGCGCAACTTGCTTGAAACCGTCGAAAATGATTGCCCGGGTAAACGAGGTCCAAATCTCCGGGTCTGCCACACCCGAATCCTTCCAGGCGAGTTTGAGCTGCTCGGTGAAAAAACCATGTACGGCGTCGACGTCTTTCTTCGTCCCATCGCGCCGCTGCTCAGAAACCGGGCGGCCACGAGTAGATCGCATCAAGCCCATGAGCCAGCCGTGGGAGGATCGGTTACCGGACTGTTTGATGCAGGCAACCACGAGGTCGCCAAGTTTTTCTTCCGGCGACGCATCTTCGCGGACGTGCGCCATAACTTCTTCGCGCCACTTCGGTACATTTCGATCAAGCACCATGAGGCGTAGGTCGTCAATCGAGTTGACATACCGATAAATGGAGTTTCGCGCGATTCCTGCCTGCGCCGCAACCGCGCCCGCCGAAAGGCCCTTAGTGCCGTGCGACCGCAGAATCTTCTCCGCCGCGTCCACCAGCCTGTTGGTCATCAATTCCCGATGCTGTTTGACCGTAGGGGCATCAATCTTCGGCATCTCTCCTCCTGAGTCGAACTCCCCTATTCTACTTAGCGACGCCGATTCTGGAAACCCTAAAAACTACAGCACAAGATTGAGAACATCCCGAAATTGGCTTCGGAAAATGGAGACACCCGGAAATGGCGGAGGCGGAGTCACAGTGCGCCTCGAGCGCTTGACGGAGCCTGAATGAGCCTCAATGCCAGAACGCGCCCTTCTCCGGGTGAGCGGGCGGACGCGTTCGTTACGCTTTTCATTATTGCCCATATCGAGCCACTTCGCCAAACCACCAGGTGGCGGCCGCCAAATACAGCGGAACCCAAACTTAGCGACGCCAAGGATTAGACAAAAGGGCGGCGAAGTCGCACTTTCCCGATCGCGTATGGCGCAACGCGCTCACGACCGGAAAACGTCATCGCAAACACGCGCATAGATGCACGTGCGCGAATGCTACTTCGCCACCCTTTGCCGGGAGTTACTTTCCTGCGTTCGCAACGGCGTCGTCGATCTCCGCGCGTAGCTGCTCCTTGAGAACCGCGGGGGCCCACGAAATGTCCACCGCGTTGCGCGAAAGCTGCGCCATGAACTCGTTGTCCACGCCGGCTTCTTCCTGCACCAGCCGCATGTTCTCCTCGATGTATCCGCCGAAGTACGCCGGATCATCGGAGTTCACGGTGACCTTCACGCCCCGGTTGTACAGATCCACGAGTTCCTCGATCTTGCCCTTGGATACCCAGGTGTTGGAAATCGGGCAGGAGGTGAGGCCAATTCCCGCTTCGGCGACCTTTTCCACCAGCGCGTCATCTTCCACGATATTGGTGCCGTGATCGATGCGGTCCACACCGATTTCTTCGATAACTTCGCGAATGTGATCGATCGATCCGGGAATGTCGATATCGCAGTGCATCGTCAGCATGAAGCCTTCCTGGCGCGCCCGCGCGAACACCTCCTTGAACTTCGCCGGCGGATTGTTGTTCTCGTCGGAGTCCAGACCCACGCCCAAGATCCACTGCTTGTAGGGCAGCGCCTCGAGAAGCGTCGCCATCGCGTACTCGGCCTGGAAATCACGCAAGAAGCACATAATGAGCGCGGAGACGATTCCGAGCTTTTGTTCGGCTTCGATCTGCGCGCGGCGCAGACCCGAAATCACCGTGTCGAAGGAGATTCCGCGCGAGGTATGCGCCTGCGGATCGAAGAAAATCTCCACATAACGCAGGTTCTGCTTGGCTACGCGCTCGAAGTATGCCATCGCCAGATCGTAGAAATCTTCGGCCGTGCGCAGCACATTCATTCCGTCGTAGTAGGCCTCGAGGAACGAGGGCAGGTCTGTGAACTGGTAAGACGCCTTCACCTCCTCGGCCGTCGTGTGCTCCAGCGCGATGCCGTTGCGCCGCGCCAGCTTGAACTTGAGCTCCGGTTCGAGGGTGCCCTCAATATGAAGGTGAAGCTCGACCTTGGGAAGAGCATTAATGAAATCCTGACCCGCCATCATCGTTCCTTTCGTTTCGACGTTGCTCGAAAACTCTTGTTGTTGGTTGTTTTCCTGCGGTTAGCCATTGTCCGAATGTTTGGCGGCTTGCGAAAGCGTCGCCGACGACGCCGTCGCTACCGGCCAATGCGGTGTGGCCGCGAAATCCGCGACCACACCGCAATCGATCCCGCGCGATAATTCCGCGGAATTATCGCCAGTAGCCAGGCTACGGGGTTTTTGGCTACTTGGTCTCCAAAACCGGATCCACAACCTTCAGCGCCACACAGTCGATGAGGCCGAGGTCGGTGATCGCCCAATCCGGAATTGCCGTAATGGAGAGGAAGAGGAGCTGGCCGAAGGGCGAATCGAGGGTGGAACCGAGCTCCTCGCGCGCCACGCGATCCAGCTCCTGCTCAGCGGCAGACATTTCCTCCGCCGGAAGATCCGCGACGATTCCGCCAATCGGAAGCCGAAGCTTCGCCAGCACCTTGCCATCGGCAACGGCCACCTGACCGCCGCCCATCTTCGCTACCTCGTTGATCGCGAATGCCATATCCTCACTGGAAACGCCCGCGCACACCACGTTGTTATCGTCCGGCGCGGCCGACGTCGCGATGGCTCCGCGCTTAATGCCAAAGCCCTGAATGAAGGCGACCGGAAGATTGTTCGTCTTGCCGTAGCGTTCGGCCACGGCAACCATCAGCGTGTCCGAATCCGGATCCACCTGCACAACGCCGTTGACGATGGGGAGCTCCACCTGGCTTCCCGGGCGCTTGAACGCGACGTCCTTCGAAAGCACAATGGCCTGCACCTTCGCCGTCGAACCTTCGGCGCGAACCTGCAGGCGAGAAGCCTCAACCTCGGGTAGCTTGAAAGTGCTCAAAATTCCCTCGGAACGTTCGGGAGCCTGCGGCGCCTTGACGGCCTTGCCGTTCTTCGCGACGACGTTGCCGCCCACCATGACCTCGGCGGGGCGGAAGTCCTCGAGCGACTCGACGAAGAGAATGTCCGCGAAGCGGCCCGGCGCGATCGCGCCGATGTGCTGGTCGAGGTGGTACATACGAGCCGTGTTGATGGTGGCCATCTGAATCGCAGCAACCGGATCCACGCCGCATTCGATGGCGAGACGGACGACGTAGTCGAGGTGGCCGCGACCAAGGATATCGGTGGCGGTAACGTCGTCGGTGCAGAAGCCCACGCGGTCGGTCGGCGCGCCCATCTCGGTCACGAGCTTGATATTCTCGCGCAGCATCGGCGCGGCGGTGGACTCTCGAATAATAATGTTGATGCCGTTGCGCATCTTCTCGAGTTCTTCTTCGGGCGAGTACGACTCGTGGCACAGCGCCACGCCCGACGCCGCATATCCGGCCACGCGGCGCGGATCAACCAGCGGCGCACAGCCGAAAATCGGCAGACGGTTTTGCCTGGCCAGATCCATTACGGCCAGCGCCTCTTCGTCGCCGTACTCCACGAATTCCTGCACGGTCTCCCACACGCCAACGCACTCGGGCATCGCCTGCGCCTTGCGCGCTTCCTCGACGCCGAATCGGTGGCCCACATTCGATTCCGGCACGGTGTAGGGAGCCTTCGCCGGGGCGCCCCACCACACGCGCATCGAGCTCTGCTCAGCCTCGTCCAAGAACTCCTTGATTCCGTCAATTCCGTGGGAAACGAGGATCTGGTCAAGACCGGAAATCGCCGAAGTGGTGCCGTAGCGGGAAACGAGATCGGCGAACATCGTCACCGACAGCTTCGAGCATTCGATGTGCAGGTGGCCATCAATCAGACCCGGGGTGAGGTAGCGACCGGCAGCGTCAATAATCTCGGAATCTTCGCCTTCCTGGGCGGAAACATCGCCAACCGCGGCAATGCGGCCGTTGGTGATCGCGATATCGGCCGGGTAAACCTCGCCGGTTAGCACGTTAACGAGCTTGCCGTTCTTGATGATGGTGTCTGCCTTAGCGCGGCCGTACGCGACGTCGAGCAAGTGGTTATCTACCATGGTGGATTTCTCCTTATTTTGAATATCTTTGTCAAGTTGTAGAGGTCGATCTCTATTTCCGATAATTCCGAGCTTTTGTCGACGGCGACGGCTCCCCAGCGGCGCGATCGTTACGCATTCATGCGGTTGCGATAATTCCGCGTTTTTGTAAACGCTCGATGAATGCCGGCGGCGCTAAAGATTCAGCCGAGCTCGGAGATAACGCCTAAGCGATCGGGGCCGGCTACTCCGGCGTCGTCGAAACTTTCGCGGAATTATCGCCGGGGACGCGAACGGGGGCAGGGCGCGAACCACGGTTCGTCAGCGCGTAAATCACCCCGGCGACCAGCATGCCCACCGGGATCGAAAGGTCGGGGCTCGCCATCGGATCAGCCGAATTCCACAGAGCCGCCAGCGGGCCCACGAAGTATCCCGTGTTGGCGCAAAGAGCGGCGAAAATCATGCCGGTGATCAGTGCAATCATGCCCGGAAGGCGGATGCCGTTCGTGCCCCAGTAGGCGCTTCCCGGCTTGCCTTCCAATCCCGCAAGATTATACGAACCGCGGCGCTGCGCCCAGTCGACGATGAAAACCGCGACCCACGGAGCGAGCCAAATACTCATTGAGCCAATGAATGCACTCAAGAGGTCGTAGAAAGTGGACTGCGAGGTCGCGATAATCGCGATAATGATGCAAGCAATCGTATCGGTGACGACGATCAACATGCGCGGAACCTTCAGGCCGGCAGTCTGCAGGTTCAAACCCGAGGAATACAGATTCGTGCCGTTTTGGATGAGTAGCCCAACGGCCACCAGAATCAGGAACGGGATGGCGAAGGCCGGCGCGAGCACGGCCGGAACCGCGAGCGGGTCAGAAAGGTCGAGCGAATCGCCAACCGTCACCGTCGCCATCGCCGCGCCGAGGGTTTGCAACAGCACGTACGGCACGAAACCTCCCATTGCCGCCCAGAATCCCACCGCGGGTTGCGAAGAATTCGCGGGAAGGTAGCGAGAGAAATTTGCCCCCGACGGCGCCCATGACAGTCCGCCAGAAACCATGACCAAGCCGCATGCCGAGACGAGGGCGGCCGGAGAGGCGCCGTCGCCGTTGTCGAAATTCGCCTGCGGGAGGATGAGGAACGCCAAAACAACGAAGGAGATGGCGAAGATGATCGTCGCATATTTTTGCGCAACCATCAGGAGTTTGTGCCCCACAAGGGGTAGCACCATTTGAATCGCGCCAAGCGCGATGATGAGTGCAATCTGAACTCCGCCGTCGGGCGTTACGCCCGCGATATTGCCGATGAGGCTACTCACGGCGTAGTACACGAGAATCAAGCCACCGGCTTCGAAACCAATGAGCATTAGCCAGGAAAGAATGCCCGCGATGCGCGCGCCATTCGGCCCGAAGGACGAACGCGAAATCGTGATCGTGGTGGTTCCAGTAACCGGGCCGGTGACGGAAGTCAGCGAAAGAAGGGGGTAGGCGAGGATGTTTCCGACGACGATAACGGCCGCAGCCTGCCAAAACGAGAGGCCAAACAAGATGACGAGCATAGCGCCATACGAAACCGTGAAAATATTCGTCGTCGTTCCGGCCCACAAGAAAAATAGATCGAAGGATTTACCGTAACGTTGGGTAGGGGATACGAGGTCAATGCCGCGCTGTTCCACAAGACCTGACAAAGTGTGTCTCCTATTATTTGGATAGGTGCCCAGCCGAACTGGGTTAGGGTCTGCTCCAAGCAACCGCCTGGAGATTCCAGCTTAAGGCCCACGCGCCGCGCTAGCAATTTCGCAGGTCATAAAATAATGGCGTTCTCCCTCACGTTTGTCTTATGAGTTTCTTTCGGGCGTTGCCTGCAAAAAGAAAACCGCGCCGGCTCCTATCTCGGAGCCAGCGCGATATTTGCGGCGATACTTCCGCGCGAATTTCAGCGTCTCACCCGCCGCGAAGATTCCGCGATTTTTTCAGCGACTAGAAATCCCAGTCATCGTCTTCAGTTTCTTCAACCTCGCCGATCACATAAGAGGATCCCGAACCCGAGAAGAAGTCGTGGTTTTCGTCTGCACCCGGCGAGAGCGCAGCCAGAATAGCCGGGTTCACGTCGGTCTGATCAGCCGGGAAGAGGGCCTCATACCCAAGGTTCATCAAGGCCTTGTTTCCGTTGTAACGCAGGAACCGGCAGACGTCGTCAGTAAGACCCATTTCGTCATACAGCGACGCTGTGTAATCGACCTCGTTTTCGTACAGGTCCTGAAGCAGGTCGAACGTGTATTCCTTCAGTTCGTCGCGGCGTGCCTGAGATGCCTTCTGCAAGGCGACCTGGAACTTGTAGCCGATGTAGTAGCCGTGTACCGCCTCGTCGCGAATAATGAGGCGAATAAGGTCGGCCGTGTTCGTCAGCTGGCCGTGCGCCGACCAGTACATCGGCGCGTAGAAGCCAGAGTAAAAGAGGAAGGACTCAAGCATCGTCGAGGCGATCTTTCGCTTCTCCGGATCATCGCCGCGATAGTAGTCGAGGACGATCTTCGCCTTATTCTGCAAGAATTCGTTGTTCTCGGACCAGGCGAAGGTTTCGTCAATTTCCTCGGTGGAGATCAGCGTCGAGAAAATCGAAGAGTACGACTTTGCGTGCACCGATTCCATGAAAGCGATATTGGTGTACACGGCTTCCTCGTGCGGAGTAATCGCGTCCGGAATGAGCGAAACCGCACCGACCGTGCCCTGGATAGTGTCAAGCAGGGTCAAACCGGTGAAAACCTGAGTGGTCATGAGTTGCTCATGCGGCTCCAAGCTATTCCACGACTGAATATCGTTCGAGACCGGGACCTTCTCCGGAAGCCAAAAGTTTCCGGTGAGGCGATCCCACACTTCGAGGTCTTTCTCATCCTCAATACGGTTCCAGTTAATTGCCTGAACCGAACTCACGAGCTTGAGCTTCGGCTGAATCATGCGCTCCTCTTCCTTCCCCCACCCGGTCCCCCAGGCGACTTTTCCGCCACTTCTCCGCGGCGATAATTCCGCGTTTTCTACCACGCGGTTTATCACGCGATACTCTCACGGCGACTTTTCCGATATTTTTCCCGACGACGGACCGCGCAAACTCGTGCGGCTCTCGCAAGCCACCTCAGCACAAGCGCGACGTTATCGATACCCGGCAAGTCTGCCACGCCGCGCCAAGCTATCCAATGCCCTGAGTCGCAAAATCTTCAAACACTTTGGAGGTGCCATCACTGTACGTCACTTTCAAATCGGTCGCTGCCGCGGGCTCATTGCCGGGCGATAATTCCGCGAAATTATCGCCAGAGGAAGAGGCGCTCGAAAATTTCGCGGAATCGTCGCTAAGCCAGCTCGAGCCTGCCGCGGTTCCAAGCTCAATGCTCCGCGCATCGAGAAACATCAGTGGCTGCGACGGATTCATGACGGTCTTCTCCCCCGCCCCGAAAAGGCCAGGATCCTGGAGAACGACGAGCTTTCCATCAGCCAGAAGCACGACGACGTCGTCGTAACCCGACCCGTCAACATCGCCGCAGGCAAGTGCTCTGGCACCCACGAGCTCTTTATCCCGTAGCGATATAACGCGGGAGGTGTTCCAGAAATGGCCGGCGTGCTGCCAAACCGAGTCAATCGCGATGGTTCCGTCCATATAGACAAGAACGGTATCGGCACTCGCGTCAGATTCTGAGAAGAAGCTTCCCCGTACGGATAGACGCGGAGTGTAGAGCAGGCCGATGAAATCCATGCCGGAGGAAGCGTCAGCATCGGGGTCTTGCTCCGAGCTTTGCGCCACCGTGAAAGTGTCAGCGTCTGCGCTCATCATTGGCCGCGAAAAAAACGCGGAATCATCGGAGAGGAGGCGGGAGAGTTCAGCATCGCGAATCAGCGCTCGCACGCCAGCTATCGATACTCCGATGGATTCTTCGGTAGTCCAACCTCCCCCATCCTGCCCGCCGCCGGTAAGGGCAACGATTTCCCAGGGAGAATCAGCTTTTTCGCGCACCAACCACGGTCCGCCCGAGACGCCGCTCGCCATTCCCGAACATTCGATCCGAAAGAACTGAGTTCCCTCTTCCTCCCAGGTATCCGTCGAGTTTCGACAATGGCGGGGATAAGCAGCGGTGTAGGTTTCATCATCAGAATCGGAGCCGGGGTACCCAATCATCTCGACCTCATCGAGATCGCGAGAGGGGGTCGCGTGGATGGGGAATCCGGATGTGACCTCCTCAATGAGGTTTCCCCGCGCATCTGGAGAGATCATCAGCACCGCGAAATCGGCAGCGATATCGCCGTATTCCGCATAGGCAGGATTGACGGAAATATCGTCAACGCTCCACACGCCGAAAGGCATTACGGGCTGATCGTTTACTACCGAAAATTCCGGGATGAAGATCGTTGCATCGGGCCGGATCGACTCTGGCCAGCAGTGCGCCGCAGAAACAACGGTTGAGTGCGACAGTGATTTCACAACCGCCCCCGTGCATCCGCGTACCGGGGTCGGCGAGTCAGGCAAGTGGTAGAAGAAAACGCCAACTTGGGGAACACCCAGGAAGTTGTATCCCTCGCCGAATTCACCTTCTCCGAGCTCAACGCCATCCTCGCTCGGATCCACCTGCGCTCCGAACTCAACCTCTTCTTCGCCGACCTCGCGAGCTGCCCGGTAGGCCTCAAGAATCGCGTCGGACGTCCAGAAGTCAGACGTGGCGCCAACCGCGTTAGCGAGTTCGACCTTGGCTGGATCGACGGCAACCGGTTCGAGTGTGGGCGCCTGACCGAGAGGAGCCGAACAGCCGGTTAGGCAGACCACCGCAAGAATCGCACAAACGAGCGCAACGAAACCGCCGGCGCCGCCCCTCCCGCGCCGGTGATCATTCCCCGAATTCTTTCGCGTTCTGTTTTCGCAATCTCCCATAAACATCCCTCGAAAGTCGCGCGTCGGCCTGACCGGCGCAAGCTGTCTCACCGCGATCATTCCGCTCAAATGACGAGCGAGTTGCGGGCAGAATAGACACCATGATTATGGCCCTACTTGCATTGGGAGGCGACTTCAAATGTGGCAAAATTCTGTGACCCTATTGACGTTATTAGCTGAGCCCATTTTCTTCCTGGCCGCAGCCATCGTGCTCACCGTCGTCGGCATAAAACTTGCCGCTTACTTGAAATCCGCTCGCGACCTGGCCAACGCTCGCCGCGCGCAGATCGAAAACTCACGAGAAGAAAAAACGCGGAATCATCGCGAAGACGGCGCGAAAGGCACCGAGTAGACAATTCCGCTTTTTCTACTAGTCCACCCGGCTCGTAGAATAGAAGGATGTCAGAGAAGCTTCGCCGGCAAATTCGTTCCCTCACGGATACCGATCTGACCTATCTGGTGGGGAGCGTTATGCTCGAGCGCGGACGGAATTATCTTCGCGAAGATCGCGTCACCCGCATCCTGGACCATCCCGACAAAATCGTTTCCACCGTCAAGGGGAACGGCCGCTCTTATATGGCGATCATCCGCTCGATCCACCCTTTCGACGCGATTTGCACCTGCCCCGTCGGCACCGCATGCAAGCACATCGCCGCGATTCTTCTTGCCATCGGCGCAGGTAGCGGGGAGGAAAACTCCTGGCATTCGATCCTCGATGCACTACACAAATCGAGGCAAACCGCGAGCCGCCAACCTTACAACCCGCAAGACCTCGCCATTGTGCTGGTGCGGGGGCAGAAAGGGATCGCCTTAAAGCTTTTCCGGAGATTGGCCAGCTCGGACGCCAATTCAACCCCCGGGGAGACGCCCACAACCGCCTTCCACACCGCTTCATCCGGCTCGAGGCCGAACAGCGCCCCGGCAGCGCAGTGGACCCAGCAGAGAGTCGCCTGGAACGACTTTTCCGAGACGCGCTCAAGCTCGGTGGCAAAACAATTCTCGCCGCATCAGCTCGCCGCGATGCGCGATATCGTCAGCGCCGCCCGCCGTAGCAATCCGTTCTCTACCGATATCACCCTCGAGGCGCTCGGCTCCTCTGCACTGGCCGTGCTACGGGATGCCGCTATCAGGGGGATTTACCTCTTTTGGGAAGATTCCGACTTTCCGCTCACAGTCTCGGATCAGACCTGGTCGATTGCGGCAGACATTAGCCATTCGCGCGAAAACTCCGACCTCAACGTCAGGTTCATCGCTGCCGCTCCAGGGGGCGAGCGCGCTGAGATCCTTTCCGATACTGTGCCGCCCCTCGGAGTCGCGCGCATCGACGGTCAGTTTGTGCTCGCTGCCGTGGCCGACGACGTTGCCCGGCCTCTCGCTCACCTGGCCAAAGAAGGGCGCCAAATCGAGATTCCGGCCGATGAGCGCGCCGAATTTGAAGCAACCTTCCTCCCGGCCCTCGAAGGCGTGGAGGTGATTTCGCGCGATAAGTCCTATGAACCTCTTGAGCTGTCCAAACCGCGCCTGCACATCGACGTCGACCGAAGCGATGATTCCGAGTTTTTTACGGTCACCGCGCGTCAAGAAGTACACGTCGCGGGAGACTCTCCCGACCCTGGCGATAATTCCGTCATTTCTGAGATCGCCGACTATTCCGCGCTTTCAACGGATATCGATACCTACCTGCGGCTGTGGGCAGAGGAGGGCGTCCCCGGCTATCCCACTTCATTAGACAGTGCCCGCCTCCTGGTCGAACGCCACCACTCCGCTGCCGACTTGGCGCAGTGGGGTATGAATTCCACTCAGCTGGATATGAGCGGATACGTCGCATTTCGCGAGCGCCTCGCTCCGCGGCTACAAAAAAGCGGAATCATCGTTTCGTTCGCGACGCGCGCTGACTTCGATGTTCTCACCGAAGCGCCCTCCATTGAAACTCGTGCCACCGAAAAGAACGACTGGCTGGATCTCGAGGTCGTTGTGCGGGTTCGTGGTCACGAGGTCCCCCTCCCGATTCTCTATGAAGCCCTCGCGCGCGGGGTGGATTTTATAACCTTCGGTGAGGTCGCCATCCCGCTTGGCCACCAATTTGACGCCTTGCGTCAGCTTCTCGACGACGCCGCCGCGCTCGGCCAGGTCACGCCTAAGTCAGTTCGAGTTCCAACCATTCGAGCTCACGCACTTGAGATCGAGTCCGTACGTGCCTCGCAGGAGTTGCAGAAAAAGCTAAGAGAGCTCGAGCATCTCGGGGATCCCGAGCCCCTGCCGAAAAATCTGCACGCGAGCATGCGCGAGTACCAGAAAGCGGGTTACGCCTGGTTGACCCATTTGGCCCGGGCGAAATTTGGCGGAGTTCTCGCTGACGATATGGGTCTGGGTAAAACTTTGCAGGTTCTCGCTGTTGTGCAGCGAGGGATAGAGACCGGCGCGATAACGCATCCGGTGTTGATTGTGGCTCCCACCTCGGTTGTTTCAAACTGGCGGGATGAAGCGCAGAAGTTTACGCCAAACCTGCGCGTGACCATTGTGCAGGAATCTTCCAAACGGCGTGAGCTTACAATCGCAAGAATCGCGGAATCATCGAATGTGGTGGTGACGTCTTATACCCTGGCCCGATTGGACTCGAAAGAGTATCGGAATGTTCGCTGGAGCGGCGTCGTCGTCGACGAAGCGCAGGCGATTAAGAACCCCGCCACAGCTTCTTACAAGGCGATTGCCGCGCTTGAACGCGAGTGGACCTTCGCCGTAACAGGCACTCCGGTCGAAAATTCTCTCGGCGATCTGGCCGCGTTGCTTTATCTGACGGCCCCGGGACTGCTCCCCAATCGCGCAGCCTTTGCGGAGAAATTCCGCAAGCCGATCGAAAAGCGGGGAGATTCGGAAGCAGCGGCGCGTCTGCAACGGCTGGTTCACCCGTTCCTTATGCGGCGGCGGAAGGACGACGTCGCAACTGATCTGCCAGAGAAGAACGAAACCGTCCTTTCTGTTGAGCTGGACGTCGAACATTCGCGCCGGTATCGAAAGCAATTGGAGCGCGAGCGCCAAGAGGTGCTGGGTTTGTTGACGAACGTCGACCAGAACCGAATCTCGATTCTCGCTTCGCTAACTCGCCTGCGGCGCCTCGCAATTGATCCTGCACTCGTAACGGCCGATAATTCCGCGGATTCTTCGTCGAAGCCTCAACACCGTAAGCCCGGCAAAAACAAGATCGAAGATTCCGCGGATTCTGCGAAAACTGAGCTCCTCATTGAGCATCTGCAGCAACTTCTACCCGAGGGTCACCAGGTCCTCGTCTTTTCCCAGTTCACGACTTATTTGGAGCGAATTGCGAAGCGTCTCAAGCGCGAAAACATTGCCTATTCATATTTGGACGGCGGGACGCGCGACCGTGAAGGAGCGATCGAAAAGTTCCGCTCTGGCGTAAAGCCCGTGTTCCTTATTTCGCTAAAAGCGGGTGGTACCGGCCTCAACCTCGTGGAAGCCGACTACGTCTACATTATGGATCCGTGGTGGAATCCCGCTGCCGAGGAGCAGGCAATTGACCGCACGCATCGAATCGGCCAGGACAAGCGCGTGATGGTTTACCGCCTCGTTTCCCGCGGAACTATCGAAGAGAAGGTAGTTGACCTGCAGGAAAAGAAGCGCAACTTGGCCGGAATTATCGATGCCGGGGCCGGTGCGCCTATCACGGCGGAAGATATGCGCGCCCTCCTCACCGATAAACCCGCCCGATAGAAACTTCCCGCCGTTACCTACCGGGGGCCCGAATCGCCTCGCGCTCTCTCGAGGAAACCGCGGGAGCAACGCACAAAAACGGGGTGGGAGCGACTCACAGTCACCCCCACCCCGCAACTTTCGCGGAATTATCGCCACGCCGCGGAAGGGCGGCTCGCGCGAGCGCGCGAATCCGGAGCTAGCCAGCCCCACGTCCCTCGGTTAGAGCATGCAGGAAACACAGCCCTCAACTTCGGTTCCCGCCAGCGCCGCCTGTCGAATGCGCATGTAGTAGAGCGTCTTGATGCCCTTGCGCCAGGCGTAGATGTAATTGCGGTTCACATCGCGCGTAGTGACCGTGTCCGGATAGAACAGAGTGAGCGAAAGCCCCTGATCAACGTGCTGGGTGGCCACCGCATAGGTGTCGATAATTTTCTCCGGGCCAATCTCGTATGCATCCTGGAAGTACTCGAGATTGTCGTTGGTCATGTAGGGCGCCGGATAGTAGACGCGCCCGATCTTCCCTTCCTTGCGGATCTCGATCTTCGAAACGATTGGGTGGATCGATGACGTCGAGTGGTTGATGTAAGAAATCGAACCGGTCGGCGGAACTGCCTGCAGGTTCTGGTTGTAGATTCCGTACTTTGCCACGTCCGCGGCCAGCTGCCTCCAATTATCCTGAGTGGGGATGTGCTGGTTCGCAAAAAGCTCGCGCGTGCGATCGAACTTCGGTTCCCAGGTCTGGTTGATGTACTTCTCGAAATACTCACCCGTCGCATACGCGGAATCTTCGAAGCCCTCGAAACGTTCCCCGCGCTCCTTAGCGATTTCCATGGAGGCACGAATCGCGTGATAGGCGACCGTGTAGAAGTAGATGTTCGTAAAGTCCAGCGCTTCTTCCGAACCGTAGAAAATCCGCTCACGGCCCAGGTAGCCGTGCAGATTCATCTGCCCCAGTCCGATCGCGTGCGACATATCGTTGCCGCGCTTGACCGACGGCACGGAGTCAATAGCCGTCTGGTTAGACACCGCCGTCAGCGCGCGCACCGCGGTTTCCACCGTCTTCCCGATCGACGGCGAATCCATGGTCTTCGCGATATTCAGCGAACCGAGGTTGCAAGAAATGTCCTTGCCCACGTGCGAGTACGAGAGGTCCGCATTGAAGGTCGAGGCTTCCGAAACCTGCAGAATCTCCGAGCAGAGGTTGGACATCGTGATCTTGCCCTTGATCGGATTCGCGCGATTCGCGGTGTCCTCGAAAAGAATGTAGGGATAGCCAGATTCGAACTGAATCTCCGCCAGCGTCTGGAAGAACTGGCGCGCATTGAGCGGGTACTTATGAATCCGCTCGTCCGCGACCATTTCGTCATATTTCTCGGTGACGTTTATGTCGCTAAACGGCACTCCGTACACGCGTTCGACGTCGTACGGGGAGAACAGCCACATGGTTTCCTTGCGCTTGGCCAGCTCAAAGGTAATATCCGGGATCACCACGCCGAGCGAAAGCGTCTTAATGCGGATCTTCTCATCGGCGTTTTCGCGCTTGGTATCCAAGAAACGCATAATGTCCGGGTGATGCGCGTGCAAATAAACCGCGCCCGCGCCCTGGCGTGCGCCGAGCTGATTGGCATAAGAGAAGGAATCTTCGAGGAGCTTCATCACCGGGTTGACGCCAGATGACTGGTTCTCGATCTTCTTAATCGGCGCGCCCTGCTCACGCAGATTGGTCAGGTTCAGCGCGACGCCGCCGCCGCGCTTGGAAAGTTGCAGAGAAGAGTTGATCGCCCGAGCGATCGACTCCATATTGTCCTCAACCCGTAGCAGGAAGCAGGAAACCAGCTCGCCGCGCGCCTTTTTGCCCGCATTGAGGAAGGTCGGGGTCGCGGGCTGGAAACGCCCGGTGATGATTTCTTCCATCAGGTCCATGGCAAGCTCTTCGTCGCCGGCGCCGAGCGCCAGGGCCACCATGCACACACGATCCTCGAAGCGCTCCAGGTACTTCTTGCCATCCCAGGTCTTCAGCGTGTACGAGCGCGTGTACTTGTAGGCGCCCATAAACGTCGAAAAACGGAAGTTATGCGCGTAAGCCGCCTGGTAGAGGCGCTTAATGAAATCGCGCGAGTACTGCTCGAGCACCTCTTCCTCGTAGTAGCCCTCGCGCACGAGGTAGTCGAGTTTTTCCTCCAGAGTGTCAAAGTGGACCGTATTCGGATTTACGTGCTGGATAAAGTACTGCCGAGCCGCTTCGACGTCGGCGTCGAACTGGATCTGCCCGTTGGCGTCGTAGAGGTTGAGCTCCGCGTTCAGCGACCGATAGTCGGTCTCCGGGTTGGGCGCGCGGCGCGGACTTTCCTGGTTCAGTGTTGCGTCTGCCAAAACTCTTCTAAGCCTTTCTTCACCACGTCAACGTCCGTGGGCGTTCCAAGAAGTTCAAACTTGTACATGAAGGGAACCTTGCATTTCGCGGAGATAATGTCCCCCGCCCAGCAGTAATACTTCCCGAAATTGGTGTTCCCGCCCGCGATAACTCCGCGAATGAACGAGCGATTTTTTTCGTCGTTGAGGAACTTGATGACCGGCCGCGGCACGGCGCCGTGCTGGTTTCCACCGCCGTAGGTCGGCGTGATGAGCACATACGGCTCGTCGACGTGAAGAAAACCCTCTTCGCGCGTGTGGATCGGAATCCTCACCGCGCGCATTCCCAGTTTTTGAACGAACCTATGTGTGTTGTTCGTCGATGACGAAAAGTAGACGATGAGTCCCATGACGTCGCTATGCCGTCACCTTCACGCGCGCGTCCGCGGCGTTCCTCACCAGCGCCTTGATTTCGTCGGGGCGGTACCCGGACCAGTGGTGTCCATTCGCGACGACGACGGGCGCCTGCATATAACCAAGGGCCTTAACTGACTCTAGCGCCTCGGGATCCTGCGTCAGATCGACGAGCTCGTACTCAAGCCCCGCCTTATCGAGGGCCCGCTTGGTGGCATTGCACTGCACGCATGCTGGCTTCGTGAAAACCGTGATACTCATGAGTCCTCCGTTTGCTTCTTTCTTCGTGGGTGCGTTTGCCTCGACGACGTGGGCGCCTCCACCCCTCGCATCCGAGCCCGATTTTCAGGATCCGGGCGCCGGGTTCATAACGTTTAAATTCTCCGGCATCTCTAGGTAATGCCGCACAAGCCTAAACACTACACCTTGTGTTTGAAAATGGAAGCAACCACAAGCGGTTGTGTTGAGGGCATGAATCACATCGAGGTAATTACACTGTGGAAAATCGCGATAAATCCGTGGAAAACCGGGTGGATTGTGCCCAAAGCGGACGCGCGTTTGTCCACAGCTTTTCCAGACCCCATCCCCAGTTGTTCCTGCCGGGTGGACCCGCCGCGTCGACCGCGCCGTCACCCACGCCGATAACGCATGCCGGCCGCCCACTTCCGATAATTCCGAGCTTTTATTCCCCGATAATTCCGCTTTTTTCACGGCCGATAAATCCGCGTTTTCCATGCCCGACAATTCCGCATCTTTTACGTCCTCGATTCTGCGCGCGAGCAGTGCACGCCCGGAGTTGCGATGCGAGTCCCGATCTCGAACCTGGATGCGGTTTTCTCGCCCGAGTTGCGAATTGAACCTCGCGCGAAAGTCACGTACCTTCGACGGAGACAGCGCCCCGGTTATCCACAGTTCCCGAACCTGTGGACACGGCTCATCCACTGCTGTGCGCGCAATCCTCAGGGTTATCCACAGGGTGTGAATCTCACGAGTTTAGCCCCTAACCTCGGGCTTTAGTGATGTTTTCCACGGGCTTACCGGGTAGAAATAACCCCATTTTCGTAAACACTTTGGCCTACCATCGGAAAAGGAAGTTTAATGGGTTTTAGCCACGAAAAGCGATGAGAGACAGTATGCCTACCGATTTTCCATCTTTGCTGAGGAGCGCGGGGCTTCGTGCGACGGAGCCTCGTATCGCGGTACTCCGGGAAATTGATAAAGGTGGCCATCTCTCCGCCGAGGAGCTCCGTTCGGGGGCGACGGCGCAGCTCGGATCCGTCTCGGTGCAAGCTATATACGACATCGTCCACGCGCTAACGCAGCGTGGAATTCTCCGAGAAATCCAACCAGCCGGGCATGTGGCCCGATATGAGCTGAACCGAGCCGATAATCATCACCACCTCATTTGTCGCGCATGCGGACGTATCGAGGATGTCCCCTGCCCGCGCGCGGCAGCGCCCTGCATTATGCCGGCAGATTCCATGGGATTCCAGGTAAACGAAGCTGAAATCACGTTCTGGGGTATTTGCCCGGATTGTCAGGAAGACGATGATGAAGGTGCGAACCAGTAGCTCTTGCTAGCTACTGAGGCCAGCGTGACCAGCTGGATGGCGACCAACCGGACGATCTAAATTCCGGCTCCGTGTATGCGAAGGTTCCCCCCGCACCCCACCACAGAGCACTCGTTTTGCTAACACTTCGGATTAAATGAATAGTGGCCGAGGTCCACGCTCCTCGGCCACCCAATTGTCGCGCTAGAGCTAAATCGAACTAAATGGGCACTGTTCGAGCAAACCAACGCTCATCCTGGCTGCGACAACTGCTATTCAATTGAAAGAAGCCTTAGCTTCTTTGCCGCGGACCGGGTCCACGCTCCCGGTTCCTCCGCGTACACATATATATAACTAGATACCCCTGAGTTATCCATAAAATCCGCCTGGGATTATTCTGGGAATTTCTGTACGCCTCGCCCCTCTCCCTCCCAGCGATGATTCCGAGCTTTTGCGGCGATGATTCCGCCTCTTGTGCGTAAGCGTGATCCCTCCAGGCGCCTATCGATAGTTCCGCCCATCTTGTCTCAACGCTTCCATCTTTTTTCTATCGACGCTTCCGTGTTCTCCGTATCGATGGTTCCGCGCATTCGCTACCAAGAACTTCGACTGGTCGATGCCGCCGTAGCCATCGCAGCCGTCGGCGGGAGCGGGGGCGTCGTCGGAAACACAACACCAAAAGGCAAAGAAGCCGGCAACACCCCCCCCCACGACGATTCCGTGGATTTGACTAGGCGGCCAGCGCACGTCGGTTCCGACAAAAGGTACGATAGAGCCGTTTACTAGGGCGAGAATGCAGGTAATCGGAGGGCACAATGCCAAAGATGAACGTCGAATCTTTCAACCTGGATCATCGGACGGTGGAGGCGCCGTACGTGCGGGTAGCCGACACGAAAACGTTGCCGAAGGGCGACGTGCTAACGAAATATGATGTGCGTTTCTGCCAACCGAATCTCGAGCATTTGGAAATGCCGGCCGTTCACTCGATCGAGCATTCATTCGCGGAATACTCGCGAAACCATTCCGATAACGTAGTCGATTTTTCGCCCATGGGTTGCCAAACGGGCTTCTACCTCTTGCTTGTTGGGGAACCGGATGTGACCGCCACGTGCGAGCTGGTGGAGAGAACATTCCGCGATATTCTCGCGGCACAGGACGTACCGGCAGCCAATGAAACGCAGTGTGGTTGGGCGCAGAGCCACAGCTTGGAGGCCGCCCAGGCCGCGGTGCAGAAGATGCTTGAGAGCCGCAACTCGTGGGAGCAGGTAACGCGCGAGGAAAGCGAAAAATAGGTACACGAAAGACACGGGAATAACCGCGCGCAAATAACTCGGAATTATCGGCGAAGGAAAGACTGTGGCAGAACAAAACTCGGAATTATCGGCGGGCGATGGCGGAACGCTTGGTAACCCGCGCGTCTCTCTGATTGACCAGAAGAATCGCGTTGGCGTCATTATCGCGGCGCAGATCGAGGAAATTGCCCCCGTTATCCGGCAGTTCGGGAACGAGGCAGACGCCATTCCGCTAACCATGCCATTTGCCAAGGCATGGCTAGTTTCGGGCCCAAAAATTCGAGGCGAGAAGATTCCGCTTCTTTGCGCGCAGACCGGAATCGGGCTTATCGCCACCGCATCGTTCCTTGGATGGGTGACTCAGGAGTTGCACCCCCTGTTCGTGATTTCTGCTGGAAGCGCGGGCGGACTCGGGAAAGCGATTGAGGTAGGCGACGTCGTCGTCGGGACAAACTATTCTTACACGCGCGCCGATGCAACCGCTTTTGGATACGCCATCGGCCAGGTACCAGGCCAACCCGAAACATTCGAAGGTTCCGCGGAAATTATCGAAGCGGTGCCGTCACAGGTTAAAAAGGGTCAGATCCTTTCTTCGGATGCGTTTATCACCGCAAAGAATGTTGGCGAAACGCGCGAGCTATTCCCCCTCGCGCTTCTTACCGACATGGAGTCAGCCGCGGCCGCGCAAACCTGCGCTGCGGCCGGGATTCCGTTCGCTTCCGTGCGGTGCGCTTCTGACCTTGCCGGGCCTGCGGCCGAACAGCTTTATCACATCGAGCTCGACCGCGCAGCCGACCTTTCCGCCAATGCGGTGCGGGTAACCGTCGAGAATTTTCTGGAGCGTTTAGCCGCATCGGGCCAGCTCGTAGCGAGTAGGAAATGGGAGGCGGCTCCAACAACAAATAACCCCGGGTTCGCGCCTTCCAGCCCGGAGGGTGCCTCTACCGCTCCAGACTCTGGGAAACGGGAGCGGGGCACTGAGAACCAGGAGAATGAACACCATGGAAATCAGCGCCAAAAAACGCGGAACCACACCCCGCGTTTTAGCAGTGAGTCCCTGCAGGCCGGCCTGCTCTACGTTTTCGGCATGCTAAATGACGTGCCTGCGACTCCGCAGGCAGCGACGGCCGAAGATGAAGCCGCACTGGCCGAGGAATTTGGCGTTGGCGACGGTAGCGCCAGCGGCGATAATTCCTCCAAACTTGCGGAAGCTCTGGGAATTGTTGGCGGAGTGCGAGCCGCTCTCAACGCGGACTCATCGCTGACGATGACGGCGAAGCAATACGATGAAGCGCGCGCAAAAATCGTCGATAATCCGAGCGCAAAATCCGGCGAGAACACGCCGGCTTTCGCTTGGCCACCTACCTCTCAAACCGTGACGAAACGATTTGGCGGTTACTGGAACGATGCGCTCTCCGCAGCGGGCTTCGCCGTTCGCCGCGGTCGGAAACGAGGCTCTCTGAAGTTCACCGATCAGGATTATCAAACTGCGATGCGTGAGTACGTCTTGTGGTCACGCGGAGCCGGGAAGAAACCGCACTTTGGCGGATACTCGGAATGGTTAGAGGACACGGGGAACCAAGGCCTTTTCCCCTCGGGCGCCGCAATTAGGCAACATTACGGGTCGTGGTCGCAAGCCCTCGCTGGCGCTAACGTCGGTTAACGACGGCGTCGTCGGTACGATTATCGGATCGCGACGGCGTCAGCGTCGGTGCGGACGTCAACCCACGACGGCGTCACCACCGGCGAAAGGTCGGCAACGGTACTAAGCCGCCATTCAGCCGCGATCCTGCAATGGCTGCGTCGCGCCGATTTGGTCGAGAATCCACGCCTGGTCGAAGGCCCGTTGCTTCCAGGACCCATAGCGTCCCGACTTTCCCGAGTGTCCTGCCACCATTTCAGTTTTGAGCAAAATGGGGCGCGCGGCGTCGTTCGTCGTCGTCTCACGAAGCACCTGAACCCATTTCACCGGCTCAACGTAAAGAACGCGAATATCGTTGAGCGACGTCGTTGCCAGCACGGATGGATACAACTCGGGGCGAACATTCTCAACCGGCGAGTACTCCTTCATATACTCGTAAACATCTTTGCTGGCGATAGGGTTGCCCCATTCCTCCCACTCGCCGGCGGTCAAGGGCAACTCCGGCTTCAACATCGTAGTCAGCGCGTCAACGAAAGGAACGCCCGCGAGCACGGTCCTAAAAAGCTCCGGAGCTTCGTTGATTGCAGCCCCCACGAGCAATCCGCCCGCCGATGCGCCCTCAGCTGCGAGCCGGCCCGGCTCCACCCAACCACTTTCCTGAAGCCAACGCGCGCAATCGACGAAATCATGGAAGGTGTTCTTCTTGTTATCGAGCTTGCCGCCTTCGTACCATGCCCGGCCGAGCTCGCCGCCACCGCGCACATGCGTCCACGCAATCACGACGCCGCGGTCAAGGTAGGAAGCCCATCCCGCCCAGAAATACGGATCGAGCGAGACTTCGTAGGCTCCGTAGCCGTAGATAAACCCAGGATTTGAGCCATCTGGACGCACGGACTTGTGGCGAGTAATCGTCATAGGAATCTCAACGCCGTCTCGGGCGGTCACCCACACATTCTCGAAAACATAGGCGCTTGGGTCGTAACTCGGGACCTCGCGCTGTTTGAGCACGCGTTGCCGACCAGTCAACGGCTCAAAAGCGTGCCATGTTGGGGGTAGCAAAAGCGACTGCTCGCGGTAGACAAATTCGGTTGCGTCCCAAGAATCGTCCTCTTCGAGCATGAGGGTGCTCCCCGCGGAATGCGGAATTGTCACCACGCCATGCCACTCATAAGCAGGGCGTTGCTGAGCGGCGCCCTTACCTTTCGATAATTCCGCTTCTTTTTCCAGCGGGGCACTTTCGGGGACCTCGGAGCTATCGGAAAGCGGCTGGGCCGTTGCGGACGGATCCGTTACTTGCGCGGAATCATCGCCGGCCGGGAGGGACGTGGCTGAGGCATCGGCACTTTCTGCCCGCGGGAACCGCTGGAGAACTCGCAAAATGGCTTCTCCACCCGATCGCATCGAAACCACCGCGAAGTCCCGATAAGCATCCACTCCATCAATATGCTCACCGGCTGCCGGCGTGAAAATTGTTTGCCATTCTTCCGGCCGGGAAGCACGCATCGGAGCGCTAGCGATGTCAAAATCGGGGTTATCGAGATTATGGACAATTAGAAGCTGGTTGCCGGCAGGCGCCACGCGGTACTCGAGATCTGGCTGGCGCGGAAAAACAACGTAATTATCGGAAGGATTGGCCGTCGAAAACAGCCGCACTTCCGTATTGGTACGCGACTCCGAGGTAACGATCACCCATTTACCGTTTCGCGAGGCCTCAAGGTAAATCTCGAACTGATTGTCATCTTCCTGGTAGAGGAGGATATCGTTCTGCGCTCCGAGCGGATGCAACCATATCTGCCACGTCCTCCAGGACTCGTTGACGCGGGAGTAAATAATTCCGGCGGAATCTTCGGTCCAGGCCAGGCCATAGCCCATCCCGGTGACGGAATCGTCGACGACGAAGCCCGTCTCTATATCGAAGACGCGCAAAGTGAAGGTTTCGCCGCCGCGGAAATCGATTCCCATCGCCCCCAGTTTTCCGTTTGGCGAAGGAGTGAAACTAGTGGTTTGGAAGAAATCTTCTCCCGCCGCGAGGGTATTGCCATCCCATACCAGCTGCTCGAACTCGCCACCTACTACCGGAATCTGAGAACTACGAGCGGGAGTCCGCAAGACCGCCGGGTATTCGCGCCCTTCCCAGGTTCGCTCGTAATACCACCAGTCCCCGCTTCGTACGGGCACGGACGTATCGGCTTCGACGGTCCGGGCCTTGTACTCCCCGTAGAGTTGCTCCCTCAGGGGTTGCAAATGCGCCAAAGTCGCATCGGTGAATGAGTTTTCCGCATTGAGAAGATTCAGCACATCTCGATCTTTTTTATCGCGGAGCCACTCGTAGTTTTCGACGTAAACATCGTCATGGAAGATCCGCTTGGTCGGAATCTTCTTCGCGCGGGGTGGCTCACTCAGGTCAGAATCCTCAGGATTCTGCCAGAGAGTTGCCTGGATTTCATGCGAAGATTCCGCATCATCGACGTCCTCGAGCGCCGCTCCCTCTGTTCTTTCATTAAAGAGGAGCCTCTCCTCACCACTTGCCCCGCCGTCGAAGATTCCGCGAAAGTTTTCCATAGTTGTTACCCTAACGTTTCATTCAGAAGTGCCAACAAGAATGGCAGAACACTCGGTGGGAGGCGCGGATACCCCCCATAGGCCAGCTCGCGGCGCCCCAGCTCGTGATCAGTGATTTAACCGGAAGCTCGACGCACCCGGCCTAAGCATGCTGGCGGGTTTGCGCCACCGCCATGGAATCGACCAGCTCGTTCGCTTCGTCGCCCGCGTGCCCACGAACCCATTCGACATCCGTTTTTCCGGTGCGGGCCTCGTAAATCTCAAGTAGAGCGGCCACCAGCTCCTGGTTCGCCACGGGCTTGCCGTCAGCCTTGCGCCATCCACGTCGACGCCAACCCGGGGCCCACTTCGTCACCGTGTTGATGACGTACTGGGAATCGCAGCGGATAAGAAGATTCGGCTCTGGACCAATGTATTTGAGGCCTTCAAGCAGAGCCGTCAGTTCCATGATGTTATTAGTGGTCTGGTGGGAACCGCCGGAATTTCGTGCCCCCGAGATCTGCTCCACCCAGGCCCAACCCCCGGGCCCTGGATTTCCTGAACATGAACCATCGGTCGCAAGAACCGCGTCATAGGCGAGATTCGGCCGTCCAACAGATTGGCGTGCATTCGTACTCATGCGAAAAAGACTATCTGGCGGAATCATCATTTGCGACGCCATGGAAAGTCTCAACCGATTGGGTAGTCACTTCGATTGCAACTCCTCCGCGCACAAAAATGCGGTTGGTACCTAGTTTTTGCGGAGCAATTTTCCTTTTTTACGTTCGCCTATCGCGTTGCCCGAGTTAATACGGCCCTTGAGCTCGATGGGAGAAAACTCGGAATTATCGGCATTGGTTGACTTTCCACCGCGAGTGCTCCTTTGCGAAGATTCCGCGTTTTTGCCCTACCCTTTATCCAGGACCACTTTCTCGACATTCTCGGCCCCGTGGCCGGTACCCTAGAACTCGAGAAACCACTTGGAGGAGTACTCATGCTTGAACTTTCCGAATATCGCGAAGCCATTAAGCTCGACGAGCCGTGGCCAGTACCGGGCAATGATCCCCGCTCCAATCGCGAACTCTTCGAAATTGCGCTCGGCGGCTTTACCGACGAGCAAAAGAAAATGACCGATCGCCAGCTTTTTGACGAGCTCGAGGCTCAACTAATCGAACGTGACGCCGCGCCGATCCCCGAGAAGTATGGTCGCGCGGTCAACCAGCTTCTCTACCGCAAGATCGCTCTCCTCGGACGCACCGAGGCAAAGCATCTCAAGCGGATTTCGGATCTCATGCCGGAATCGGACTACTCGGTGGCCGAACGCACCGTCCTTTGGCGTGGCGACATCCGTGAGCTTGTGGTCGACGCCGTCGTCGAGGGCGCAAGTCCTGATCTGCAAGGATTCCGTGAAACTGGACGCCCCTCCGCTGATCAGTCGATCCACTCCCAAGCCGGGCCGTGGCTACGCAACGACGGGGCGAAGATCCACGAGCTCCAGGGAAGCGATGAGGTTCCGGGGGGCGCAAAAATCACCCGCGCTTACCGCTTGCCCGCGAATTACATCATCCACACCCTTTCGCCCACGCTCGACATCGTGCGCGAACCCACCGAAGAAGAGTGCGCTCAGCTCCGCGCTTGCTACATCTCCTCTTTGGAAATTGCCGCTGAGCAGGGCGATATTGAGTCGATCGCATTCTGCGCACTGGGAACCGGACGCGGCCGTTTCGACCGCGAGGCCGCTGCCCGCATCGCGCTAACGACGGTAAGTGACTGGATGCGTCAGCACCCCAGCAAGATCAAGCTCGTCATTTTTGACGCATTCGACGATGAGGACGCCGAAGTTTTCGTCAATATGATTGATGGGTGGATCGAGGATTGATTCCGAATAACGACAATCACGAAGACGACGCCGATGCTCCGAACTTTTCTGGCACGTCGGCAACAAGCTCGGAGGAAGTATCGGGGCCGGAGTTAACGCCGGAGGAGTCTTCTCAACCGGAAACCGGTAGCGAACAGATGCCTGTTTCTTCGGAGGAGAGCACCCCTACGGAAGCGACCTCTGAAGAGTCTCTTGCGGCCGATAATTCCACGCAAGAGACACCCGCTCCTGACGCCGCCTCGACGATAAATCCGTCTATTTCGCAAGATGCTGCGGGCGGCTACCCGAGCAACGATCCTCAGCATCTGTGGACGTTGCGCGAAGGCTCCCTCACGCCGGAAGAAGAGAAGAAGGATAAGCGCCAGTACGCGATCGTCGTAACTGTCCTGGTTATTATTGCCCTCGTCGTCGGCGCTGCCGTGCTGATGGTACTTTCCGATCCCTCCCGCCTAAGAGACGCGAATTCATCGCCATCGGAGCGCCCTACCTCGGTGTGGACTGAGCCGAAGACCGGAAACGAAAGTCAAGGTTCGAACCAGTCCCCAGATCCGGCGTCGTCGGCAACTTCGAGCCCAGAAGAAATTGCTGCTCAGAATCCGATTGCTAGTCGGTACGCGGAGCTCGCCCAGGAAAAGGGGTGGTCGATGACTGATGGCGACGTCGTACCAACTGTTTACGACAACGTGCGGAGTGCTTTGCTCGCCACCCCCTCGCTACCCGCGAACACCGGCGAGGCGATTGGGCCTGAGGACGCGCCGGTTCGAGTTCAGGTGTTTTCTGACTATTTGTGCCACTACTGCCAGAAGTTGCACGACGAGTCCATGCAAACGCTGGAGGATCTAGCCAATTCTGGAGATATTCGCCTCGAGTTCTACCACTTCACGATTTTCGCGGCGAATGGTTCAGATCTCGCAGCTCAGGCCGCTCACGCAGCGGGTCTACAAGGCCGATTTTGGGAATACTCCGATGCGCTTTTCACCCAAGGCGCTCTCACGACGAATGCCCAAGGGCAGCAGGTGGTCAACGAGGATGCACTCACGTCGATCGCTACTCAACTGGGCTTGGATCTCGAGAAGTTTAAGTCGGATATGAACTCTGAGGAAACGAAGAATTATGTAGCCGGTCAGACCGCCTTCGCTTCTTCGATGGGAATGCAGTCCACGCCAGGAATTATCGTCAATGGGACGTATATTTCTGGTGCATATCCCACTCAGACAATCCTCAACGTCATCGATCTCGAACGGGAGCTTCTCAAGGAATTCCCACTCTCCGAGCAAAAAGCAACGAGGCCCTAATCTCCAACATGTAGCTGGCTACAGTTCAAGCAAAACGATAATTCCGCGATTCTTTCCCAAGAAGAATCGCGGAATTATCGTTTTTGGCCCCTTACCTTCTTCGAATCCTCCCCGAGCGAGACGCGATTAGGCCGTTTCCCGGCCGGGAAACCGGAGACGGGAGGAGGAATCCAGAGAAAGTGCGGAATGATCGGGGCCAGGGTGGCACGGCGGAGCTGGCGCTGTCCGGCGATTAAAACGGAATTATCGAGGGGGAGGTGGGGGATAGGAATCGTTCCACAAAACGGCTCGCGTCATAGTTATCCACAGGTTCGCTCTCGGGGGCAACGCGACGGCTTGTTTTGATGCAAATTGTCGCCATGAACATTACTCACCAATCGAAAAGAATTCGGTCCAATACCGCTAAACGTGAAGATCGAGGTTGCTCAGCCAGCTCGCCTCCCCCATCGCAGTCTCCGCGCCCACCCAGATCCCCGGCGCGAACAAAACCGCGCCGCGTGCCGCATCCCAGAAGGGGTCCCTTTTCAGAAGAGGCGCTTTTGGGATCCCCTGCAGCTTCTAAATCCCCGGGTAAAAGCGTCTTTCATCAGCAGACCATGCTTTTCTTCTCAAGGTGCCTGTTGAGAGTCCTCGGGCTCTCCGAGGTCCCCGGTGCCGTTTTCTTTCGCCGTCCGCTCCCGCTTTCCGGGCCGCGAAACGTCCCCCCGTCGCAACGGCGCCCGGCGCCAGAGGGCGGTCCGCTTCCACAGAATTTCCCGGTACCACAAGGCGCTCCACCGGTACTCCCGGCTGGCAGCGCCGGCGTCGATAGCTCGCGTGCACAATCCACTTCCGGCCGGCAACCGCCAGATTCGACAATAGGTATCCGCACCCTCGAAACGCTCCTTGGCCTGCGCGTTTTCACGCCACAAGAGGCCCTTCTGCAAGGCGTCCCCTACTGCCTATTGCGCGGTCGACACTTCAAACGGGTAGCCCGGGGTTTCTACGCGCTTTCGTCCGTCGTCGTCACCGAACTTGATTTCCTCGCCGCCCTCACACGCAAACATCCCAGCGCCGTTATCACCCATGTTTCCGCTGCCCGCGTCTGGGGCCTGCCACTCCCGAGCCGCCTCGCAGTGTGGGAACCCGACGCCCCCGTCCACCTACGCAACGGCGTGAAGCGCCGCGGGAAAATCGTAGGTCAGGTTCGTTGGGGTTTCGGTGAACTTCCCGCCGACGACGTCGTCTTAATCCGCCACGTCTCCTCGGGCACCGAATTGCGTATCATGACCAGAGAGCGAACATTCCTAGATTTGTGCAAGAGTTTGAGCCTGATGGAGGCGACGCAGGTTGCTGACCATCTTTTACGCGTGCCGCGGGAACAGTTCGAAGCGCGAACAAATCCATACTCGACGATGGATTCGCTCCGGAGTGCGGTGCGAAAACATCGGAAAATTCGTGGCCTGCCGATGGCGCGAGCAGCGCTTCGCCATGCTCGGGTCGGCGCGGATTCACCAATGGAAACGACGTCGCGCCTCGTCATCGTCGCGGCGGGTTTTCCTGAACCGTCCGTCAATAAGCCCATAACAGTGCTCCCCAACAGTCTCCGCACCCCAGATTTGCAACTCACTGCCTATCGGCTCGCCATCGAGTACGACGGCGTCGTTCATTTGGAACCCAGCCAGATCGCGCGTGATGCCGCGCGGGCTCACGAGCGAAAATCCGTTGGCTGGTCGGAAATTATCGCGCGCGCGGATGATCTTCACTTCCGCGACACCGTCATTCCCTTCACCGAGCCGCCCTCGCCTTTCCATATTTGGGATCAAAGGGGTGAAGAATGGAGGTTCTGCGGGAATTGGTCAGCGCTGGGCCGAAATCTCAACCCCGTTCTCCCCGACCTTCCGTGGAATATATGCGGTTTAACCGAACGTCTCGGAATCATCTTGGAGCGCCAAGGCTTTGACCTCGCCGCAGTAAAAAGCGCACATCCCGGCGTTATCCTTTAGTTACTCGGCTCTGCAAAAACCAAGGGCAACGGCAACGCGACCGGCCGTCCGGCCGAAAAAAATGACGCAGTTTCCGCTGAAACTACGCCACTTCTTCTATTTACTTGGTGCTCGAGGGGGGACTCGAACCCCCACGCCCTCACGAGCACACGGACCTGAACCGTGCGCGTCTACCAATTCCGCCACTCGAGCATGATTAACTGCCGGTAATCGACAATTAAGCGCGAACTCCAGCTTATAGGTCAAAAAACCAGATTCCAAGCAAAACCAATGTGTTGACGGTCGCACAAACGCGGAACCATCGCAAGGAACGGGAAGAAACGTCCTCCGCCCCTCCTTTCTCACCGATAATTCCGCGTTTATACTCCTCGGCGCGAAGTGTGGGAGCCAAAGCATCGGGCCAGTCGCAGAAAGCTACATCTCGAGAAAGCCCATGAATTCCGCGCGATGGTCTCCCGTTCGCTAGGATTTAGGTTGAGGTGGAGAAAAGACGGAAAGGTCGTGCGATGAGTGGCGCGTTTGGCAGGTTTGAGAAAGGCGTGGAAAATGCCGTGGCTGGCGCCTTTCGCGCCTTCCATTCGGAGCTAAAACCCGTGGAAATCCTCACCGAGATGAAGAAATCGATGGATCGGGACGTTGCGAGGCTCTCTCGCGATCGGACGATCTCCCCGAACGAATTCAGTGTTCTACTGGCAACCCCGGATCTTGAACGAGTTGAGAACTGGGGGGAAGACGCACTTATCGACGAGTTCGAGCACGCGTTAGCCGAGCACGCAACTAGCCAGGATTACCTCTTCGTTGGGGCAATCAGAATCTTATTCTCCGAAGATCCTGCGGTCCGCGAAGGTTCCGTGAAAGTTTTGACGAAGACGACCCGCGGCGCCGTCGCTCCCGCAACCTCGAACGTCGCCTCGGAAGAAAATCCAATGATCCAGATAGGCAAGGATCGCTATATCCTCACGGGAACGACGACGATCATTGGGCGCGGATCCGATTGCGATATCACCATCGATGATTCCGGTGTTTCGCGCCGACACCTCGAATTGCAGGTAACGCCGAACGGCGTAATTGCCACCGACTTGGATTCAACGAACGGTACGTATGTTGAGGGCCATCGGGTGCCGGCAGCCACGTTGGTGGACGGGAACACGATCACGATCGGACGTACGCACATCATGTTTTGGGAAGGCGAAAGCGCTTAGACGATGAACCTTTTTCTCACCTTATTGCGTTTTGGTTTCCTCGCTCTCACCTGGATTTTCGTTCTCGGAATTGTGATGGTGGTGCGGCGAGATACCTCGGGGACCGCAATTCGTGCTCGGAAGTCGACGTCGTCGAAACACGGTCGCGCGCCCGAAACGCATCACGAAGATTCCGCCCCTGCGGAGGTTCCACCAGAACCCGCAAGACTGATCCCGCAGCCAGTCATCGCTGTGGTCGGCGGACCCCTAACGGGTACGGTTCTTCCGCTGAGTCGATCACCTTTGCTGATCGGGCGCTCCCCTGATTCCTCCCTCGTACTCGATGATTCCTACGCTTCTTCGCGGCATGCAAAACTTTTCTTCCGCGACGGGTACTGGTGGATCGAGGATTTGCAGTCAACAAATGGAACGTATATCGGCGGGGCGCGCATTAATGAGCCCGTTGCCCTCACGCCCGGAGTGCAGGTCACGATCGGGAAAACCACGATGGAGCTACAAGTTTGAGTGATATTCGACTGCGGTATGCTGCGTTTTCCGACGTCGGCCTAGTTCGGAGCAACAATCAGGACGCCGGTTACGCTTCCCCGCACCTCATTGCTGTTGCTGACGGCATGGGTGGCGCGGCCGCCGGCGACGTCGCATCGTCTGTCGCAATCTCGCATCTGGCTGAAATAGACGATTCACATGCCGCAGACGACCTGCTACCGCTACTGCGCAAAGCCGTCAACGACGCCCACGAAGATATGCTGGGGCGGGTGGCGGAGAACCCCAAATTGGCAGGCCTCGGCACCACCTGCATCGCGATTTTGCGCTCCTCAAATAAGCTTGGAATGATCCACATTGGGGATTCGCGCGCATATCTCATGCGCGGCGGTGAGATGAAGCAGGTAACGCACGACCATACCCTGGTTCAGTACCTGGTCGATCACGGGCAACTCACCCCCGAAGAAGCCGAGCATCATCCGCAGCGAAACGTCATTATGCGTGCCCTCGGCGATACCCCAGGCGAGGTTGAGCTCGACGAATCAATCCGCGAGGCACAGCCCGGGGATCGCTGGCTCTTGTGTTCCGACGGACTTTTCGGCGTCGTCACACTCGATACGATTTCGCACGCCATGGCAATGATCGAAGATCTCCATGAGCTTGGTGAACACCTTATCGACCTGGCACTTGCCGCGGGTGCCCCGGATAACGTGACGGTAGTTTTAGCGGATGTGCTCGAGGATACCGACGGCGAACACGGCCCGTCTCAGGCCGTCGTCGTTGGGAGTGCGGCCCATGATTACCGAAGGCCAACGCGCGGCGGGACCTCCGCGGCTGCACGCGCCGCCAAACTCACCGCCGGCAATAATTCCGCGAATTCTGCGAATCTCGCGACCGAAGATTCCGCGAATACCAAAACCTCACATAAGCAACGTTTCGGCCTGGCCGGGCTCACGGCCGCCCTGGCCGTCCTCGCTCTGCTGGTGGCTGGGTGCTTCTTCGCATACCGCTGGACCCAGTCACGTTTTTACGTCGGTACAGATAGCGGACGAGTCTTGATTTATCGCGGTATTCCCCAGGTGATCGGATCGCTACATCTTTCCTCGCCAATCGAGGAGACCGGCTTGCTCGTCGAGGATCTCACGCCGGTGGCCCAGGATCGCCTCGAGCAACCTATTACGCGTGGTTCGTTGGCGGAAATTCGCGACGTCGTCGAGAATCTGAAATCCCAGGTTGTGCCTGATGAGGCAACGTCTTCACCTTCGGAAACGGAATCCTCACCGTCACCCGCAGCCCCGGCAACGCCCTCCGCAAATTCGGCGGAATCATCAAATAGTTCGGAAGCCGGTGAGTAAGAGTGAGCGTTGTTGTATCCGCACCGGCGCGAAAGGGCCGTATTCCAGAGCTTTTGCTCCTCTTAACCGCTCTGGGGCTAGGCCTCGCCGCCTACTGCCTAGTGTGGGACGGCCTCGGTAACGAGGGGCTCCCGCCGCAGCTCACACAGCTCGGAATTATCGGCCTGGTGGTAGTTTTGACCGTTCACCTGGTCATTAGGTGGATGGTTCCGTACGCAGATCCCGTGCTTTTCCCAATTGCTCTGGCTCTGAATCTTCTCGGCCTGGCAATGATCTATCGCATTGACTCCGCCGCCGATACCCACGGGGCACGCTCACAGCTCATCCTGACCGGCGCTGGCCTCGTGCTCTTTGTTCTCACCGTGATGCTAACGCGGAATTATCGAATGCTTCGCAACTACAAGTGGTCAGCGCTTGTGGTAGGTATTTTGTTGCTACTTTTGCCTCTGCTTCCCGGCGTGGGGCGAACCATCAATGGCGCGCGGCTCTGGATACGCGTGGCGGGATTCTCGTTCCAGCCCGCCGAACTCGCGAAGATTTGCTTCGCCGTATTCTTCGCCGCCTATCTGGTCACCGAACGCGATAATCTCTCGCTCGCCGGCCCAAAAATTCTTGGCATTCGCTTCCCTAAGCTACGCCACATCGTTCCGCTCCTCGCCGCTTGGGCAATGTGCATGGCGGTGCTCGTTTTCCAGCGCGATTTCGGAACGGCCCTTCTATTCTTCGGGCTTTTCGTCGCCATGCTTTGGGTGGCTACCGAGCGCATCAGCTGGCTCATTATGGGCGGAATTCTCACCGTTGCGGGGGTCAGTTTCATCGCGACGACGGTTCCACACGTACGGGCCCGCTTCAATATCTGGATGGACGCATTTGATCCCGATATCTACGGCTCAGCCGGCGGTTCCTATCAACTCGTCCAGGGCTGGTTCGGTATGGCCTCGGGTGGCCTATTCGGAACCGGTCTAGGCAAGGGTTACCCCAACCTTGTTTACGCGGCGCAATCCGATTTCATCTTCGCCTCGTTCGCTGAAGAACTCGGATTAGTTGGGGTTTTGGCCATTCTCTCGCTCAACATTCTTTTCGTGGGCCGCGGAATGCGAACCGCCATCCAATTGCGCGACGGCGTCGGCAAACTTCTGGCCTCCGGCCTCGCGTTCGTGATCGCGATCCAGTGCTTTATCGTGGTCGGCGGCGTTACGCGCCTTATTCCCCTCACCGGTCTCGCATTACCGTTCCTCGCTCAGGGCGGTTCCGCTCTTATATCCAACTGGATCGTCGTGGGGCTCTTGTTACGGCTTTCCGATGTTTCACGCCGTCCGGCCCACGCTGCGGCGATTCCCTCGACGGATGAGATCGAGGCGATCGCCTCCACCAGCCACAGCGAAGATTCCGACATTTCTTCCGACCCCACACAAACTCACGCAACCGTGCCATCATCGTCGCTCGCTTCCGGCCTAGGTTGGGGTAATGGGGACGACGCCGTCGCTACCCGCCACTCTCAGCCCGTCCAAAGTAATAATTCCGAGCTTTTAACGAGCAAGCAGAAAGCTACCGAACCGTCCCACCCGCGAAATGCAAAGGGGGCCAGCACCGATGAATAAGCCGATTCGCCAGCTCGTTGCCGTCGTCTGCGTGATGTTTTTGGCACTTGCCGCATCCGCAACGTATATCCAGTTCTTCAGTGCGCGAAGCTTGAACGCCAATCCCTGGAATGTACGGACTCTTTACAAGCAGTACGGCACGCAACGCGGTCCGATCGTCGTCGGCGGAGAAGCTATCGCAACCTCGGAACCTTCGAACGATGCGTATTCCTACCAGCGCGTTTACACTCAAGGTGCGCTTTACGCTAATCTCACCGGCTACTTCTCAACCGCCTTCAACTCAATGACGGGTATTGAGGCAGCAATGAACGGTGTGCTGGGCGGCTCCGATGATTCGCTCGCGGTACAACGAATTCAAGAGCTTTTCACCGGATCGCAGCCGCAGGGCGGCGGGGTGGAACTGACGATCGATCCCGAATTGCAACAGGCCGCTCATGACGCAATGGCTGGGCAACGCGGCGCCGTTGTCATTGCCGACGCCCACACGGGTGAGATCCTTACCCAATACACCAGCCCAAGCTATGACCCGAACAGCATCGCTGTACACTCGCGCGAAAGCGCGGAATCATCGTATGAGGCGCTACGGGAAGATCCCAACGAACCAATGGTTGATCGGGCGACCGGCGGTGACCAGTACGCTCCCGGCTCGTCGTTCAAGTTGCTCACTTCCGTGGCAATGATGGAAAACCTGAACATTACGCCGGATACCGAAGTGGAAGCTCCGACGGAATTTTCGCCGCAGGGGACGACGCACGTTATTTATAATCCCGGCCGGCTTCCCTGCGGCGACGGCTCCGGCAAGGTAAAGCTCAACCAGGCATTTTCGCAGTCTTGCAACACTCCGTTTGCGATCGGCGGCATCAGTGTTGGCGCCGAGAAAATGATCGCCCAAGCGGAGAAGTTTGGTTTCAATCAATCATTCACCACGCCGCTACCGGTTTCTGCATCGCGTTTCCCCCAGCCCGAAGATTCCGCCGCACTTGCGATGGATTCATTTGGCCAGCGCGACATCCGCGTTACCCCCATGCAAATGACGATGATCGCCATGGCTATCGCCAACAACGGCGTCTTAATGAAGCCCTACGGGGTCAAGCGCACTCTTACCGCGGATCTGGAACAGATTTCCCAAACGCAACCCGAGGTATTTTCTACCCCGATGAGCGAAGATACCGCGAAATATATGCAGCAAATGATGGCGGATGAAGTGAAGAATGGAACCGGGAAAAGAGCCGCTATCGACGGCGTTGAGGTGCAGGGCAAAACCGGCACCGCGGAAATCAACGCCCAAACCCCGCCGCATACGTGGTTCGTCGCCAATGCAACAATTGGGGACCGCACGTATTCGATAACCGTGTTCGTGGAAAATGCGGGCCATAAGGGTTGGGGCGGCGACGGCGGATCCGTCTGCGCCCCTATCGCGAAAAAGATCTTGGAAACGAAGCTGCGTTAGGCTTTGACAAGCGCTAACGCGAGATTGGCTAAAGAGGAGAAAGGTGACGCGACGTGACTGATATTCCCCGCGTACTCGGAAACCGCTACGAGGTCGGTGATCTCATCGGACGCGGCGGCATGGCTGAGGTGCACCGCGGCTACGACACCCGGCTCTCGCGGACCGTCGGTATCAAGATCCTGCGCGGTGACCTGGCCCAGGACGCCACTTTCCTCGCGCGATTCCGCCGTGAAGCACAGTCTGCGGCGGCGCTCAATCACCCGTCCATCGTGTCCGTTTACGACACCGGCGAAGAGATCGTTGAGTCGAGCTCAGGAACCGAAATTCCACTTCCCTATATCGTGATGGAGCTCGTGAAGGGACGCACTGTCGCCTCGCTCCTTGAGGGCCACGATCCCGTTCCGATCGGGGAGGCTGTGCAGATCGTCGTTGGCGTTCTTTCCGCACTTGAATACTCGCATCGCGAAGGCATCATCCACCGCGATATCAAGCCCGGAAACATCATGTTGACCACCGACGGCAAGGTCAAGGTGATGGATTTCGGCATCGCGCGAGCCATTACCGATTCTGCCGCCACTATGACGCAGACCAATTCCGTGGTCGGTACCGCGCAGTACCTTTCGCCTGAACAGGCCCGCGGCGAAGTGGTAGATGCGCGCTCAGACCTATATTCAACCGGTTGCGTGCTTTACGAACTTTTGACCGGCAAGCCGCCCTTCGTCGGAGATTCCGCGGTTGCGGTGGCTTACCAGCACGTGTCCGAAACTCCCCAACCAGCGTCCCAGCTCGCCCCCGACATTCCCGATTCCATCGACCGCGTCGTTATGAAGGCGCTCGCCAAAAACCGCGATGACCGCTACCAGACGGCGGTCGAGTTCCGCGAGGATTTGCTGGCGGCAGCGCGTGGAGAAGGCGTTGCGGCTCCGGCCGTCACCTCGTGGACTTCGAACCACATGGTTCCCGGAAACGCTCCCGCGGCGACCCAAGCCTATGGTGCCGCGACTCGCGCCTTCGGTATCCCGGGTGGCGCGGCAACCCAAACGAGTACCTACCCGGGCGTCGCCGGTTCCCACACCGGCACGTATCCCGGCGCCTCGGGAACCGGAAACTACCCCGCCTACAGCACGGGCAATTACCCCGCCTATTCCACGGGGCAAATTCCGACGACGTCGGGGCGCCCGGCAGAGGAGAAGAAGAGCAAATGGCCCATCTGGCTTGCCATTGTTTTGCTCCTCATCGCCGCCTGTGTTGGAGGCTGGCTATTCCTCAATAATCGTGGCCCCGCGCCCGCCCCGACGCCCACCCAAACGCAGGCAGAAATTGTTTCGGTGCCCGATATGACGGGCATGACCGAATCCCAGGCCCGGCGCGAGATCGAGAATGCCGGCCTCGTGTTCCAGCGCGGAACCGACGTCGGTTCGGACACCGTCGCTAAGGGCGACTTCGTTTCCTCGGATCCTTCGGTGGGGACCCGCGTTGAGTTGGGGCAAACCATCACGGTTCGCTTCTCCTCCGGGCCTTCGTCCGTGAAGGTCCCCAACGTTACTGGTTTCACCTTTGATCAGGCCCGCAATGCTTTTGAAAATGCCGAGCTGAGCATTGGCGACCAGACGATCGTCGATGATCCGACGCAGGCGAAGAACAAGATTGTTCGCACCTCGCCCGCTGCTGGTGAAGAAGTCGCCCCGGGCACCCAAATCGTCATCTACATCGCGAGTGGACAGACCGAGGTTCCTGACGTGGTTGGTTATTCGCCAGAAGCGGCGACGTCGACCCTCAAGGAGGCCGGCCTGACGGTGGTGAACCGCATCGACCAGCCCGTGCAGGACCCGTCGCAGATCAACACGGTGGTGGACACGTCTATTGAGGCGGGGCGCAAGGTTGAGGTTGGTAGTAGCGTGACGCTATTCGTGGGTGTTGCTCCCGAGCCCACGTTGACGCCGACGCCGACGCAACCCGCCCAACCGACCGAGGTCGAAGAGCCCGCAGATAGAGCCGGTGCCTAGGCCCGCCCAGCGATGATTCCGCGAAAGTTGCGGGATGGGGAGTTTAAGCGCCTAGGCACGCCTAGACGCTAGGCATGTACGGATAAGCTCGCGTTGCCGCACAGCGTCACGCCATCGTGCCACACCTCAGTACGCCGCCGCTTACCAGCCCCCGACCAAGCGACCGAGCCCGAAAAACTCGCCCCGACCGAGCTCAAAAACTCGCGAGCGCTATTCGGTGGACTCGGCGGGAACGATCGTCGTATCTACCGGGCGGTAGTAGTCGTTAATCACGGGGAAAACAAACTCGAAAAGCACGTACACGACGATGGCCAGAAGGATCAAAACCTCGAAAAACTTCAGCCAACCGGGGCCAGGGAGATGCCGCCAGATCCATCCGTACATTACTTGTTCGCTCCATTCACGAGTTCAGCAGGCTTGCCCTCCGACACGGGCACCCAATGATCAAATTCTGCGTAAACGATCCAACGCTCATTTGAAACGAAGGGCGGATGGCAGGTGGTGATCGTGAGCATTCTCTTCTCCGCGGGTAGCTCGGGATGGCCCGGATGCGGAGCAAGCACCTCAACAACGCTGGGTTGCACGATTTCCTCGCCGCTCACTTTGTAGACGTAGTAGGCATCCTGCGTCTGAATAATGATCGAGTCGCCGTCTTCAAGTTTGTCGACGTCGCGCATCGCCGCGCCGTACGTTTGCCGGTGCGCTGTCACGCCATAATTTCCGACCTCGCCCACGTACTGCGTCGTCTCGTAGTGACCAAAACTTCCGGTGTCGATAATGGTTTCCAGGTCGACGCCGTATTTGACGGTATATGCCCAGTCGCTACCAAAGTGCGGGATATACACAATGCCTTCGAGCTCACCCGGCGTCGTCACGTGCTTTGCCGCTGGCGGCTCGTCGTAGCGCGGCTCACCAATCTTGTCGGTCGAGCGCGGATCGCCCCATTGCTTTTGCGCCTCGGACACCTGGGAGGCCTGATCGCGATTCGCGCCAATATCCGTGTAGTAAACCTGCCAGATAATGAAAAGACCTACCAGCACACCCGCGGTTATAAGAAGCTCGCCAATTCCGCCGAGAATCGCGTTGAGGACGTGACCGGATCTGCGCCGGGGCTTGGGTTCATCCTCCCTCTGCGCATGAGCGCCCGAGGTTGTGGCGCGCTGCTCAGACCCCTGCCATTCCGCAAAGGCAACAGACGCCGGTTCCGCATCCGCCCGTCGTGCATGACGCGGGTGGTGGCCGTCTCTCATTTGACCCCAAGACCCAGATCGATCCGACATGGCCCTCCTATCTACCAAATACCGCGGTAAGGGTATCCGTTCTACAGAGTGTCCGGCAGTAACACTAATCCCTATTTCACCCACAGCGCGTGCTCTGCGATGATTCCGCGTTTCTTTTCGCGATTCGCGTTTAAGGCGCTATACATTTCAGGCGCTTAGCATTTAAGGCGGGTCCCGTTGCGAGTGCTTTTCGTATTGGGCACTTTCCATTTGGAGCGCCTCACGTTCCGGTCGATTCCCGTTGCGGGCGCTTTCCGCCACACGCGTCCGACGTCGCCTACCGCCCCGCACCGCTCAAAAGCCCTAACGTGAATTTATAAGCGAACTAGCACCAAAACCCCCACACGTCCAATTTCCTGGCTAAACTGCCTTCGGTTGTGCGCAAGCCCACCGCCCCTAGCAAAGCCCATTAAAGTGCCGGATCTACTGGCATTCGATAGGCTTGGACGCGGTAGACACCCGGGAAAGGTACATTGATGGCAAGAACTGATGACGAGCTCGAGGCTCAAGACGTTACAGCTGACGCCGAAGAACAAGAAGTTCGGCGTCGTTCAAAAACGCGTCATCGTCGGACGGAACGAGCTGCGGACAAGCGTAGGCCCGGTACGAAGGCCGATCAGGAAGCTCAGGAAAAGCTCACTGAGGAAGATCGCCACAAGCCGAGCATTCCGCGCGATAAGCGCCGCTCCCCGAATTGGTGGGCGCCGCTTATGTGCACGCTTATGATCCTGGGCCTTATTGTGATCGTGGTGGCCTACGTGTCTCACGTGGCTCTGCCCATCCCGGGCCTCGGTCAGGCGAACCTCTTTATCGGCTTCGGTTTGCTGATCGCCGGGTTCTTAATGACAATGGGGTGGCGCTAGCGCTTACCTGGGGTTTTAGCGCCTGGCACTTCGCGCGGGCGTTACTTTCCGGTGGAAAAGACCCTCGTTGGCGTTCATGGTCGACGCCGAAGCCCGTGAACTGTAGCCCGCCGAGGTGCGGTCGCGATCGGGCAGTGGGGAACATCCGGCCCGGTCGCTGAATGCGGGTTCCTGAACGCGGATCCCTGACGATAACCCCCGCCGCATAAATCCGATAGCTTTGAGATCTCCGCTTGCATGGCATTGTCCGCGCTAGCGGAGATTTCCTATCTCCAGCCCTTTCGATAATTCCGCGTTTTTTACGCGGCTGCCCGCGCACTCGCCCTTCCTGCAAACTTGCCTGCCCTCGTCCCCTCAGCGTGCCCGTTGAGAGAATCCGCCGCTACCCGCGTGGCGCTCCCCACGTCGAATCCTTAGGGGATAATCCCGGGATCACGAATAACTCCAGTCTGGAGTAACCTTGAACTAGTTGCGGCAAAAACGCGGAATTATCGATGGTGGGCGAAAGGCCCGCGGCGAACCGCGTGGGTTCTCAACGCGAATAGCACGATCTGCATCTGAAGGCCGATCGGCACACGTATCCCGAAAACTGAGGAGAAAGTATGTCGAAGAAGAAGCGTGTTGGGATTTTGACGGCTGGCGGCGATTCCCCCGGACTCAATGCAGCGATTCGCGGCTTCGGCAAAACCGCCATCAGCTTGCACGGCATGGAACTGATCGGATTCCGCAACGGCATCACCGGCCTGGTGGAAAACCGCTTCCAAGAGCTCGGAAACGAAGAACTCGCTGGAATTCTGACAATGGGCGGAACGATGCTCGGCACCTCGCGCGATAAGGTCCACAAGTTCCCCGACGGCGAAGGCGGCACCTATAACGCCATCCCGCAGATCAAGGAGAACTTCGAAAAGGACGACCTCGATGCGCTCGTCTTTATCGGCGGGGGCGGAACCGCGAAGAATGCAAAGCGTTTGGTCGACGCCGGACTGCCCGTCATTCATTTACCCAAGACGATCGATAACGACATCATGCACACGGATACTAGCTTCGGCTTTTCCACCGCGATGGGAATCGCAACCGAGGCAATTGACCGCCTGCATTCGACCGCGCACTCCCATCACCGCATTATCGTTGTTGAGCTCATGGGACATCGCGCCGGTTGGCTCACGCTCGGAGCGGGAATTGCCGGAGGCGCGGATATTATCCTCATTCCGGAGATTCCCTATTCGATCGAAAGGTGCGCCGACTACATCAAGCGCCGCGCCGCTCACGGGCGGCCGTTCTCGGTTGTGGCGGTAGCCGAAGGAGCGCACGATACCGAGGTTGCCGAGCAGCTCGCCGCCGCGAACGACCTCGTCTCCCACGCGCAAAGCCCAGCCGCAAAGCAGGCCGCCAAGGCCCACCGCCGAGCAATTGAAGCCAATGAGCGCGATTCGACGTTCCGGGTGGCCGAGCAGCTCGAAGCCGCCACCGGCCTAGAAGCACGCGTCACCATTCTCGGTTACGTCCAGCGCGGTGGAATTCCCGACGCCGAAGATCGACTCCTGGGGACATTGCTCGGTGGAGCTGGTGCAGAGGCCGTAGCCGCGGGCGAATTTGGCGTCATGATCGCTTCGCAAAACGGTGCGGCAACCCCGGTTCCCCTCGAGGAGGTAGCGGGCCAGGACAAGCTGGTACCGATCGACCACCCCTGGATCCAGGCAGCGCGAAACGTTGGAACTGGCTTGGGTGACTAGCTCTGGTCCGATTCCGCTCCAAGGTCTTCTAGCGGAGTCCTGACCGGCGACATGCAATCCACAAGGCGTGGCATCTCATTCCGAGATGCCACGCCTTTTTGGCCTTTTGCACCACCCATCCCCAGGCCTTGAATCCCCAACTGTGCACACATTTGTGGAAAACTACATCGATGTAATTCGGTCGAGGTTCCACAACGGTGCACAAGTCTGTGGATAATTACATGCGTGTAATTACATCTATGTATTTCTCCTCAACCCAGCACCCCTCGCACCGAAATCGATAATTCCGAGCTTTCTACCGGGAACCAGTTCCTTGAGAGATAACCCGCGGAACTATCGATAAATCCGCGCTTCCTACCAGGCGCGGGTTCCCGCAGCAAAAGTCGCGGAACCATCGATAAGGCCGAGCCTTCTACCGGCGGCCTGCGCCCGCCGCGGCGTTGCGCGCTACGGCGTCGTCGGAAAAACCCGAAGGCTAGGAAACTAGGCGTAAGAGTAGACGATCAGCGCCACGAGGAGGGCGAGCCCGCCCAAGTAGACCAAAACGTCACGGACGGCGCTGGCGTTGCGGCCTTTTTTGAGAGGACGCAGGGTGGCGGCCATGAGGATCGCGCCCACGATGAGTCCGCCCACGTGCGACTGCCAGGAAATGTTCATGCCTGGCATAAAGCCGATAACCAGGTTAATTCCAATGATGACCAGGAGCTGCACGTCGTTGCGCCCGAGGTGACGCTGAACCACGAAAAGCGCGCCGAACAGGCCGAAAACGGCTCCGGAAGCGCCGACGACGCCGGTCCACCAACCCATGGTGTCCTCGGAGGCGGTGAGGAGCACAAAGACATTGCCGCCGATTGCCGCGAGCGCGTAAAGCATGACGAAGCGCCAGCGTCCGATCGCGCGTTCGAGGAACATTCCCATCAGCCAGAGCGCGTACATATTGAAGATGAGGTGCCAGAAGCCCGAGTGCGCAAAAGCTGATGAAATGAAGCGGTATGGCTGGTCTTCGGCGATTCCGGGGGCGAAAAGTAGCGCCTGGCTGAGGCCCGACCACACCATTTCCACCAGGTAGACACCGATATTGATGGCGATAAGAGCGACCGTTGCCCACGGTCTGTAGGCCCTCCGCTCGGTTACTGATTGCTCTTCCACGTCTATATATTCCCTGGTTGCGGTTATATATTCCCTGGCGAGGTGCTGTGAAACTGGAGCCTGCTGGGTGGATCGCTGAAAAACTCGGCGAGCTACCCGGCGCCGTCCCACGGCACAAGTTATTTGGACGAAGCACCGGGTTTCGGCGCCGCGTCTATCCTTCTCCGACGTTACCGCACGACGGCGAATTCAGCCCGGGCCGAAGATTCCGAGCAAATGCGAACGCGGGCGCTGCCACAGCTGTGGTCGCGCCCGCGTGGGGATCGAAGAATTGATCCCCGAGTAGCACTTGCCTACCCTCTATTCGGAGATCCTGATCTACTCCGAAATCTCGATCGATTCGATCAGAACGTCCTCGAGGGGTCGGTCATTTCCTCCGGTCGGGGTCTGGGCAATCTTGTCCACAACCGCCTGCGACGCTTCGTCGCTAACCCGGCCAAAAATGGTGTGCTTGCCCTGGAGCCAAGGCGTCGGCGCCACGGTGATGAAGAACTGCGAGCCATTCGTGCCCTTGCCGAAACGCGTGCCAGCATTTGCCATTGCCAGGACGTACGGCTGCTGGAAATTCAGGTCGGGAGCAATTTCGTCGTCGAACGTGTATCCCGGTCCACCGGTACCGTTGCCCAGCGGATCGCCACCTTGAATCATGAAACCGGAGATGACGCGGTGGAAAATGGTGCCGTCGTACAGCGGCTCCGAATTCTTCTTACCCGTTGCGGGATCGGTCCACTCGCGCTTTCCGGTTGCCAGCTCCGTAAAGTTGGCGACGGTTTCGGGGGCTTGCTCGGGGTAGAGCTCTACCGCGATGTCACCTTCACTCGTATGAAAAATAGCGTTCATGGGCTATATCCTCGCACAGAGTTGCGCGGAACGCCGAACAACCTCCTGAAATCGGCCATTTGTGAAAGATCCTCGGGTAGCGTGACTTGAGTGACATTCAGCCGCCAAATGGTGGAAGAATAGGCAAGTGAAAATTCCGCGGGGAGAACCTCCGCGTAAACAATAGGAGGTCGTTCCATGAGTTTTGGTAAGACGCACGCCGAAAAGAAGGCGCAGGAAGAGGTCGATCGCATTCTCGATCAAATCGATTCTCTGCGTTCAGAGGCTGACAAGCGCGCGAAGAAGGCGAAGCTGAAGGGCAAGTTCTATTCGAAGCGCTTCGAGCGCCAGGCCAAGCACGCTGCTTCTGATGTGCAGGAGTACGCGAAGGCCGCCAACGAGAAGTTGCAGGATTACGCCAAGCAGGGTTATGACTGGGCGGCCCCGCGCGCCCAGGAAATCGCGGATAAGGCGCGTCCGTATCTGGAGGAAGCGGCCGACAAGGCCCGGCCGTACATCGAGGATGCGAAGAGCAAGGCTCAGCCTTATATCGACGACGCAAAGGATGCCGGATCTGGCTTGGCGGAGAAGGTGAAGAACGATTACCTGCCCCGCGCCCATCGCGCTTGGCAGGCCGCGGCCGATGCCGCGCGCGACTACGACGGCAATGTTGCTGAGACGGCTAAGAAGGTTGGCCGCAGCGCATCGCGTGAGTTGCAGACGCCGGAGCCGCAGAAGAAGCGTTCTCGCGGCGGCAAGGTCTTCGGCACTCTCGCTCTGGTAGGCGGGCTCGGCGTTGCGGTCTACTTCCTGTGGAAGCGCAGCCAGCCCACCGAAGATCCTTGGGCCGAGTCCTACTGGGCGGATGTCGATAATCCTTCCGAGGAGTCTGCCGACGACGACGCCGTTGCCAAGGTTGCCGATGGCGCTGAAGATGCGGCTGAGAAGGCTGGCGACGTAGCTGAGCAGGCGAAGGAAAAGGCTGAGGACCTGGCTGATTCAGCCAAGGATAAGGCCGAAGACCTCGCCGATTCGGCGAAGGAGTCTGGAAAGCGGGCAGCATCCACTGCTCAGCATGCGGCCGAGGATGGTGCTGACAAGGCTCAGGAACTGGCCGATAAAGCCAAGGACGTGGTCGAGGACGCCACCGAGAACAACTAACGCCGAGCACGGCATCGCCGGCTCATATCCTCGGTAACGAACTAAATACCACCAGCGGGTGGGAGCGCAAAAGCGCTCCCACCCGCTTTTTACCCCCACACGATAATTCCGAGCTTTCTACTCATGCGATAATTCCGCGCTTTCTACGTGTTCGATCATTCCGAGATTTGTGCGAACGATGATTCCGCGCATTTTGCGCGCGATAGTTCCGCGCTTTAGCTCAAGTCCCGATAATTTCGTCCAGCCCAACTGCTAAGCAACGATCACACCAAAGAGATATCCGATAAGAAAAGTCGCGCCCAGACCCAGGAATCCTCCGAGAGTTACCCGGAAAGTTGGTCGAAAAGGACGCGAACCTCCAATACGCGCGGAAACATATCCAGTGGTCGCGAGCGCGATCAGAGTGGCGGCAAAGGCGATGGGAATACGCAATTCAACTGGAGGAACTATGACCGCCAAAAGAGGAACGAGAGCGCCAACAATGAACGAAAAGAACGACGCCAAGGCAGCTCCCAGCGGTGAAACAAGCTCCCTATTTTGGACAGTTTTTCCCTCACGCCTGAGCGCTGCACGCTCTGAATCTCGCTGACTTGCAACGGAGACATACTCGCCAAGAGCCATCGAAATCGCGCCGCCAATCAATGCGGCAAATCCAGCAATGGCAATAGCTCCAGAGGATGAAGATGCTCCAGCCACTCCCAGGACAACGGCAGCGGTCGAAACAATTCCGTCATTTGCGCCAAGCACACCGGCCCGCAGGCGATTTACTCCCTCGTGGTCTAACGCCTCAGTTTTCGCGGAATTATCGCCTGCAACTCTCGCGGAATTATCGCGAAGGAGATGCCCGCGTGTGTGCACGTGGGCGCGCACGTGCGCCGTCGTCGACCTTTGAAGGTACCCAAGGATTCCGCACCCTGCACAACGCAGTTGGTTATCGACACCTGTCCCCATACCCCAACTCTGCACGGCCTCGGGCAAGATCTCCAGGCAGGCAAGGCTCCACTAACTAGCGTCAGGAAGCCAAAAGGTCGCCCTTATTCATTACCGATGTGCGTCGCCAACCCAGCCCAAAATATCGGCTCCAACGACGTCTCCCTCGTTGCTGGCGATTACTCCGCCAACATTTCCCGCACGAGCGGAATCACTTTTTCGCCGTACAGCCGAATCGACTTGAGGTTGAGTTCGTGGGCTTGCCGACCATACGAGATCTTCAAGTCATATCGGTTCGCGCCAAGATCACGAATGCCCTGCGCAATTTTCCGCGCAACCGTTTCCGGAGAGCCAACAGCCATCGCCCCGTGTTTTACCTCGTAAGCGAAGGCCTCATCAGACGGGGGTCGCCAGCCCCGCTCGCGGCCAAGTCGCGAATTCACCTCAATGTAATAGCCCTTGAACTCGTCGATGGCCTGCTCATCGCTTTCCGCGACGTACCCGTAGGAGTGATACCCGATTTCCGGTGTTTCCGCGTTTTCGAACTGGCGCCACGCCTTGCGATAAAGCTCGGCAAATGGCGCGAATCTCTTGGTCGGGCCACCGATAATCGCAAGCATCAGCGGGAGCCGATAATGCGCGGCGCGCACCACCGATTCAGGGCTGCCGCCCACCGCCACCCACATCTTCATCACGTCACCTTCGAAGGGCGGATAGATCGACGTCTTATTCAGGGACTGAGTGTGTTGCCCACCCTTCCAACTCACCGCTTCACCATTCGATCGCAGAATTTCCACGAGCATGGCGAGCTTTTCATTGAAAAGCGCCTCATAATCGGCGAGGTCATAGCCATAAAGTGGGAAGGATTCAGTAAACGACCCGCGCCCAACGATGATTTCGGCTCGGCCGCGGGAAAGCGCGTCGAGAGTAGCGAACCGTTCGGCTACACGCACCGGGTCATCGGAACTCAAAACTGTCACCGCCGTTGAAAGCTTGATGTTTTCCGTGCGTTGAGAGATCGCAGCCAGCACAACATCCGGCGCAGAAATCGCGTAATCATCGCGATGGTGCTCGCCCAAGTTCCAACTATCAATGCCGAGAGAATCGGCGAGCACCGCTTCTTCCACAACATTGCGAATAACTTGGGCCTGATGGAGGGGTGCGCCATTTGAGTCGGCGGTAACGTCGCCGAAAGTATCAATTCCGAAGTGGTACTTTTCCATATCGTTTTCCCTCCGTGCCGGATCTCCGACAGACCCGATAGTTCCGCGTTTCCGCATCCCAGCACTTTTCAAAGTTTCCGTCTTTTTGTAACGACGCCGAAGCTCGTATCGCCAAAACCCTACCTAATTTTAGTTGAATATTGTACTACTAATCTAGAGGTGTTAGCGTCTAGCCGTGACTAAAAAAGTCGGAATCATCGGAGTGGGGAAACTTGGCACCGCAATCGGGCGATTAGTGGCGAACGCGGGCCACGAACTTTTCTTGCTCTCCCGACCCGAGGATTCAATTCGTGAACTCACCATTTCCGTCATGCTTCCGGACTCAAGCACGTTGCCGCTTGAGGAAATGAAACAGATCGCGGACATCATCATTCTCGCCGTTCCACAGTCGGCCCTTGCAGATTTAGACCTCGATAAAACTCGCGGAATCATCGTCGATGCGACGAACGCATGGGAAACGACCTATACCTCCCCCGCCCTCGATAATTCCGCGGATTCTTCGGAACCAATGGAAAGCAAGGCGAACCCGCAGGGTTTCTCGCCAATTGCGACTACGTACCCAAACCTGCGCGTTGTGAAAACCCTCAACCACGCGGCTTATACGGAACTCACGGCAGAGGCGCGGCAAGCAGGAGAGCCCGGGCGCCGCGCCCTCGGAGTTGTGAGCGATGATCCCGCTGCGCAAAAAATCGTTGGCGAATTCATCGACTCGATAGGCTTCGACCCGTATCTGCTACCCAGCGCTCGGGCGCAAATAATCGAGCCAAACGGGCCCGCCTTTGGCGCGCGCCTTGAACTAGCCGATTGGAAAAAGCTCACTAAGTAGCTTCACCACGATTCCCGAGAGAAGATTCCGCGATATTTGCGCGCGCGGATTTTACCGGAGTAATCTCACCTAATTTTGCGCCGATACATAAACTCACGGTCACGATGCTCGCCCACCTTAAAGCCATATTCGCCCGCATAGGAGAAGCCGAATCGCTCGTAAAATCTCTGTGCCCCGTAATTTTCTGACCACACACCGAGCCACAACTGCCGCGGATTCTTCGCCAAAAGCCACTCTAGGGCCAGCGTTATCAAGCGCGAGCCCAGACCCCAATCCTGATATCCCTGCCGCACATAAAGACGCCGCACCTCGCCGTCGTCGGCGCTCGCTTCCGGATGCGGTAAAGCGCAGGGCGCTGCCACCACATAGGCGATCGCCTCACCTTCCCCGCCGCGCGATGGTTCCGCGCTTTTAACCTCGCCACCGGTATAGGTAACCCCTGGCGATGGTTCCGCGTTTTTTGCCACCGATGCCGTCGCCGCCGCAGCGTCTGCCCGGGGCGAAAAAGCTAACCACACCGCGCAGGAATCGTCGTTGATGATTGCTTCCAAGGCCTCACGGGAATACGTCTCGCGCAAGAAGTTTTCGAGATCAGATTCTGCGTACAAATGTCCGAAGGTTTCGCTGAAGGTTGCGATGGACAACTCTTGCCACACAGGAATGTCGCTATGCCGAACCCGCCGAACAACTACGTGCCGGGGTTCAATTGGTTGTTGCCTTGATTTCACCACACCTCAGACTATCCGGCCAAAATAACCTTCCACCACTTTCAGGGACGAGCTTTCACAAAGCACGGAATTGTCGCCTCGGAGAAGGCGGGCAAGCGGGCACTTAGCGTGCGGCCGACGAGGCGGACACACGGGAAGCCAGTGCAAAAACGCGGAATCATCGCCGCGGGGAAGGCGGGAGAGAGACAACTGTGTGCTAACAATCAAAACGGTTTCAAGAATCACTAAAACCCTTGGTAAAACCCTAAAAATATCACCTTTCTAAATTCCCGCCTTTATCCCGTTTTTCCACATAATGGACTTTTCAGCGAATTTTTGTATCGCTATATGGACCTTGGGCCGTTTTGCGTGGACAGCAGGAAACCCCGTTGCTAGATTAAGCCCGTAAATCAAACTCTGGCGACTGGGGGTTTAAACCGAACTGGCAGCAAAAAACCAAAGTAGCAATCGAGTATTCGTCCGGGTGCCATCGCAGTGACGCCACCCGCCCTCTCTATTTGGAAAAGCTGAGGATCCGTGAAAAAAATCGGCATCGTAATGGGGTCGGATTCAGATCTGCCCACTCTAGAAAAAGCAATCAATTATCTTCGGGAAATAGGTGCTGACTTCACGGTCAACGTGTACTCCGCGCACCGCACTCCCGATGCGGCTATCGCTTTCGCACGTAACGCGAAAAACGACGGATATGGCGTAATTATCGGGGCGGCTGGCATGGCCGCTCACCTGGCCGGTGTGCTCGCCGCTAATACCACGCTTCCCGTCATCGGCATCCCTTGCAAATCAAAGGCTCTCGACGGAATGGATGCCCTGCTCGCCACCGTAATGATGCCTCCGGGAATTCCCGTTGCCACCGTTGGGATCGACGGCGCTAAGAACGCCGCCATTCTCGCTTGCGAGATCCTCGCAGTCTCGGATGACGAACTCGCCCAAAAATTAGCGGCGCAGCGCGAGGAGAGTACTCAGGCAATTCTGGCAAAGAACGCCCAAATCTCCGCGCAGTATTCCTCCGAAAAATAGCCCAGAGAACCGCCCTCGCAAACAGCAAACAAGTAGCACAACCACGAAGGATTAAAGATGGAAAACAAGCTCGTTTACAAAGGAAAGACCAAGGACGTTTTCGCGCTGGAGAACGGCAACTACGCCCTCAAGTTCAAGGATGACGTCACCGGCAAGGACGGAAAGTTCGATCCGGGCGAGAACCAGGTTGGCCTTTCTATCAATGGAATCGGCGCGATCAACCTCAAGATGACCACCTATTTCTTCGAAATTCTCAAGGAAAAGGGCATCAAGACCCACTGGGTTTCTTCCGATCCTGAGAACAACACGATGGAAGTTCTTCCCTGCACCGTGTTCGGCAAGGGCCTCGAGGTTATCTGCCGTTACAAGGCCGTCGGCTCGTTCTACCGTCGCTACAGCGAATACTGTGAGCTCGGCCAGGATCTTCCCGCCTACGTGGAGATGACCTTCAAGAACGACGAAAAGGGCGATCCGCTCGTGACCAAGGATGCCCTCGTTGATTTGGGCGTTATGAGCCCCGAACAGTACGAGGCGACCAAGGTGGCGACGCAAGAAATCACCGCCGTCGTCGCGGAAGAAATGCGTAAGCGTGACCTCGATCTGTACGACATCAAGTTCGAGTTCGGTTACGACGCCGACGGCGAAGTGATCCTTATCGACGAAATTTCCGCCGGAAATATGCGCGTCTACCGCGACGGCAAGTACGTCGAGCCCCTCGAGCTGAACAAGCTCTTCTTCTAGTCGTAGCTAAGAAACTCTCGGCAGGCTCACCCGGGCGTGCGCAGAGAGCCCGCGTGGGCCTGCCGAGAACTTCGAAACCGGAAGGGTTAGCATTGGGCGGTTTTTTCGCAATCACGTCTCGCCGACAGATCGAAGAAGACGTATTCTTCGGTACCGATTACCACAGCCATCTAGGAAACTACCGCGCCGGCCTGGCTCTTTGGGATAAAAAACTGGGATACAACCGCGAAATCCACAGCATTCAAAAAAACTCTTTCCGCTCTCGCTTTTCCGATTTTCTCACCGAGTTTCACGGCACCTCCGGCATCGGCTGCATCGCCGACGACGCCCCCTCGCCGCTCATCATCTCCTCACATTTGGGCACATACGCCATATCCTTCGTCGGCGTTATAAATAACCTTTCCGAACTCCGCGACGAACTTCTCGAAACTCACGGCATTCATTTCAACACCCAGAGCGCCAGCCGAATTAATCCCACCGAATTAGTTTCGGCATTAATTAACACGCAAGACACATTCACCGCCGGCATTCGCTACGCCCAAGAGCGCGTGGAAGGGAGCTGTAGCCTCGTCCTCATGCTCGACGACGGTCGCCTCATCGCCGGCCGTGACAGACTCGGGCGACTTCCCATCATCATTGGTCAGGATGAAGACGGTTACGCGCTCGCCTTAGAATCTTTCGCTTTCGAAAAACTCGGCTACGAGTATGTTTGCGAGCTAGGTCCCAATGAAATCTCCGAGATCACCCCTGAGGGCATGGAGCAATTAGCCGCCCCGAGCACAGAAATGCAAATCTGCTCGTTCATGTGGAACTACTACGGCTATCCCACCTCGACTTACGAAGGCGTGAACGTCGAGATTATGCGTAATCGCAACGGCGAGATTATGGCGGAAGAAGAAAATGATCCCGAGCTGTTCTCGAAGCTCGATTACATCAGCGGCATGCCGGATTCCGGGGTACCACACGCCATGGGATACGCATTTCAAAGTGGCGTGAAGTTCGCCCGTTGTTACATCAAGTACACCCCCACCTGGTCCCGCTCGTTTATGCCTCATCTTCAGGGCTCCCGCAATCGGATCGCGCGGATGAAACAGGTACCGGTCAAAGAACTCATCGACGGCAAAAATATTCTTTTTGTCGACGATTCGATCGTACGCGGCACGCAGCTACGCCAAACCGTAGAGTTCCTCAAAGCCAATGGTGCTAAGGAAGTACACATGCGGTCAGCCTGCCCGCCCATGATGTACTCGTGCCCATTCCTCAATTTCTCCGCTTCGAATTCCGAGCTAGAACTGATTACTCGCCGAATCATTATGGAATTTGAGGGCGAGCCCGGGTTCAAGCACATCGACGAATACGCGGACAAGGATACGGAGCGGGGCAAGAATCTTCGCCACAGCCTCGCTGAAAGATTCGGTTTCACTTCGCTGGAGTTTCAATCTCTCGACGGAATCGTCAAGGCAATTGGTATCGATAGAAAGAAGCTTTGCACCTACTGCTGGACTGGCGATAAGGCCGCTTTCGGCCGCGCATTGCGCGCCCGGAAGGCCGCGCGCCAGGAAGCCGCGGCGGGAGCAGAATATATAGAAGGTTCCGACGCCGCCAAAAGTGCCGAATCTGCATCGCGCACTAGCAACACATCGCGCACTAGCGACGATTCGCGCATGAAGAGCGCTGCGCGCGCCAGAGCCCGTGCGCGCGGCACCACCTTGCTCATCCCGAGTCCCGCACATCGCGGAGAAACAGCTCCACGCAGCGAAACCACATCGCGCGGCGAAACAGCACTACGTAGCGAAACCGAACTGCGCGCCGAAGCCGCGCGGGCCACAACTACAAAGATTGGAAAGCAGAATGCGTGATTCTCAGTCCCGTACATATAAAGAGGCGGGCGTAGATATCGAGGCGGGCTACGAGGCAGTTGCACGCATCCAAAAGCACATCCAGGCCACGATGCCACAGAACATGGCTTTTGATAGTGCCGGTTTTGGGGGAATGCTCCCCCTCGACGTGCGCGCCATGAGCCAGCCTTGCATTATTTCTTCTACCGACGGCGTCGGCACAAAACTCAAAATTGCTTTCTTGCTGGATAAGCACGACACGGTCGGCATCGACTGCGTGGCAATGTGCGTCAATGACGTGCTTTGCGTGGGAGCAATGCCCATAAATTTCCTCGACTATATCGCCTGCGGAAAAAACTACCCGGCGCGCATCGAAGAAATCGTCAAGGGCATCACTGCCGGCTGCCAGCAGGCCGCAATTCCGCTAGTAGGCGGAGAAACCGCCGAAATGCCCGGTTTCTATCCGGAAGACGAATACGACCTAGCGGGTTTTTGCAATGGTCTAGTCGATCGCCCCAATGTGCTCGACAAGAACACCGTTAACGCGGGCGACGCCGTTATTGCCATCGGCAGCTCCGGCGTACATTCCAACGGCTTTTCCCTGGTCCGCAAGATCTTCCAAATCTCCGACCTTTCGGTCCTCAGGCAAAGCTATGCCGAACTCGGCGGTCAGACTCTCGGGGAAACGCTACTCACTCCCACAAAAATCTATGTCCGCTCGGTAGGCAAGCTACTGGAGCGCAAACTAGTGAAGTCCCTGGCGCATATTACCGGCGGTGGTTTCTACGAAAATATCCCCCGCTCGCTCCCCGCTGGCCACGGCGTCGTCGTTAATCGCGCCGCCCTGCGCGTGCTCCCAATTTTTTCGCTCATCCAAAAGGTCGGAAACATCTCCACGCACGATATGTTCAACACCTTCAATATGGGGGTGGGTATGACGGCGATCGTGGCGCCTGAAAACGTGCCCGCCGTCCTCGCCAGCCTTTCGGAAAGCGGGGAAACGGCCTACAAGCTCGGGCGCGTCGCGGAGTCCGAAACTCTTGTGGAGTTCGAGTAATTTTCGCGGAATTATCGAAATGGAACTGGTGAATGCGGCAAGAACGGCGGAAGGCGCCGGCGTGGTAGCGGAGAGGAAATCCCGGTCATGACAACAGCGAAGGCGCGAGTTGCGGTGCTGGTTTCTGGGGGCGGTACCAACCTTCAGGCGATTCTCGACGGCGTCGCTGCGGGAACGCTTGCGCACGTCAATCCCGTTCTGGTCGTAAGCAATAAGGCGCAAGCCTACGGCATTACCCGGGCGCGGACTGCGGGGGTACCCACGGCTGTGCTCGCTGGCCCGGAATACGCCTCCGGGTCGAATTTCGAAGATGCCCTGCTCCGTCTGTTACGAGAGCAGCGGATTCAGCTCGTCGTTTTGGCGGGCTTCTTGAAGATTCTCAGCGCGGAATTCATCTCGAACTGCCCCTGCCCGCTGGTCAATATTCATCCCGCGCTGATTCCAGCTTTTTCCGGGCCTGGCTACTATGGCCTGCGAGTCCATCGCGCGGCACTGAAAGCGGGAGTGAAGGTTTCCGGAGCAACAGTGCATCTAGTAAACGATGTTTGCGACGGCGGTGAAATCCTCGCCCAGGAAACAGTGCGGGTATATCCGGATGACACTCCCGAGACCCTGCAAGCGCGCGTTCTCAACGAAGTCGAGCATGTCATTTTCCCGCGCGTAATTGAGGAACTTTGCGCGGATATAACGGCGTCGGGCGAACAACTTTTTCCCGCTACGAAAACTGCCGCGGCAGGCCCCCAAGTCGAACATAAAACCGACCCCAACCCCGAACAGAAAACGAGAGAAAAGAACACGGAAATGACCCCATCTTCGATCACCGAGTATCTTGGCGGAAAAACCTACCCCGGCCGTACCTTGGCCCTGGCGGTCGACGAGCGCGGGCAGACGGCTTCCCTTGTTTACTTCATTATGGGACGTTCCCCGAACAGCCAAAATCGCGTTTTTGTAAAAGACGGAGAGGTTATCCGCACCGAGGCGTTCGACGCGCAGAAGGTCGTGGATCCGAGCCTCATTATCTATCCGGTGTACGGGCGGCATAAAGACACCCACGTACTCACGAACGGGGACCAGACCAGCACGATTTGCGCCGGACTCGAGGCGGGCATTACCGCGAGCGCCGCGCTACTGAGCCGCGACTGCGAGCCGGACGCACCGAACTTTACGCCGCGCATTTCTCTGCTGGCGGGGCCGGATGGATACGAGTTGAACATCATTAAAGCCGCTTCACCCGCCGGCACGGCCTCCGTGCATTTCGACTACACGTTCCCCTATCTTCCCGGCGTCGGGCACTGCATCCACACGTATATCGATGATGGCGATCCGCTCCCGAGTTTCAGCGGCGAACCCGTGGCTTTCGCGTATACGGAAAACATGGGCGAGAAAATTTGGAAGGCGATCAATCCGGAATTCAAGATTTCTTTGCTCGAATGCGTCTTGGACTTGGAAACTTTCAAGATGCGTTCCGTGCGGATTTTCAATAAGCACACCGGCGACTAGTCGGAAACAAGAGGTAGCAAAATCGGAAACCTCGCAAATCCCGAACCCAGCAAAACCCAAACCCACAAGAACAGAGGAACCCAGGAGCGTCGCAATGAAATCCCTCGAGCTGAAATACGGCAATAACCCGCACCAGAAACCCGCCAGCATCGACATGGCTGATGGCAGCGAGCTGCCACTGACGGTAGAAAACGGCCGCCCGGGATACATCAATTTGCTGGACGCCTTGAACTCTTGGCAGCTCGTCAGTGAACTGCGGGAGGCCACGGGTCTGCCCTGCGCAGCCTCGTTCAAGCACGTCTCGCCCACGTCCGCCGCGGTCGGTAAGCCGCTTCCGGCCGCGCTGAAAAAGGCCGTTTTTGTTGACGACATTCCGGAGCTGGATAGTTCCCCGCTCGCCTGCGCCTACGCTCGAGCTCGCGGCACCGATCGCCTCTGCTCCTTTGGTGATTTCATCGCGCTTTCCGATGTTTGTGATGTGACGACGGCGAAGCTCATTCGACGGGAAGTTTCGGACGGAATCATCGCCCCCGGATACGATGCGGAAGCGCTCGAAATTCTGAAAACTAAGCGTGGCGGGAAGTACACCGTGCTCACTATTGATCGAAATTATCGACCCGCCGAACAAGAAGTAAAAACCGTTTTCGGCATTAGCTTCCATCAGGGACGCAACGACGCCAAAATCGACGCCTCCCTGCTGGAAAACATAGTCACGGAAAAGAAGGAGCTTCCCGAATCGGCGCAACTGGATCTGGTGCTCGGTTTGATCACCTTGAAATACACGCAATCCAACTCGGTGTGCTTCTCCTACGACGGGCAGGCCATCGGCGTCGGGGCCGGCCAGCAGTCGCGAATCCACTGCACCCGGCTGGCGGGCAGTAAAGCCGATACCTGGTTCTTGCGCCAGCATCCGCAGGTCCTCGCACTTCCTTTCAAGGAAGAGTTGCACCGCGCCGACCGCGATAACGTGATCGACGGCTACATCAATCAGAACGAAGAGGATGTGTGCGCTCCGGGCGTATGGGAAAAGTACTTCACCGCCCAACCCGCACCGCTCACGGCGCAGGACAAGGCCAACTATCTGGCGGAAATTTCGGGAGTAAGCCTCACCTCAGATGCGTTCTTCCCCTTCGCGGACAATATCCAGCGGGCCGCCCGCAGCGGCGTTTCCTACGTAGCCCAACCCGGGGGTTCAATTCGCGACGCCGGAGTGATCGCCGAATGTAATGCGCGCGGAATCGTCATGGCCTGCAACGGTTTGCGCCTCTTCCACCACTGAGCCTCTTCACCGGGTCTCGACCCCACGTCACGTTCCAAAAAACCGCATCCATCGAGAGAAAAGAAGCTGGCATGAAACTGGGCATTATCGGCAGCGGCGGGCGCGAATACGCCATTGCCACGAAGCTCCTGGAAGCTAATCCGAAGCTAGAACTCCACGTTCTTCCCGGTAACGCGGCAATGAGCGATTTTGCGCAAATACATCCGGAAATCAGCGCGACGGATATCCCGGCGGTGCTCAATTTCTGCCGGGCAGAGCACATCGATTTTTGCGTCGTCACCCCCGACGATCCCCTAGTTCTGGGGATGGTGGACGCCCTGGAAGATGCTGGAATCACCTGCTTCGGGCCGCGGAAGGCCGGCGCGATGCTGGAAGGCTCGAAGAGTTTCGCGAAAGAATTTATGCTTCGCCACGGCATTCCCACCGCCGCCTACGAGTGCTTCGAAGATTTCGATGCCGCGCTCGCCTACGCGCGCCAGGCGGCCTATCCGCTCGTTATTAAGGCGGACGGGGTGGCGCTCGGAAAGGGCGTCTCGATCGTTTCTGACGCCGCCGAAGCCGAGCGAACACTTCGCAATTTCATGCTCGATCACAAATTTGGAAATGCTTCGGCACGAGTGGTTTTAGAAGAATTCCTCTCCGGGCCAGAAATTTCGGTACTGAGCTTCTGCGATGGCAACACAATCAAGCCCTTGCTTTCGTCGATGGATCATAAGCGTGTTTTCGATGGCGGCGCCGGTCCGAATACGGGCGGGATGGGTGTGATCGCCCCGAATCCCGTCTTTAGCGACGAGGTGGAACGGGAGTTCCGGGAAAAAATCATGGAACCAACTCTCGCCGGCTTGCGCTCGGACGGCATTGATTTTCGCGGATGCCTTTATTTCGGCCTGATGAATACGCCATCGGGGTTGAAGGTTATTGAATACAATGCCCGATTCGGCGATCCCGAAACGCAGGTGGTGCTACCGCTTCTGCGGGGGAATCTGCTGGAGATTTTTCAGGCGGTGGCGGCCGGAGAACTCGAGACGGTACCCGTTGAGTTTGAGGATCGCGCTGCCGCCTGCGTGGTGATGGCCGCCGCTGGATACCCGGAGCACCCCCGCAAAGGCGCCAAGATTACCTACTCCGCGAGAGTGGCTCCATACCTGGTTTTCGCTGGGGTGGCACGCACTGCAGCGGGCGAGCTCATCAGCGCGGGCGGACGGGTGCTCAATGTGCTCGGCTTCGGCCAGACCCTCGAAGAAGCGGTTGCCGCCGCTTACGAGAACGTGAAAGAAATCCACTTCCCTCACAGACACTTCCGTACAGATATTGGTGCCCAGGCACTCGAGATTAAGGCAGGAAAATGATCCACCGCATCTTTGTAGAGGCAAAACCCGCAACCAATCCTTGCGCGGCTTCGTTGGCGCAAGAGCTGAGGGATGCGCTCGGTGTTCCCGGCTTGCGTGATCTGCGCATTATCAACCGTTACGACGTCGAGGGGGTGAGCAAGGAAGTTTTTGACTCCGCCGTCACCAATATATTCGCGCAGCCGCCACTCGACGATTTCTTCACCGAACTTGAGGTGCCCGCCGGATCTACCGCATTTGCTATTAGCTACCTTCCCGGCCAGTACGATCAACGCGCCGATTCGGCCGCGGTTTGTATCCAGATGCTTTCGCAAGTAGACAAGCCGCTGGTCAACTACGCCTGCGTCTATGTTCTGATCGGAGACCTCAGCATCGAAGAAGTTGCGCAGATTAAGAAGTACCTGCTCAACCCGGTGGATTCCCAAGAGGTGAGCTTGCAGATCCCAGCAAGCCTGCAGCGGAACTTCGCCTCCCCCGAACCCGTGGCAAGCGTCGAAGGATTCAATTCCTTTGACGTTGCCCGCCTGCAAAAGTATTTGGACGATAATTCCTGCGCCATGGATCTGGAAGACCTGCAGCTCGTGCAGGCCTATTTCCAGAGCCAGGAGCGCCAACCTACGGAAACCGAACTAAAGGTTATTGACACCTACTGGTCCGACCACTGCCGGCACACGACTTTTAACACCTCTCTGGAAGACGTGGAGATTTCCGATCCGCGCGTGCAGGACACCTACTCCACCTATCTGCGGATTAAGAACGAAATCCACCCGGAGCGCCCGGTCACACTGATGAGTATGGCGACCTTGGCCATGAAGAAACTCCGCCAGGACGGCAAACTTCAGCAACTCGATGAATCCGACGAAATTAACGCCTGCACTATTAAGGTGACGGTAGACGTGGCGGGCCGCGATGAAGAGTGGCTTTTGCTTTTCAAGAACGAAACCCATAACCACCCCACCGAGATCGAGCCTTTTGGCGGTGCCGCTACCTGCATTGGCGGCGCGATTCGCGATCCGCTTTCCGGCCGCTCCTACGTCTACGCGGCCATGCGCGTCACCGGCGCCGGCAACCCCCTCACTCCGCTCACCGCCACGCTTCCCGGCAAGCTTCCGCAGCGTAAGATCGTCACCACCGCTGCCCAAGGATATTCTTCCTACGGCAACCAAATCGGCCTGGCTACATCGTTTATTGACGAGGTCTACGATCCTTCTTACGTAGCAAAAAGGCTGGAAATCGGAGCCGTCCTCGGCGCGGTAAGGCACGCGGATATCAAGCGCGAGCAACCGGCTCCCGGAGATCTGGTGGTATTGATTGGTGGCGCCACCGGGCGCGACGGCATTGGCGGCGCAACCGGATCTTCCCAAGCCCATAAGCTCGAATCCGTCGATGAGTGTGGCGCTCAGGTGCAAAAAGGAAACGCACCGGAAGAGCGCAAACTTCAGCGGCTTTTCCGCCGCCCCGAAGTCACGCGACTGGTCAAGAAATGTAATGATTTTGGAGCCGGTGGGGTCTGCGTTGCCGTGGGAGAGTTGGCGCCCGGCCTAGATATTAACCTCGACGCCGTCTACAAGAAGTACGCGGGTTTGAACGCCACCGAAGTGGCGGTGAGTGAATCTCAAGAGCGCATGGCACTGGTCATTGCCCCGGATGATTTGGCGGATCTCGCCCGGTACTGCCGGGAGGAAAACCTGCGCTACGCCGTCGTCGCCAAGGTAACGCAAGAGCCCGTACTGAAAATGACTTACCTGGGCCAGGAGGCGGTGCGCATTGACCGCACCTTCCTCGACACGAACGGGGCGCCCAAGCGGGCGAAGGTTCGCGTGAACGATAATTCCGCCGCTTTCGATAATTCCGCGAATGTGGGGGTCTCCAACTGGCGCACGCGGCTTTCAGAGCTTGTTCAAGACCTTAATCACTGCTCGAAAGAGGGGCTCATTCAGCGGTTTGACTCCACTATCGGGTCGGGTACGGTGCTTATGCCGCTGGGCGGGAAATTCCAGAAAACGCCAACTCAGGCAATGGTCCATAAGCTTCCCGTCCCCGGCTTGGAAACAAGCACCTGCTCGGTGATGGCATACGGCTTCAACCCGGCTGTGAGCCGCATTGATCCCTATCGCGGCGCCTACGAAGCCGTTATTGATTCCGTAGCGAAAGTGGTAGGGACCGGGGGCTCCCCCGACCAGGTGCATCTGAGCTTCCAGGAATATTTCCCCTCTTTGCGCGACGACCCAGAAAAATGGGGTCTGCCCTTCGCCTCGCTTATGGGGGCGTTCCAGGCGCAACTGGATCTTGAAATGGCTGCGATTGGAGGAAAAGACTCCATGAGCGGCACTTTTGAACAGATCGAGGTTATCCCTACGCTCGTCTCCTTCGCCGTTTCGCTCGCCAATCTGGGGAACGTCGTCTCCCAGGAGTTCAAGCAGAAAAACGAGCGGATTTTTCTTATCGCCCCGCCCGAGCACGAGGGAATCTCAAAGGGCTACTTTGCCAAGCTCGCCGCACTCATCGCCGCCGGCAAGGTCAGCGCGTCGTATTCCCTTACCGGGTCTTGCGTGATGGAAGCGGCTTTCAAGATGTCGCTCGGCAATCGCCTGGGCGTGCAGTTCGCAGATAGTTTTGATCCGGCCTCTGGTTTCGACCGTATCTGCGGTGGTTTCTTGATCGCCGTTCCCAAAGATTTCCCGGAGTGTGAGATCATTTCTAGCGATTTGCTTTCCGGGCGGGAGATCGGCGTCGTCGTCGCAGAACACGCACTGCGGGCGGGAAATCAGAGCGTGGATATCGCAACGCTCCAGCAAAGCTACGAGGCGAAGCTCGAACCCGTCTACCCCGTGCACGCCAAGGAAGAGGGCCGTTCTGGCGAGGCGCGCGCTACCTACACCGCGTATCGCAACCGGCAGGTGGCGCAACTTTATACCGGCCCCGCCGTTTCGCGCCCGCGCGTGCTCATCCCCGTTTTCCCGGGCACGAACTGCGAATTCGATACCGCTCGGGCGTGGGAAGCTGCCGGCGCTACGGCCGATGTATTCGTGGTCAAGAACCTCACCGTTGAGGATATTGAGGAGAGCATCCGCGGCTTTGCGACCCGTCTCGCTTCCTCCGAAATTCTCTTCCTTCCGGGCGGTTTTTCGGGCGGCGATGAACCCGATGGTTCCGCGAAATTTATCACCTCCTTCCTCCGTAACCAGCAGATCGCAAGCGAGATAACCCAGCTCCTCGAGGTGCGCCAAGGCCTTATCGGCGGAATCTGCAACGGTTTCCAGGCCCTGATCAAACTCGGTTTGCTGCCGTACGGAAAAATCATGGAGCCCCGCGCGGATATGCCCACGCTCACCCATAACCAGATTCAGCGCCATCAATCCGGAATCGTGAACGTGCGCGTCTGCAACACCAGTAGTCCCTGGTTGCAGAAAGCCCAGCTAGGCGGGATTTACCAGGTGCCGATTTCGCACGGTGAGGGTCGCGTTGTGGGGCGGGTGGCTGCGAAGAACGTCGCCACCCAGTACGTTGATTTTGAGGGGAGGCCGACGGCGGACATCGAATTCAACCCGAACAATTCCCTGCATGCCATCGAGGGAATGGTCTCCGACTGCGGACGGGTTTTCGGGAAGATGGGCCACGCGGAGCGATTCTCTGCCGGCACCTACCAGAACGTGCCGGGTGATTACGATATGCAGATTTTCGGTTCCGCCGTGACGTATTTTCGGGGCTAGCGCTTCGGCGAGGGCTGAGCCGCGGAACTAGCGCTTCGGCGAAAACCTAAACCCGCAACCAACGCTTCGGCGAGGAGAATCGACGCAGGCCGGCAAAAACCAAGCCAGCTCTCTCGTTCTCCTCGCCGAAGTTTTATCTGGGTTTGCGCGCGATAATTCCGATCCCGCACAGATGGTCCGCGTGCTTGCGGAACATCGCCCGCATCGCCAGCATGCGCTTACGCCCAGCGGCATTTGTAACCATATTCTTGAGGATCCATAGCACTCCGCGCACGCCTTCATCGGCCAAAATGCGTTTGGGTTCGAGGAGCATCATGCGGTTTCGATGCGTGTATTCGATTTCCAAGCCGGCATCGACGAGCACCTGCGTCCATTCCGGAAGCGTAAGCGGGCGCGCTCCCACCTTGATGGTGCGCGATATTTCCTTCAAAATTTCGCTCGCAATTTTCGGGTCGACGTCGTCGGGAACCAGTCCCATCTCGTGGATGACGTAGCGCCCACCGGGCTTGAGGATGCGCGCCGCTTCGCGCACGGTGGCGGATTTATCGGACGGATTCATCATGGTGAGCATCGCTTCGCCCATGACCATATCGACGCTTTCGGATTCCAATCCGGTTTCCTTCGCTACCGCTCGGACCATTTGCGTGCTGACCTGGGGGAACTGACCGAGAACCTCGGTCAGAGCCGGTGCGCCTTCGGGGTTGGGGTCCACGCCGATATAAAGTCGCGGATTCTTCACCAGCAAGAGGCTGGCGGTTTTCCCGACGCCGGGGCCGAACTCCACCACCATCTCGCCAGGCGCCAGCGCGGCCCGGTCGAGCAAGGTTTGAGTCATCTCCAAACCGCCGGGTCGCAAAACTCGTTTGCCCATTTTCGCCAGCAGCCAGTGCCCCTGTAGCCGATTTTCCTCGGGCCCCTGCCGCATTCCGCGTGCCTGCGCCTCGCCGTCACTCCGCTCCGCCATGTTTAAAAACCCCTGTTTTTTGCCGATTTCGCTAGTTCCCGTTTTGGCCGACGACGACCAGGGTTAGGGACATGTACGTCGGCTCAATCGCCTCGACCGCGTGCCGCTCACCGGGCGCGAGGTAAATAACGTCGCCGTCGGACACCTCGTAGGTTTGCCCAGCCACAACGAAACGCATCTTTCCACGCAAAATATTGACGATAACCGCGCGGGCGGAGGCGTGCTCGGTGAGAACCTGCCCCGCATCCATGGAAAACGTGACGTGCCGGAGAACGTCGTTGTTCACCAAAACCCGTGAAGTCGTCGCTTCTTTTGCAATTGGTAATTCCTTGAAAACATCGGTGACCACGAGTGAGGTGGACGACGCCGTTGTAGCTGGCATGGGTAACTCCTTCGAAGCGGTTATGCGACCGCGCAGCTTGAAATCAAACTCGGGCGATAAATCCGTTGGAATTTTCGCCCGCTCATTTCTTCAGGCTCAAATTTACCGCTCCCAGACGGCGGTAGCCCGCGCCGAAGAGCGAGAAGAAACCGCGGAATCTTCACGCGGGCAAAAGCGCGGAATTATCGCGGCGGAGCAATTCATAGCAAACTCATAGCTTCCTACACAGGGGTCGCATAGCGGCCATGAGTCAAATAGAGAGTGTCAACGAAACACATATCGCGAAGATTCCGAGAAATTTTCGCGATGCTACCCAAGGAGGCACTCATGCTACTTGTACTCGCCGGCGCGGATATCATCGCGATGGTTCTGCTTCTATGCGGAGCGTATCTTCCGCTCCATCGACGCACGGACATGGCGATGGCCTTCGTTGCCGTGAACTTGGGAGTCTTCGCTGTATCTGCCGTGCTGGCAAATTCCGCATCGATAGGAGCTGGAGTTGGTCTGGGGCTTTTCGGAGTTTTGTCGATCATCCGGTTGCGTTCAGAAGAGATGAGTCACCGGGAAATCGCGTATTACTTCACGTCTCTGACATTGGGCTTGCTGGGCGGATTGAGCACCACACCCGCTATGGCTATCCCGATGATGGCGGTAATCGTACTCGTCGTCGCGTGTGTCGATTACCTTTCACGTTTACGCGACGTCGTACAACGCACCCTCGTGCTCGATCACGCAGTCAGCAATCCGCTGGTGCTACGTGAACAAATCGAGGAGATTCTCGGTGAGGAAATTCTTGACGTGAAGGTCAGGCGTTTGGATTTCATCAATGACTCGACCTTGATTGATGTGCGTTCGGTACAGAGAAAAAAGACGGATCTATCGCTGCGGCAGAGAACGCAGGTACCGGCAATGGGAGGAGCGTCCTGATGTCGCTCGATTCGCTACCACCTATCTGCCTCGACGAATTGCAACGGAAAGCCTCTCGCCTCCAGCGCGTTGATCGCAAATATCTCGTGGCGCGCGAGGATCTGGACAGTATTCTCTCCGCTCTCAAGCTTCCCCATATCGATGAATCCGCGAATTTTTCGCCGCGAGTTTCGTGCTTAGAGATCGATGGTGAACGCGAGTTTTCCTACAGTTCTATCTACTTTGACACGCCAGCTTTCGACGCCTACTTCCTCAGTAGCCAAAAGCGGCGACGCAGATTTAAAGTACGTACCCGCACCTACGCAGATTCAAACCAGAGGTTTCTGGAAGTCAAGACGCGCGGTTCGCGCGGGACAAACGTGAAGAACCGACTCGCCCTGAACACCGCCTGGGCGCGGTCAGAAGCCGATGTCTTATCCGCAGTTTATGGAAAAAGGAGGGACGCAGGATTCGATCTCTTCGACCCGACCCACCGCATATTCGTAGAAAAAACTTTGGCGGATTCTTCGATTGTTCCAAGCTTTGTCGGGCAGCTCCACCCAACTCTCGAAACCCGGTATCGGCGAAGCACTCTCTATTTTCCGTCCCGTCCTTCTGGGGGGCCGTGCTCGCCGTCGCCTGAATCATTGTGTGCTGTGAACGCTTTCGGTTCTACTGCCCTTCAATCTCGCACTGAAAAATTCACGGAAGGATCGAGAGTGACAATTGATGTGGATCTCGTCTGCACGTCACGGTTCGGGCGTGTTTCTTTTCCGTCGCTGGCAATCATTGAGACGAAATCGGGTCCCCATCCCACAACCCTTGATCGAGTTCTCTGGGCCAGTGGATATCGATCCGCCAAATTTTCCAAATATGGCATTGGGCTTGCGGAAACTCATCCCTTTCTCGATCCCGGAAAGTGGCGGCGCACCATGCGAAAAATCCGCCCATTTTGCAAAAGGTCGAAAACTGACCTGATCTACCCGGTCCAACTCATCAATAGTGCAGCCGTATTGGCCCTCCCCCGCTGCAGAAACTAAACGGCGCTAATCATCTTTGTTATGTCGAAAATCGTAAGGAGACTTCGATGAAAAAAATATTCATATCCCTCGTAGCCGTGGCCATGACTTTTGCGTTCTCGTCATGCGCATCAGGGAACGCTGCCGACTCTGAAAACTTGCAAAATACTGGAATAGCCACAGATTCAGCGGAAGAAAAAACGGCGGAATCGTCGACGGCGGGGGCCGTAGCAGAAGAGCTGGCCTCGAAAAAGGAAGCGCACTCCGTAGATGAGGTAGATCAAGCCTCCGCCGTTGACGTTATTCTCGACGGCACGACGGCTTCCTCCGATAGTTCAGCGGTTTCTACGAACGACGGCGTCGTCACTATCACTGCCGGCGGGACGTACAGATTAAGCGGAACTATCGAGGGCGAGGTCGTGATCGCGGCGCCCGATGAAGAAAAAGTCGCAATTATCCTGAGCGATGCACATATCAATTCAGAAAATGGCGCTGCACTCGCCGTCCAGAGCGCCGATGAGGTAACAATTCGTCTGGCTGATGGGACGTCCAATACACTCAGTGACGGATCTTCGTACGGAGGGGGTGAAGACGAAGCGAATTCGACCCTCTGGTCCTCATCCGATCTGTCCATCACCGGGAACGGAGCTCTGGAAGTCACCGGAAATAATAACGACGGAATTGTCTCCAAGGACGGGCTCGTCATCGATTCCGGCACCATCACCGTTACCGCGGTGGATGATGGTATTCGGGGAAAGGATTATCTGTGGGTGAGCGGGGCAGACATTAGCGTCGATGCCGCTGGTCACGCGCTCAAATCTGACAATTCTGATAACGAAACGGTTGGCTATGTTGCCCTTATGGGCGGCACTCAAAATCTTTCGTCGAGTGGAGAAGACGGAATCAACGCACAGTTCATCATTGCTAGCGGTGCAGATACCACAATTTCCAGCGCTGACGACGCCATGCACGCAGATGCGAATATGGTTCTATCTTCCAGCGTGACAATTACCGAATCATACGAGGGGCTTGAAGCCCTGAACATGACAATTGACGGCGGTAGTTACTCGATCGTATCCACCGACGACGGTATCAATATTGCCGGCGGCGACGGCTCCCAAGCCGGCGGCCCCGGTGGTGGGGACATGTTCGCAGTGACAGAAGGAGCCGAACTCACCATCATGGACGGGGAGATCCTGATTAATGCCGAAGGTGACGGACTCGATTCAAACGGTGACGTCACGTTGACAGGTGGCAGCGTGACGGTTCACGGCCCGACGAACGGAGGAAACGGCGCGTTAGACATCAATGGGAGCTTTGATATTACGGGTGGAACACTCCTCGCTGGCGGGTCGGCGGGAATGGCGGAAACGCCAGATTCTTCGTCCGCACAGGGATGGGTCGCAGCATTCGTGAATGCTTCGGCCGGTGACAAGGTCGAATTAACCGACGCAAGCGGAAATATCCTCGCCACCTACGTTCCCGAAAAAGCAGTCCAAAGTGTTGTTTTCTCGACGTCGAACGTCGAAAGCGGGCAAACGTATTCGGTCTTGGTCAACGGTTCAGAAAGTGGCGACGTCGTCGCGAATGAATCGAACGGAATGGGAAACCCGGGAATGGGAGGACGTCCCGAAATGGGAGGAAATACCCGACCCGGCGGGGCCAACGAGGACGAGACTCGCCCCGCTTTCGGAGGCGGCCAGACTTCGGGAGGCGGCCAGTCTTCAGGAGGCGGCGCTACGAGTAGTGACGCAATAAGTTCGAACGTCTAGGAAATCCGGAATCGACATCTGAAAACACACTACAGGTTTGATTCGCACGATCCGTCTATTCGCACGATCCGGCTACTTTTTGGCCAGGGAAGAATTTCCCGCTTCCGCCAAGGGTAGTCGGATCGTGAACACTGTTCCGTGCTCTCTATTAGTGGGTGACTGGAACGTTAACGTTCCTCCGTGAGCCTCAACCACCGATTTTGCAATAGAGAGACCAAGACCTGTCGATCCGGACGTGCGGCTACGCGATTGGTCCCCCCTTGAAAATCGACTGAAAACAGAGGCTGCTATTTTTGGATCGATTCCCGGACCGTCGTCGGCGACCGATAAAAACGCGGAATGATCGTCAGATGCGACGGTGAGCTTCACTCGTGTTCCGCTGGGGGTGTGTACTCGGGCATTGGTAAGAAGATTCAGTAGTGCCTGGTAAAGCCGGTCCTTATCCGCATGCACGATGATCGACTGGAACTCATCCTCCCTAATCACATCTTCTCCGGCTGAATCTTCACGGAGTTCATCCTCCCCGGAAACTTCCTTTTGCGGAGGTGCGACCTCGAACTCCCATTCATGATCCGGACCGGCAACGTGAGCATCCTGGATAGCCTCGACGGCCAGAAGCACCACATCTACCGGAATCTTTTCTATTTCCCTTCCCGCATCGAGGCGGGCCAACAGAAGCAGGTCTTCAACCAAATCCTTCATGCGCTCGGATTCGTCGGAAATCCTTTCTAACGCATGTGAAATCTCCGGATCTTTAAAATCGTGGTGTGAGCGAATAAGTTCCGTGTAACCCGAGATAGCCGCGAGCGGATTTCGTAATTCGTGCGACGCGTCCGCAACGAATTGGCGGGTTAGCTTCTCAGACTCATTTCGAGCGGAAAGCGAATTCTCAACATGGCCGAGCATCGCGTTAATTGCCGCCCCAACCGCCCCAACTTCTGTCCGAGGGTCATCGTAGGCGACCCTTTCATGAAGAACGACGTCGCCCGAATCAAGCGGAATTTCCGATACCGCCTTCGCGGTTTGGGCCACATCTCTCAGAGGCCGAAGAGCGCGGCGAACGAGCCAGGCACCCAAGGCTCCCACCACAAGAAGTGCGATTCCGCCGGTGAGAAGATGCACCGCCATAAAGAGCCGCTGCGTAGCAACAAGCGAAGAAAGTGGAAGGCCAACCATTGCCACGTTCCGCGATGCTCGGTTCCCCAAGCTGGAGTCCTTGGAGGCCGGGTTTGCTCCCGGATGATCGCCGGGACTATCTTCACTCACTAAAACTCGGTATGAGCCTAGACCGGGAATGTCAACGTTTTGTGGAGCCCCGTTGCCCTCAGCATGTCGAAGCACTTCGGCCTGCTCGACGGTGAGGGGGACAACCTCGAAATCCGCACTAATGTAAGCGGCGTTCACTTCGTCGTTAACGCGATGATATTCGAGTGTCCCAATCCTCTGTCCAGGTCGTTCAATACCGAGTTCGGTCTGGTCACTCGGCACAGCTTCGTTTCCCTGATCTCGTTCACTTGGCGCTCCGGAATTTCCACCCGACCCATTTTGGGTTCCTCCGTCGCCCGTTACTTGATCTCGGGGTTCGGCTTTATCGCCAGGAAAAACTCCGGATTCTACACTCGGTGGCCCGGGCAGGAGCATTCGCTCTGACACCGTCCGCAACTCCCCGTCGACCTGCCTGTAAAGCGACGCTTTGATCGCACCAATAGAAATAACAGTGTTTACAAAAATAGCAATGGCAGACAGCAATACGGTCAAAAGAATTATCTTTTGCCGTAGCAATAAGGGCCGGTGTCGTCTCATGACATCCTTATTTCTTCCCGGGGCTGAGCATGTAGCCAGCACCACGAACGGTGTGGATCATGGGTTCCCGTCCAGAGTCTATTTTTCGGCGCAAATACGAAATATAAAGCTCAACAATGTTCACTTTCCCGCCGAAGTCATAACCCCACACGCGATCAAGAATTTGCGTTTTAGCTAGGACTTTGCGTTCGTTTTCCATCAGATACGCCAAGAGTTTGAATTCGGTTGAGGTGAGATCAATTCGCTTTCCTGCGCGCGTGACTTCGTGAGTATCACGATCAAGGACCAAGTCCCCTACATGCAGAATGTGGTCCGACTCAGGTTCGGCCAAACCGGATCGACGCATAAGAGCCCGCAACCGAACAACGACTTCCTCGAGCGAGAACGGTTTGACAACGTAGTCGTCCCCTCCTGCATTGAAACCCTTCACCCGATCTTCCACCGTATCCTTGGCGGTAAGAAACAAAACCGGCACATCTGGCAGAGTCTGGCGCGCTCTTTTGAGTACCTCATATCCATCGAGATCCGGGAGCATAACGTCAAGCACGATCACATCGGGCTTAACGCGCCGAATTAGCTGAACGGCAGAAAAGCCATCGTGCGCCGTCGATACCTCCCATCCCTCGTAACGGAGCGCCGAGGAAAGCAGATCTGCAAGCGATACTTCATCGTCGACGACGACGACCCGCGGCGGGGTTCCATCCGGATGCACGAGTTTCTGCTGAATCATATGAACATTATGGCATTCAGCCACGTTCCTTCAGCCATCCCGTTCTTTTGTCGCTCCTTTGCGGAACGAGTACCGCCACCCAGGTCGAAGTTAACAAAACTAGCGGGATATCACTGGGAAAACATCAAGATTGAAGTACACCTGTTCTGTTTCATCTACAGGAACTTTTCCCGTACGAAGGTCGTCTTGGTTTTTTTCCGTATCGCGTCGTACTTGGTCAATGAGTGCACGGATCGAAGAATAAAAAGTCTCCTGCTGCTCAGACGTCAAGCGCAGGACCTGCGTACTGCCAATAAGACGTTCGTTAGAAACGTCCTCAGCCTCAATGGCGGCGCGCCGGTATCGAGCAACGACCGCGGAATTTGCCATCGCATCGTAGAGCGAATCGACCAGCGGGGGTAGCGGAGAGCTTGTTTCGTTGTTATCGAAATCGAGCGCAATTCCCTTTTCTGGAATCGCATACCAAGTTTCTCTCGCGTCGCGCCCTTCCGGGGTATCTACCTTCTCCACAACATTCGCTTTAGCAAGTTCACGCAGATGATAGGAAACCGAGTTCGGCGCGAGTCCGAGCGCATCCGCAATATCGGTCACCCGCGCCCGCCCGTCTCGAAAACCAAGCTCATGCAAAATCTGCATCCGCACGGGATTTGCAATGGCTTTGAGAGTGAGGGAAGGATCTTTGGCCATGGTGAAATATTAGCAAACCTATTGCGCAATTTTATTTGCGCAATAGAAATTGCGCGCGTAAGGTACGGAGCATGGATACAAGTAGCTCGGACAAAGCCCTGGTCCCCTTGCGTGCTAATAGCGATTACGTCAGATGGTTTATTTCCGACGTCGTCGCAGATGGTGGAGCCGCGGTACTTAGCTTCGCTATGCCCCTGATCGCCCTATCCGTTACTGGATCTCTCACCCTCTCTGGTGCAATTGCGGGTACTACCGCACTGGCTCGCGTTCTCAGCATGATCCCGGGTGGAGTGATAGCAGACCGATACGATCGGAGAAAACTACTCATAATTGGCCACGGATGCGGAGTGCTTATCTGGTGTGTAGGTATTGTGCTCTTTTTCGTGGATTTTCTTAACGCTTTAACCCTGACCGGCCTCGGCGTACTGGCGGGAATACGGGACGGACTCTTTGGGGCGGTTTCCACCCCGGCGCTCCGGCAGCTTGTTCCCGCGGCACAGCTTCCTCAGGCACTAGCCGCCAATCAAGCACGCGACGGCACAATTCAGCTCGTCTCCGGTCCGACGGGAGGGTTCCTTGTGGCACTCAGCCTCTGGGCACCTTTTGCCGCTCGTGCGGTTGGGCATTTCCTCGCCCTTTTCGCGATGCGTACCCTAAGAGCTAATCTCCGCCCTCGGGGCGAGGACGAAACACTCCCGTCACCCCTCACGCAGGTTAGGGCCGGTTTTTCCTGGCTGGCACGACGGCGAACAATCACGACCGTCCTTATCATTGCCGCGGTCATGTCCTTTGCCATGAGCGGCGCCGTACAAACTATTGTCCTCCATTTTGCCGCCGTTGGAGAAAACTCTGCCAGAATTGGCCTGCTTCCCACCGCTCTCGCCTCTGGCATGATTGCCGGATCCATCGTTGCCGCGCCAATCGCCAAAAGGTTTCCCACCGGCGCCGTCGCCATTATTTCTACCGGAGTGATGTGCGCTGTCCTTGCGCTCCTTGCGGTGGCGGACGATTTTATCGCTATTTTTACCATCCTGGCCGTTTCGGCAATAGCTTTGCCTATCTTTAACTCAGCCGCATCCGGATGGGCGATTTCTCAAATACCCGATGCGAAGATAGGCATGATTAGCGCGACCAGCGGCTTACTCAACGCCATACTCACCCCGTTTGCGCCTTTTATAGCAGGATTCGGACTGGACGCTGCAGACTATTTTCCAACAGTCTCTTCATTCATCGTGCTCATGTTTATTGGCGCCCTAGCCTTGGCTTTTACTGGTGAGTTTCGCCGTATTCCCCGCCCAGATCAGTGGCAATTCGAAAATGAAACGTCCTCGTTGCACAAAGAGGAAAAGAAGGGAGATTTACCGATTCGCGACACTGAGGCTCACTAACGCAAAAAGACGCCCATTTTGTGTCAAATGAGCGTCTAAGTGGTGGAGCTAGCGGGATTCGAACCCGCGACCCCCTGCTTGCAAAGCAGGTGCGCTACCAACTGCGCTATAGCCCCTTTTATTTCTCTCAATACTAGCCGAAGAGCCGTTTCGCCTTAACTCGGATCCCGAACTTCGTGCCAGTGGGCCAGATGTTGCGTTCGCTTCTGAAATTCCAGGAAAACGCAGTATCCACCAACGAGAGCAAAAGAAAAGAGGAGAAACCTTTTCATTTCCCCTCCTCACTTTCGTGGGCGTAGATGGGCTCGAACCATCGACCTCAGTCTTATCAGGACTGCGCTCTAACCAACTGAGCTATACGCCCTTGTGGACCGAATCAGTTTATATCAAGAACGAGCTTTCCCCAACATCTGAGAACGTGCGCTCGCTAACATCTTCGATCCGCGCTATTTTTGTTTATTCGATTTCCTCCCCGGCTGCGGCGCCGGCTGTAGCGCCTAGCTACTGATTCCGGCGCCTCGCCACCGACGGAAGAGTCTACTCATCGGTAACGGTGAGGCGAACCCCGCCGACGAGCGATGCGCAGACGTTATAGATAACGGCGCCAATGGCGGAAAGCGCCGTTAGCAAGGCGATGTCAATGATCGCCACAATTACGGCAAAGCTCATCCAGCGCCCAAACTGCAGGTATTGCGCTAGCTCCAAGAGATCCTTCGAGTTCAGGGTGAGAAGGAAATCGTTGAGCGAGGACCACACGTACATTCCATCCAGAACGAACCAGATCAACGCCATGGCGATCACCAGGATAAGGCCGAAGGCGAAGGAAAGCAGGAATCCCAACTTCATCGAGGAGAGCGGATCGATCTTAGAGATCGTCATGCGAATCCTGCGGATTCCAACCGTCTGCGACGGCGCCTCTGCACTTCGCCGTGAACTATGTTCACCACTCTCGTGGTGGCTGCTCCTCGCCTTGGTTCCCCCGGAAACCGTCCGGTAGGACCCACCGTTGGGGCCGGTGCCCGTCAGCCGCACCGCGCTACGTGTTTCGGAGCGCGTTCCTTGTTCCTGCCGTGCCGCAGGAGGGACCGTCGGCGGCGTCTTACCGTCCGCCTGGGATTTTTCGCTCATCATTCTCCCCGTTTATACCGCCGAACAAGGATCGGCCTTTCCCAAAATTTCTTTCTCGATACTAGAGCGTACCGCGCGCTAGCAATCGCTGTCTTATTCCTGAGTCGTAGAGTCGTCAGCTTCCGACCCCGTACCGGTCTCCGCTCCGGACTCTTCCACCTCGTCGTCGACTTCCACCTCGTCGTCGATCTCCGCCTCAACGTTACGCGCCAAAGCGATAATCGAATCTCCGGCCTCGGGCCGCACAAACGTCACGCCCTGGGTATTGCGCCCGGTAGTGGAAACCTCGGTGACGTTAGTGCGCATCACCTTGCCGGATTCCATAATCACCAGCACTTCTTCGCTGCCCTGCGTCACCAGCGCATCGACCAGGTCTCCGCGGCCTTCGGGCAGATTTGCGATCTTGATTCCCAAACCGCCGCGGCCCTGAACGCGATACTCCTCGACAGGCGTGCGCTTGGCAAAACCACCCGAAGTCACGGTGAACACGTCCGAATCCGGCCGCACCGAATCCATGGCCAGCAGATAGTCACCCTCGCGGAAACGCATTCCCATGACGCCGCTCGTCGCCCGCCCCATTGGGCGCAAGCTCTCCGGCGTTACCGTGAACCGAAGACTCATGCCCTTCTTGGACACCAGGAACAGATCGTCGCCGTCGTTCACGAAGGATACGGCCACCACTTCATCCGGCTCGCCCTCGGCGATTTCGCGCAACTTGATCGCGATCAGCCCCGAAGAACGCGGCGAATCGTAATCCGCCAGGCGCGTCTTCTTCACCAGGCCGCTCTTGGTGGCGATCACGATGTAATCCGTGATGTCGTAGTTCGGAATTGAACGCACCGCGGCAATTTCTTCACCTGGCTCGAATGCAAGCAAATTCGCCACATGCTGGCCCTTCGCGTCGCGCCCGCCCTCGGGAATTTCGTATCCCTTCACGCGGTAAACACGGCCAAAGTTCGTGAAGAACAAATGCCAATCGTGGGTCGACCCCACGCCGAAATGCTCCACGATATCGTCTTCGCGTAGCGAGGCGCCTTTGATTCCCTTTCCGCCCCGATGCTGGGAGCGATATTCGGAAACCTTGGTGCGCTTGGCGTAGCCCGAACGAGTAATCGTCACCACCACGTCTTCTTCCGGAATGAGATCTTCGACGGAAACGTCACCGTCGTAGGGGAGAATTTGCGTGCGCCGATCATCGCCGTACTTATCGACGATGGTCTGCAGCTCTTCGCTAATGATCGTGCGCTGGCGCGCATCGCTACCGAGGATGTCGCGGTAATCAGCCACCAGACGCTTCTTTTCGTTGTATTCGTCGGTAATCTTTTGCCGTTCCAGAGCGGCCAGGCGGCGCAACTGCATCTCCAGAATCGCGTTGGCCTGCGCCTCGTCGATATCTAGGAAGTCCATCAACGCCGTGCGCGCAATATCGACCGTCGCCGAAGATCGGATGAGCTGAATGACCTCGTCCAACGCGTCGAGTGCCTTGAGGTAGCCCTCCAAAATATGCATGCGCTTGAGCGCTTCGTTGAGGCGGTACTGCGTGCGCCGCTTAATAACCTCAACCTGATGCGTGACCCAGTGGCGCACAAAGCCGTCCAGCGAAAGCGTGCGTGGAACCCCGTCCACCAGGGCGAGCATATTCGCGGGGAAGTTCGTCTGTAGCTGCGTGTGCTTGTAGAGATTATTGAGCACAACCTTCGCCACCGCGTCGCGTTTCAAGACGACGACGATGCGCTGTCCGGCGCGTCCGGAAGTCTCGTCGCGAATATCGGCGACGCCGCTGATGCGGCCGTCCTTAATTGCTTCCACCATGCGGTCGAGCAGACGATCGGGATTCACCTGGTAGGGCAGATCGCTAATGACCAGGCAGGTGCGGCCATGAATTTCTTCGACCTCCACCACCGCGCGCATGGTGATCGATCCGCGCCCGGTGCGGTAGGCCTCTTCAATTCCACGCGTGCCGAGGATTTGCGCACCGGTGGGGAAATCCGGGCCCTTAATGCGGAGCATAAGCTCGCCCAGAAGCTCTTCACGGGTGGCGTCCGGATGCTGCAGGTACCACTGCACGCCGTCGTTAATTTCGCGCAGGTTGTGCGGCGGAATGCGGGTTGCCATACCCACCGCAATACCCTCGGAACCGTTGACCAGAAGATTCGGGAAGCGCGCGGGCAAAACCACCGGCTCCATAATAGAACCGTCGTAGTTCTCCATAAAATCGACAGTGTCTTCTTTAATATCGCGCACCATTTCCAGGGCCAGCGGTGCCATGCGGGCCTCGGTGTAACGCGGTGCGGCGGCGCCGAGGTCACCCGGAGTTCCGAAGTTTCCTTGGCCGGCAACCAGCGGGTAGCGCATCGACCACGGCTGAGCGAGGCGAACCATGGTGTCATAAATCGCCGCGTCACCGTGGGGATGGTAGTGGCCCATCACATCGCCCACGATCTTCGCGGACTTCGAGAAACTTGAATCCGGGAGGTAGCCGCCGTCGTACATGGCGTAGATAACCCGGCGATGCACGGGCTTGAGGCCGTCGCGCACATCCGGCAGAGCGCGACCCACGATTACGGACATTGCGTAATCGAGGTAGGAGGTCTCCATTTCGCGCTGGAGGTCTACATTGAGGATGTCTCCGTGGTTATAAACCTCGGACTGATCGCCCGGCGTCATTTCCGTCACTGCTTTTTACCTTCTTGCCTTTGATCTAGCTGGGACTTTGTGCGGGTTTAGATATCGAGGAACCGCACGTCGTGAGCATTGCGCTGAATGAAACCGCGCCGCGATTCCACATCCTCACCCATGAGCACGGAGAATGTTTCATCTGTGGCGGCAGCTTCGCCAATCTCTACCTGCTTGAGGGTGCGGTTTTCGGGATTCATCGTGGTGTCCCACAATTCTTCGGCGTTCATTTCGCCCAGACCCTTATAGCGCTGGATTCGCTGCGACTCTTCCTTCGGCAAGCGCCAGCCGTTTTCCTTGCCCTTGGCGAGCTCAACATCTCGCTCCCGGTCGGTGAAAACGTAAGAGTGCGGGTGGTTGGTCCACTTGATTCGATAAAGCGGAGGCATCGCCAAATAAACGTGACCGGCCTCAATGAGCGGACGCATATAGCGATAGACGAGCGTCAGCAAAAGCGTGGCGATATGCGAACCGTCCACATCCGCGTCGGCCATAAACACAATCTTGTGATACCGCAGTTTATTGATATCGAATTCGTCGCCGATTCCGGTGCCGAAAGCGGTAATCAAGCCCTGGATGGTATCGGAGGAAAGCGCGCGATCCAGCCGCGCCTTTTCCACATTGAGGATCTTTCCGCGGATTGGCATAATCGCCTGGTGTTCTGGATCGCGGCCATTAACCGCTGAACCGCCGGCGGAATCGCCCTCCACAATGAAGATTTCGCATTCCTCGGGTTTATTCGAGGTGCAATCCTTGAGCTTTCCGGGCATTGACGCTGATTCAAGCACGGACTTGCGCCGCGTTGCTTCGCGCGCCTTCCGCGCGGCCGCGCGCGCCGCATAGGCCTGGCTGGCCTTGCGGATAATTTCCTTGCCCTCAGACGGATGCGAATCGAGCCAGTCCGTCAGGTTCTTGTAAACCTGTTGCTGCACAAAAGTGCGCGCTTCGGTATTTCCGAGCTTGGTTTTCGTCTGACCTTCGAACTGCGGGTCAGCAATTTTCACCGAAATAACCGCGGTCAGCCCTTCGCGCACATCTTCACCGGAAAGGTTCGGGTCCTTATCCTTGAGAAGATTCTTTTCCCGCGCGTATTTATTGATAACCGAGGTGAGTGCGGAGCGGAAACCTTCTTCATGCGTTCCACCCTCGGTGGTGTTGATCGTATTGGCGAAAGTATGCACGGACTCGGTATATGCCGAGGTCCACTGCATAGCTACCTCAAGCTCAATCTGCTTTTCGGCATCTTCACCTTCGAAATACACCACTTCTTCGTTGACTATATCCACCTTCTTGGTGGTGTTGAGGAACTTAACGTAATCATGCAAACCGCCCGAGTAGCAGTAGGAAACCTGTCGCTTTTCCGGGACGGTTTCCGCCGCGTCGGCGTCTCCGGTGACCTCGTCACCCTCCACCGAAATACCTTCGCGCTCATCGGTCAGCGTGATGCGCAGGTCTTTGTTGAGGAAGGCCATCTGATGGAAGCGCTTGCGCAGAGTTTCAAAATCGAAATCAGTAGTTTCGAAAATTTCCGGGTTAGCCCAGAATGTTTGCGTGGTTCCGGTCTCGGTGGTTTCTTCGCCGCGTTCAAGCGGCGCGACCGGCCGCCCGTTTTCGTAGTTAATGCGCCACACGTAACCGTCACGTTTCACCACGGTTTCCATACGGGTGGAAAGAGCGTTGACGACGGAGACGCCGACGCCGTGCAAACCGCCGGAAACCGCGTATCCGCCCTGCCCGAATTTTCCACCCGCGTGCAGAACCGTCATCACAACTTCAACCGCGGGCTTCCCCTCAGTCGGGTGAATATCTACCGGAATTCCGCGCCCGTTATCTTGCACCTGGACGCCACCATCTTTGCGCAGGGTGACTTCAATATGGTCGCAGTAGCCTGCTAGCGCCTCGTCCACCGAGTTATCAACCACCTCGTAAACGAGATGATGTAATCCGCGTTCGCCGGTTGACCCGATATACATGCCCGGGCGCTTGCGCACCGCTTCCAAACCTTCAAGTACCGTAATATTCGAGGCATCGTAGGACTGGTTTTTATCCACCTGTCCAATATGATGCTCAACTTCTTCAGGTAAGTTATTTTCCTGCGGCACGTTAATATTCGTCTCCGACACTCGCGGAAAGCTCCTTGAAACTCGCGGCGAAGTCACCCGAAACAAATTTCGTATAAGCGCCTCTGACGGGCTCTCACTTAAAACGGGGTGACCCTACCTAAATGGGACCAGAACCCATTCTAGCGGATTTTGGGCCCATTTTTCGGGGTGGAAGCCTGTATGAAGGGTCTCAGGTATGGGTCATTTCACTTTTTGTGTTTCATGTGAAACGCGCTAGGCCCAACCCATCTCATGCAATTGTTCGTCGTCGATTCCGTAAAAACGCCCTACTTCGTGAATGATGGTGATGCCAATTTCGTCCACGAGTTCTTCGCGAGTTTCACACCAGCGCAGGAGGGGGCCGCGGAAAATAAATATGCGATCTGGCAATAAACCCGAGGAATCACCGTATCTATCGGTAAGAGCTACGCCGTCATACAGGCCTAGCAGCGCTGGCTCGCCGTTTTCGTCGTAACCATCCTCGCCGAGCATATCTTCATCGGGTTCGTCCTCGACGAGGAAGACGACGTTGGGGAGCCCGGCCAGAAACTCTTCGGGAAGCAGGTCAATGGCATCGGCAACCGCTTCTTCAAATTCCGCTTCGCTCATTTCCATAGCTCATCCTCCCTGCCTGCATCGCAAATCGTGCTAAAGGTTGGTACCGCGGCGTTATTGGCAAAAACTCCCCGGTTGACGGCAAATAGTGTGAGAGGAACCGGGAGCGTGACTGACCTATCTGCGGGCATAATGCGACTATGCGCAAGCATGATCCGACTACTCGTAGGCTTCGTGCGCCCACCCTCAGGCCTAACTCGCCTATCCGTAGGTATCACGCGGCCCCCTTCCGGGAACGGAATATCTGCCGTGCTTCCAGCTTGGCCGATTGGGGCCTTTCACTTCAATTTCTTTGACGACGCCGTCTCCCAGCTCCTTTTCTAGCCTTTGCATAAGTGTTGCGAGCAGGGCTTTTATCTGGGTTTCCCACGACGTCGACGATGTGCGCAAAAACAAGGTTCCCGAGTCTTGATCAAAACGCTCAACCCAGCAATTTTTTGCCACATTCGCACCCACAATCTGTGGCCATCTTGCTTGCACAGCGGCTACTTCCAGGCGCGTGGTCCAGCCGCGATCGCGAACGGTTCTTTGCAAAATCGTTCCCAGCGGTTTCGGATCTCTCCACGAGGGGCGCGCGCCCGATCCCACATTGACTCCGGGAGTCGGAACATAGACCTCATCACCCAGCGGCTTGGCATCGTTGATTTCGTCCGCTAGCCGCTGCGCGGCCAGGCCGGCGCTCGGGCGGCGCACCGGCAGATCGCCTCTGCGAAAAGCAACTTCGCGCATTCGATCCAAAGCGCGCAGTGCCAAAATATCCCCGTTTTTCTCTGCCGCGCGAATCCGGGCGAGCTCAGCTTTACTCGGCATCGTCCGCTCTCCATACCTTCTGCGCCGCGGGCTCTGCCGCTCCGTCAGCAGATTCTTCCACTCCGTCAGCCGCGGGAACTTCCGCCGCTTGGCCGGGTACCGCAACGGAATTATCTGAAATCGGCGCTTGGGGCGCTAGAAAATCGGGCCCATGAGGTGAATCGAAAGAACTCGGCGGCTTTACGATCACTCCCGCCTGAACCCCGAGCCTCTGACCGGTCAGCGACTCGGGCAGATCATCTCCCACGGCCGCGGTCACTAGAACCTGGCCGGCTTGACTGACGATTTTTGCCAGTCGTTCGCGCCGGCGACTGTCCAATTCGGCAAAAACGTCGTCCAAAATAAGAAGCGGTTCGCCGTCGTCGGCCCATTCACCGGATTCATCTGCCCGCAAGACCTGCCACTCAGCGAGGCGCAGCGCCAGGGCAAAACTCCACGATTCGCCATGACTCGCGTAGCCCTTCGCGGGCAATGTTCCGAGGGAAAGTTGCAGGTCATCGCGCTGGGGGCCAACGAGGTTAATTCCGCGCTCAATTTCTTGCTCACGCCGCGCGGCCAAAAGCGCGCGCATTCGCTCCGCCGCTCCCGCAACGTCCTGCAAAGCGTTGTCGTTCACTTCGATTTCCGCCTGGAGCTGCGGATTTTCACTAATGCGCTCCGGGCCGGGCAATGAAAAGAAGCTGCGGTTGAGGTTAGCTTTATAGTCAATGCGCGCCAGTGAGGGTGAACCAGAAACTTGACGATAGAAATCCTCAACAAATGGGCGCAGGCGAGAGACAATCTCCGCGCGAGCGGCCACGATTTGCGCGCCGAGGCGAATCAGCTGATCATCAAAGACGTCGATCATGGCGTGATCAACCGCCGCCGCGCGTTTAAATTGCCCGGAGGCGTGACGCAAAACCGCGGCGCGTTGCTGTAAAACCTTGTTGTACTCGGCTTTGATTCCCGCTAACCGCGGGCGCAACTGCACCATAAGGTCGTCGAGGAAATGGCGGCGCGTGGCTGGATCGCCCTGAACGAGTTCCAAATCCTCGGGAGCGAAGAGAACAACGCGGATAATTCCGACTAAGTCAGCCGGTTTTGCCGCGCCGCGATTAATGCGAGCGCGGTTAGCGCGGCCGCCGTAGATTTCGACTTCAACCGTGGTGGGTGAATCACCGTGAAAAACCTTCGCTTGAATCACACCTGCCGTAGCGCCCTGACGAATGAGCGCATTGTCTGTGCTCACTCGATGGCTGGCGAGGGTAGCGAGGTAGCTAATCGCCTCCACAAAGTTGGTTTTACCCTGGCCGTTTTCTCCCGTCAGGGTTGTAATCCCGGGCTGTAGGCTCACGACCTCGCGTTTGTAATTACGAAAATCCGCGAGAGCGAGATCGGATACATACATTTTTAGTTTGAGAACGTCCTAATCGGCATCAAGAGCAGGCGGAAGTCCTCTGAATCTTCTCCCTCAGCCTCGGGCTGACCGGTAATAACGGCCGGCTTGGTCGGATGCGTGTAGGACAGCCGCACAAATTCGGTGTGTAGCGCACTCAGACCCTCGTGCAGGAAAGCCGGATTGAATGCCATTGTGATGTCATCTCCGCTCAGGCCCACCTGCACGGCTTCTGACGTTTGCGCATTGTCATTTTGCCCGGCGTCGATCACCACTTCACCTTCGGAGAAGGCGAGGCGAACGGCGGAATTCTTTTCTACCACCAGGCGCGCACGCTTGAGAGCATCGATCATTTCGACCCGGTTCATCACCGCGTAGCCATTCACCGATTCCGGGAAAAGCGAGAGAACTTGCGGATAGTCGCCGTCGATGAGGCGAGCAATATTGCGCCGTCCCGCTGCTTCGAAGCCAATCATTCCCGCCCGACCCGAGTTATCAATCGTCATTTTTACGTTGCCCGCAGAGCCGAGAGCGCGAGCAATATCCGAAAGCCGGGCCGAGCGCACGAGGATGCGCGCCTCGAAATCTTTATCCTCCGGCTCCCAGCTCACCTTCGACACCGCCAACCGGTAACGGTCGGTTGCCATCAGAGAAATTTCAGAGCCATGAATCTCAATACAAATCGAAACCAGCAGCGGCAACGTGTCGTCGTTCGACGCCGCGGTTGCCGCCTGCATCACCGCGTTTTGCCAATCGGCGCCATTGATAATTCCGGACGTTCCCTTGAGTTCTGGCTGATCCGGGTAATCTTCCAGCGGCATCGAAGCCATCGCCATGCGCGACGAGCCGCACACAAGATCGAGTTTGGCGCCTTCGACCTCGAGATCAACGGGCTTATTGGGAAGGGCGCGGGCGTAATCCGCCAAGAGTTTGCCCGAAACCAGGATGGTGCCCGGTTCATCGACCGAGCCCTCAATCACTGCATAGGACGAAACGTCCGGATCATAGGCAGAAAGTTCAATGGAGCCGTCCGCATTAGCTTCGATTTTGATTCCTGAAAGAATCGGCAGCGACGGACGCGCTGGAATAGTGCGAGCCGTCCATGAGACTGCGTCGACGAACACGTCATGCTCGATCCTTAGCTTCACGGCGATTCCCTTTCTGACACGCAGGTGCCACGCGGTAAAAAACCAATCTGTAGCTACTTTACGCGACCTAGGTCTTCTGGGTCTCTTGTTATTCACCAGCAGAAGACCACAATCGCGTCAGATTTCTTTCGTCAGGTGCGTTCGCTCTGTTCAGAACGGCACGTTTAGCTTCGGCGCGAGAGACGCGGCCGCCTTCCGCCCGCAGGGTACGCATAGTTTTGGTTTGGGTGACCCGTTTGCTCAGATGAGGCTTGCCCTCGGCGAGCCGGTTTTGTCATTCGGGTTTTAATAGTTAGTAGCAGTAGTAGGCGTTGTGGAACCTGTGGAAATGTGTTCGAATCGTTGAGGTACCGCCGAAAGCTATGGTGCACGGACGTGTGGATGCGTCTGGGGACAAAATGGCGCGAATGTGAACTGGCTAAGAGCGACGAAAAATTATGCACAGTTTGAATGGGGGTTGTCAGCTTAAAATTTAACACTCGCACAGCTTTTCCACAGCGCCTGGGGAAAGTTTTATTTCCCGACGGCGGAGCGCGTACCCTCTCTGATCACGCAAAGTGTTCTATCGCAAACGGATTCAAGCAGGCCCTCCGCGGCAGGCCTCGAGCGTTTCGTGAGAAGAGTGAGCCTCGAGCGTAAGAAGTTCGGAGATACTTGAGAATAAGGACCACGGCAAAAAGCCAGCGGAATCCGAAGAAACCGCGGGCTTTTCTACGAGATTTTCCCTCAAGGCTTTCCTCGAGGCTTCCCCAAAAGAAAGGCTTTTCGTAAGAGACTAGAGATGCGGGGACACCCTCAAACTCTCAAAGGGAATGATCAAAGGAAACTGCTTTATGAACCGTTGCCGGTGGCGTCCTGTTTGATGCGCACGGACAGCTCGGAGACCTGGTTATAGGTAGTTTGCCGCTCCGCCATTTGCTTGTCGATTTTGCGGTAGGCGTGCATCACGGTGGTGTGATCGCGCCCGCCAAAAATGGCTCCAATTTTCGGTAGCGAAAGATCCGTCATTTCCCGGCATAGATACATGGCGATTTGCCGCGCGGTGGTGGGGAGCCGAGAGCGGTCTGAGCTTGTCAGATCCTCGATCGTCACCCGGAAGTAATTTGCCGTATGAGCCATAATCACCGAGGGTTGGATCTCCACCGATTCGGGATCGGAAATGAGATCCTTGAGCACCATTTCGGCCAGGCTGAGGGAAACGGGTTGCTTCGAAAGGTCCGCATAAGCGGTCACTCGGCGTAGTGCCCCTTCCATTTCGCGCACGTTCGTGGTCATATTCGTGGCGATGTATTCCTGCACATCGCGCGGAACATTGATTCCGTCCGCGTGCGACTTCTTTTCCAGAATTGCCACGCGAGTTTCCAGGTTTGGCCGGTCAATGGAGGCCACCACGCCGGAATTAAAACGCGAAAGCATGCGCTCGCCAAAACCGTTGAGAAGATTGGGCGCCACGTCGCTGGTGATTACGATTTGCTTATTCTGGTTCGTCAGGGCGTTAAAAGTATGGAAAAACTCCTCGACGGTCGATTCGCGCCCGCCAATAAACTGAATGTCGTCAATGAGCAGGATGTCGACGTTGCGGAAGAAATCCTTGAATTCGCTCTGCCGCGCATCGCGCACCGCGTTAATAAAAGCGTTCGTGAACTCTTCGGCAGACACGTACCGCACGTTAATTTCTGGATAAAGCGCCAGCGCATAGTTACCAATTGCGTGCATGAGGTGGGTTTTCCCCATCCCTGAATCCGAATAAAGGAACAGCGGGTTGTAACTCGTTCCCGGCGATTCCGCCACGGCCAGTGAAGTCGCCGTCGGGAAGCGATTTGAATCGCCAATCACGAAATTGTCGAAGGTGTACTTCGGGTTCAGACCCGCCTTGTGGGAGCGTGCCGCGAAAGTCGGGTCGTCCGCCTCTTCCGGAGTGGTTCGGGTGTACGACGCCGCCGCGCTGGCATCGCGAGCAGCCTCGACGGTGGCGTTACCGGTCGAAGAATTGCCATAGCGGAAACGCTGGGAAGATTGCGCGGGAGCGGCCTGCTGCTGGTATCCACGATCCAGATGCCCGCGCGCGGCGATAAGGTCCACGTACGACGTCGCCTCGCTGCCGCTCGACCACTGGGATGACCCGTCCCAGGATGTGGATTCCTCTCCCTCACGCCCGCCGTGACGAGCGGGTTCGCCGCTGGCCGATCCAGGATTTTCACCTTGCGCCGGTGCAGTCGGCACCGCATGGGGCGTTTCCGGAGTCTGATGGCCGGGCACCTCCGCGGCCTGATCCACCGGCGTCGCGTTTTGACGCGCCGGAGCGGGTTCGCTAGGAGACGACGAAAGGTTTGTTTCGTTGATCGAGGGATCAACAGAAATGACGATGCGGATAGAACGGGCGAGAATGGCGGAGAGTTTCTCAGCCATCTGCGCCGAGACGTGTTCTTCGATCCAATTCTTCACAAAATCCGAACCGACGGTCACCATAAAAATATCGTCGGCCGTAGCGAGAGGATGGGCCATTCGCACAAACGCGGCTTGTGAATCCGAAAGTGTATCCTCAGCGCGCAACAATTCCATGGCGGCGAGCCACGCATCTTGCGCCGGATTCGAATCTGACATCAACTTTCCTATCGTTACGGTCCGCGTTTCGTAGTTCTCGTAAGCGAGGAAGCCTTTGTCGAGGGGACTTAGTCCCCATCTGTGGATAGAATTCCTCGTCTTTTAATACGAAGCAAAAGGCACTAATTCGCCACTTTGCGACCTTCGAGAAGAACGATTGCGCTAGTTCTGTGGAGCTATGTTAGGGCATCTCCCCAAATCGTGCGAGTGGTTTATCCACAGGCATGTCCACAACTGTGGAAATTACATCGATGTTGTTCACAGGTGATTTCATGAAGTTGAGCCAAAAAATGGGTGTGCCCAGGTCATCCACATCTGTGTAAATCAAAAAAAGTGAGTTTAAAGGAGATTTAGTTTCTTGAGATAGCCGTCACCGAAACCGCTAATCTATTGACCTCTGGGCGTTTCGACCACTAAAGTTTTGAAGTCAAATGTCTGGGCTCCGCCCATACATTGCAAGTAAGGGTGAAGCTTTTGCTGAGCTGAACCATAAGTCTTTATTTTGGGAGGAACACCGTGTCGAAGCGGACTTTCCAGCCGAACAACCGTCGTCGTTCCAAGGTCCACGGTTTCCGCAAGCGTATGCAGACGCGCGCTGGTCGCGCCGTTCTTGCCGCGCGTCGCCGCAAGGGCCGCGCGAAGATCTCGGCTTAAATGTTGAGCTCCGATCACCGCATACGGCGATCGGAGGATTTCGCCCGCGCGTTTAGTGGCGTGCGCGGCAATTCCCGCCGATTGCAAGTTGCGGTAGGCAGGGCATATTCAACGACCGACCCTCACCCTGTGCGGGTCGGTTTTGCCGTATCTAAAAAGGTCGGAAATTCGGTGGTGAGGCATCGAATTTATCGGCAACTCCGGCATATTTTGAGATCCAAGCTGGATCAGTTTGGGCCGGGCGACGTCGTCGTCGTACGCGCATTCCCCGCCGCGAAAGGTAGCTCCTCAGCAGATTTGGAGAGAGATTTCGATTTCGCTCTCGACAAGGTGCGTGAAAAGGAGGCTCGGCGGGAAACGTTACCCGGACGCGAAACAGGAACCCGCACCGAAACGGAAGTGCGGACCGGAGAGGAAATTAGCTCATGAGCTGGGCTTCTCGGCCACTCATCGCGGCTATTCGCTGGTATCAGCGAAACATCTCCGCCGGTCGCCCGCCGCGGTGCCGTTACGCCCCGACCTGTAGCGCCTATGCGGTTGAATCTCTCAAAGTTCACGGGGTTTTAAAAGGTACAATCTTAAGCATCTGGCGCCTGTTACGGTGCAACCCTTTTACCAAGGGCGGCGTAGACAGGGTTCCTGCACCGGGTGAGTGGCCGCGCAAACCGCTAGGTCATGACGAATTACTTGAGCTTTACGAGAAGGAAGACGCCGAGGTACGCGACGCGCAGGCGAAGCGGCTAGAGCGCTAGGAGAATACGCGTGGATACAATCCTTGCTCCCTTTATGTGGGTTGTTTCGTGGGTGATGTATGGCATCCACGAAGGCCTTGTGGCACTTGGAATGGATAACGGCTCGGGCCCGGCCTGGGTGTTGTCCATCGTGGGCCTAACGATTGTGGTGCGTCTGGTGATTTTGCCGCTGTACAACCGCCAAATTCAGGCCAGCCGCTCGATGCAGGTACTGCAGCCGGAGATGATGAAGATCCAGGCCAAGTACAAGAACAAGAAGGACACGATTTCCAAGCAGCGCCAAGCCGAGGAAATCCAGGCCCTATACAAGAAGCACGGTGCCTCCCCCATGGCCTCTTGCTGGCCGATGCTGGTACAGATGCCGATTCTGTTCTCGCTGTTCCGGGTGCTCTACAACTTCCCGCAGATCGCCTCCGGCCAGCGCGCCGCAATTGGTCCGCTAGGAGTGGAGGAAGCTGATGCCTTCCTCAATTCGACTCTCTTTGGCGCACCGATGTCCGCCTCCTTCGCGACGGCGAACCAGGCAGCGGATTACTCCGCGATGAGTATCCGGATTGTGGCCGGGATCCTCGTGGTCATTATGTGCCTGACGATGTTCTTCACCCAGCGGTGGTTGCTGACGAAGAACATGCCCGAGCACAAGGGCGACGGCGATAATCCGGCCCTGCGCATGCAGAAGTACATGATGTACGGCATGCCGCTCATTTATGTTTTCTCCGGCATCACCTTCCCCATTGGCGTACTTATCTACTGGTGCGCGGGCAATATTTGGAACCTTGGCCAGCAGACCTGGTTCATTCGCAATAACCCCACGCCCGGCTCGAAGGCCTACCGTGAGCGCGAAGAGCGTATTCGGCGCAAGATGAAGCGCAAGGGCTTGGAAGAGCAGGGTCTTTCCGAAGAAGAGATCGAGCAGATCGAAGAGAAGGAAAGCCAGGGTGGTCAGCGCTACCAGCCGATGAGCAAGGAGCGCGCTAAGAAGGCGGGCGTGACGAATCGTTTCACGGCCACTGCTGACGGAGCGACGGATGGCGCCGAGGAGTCCGCTCACGAAGGCGATGACGCAGAGTCGTATGAGGACGACGCCGAAGTTCGCGGCAAGGATGGACTGACGGATGCGGAGCGTGCGCGCAGGCGCTACGAGCGCCGGCAAGCCCAGCGTGCCCGCTCCAAGGCGAAGCGCAAGAAGAAGGGCAATGGCCAGCGCTAAGTAGCTAGTTGAGGATAATCTTTAGGCAGTTATCTTTGTGGATATCCGGTACTTATTGGTAGAAACTGCCTAGCAGACAAAACGACTTTGGAAGTGACGCGAGGCAAGGGCGCGGCTACCACACCGAAAGGAAACATCATGAGTGAATCGAATGAGGCGCTGACTGACCTCGACCGCGAGGGCGATCTCGCAGCTGACTATTTGGAAGAGCTTCTGGATATCGCAGATATTGACGGCGATATTGAGATCTCGGTTGATCGCGATCGGGCTACCGTGGCGATTGTGACGGAGGGCGATTCGGACAGCCGGCTCGAGCGCCTCGTGGGCCGTCACGGCGAAACGCTCAACGCTTTGCAGAGCCTGACGCGGCTTGCGGTTCAGCAGCAGACCGGTGAGCGCTCGCGCCTCATGGTCGACATCGCGGGTTACCGCGAGGAGCGGCGCGAAAAGATCACCGAGCTGGCTCAGCAGGCCATCGATGAGGTTCTGGAGACCGGCGACGAGATCGAGCTCGATCCGATGAATCCCTTCGAGCGCAAGGTGGTGCACGACGCCGTTGCGGCCGCTGGCCTTATTTCGGATTCCGAAGGGTTTGGCCCCAAGCGCCACGTCGTTATCAAGCCCGTCGACGAGGATGCCACCGAGGCAGAACAAGCTGACGAGCGGCCCGAATCGGCAGATAGCGCCGAGTAGGTAGCGGGGTTGCCCGTGCGGGGTGACCCGCATAGTAGTGACTCGCGCTGGGTGCATTGCAACCAAACCACATAAGGACGCCCGCCTTTCGTAGAATGCGAAGGCGGGCGCTTCCTTTGTCCCGGGTTTGGCGAGTCGCTTGCTTCGGAACAGGCTATCTTGGGCAAGTGGGGTTTGGCGTTTCACAGCTGCGGATTGGCAAAAGCTGACGGATGAAGATGAAAGCACGGACATTTGGAGAAGAAAGTGGCTGAAGAGCAGGATTTGGTTGAGCAACCACCAGCAGGAGGAATGGAGCATTTTGGCGAGGAGGCCTGGCTAAAGCTTCTAGCCTTTTCGGCTATGCTCACCGAGCAGGGAGAGACACGCGGGTTGATTGGGCCGCGTGAATTGGAGCGCCTATGGGATCGGCATCTGCTGAATTCCACCGTCTTGGAAGAGTTCATCCCCGAACGCGCGAGCATTGCTGACGTTGGCTCTGGTGCGGGCTTCCCAGGGACCGTGCTCGCAATTTTGCGGCCTGATTCTAAAGTGACACTTATCGATTCCATGCAGCGCCGCACGGACTGGCTCACTGATGTGAAAGATGAATTGGATCTAGATAATGTCACGGTTCGGCACGCGCGAGCAGAGGATCTTATTGGTGAAGTCTCCTTTGATATTGTCACCGCGCGGGCGGTTGCGGCACTAAAGAAACTCGTCGGGTGGACGCTCCCTCTCGTGAAGCCTGGTGGCTCGTTACTGGCTCTAAAGGGAGCGCGAGCCGAGATTGAAATCGATGAGGCTGCCGGACAATTGAAAAAACGTGGGGCCGAGTGGGCAGATATCTACGTACGAACGCCGTATGCCTCAGCTGAGTCAACTCGTATCGTCGAAGTTCGGAAACGTAAGTAGCTAAGCAATCGAAAAGGCTTTAAAAGGAAATAAAAGACCCGATTTTGGTTCTAATAGGCCTTAGATTGAGTAAATGTTAATACTTCGATAGATGGCCTCCATCTCTGCTAGCCAGGGCCTGGGCGTGGATGCCTTAGTCGTAGGAGTTGATGTTTCACGTGAAACATTTGCCGGTGCACGGTTCGGATCAGCAGATGTCCGCGGCCTGAGGCCTGACACACTTAGTCAATACATATCGAATAAGACGTGCCTTTAGGCAGAGCAGGAAACCAGTTGGTAGCCAATTGACCAAGCGTCATATTGTTCACAACAAACTGCCTGTGTATAGCCTCTGAGAGGCTAGGGCTTGATGGATATGGTGGTTTTGTCGGTGCAGACAAAGGTATGACGCATTGATTGATTCAGACAGAAGCAACTTGGACTAGTTAGACTGGACTCTGCACTCAAGGAGGTAGACATGAGCGATCCTAGAAAGAGGGTTGGAGCGCATTCGTATGAGAATAATGAGCCAGCCAGCTGGGACCGCTGGTCGGGCCCTGACGCTCCAGTGGCGGCGAGCCTTGCCCGGGATATGTCGAGGCTGAAGAAGGTCGAGACGAATTCTTGGAAGAAACCACGGCAGACGAGGATTTTTGCTGTCGCCAACCAAAAAGGCGGAGTTGGAAAAACTACTTCCGTTGTCAATATCGCGGCGGCGATGGCCAGCAATGGCCTGAAGGTGCTTGTAGTAGATGCTGATCCGCAGGGCAACGCCTCCACTGCGCTTGGTTTCGGTTACTCCCTCAATGGGCGTAGCTTGTATGAGGCAATGCGGGGAGACCTGCCTTTCTCTGAAGTGGTCTATCAAAACCAATCCTTGCCATCGCTCTTTGTAGTTCCCTCCACGATTGATTTAGCGGCGGTGGACCTTGAGCTGAATAATGATCCAGATAGACTTACACGCTTGAGTCGGATCCTCGATGAATACCTCGAACGTGAAGTGAATGAAGGTGAACGCTTCGATTACGTTTTTATCGATTGTCCCCCATCGATGTCTCTCCTTCCGATTAACGCGCTTGTCGCAGCCGACGAAGTGATGATTCCTGTTCAGGCGGAGTATTACGCGCTGGAAGGTTTGAGTCAGCTCAATCGAACCATAGAAACTGCGCGGAGCTCAGCAAATCCGGATCTTTCGATAACCACTATTCTCATCACGATGGTGAGCCAACGAACGAACCTGAGCGCAGATGTTGCACACGAAGTTCGGGAGTATTTCGCGGGTCAGGTGCTTGATACAGAGATTCCCCGCTCTATCCGAGTGGCCGAAGCGCCTTCCTATGGTGAAACCGTTATTACGTACGCGCCGCGTTCTTCGGCGGCAATTGCATATCTTTCAGCTGCACAGGAAATTACGGAAAGGGCAGAATAGCGATGGCTAAGAAGCAACGACGTGGTCTTGGCTCAGGTCTTGGTGCCTTGATTCCGGAATCGCAAAAGGAAGAGACGAATAGTCCAATTGACATCTTCTTCGGTAAAGCCTCGTCAAGCGAATCAGCTAGCAAAGATGTTTCACGTGAAACGTCCCCCGAGGCCTCTGGCGAGACTAAACAAAACGTTTCACGTGAAACGGATATTACCGACCTTGGTTACAACGGGGCTCCTGCGGCGAAAACAGAGTCAGCAGGCGGCGGCAGTGCACGGAAAACACAGTCGAAGAACACCGGAAATAGCCAGAAGCTGTCCGCGAATGTTTCACGTGAAACGTCGTTCGGTGATCGAAATAATGACGACACGAGTAAGGCGGCAGAGAGTGGCGTTCCAGGCTCCGAATCCACCCACAGGGGCGCAGAGCAACGGGACGAGAAGCTAGGAAGTGAGGAGCGAGGCGATAAAGCTCTCGTAGCGGTTCCCGGCGCAAGCTTCGCGGAGATTCCGCTCGTTCAGATCATCCCCAATCGAGCTCAGCCGCGTGAGATCTTCGACGAAGACGAGTTGAATGAGCTATCTGATTCGATCTCACAAGTGGGCGTTTTGCAACCGATCGTTGTTCGTCCCTTAGATGCGCCCCTCGAGGATCATCCCGAGGTTCGGTACGAACTGATTATGGGCGAGCGCCGTTTGCGCGCTTCGAAACGGGCTGGATTGGATGCCATTCCGGCAATTGTTCGGCGTACTGCAGATGATGATCTACTGAGGGATGCGCTACTGGAAAACCTCCATCGCGTACAACTCAACCCACTTGAAGAAGCTGCGGCATATCAGCAGCTAATTGATGATTTCGGGTGGACCCAGGAGCAGCTTTCCAAGAAGGTGTCGAAGTCGCGCCCGCAGATTTCCAACACTTTGCGGCTCATGAAGCTACCATCTCTTGTCCAACGACGTGTTGCAGCAGGTGTTATATCTGCCGGCCACGCCCGTGCCCTACTTGGGCTCTCTGATCCAGCTGACATGGAGCATTTGGCACAGCGAATCGTTGCGGAGAACCTTTCGGTCCGTCAGGTAGAAGAGATTGTGGCTATGGATGGCTCACGTCCAGCTCCGAAAGTCAGGAACGCACGCGCCCGATTCTATGTGGCGGAGCTGAATGCCTTAGCGTCGAAGCTCAGTGATCGCTTCGAGACCACGGTGAAGGTTGATCTAGGCCGAAGCAAGGGGTCGGTGAAGATCAATTTTGCAAATATCGAGGATCTCAATCGCATTCTCGATGTACTCGCTCCTGGAGAAGGAGCGGTCCAGGTTGAGGACGGCGGGGAGTAAGCGGAGTCTGAAACGTAAACGGGTTTCGAGACGGAGAATCGGAACCACAAATTCGGAACTCTAACGCTATCTCTCTAAAATCCACGCTCTCAGGGGTGGGAATCGGAAATCCAGTAATCGAAAACCGATCCTTGAATGATTTGAAATGATAACCGAGCATCTCGATTGCTCAAGGTCTGGAAGCATAAAAGTAGTCCGTAATAGTTATGCAGAGAGGGTGGGAATGTTTCACGTGAAACATTCCCACCCTCTCTGCACTAGTTAGACCCGAAATCTTCAGATCTGGATCTCTCTTGATTAGGGCCGCTTTTGATGAGGGCCGCTTTTGACTAAAGCGTCTTTAGATCAGGGGTCTTGTTGATCGTTGCCTGTTTTTAGCGAGCCGCGGCGGAAGTCAGAATTCGTAGGTAAAGATCCTGGATAGTGGTTCCGGTTCCGTCGGCATACGCCTGGGCGGCCTGCGGCAAAAGCGAAGTTTCCGTCATGCCAGGGGCGACATTGGCGTCAATAATAATCGGCTCGTCATCGCGCAGAATCATGTCGATTCGCGAGAGATCACGGAGACGAAGAGTCTTATGTGCGGTCAGGGCGCAATCCTTCACCGCGTCCATCGTGGCCTCGGAAAGCCGCGCGGGAACGAAGTATTGAGCACGGCCTGCGTTATATCGGGCATCGTAATCGTAGGGACCATCGGTCTGAATCTCTACCGGGGGAAGGACGATTGGCTCTCCGTCGATCTCGATAATGGAAACAGCGATTTCGGTACCGTCGATGTACTCCTCCACATGCGCAGCCTCGCCGTACGCGAAGCAGTCGACCATGGCGCGCGGCAAATCGCTCGCAGCGCGCACAATCGACACACCAAGAGCAGAGCCACCCACATTCGGCTTTACCACCAGGGGGAATCCCGGCTTGCGCGAAATGACATCCAGGATCGGGCCCACTCCGATCTCCCGGAACAACTTCTCAGGGAAAGTTACGGACCAAGGAGTTTTGAGACCAGCGTGGCGCAAAGCTGACTGCGCGAGCGCCTTCGAGGAGGCGATGCGCGCGGAATTAGCGGTTGAGCCGATGAACTTGTAGCCCGCCAGAGACAGCAAATCCTGAATTGCGCCATCTTCACCGGTGGTGCCGTGAACTAGCGGCCAAATCACATCTGGGTTCATCGCATCGAGTCGCTGAAGAAGCGTTGCGTCGACGTCGAGAACCTTTTCATTCATGCCCGCTTCACGCAGAAGCGAGGCGACTCGGCGGCCAGAGCTTAGGGAGACATCCCGCTCGTGCGTGAGTCCTCCGGCCAGAACCGCGACGGTTAGAATCTCGGACATTGTTCCTCCATCTCCGCTTTTCGGCGGATTCATTCAACGCAGACTTATTTCTTACCGATGCCAAACATATTGACGAGTTCGGCTTCACTTGTAATGACTTCGCCGAGCCTCCGAACACCCTCTGTAATCCGTTCGGGTGTGGGGTAGCAGAAGGAAAGACGCATGTGATCGGTGCCCTGCCCGTCCGCGTAGAAAGCGGTTCCGGATACGTAAGCAACCAGGTTTGTTACCGCGCGAGGCAACATTTCATGTGCATTTAGGCCTTCCGGCAATTTCACCCAGGTGTAGAAGCCGCCGCTCGGGCGGTTCCACGTGCACATGGGCATGTACTTTTCGAGGGCCTTTTGCATCGCTTCGCCGCGCTCCCGATACTGGGCACGGTACTTCTCGATCTGCGCGTACCAGTCGTAGGTGCGCAGATACTCCGCGATTGCCAGTTGCCCGAAGGTGGTGGGGCAGAGAATGGCGTTCTCGTTCGCAAGGGTGATGCGGGAGGAAACCGCGGGCGGGGCGAAGGCCCACCCAATGCGAAATCCGGGAGCGAAGGTCTTCGAGAAAGACCCGAGATAAACAACGCCGTCGGGATTGAACGTCTGGAGCGAAGGCAAAGGATCTCCGTTAAAGCCGAGCAGGCCGTAGGGGTTGTCTTCGACGATCAGGACATGGTGGCGTTCGCAAATCCCGGCGATTTGCGGGCGACGGTCCGCGCTGAGTACAACGCCAGCCGGGTTATGGAAATTCGGTATCGTGTAAAGGAACTTTATCGGCTTGCCGGTCCGCTCGAGTTCTTCGATCGTCTCTTCCAGCTTCTCGGGGATAATTCCGTGCGCATCCATCTGCACGTGAACAACGTTTGCTTGGTAGGCGCGGAAGGTGCCGAGTGCACCCACGTACGACGGCGCCTCAGCCAAGACGACGTCGCCGGGATTGAGGAAGATTTCCGAGATGAGATCCAGAGCCTGCTGGCTACCGGTGGTGACGGTGATATCGTCCGGATGCCCGCGCACGCCGTCGGGACGCATAACCTCGACGATCATCTCGCGCAGTTCCTCTTCACCCTGGCCGCCGCCATACTGAAGGATCTTGGTGCCGCGTTCGCGCACCAAACGTGCCATCATCTCGGAGAGAAAATCGAGTGGCAGGCCGCTGATATTTGGCATGCCGCCGGCAAGGGAAACAACTTCGGGGCGATTTGCGACCGCGAAGAGTTGCCGAACTTCAGATTGACGCATACCTAGCGCGCGGTCGGCGTAAACGTTGTACCACGGGTCTAGACGTGTACCGCTCGCTACGCGCTTTTTTTCCTCGCTCATATTTTCCTTCCGACGGTGTTACCGACAGTTTGCCATTCAGGGAAGGATTTTAGTTCGATCTGGGAACGAGTGTTCACAGCGGTGGGAACTTTTTCGAACCTGAACTGGCCACTGGGTAGACGGGTAAAACTTATCGCTAGTTTGAGGCGACAATAATACCTTTTGGGCGCCGGCGAGGAGAATCCCGCGAATGAAAATCTGGCTAGGCGCCGGCGTGGGTGAAAAAGGTGGAGGCAGGCTAAGCTGCAGTGAAAGCCGAGATCGATTAAAGCTCTGTTAGACCGCAGTGAAGGATGAGAAATGCACGGAGGCGGGCTAGGCGGCAGCGAAGGCTGCGATGAGTGCGGAGCGGATGTCGAGCTTGGGTACCTGCCCCACGAAGCGCTGAATTTCGGCGCCGTTCGAGTCTTCAAGAATCAGCGTGGGCAGATATTCAATGGGAGGGTGAAAATCGCCGGGGTCGCGAACCATGACGGTGGCGCCGCTGGCGAGGTGCGCAGATGCATCGGCGGGCAAAGATCCACTCGCGGACGTTGGTGCATCACCGGACAAGACGGGCTGATCCAGTTCGGAAGCGCCGCCGGAAAGCGAAAAGGTGTGCGGGCGCGTTTGTGCGGAAAGGTCCACAACTTCGCCGCGGAAATCTACGGCCGGGAGCAGGCGCCGCATATCGATCAATGTTTCCTCGAAGATTTGAAGCATTGAATCTGATGCGGGCGCCCACTCCGCGGTCACATAAATCAGAGCCGGGCTAGGCGGCTTTGCCATCGGCGCCTAGGCTACGTCCGAATTACCCGACGCCTCATGCGATGCGTCGCCGGCGGAGCTAGCCGCATTATTTGCTGTGCCGTCCGCCTTGTCGTCGCCGACGCGGCCAGCCGCGTGCTTGGCGGTTTCGAGGGCCTCGAGGTAACGCTCGGCGTCGAGGGCGGCACGGCAACCTGTTCCGGCGGCCGAAATTACCTGGCGGTAGTGGCGATCGACGACGTCGCCGCACGCGAAAACTCCCTCGATTGAGGTAGCTGTGTGCGGGTGGTTCACGAGGATGTAGCCGTCGTCGTCGAGCTTCACGCCGTTGAGTATCGCGGTGCGCGGCTCGTGACCGATGGCCACGAAAAGTCCGTCGACCGGCAGATCGGTCTGCTCGCCGCTCTGCGTATCGCGGAGGACGAGGTTGTTCATGGAGCCACCTTCTTCGCCCTGGATGTCGACGACCTGGCTGTTCCAGTGCATTTCGATCTTGGGGTCGGCGAGGAGGCGATCGGCCATGATCTTCGAGGCGCGTAGTTCGTCGCGTCGGTGGATCACGTGCACCTTCGTGGCGAAACGGGTGAGGAAAAGCGCGTCGGTGACGGCCGAGTCCCCGCCGCCCACCACGGCGATTTCTTTGTCTTTGAAGAAGAAGCCGTCGCAGGTGGCGCAGTAGGAAACGCCGCGGGCAGAGAACTGCGTCTCGCCGTCAAGGCCAAGCTTCTTGTAGGCCGAACCGAGCGCCAAAATGACCGTGCGGGCGTGGAATTCGCCGTCGTCGGTGCGGATGGTCTTGATATCACCCTCGAGCTCGATCTCCAGTGCGTCGTCGTACTCTACCTCCGCTCCGAACTTTTCGGCCTGCTCCTGCATGCGGGCCATGAGGTCCGGGCCGAGAATCCCATCGGGGAAGCCGGGGAAATTCTCGACTTCGGTAGTGGTCATAAGCGCGCCACCGGCATCAATTGCACCCGCAATAACCAGCGGTTTGAGGCCGGCGCGGGCGGCGTAGAGGGCGGCGGTCCAGCCTGCGGGACCGGAGCCGACGATGATGACATCACGAACGTCTGTTTCAGCCATGAAATTGAAACCTTCCTTGTGTAGATCCATTCCGGAAACGGTGCCCGGTGGGGAATTATTCCGGCGGCGGGTGGCTATCGGCTAGTGGGCTGCGCTAGGCCGGCGCTAGTCGATCGTGACTTCGGCCAGATCGATCTTGAATTTGCCGGCGTCATTGGTGGGGAGCTGGGTGAACCACAGCATGATGGTGTCCGTTTTGACGCCGTCGGCTGAAGTCAACACTGTTTGCGGACTCATCGGCCCTTCTGCCACCAGGGTTCCACCAGCGGGGTCGGCCGCGGTTGTCGTGCGCCACTGGACGTTGCCACCTTGCCCGTGAACATTGAGGTGAACATTGTGTACCACAGCTTCGGATTCAAGCTTGATCTCGATGCCCATTCCATCCTTGAGCAGGCCGAAGTTCGGATTACGCAAATATTCGTAGGTGCTCCACACCGTCTCGGGATTGCCGTCAAAGGCATTGGGGAGCGCTTCCGGCGAGTCCTGGCCAGGCCGGTTGCTCGGATCCGGATTGACGAGCGTGTAGGAGGCGATCGTCGGCGCGGCGGTGGGCGTTGCCTGCGCGCTCGGCTCCTGCGTTGCCTCACCTCCCGGCCGGGCAGCCCGGCTCGGCTCCGCCGGCGCGGCGCTAATGGTCGGGGCGACCGTCTTGACCGGGGTGGTGGGACTGGTGAGCTGGTGGATTGCGAACCAAAGGGCCAAGACCACGAGGACGACGGCGCCGCCTACGACCAGCTTGGAGGTGTTGAAAATCTGCGCCGCCCAGGTGGTTTTGCCAGCGCCGTCGCGGTCGATGACGCGGGGGCGCTCCCGCCTTTCGGGACTCGTGGCCGGGTCGGTGGCGGCCTTAGTGCCTGACTTGGTTGCTGCCGCAGCACTCGCCGCGGAGCTACCCGCCGGGGCGTGGCCCTTTTTGCTGCTGGTATTTCTGCCGGCCTTGTCACTGGCCGCGCTATTCGCTTTGCGATCGGCTTTTCCACTGGCCTTGCCGGTGGTGGTGCCGCCAGTGCCTCCGCCGGCGCCGGCGGAGGAAGATAGGCCGGCCGCTGCCGCCTCTTCGGCGGCCTCCGCGGCGGCGACCTCGCTGAGTTCGGCGGGCGCGCCCCACTGCGGGCGCAAGTTCACGGCGGCGGGTTCGGTGATGCGAAGCTCCGCGTCGATGGCCGCGTCGGTGGTCCCGACGGCGGTGGAGGCTTCAGCGGCGCTAGCCCCGGCTTCACCGGTCGGGTCATGGGCCTCGGCGGCGCTACCCGGGCCACTGGCTTCAGCATCAGCATCGCTTGCTTCGGCTTGGCCTGCTTCACCTTCGGTGACTCCAGCTTGTCCGGCCGCGCTGTCGGCTAAGCCGCTGGCTAACTTGCCACCGCTCGCGCTGGCGGAAGGGCCACCGGCAACTGCCCCACCGGCCACTGCGCCGCCCGGCTCGTAGTCAGCGGGGAAAGGCGCGGGGCCGGAGGTGCGATCCGGCAGTGATTCCGGATCGATTTCATCCCAGGGCGCGAGGAGTCGCAAAACCTCGCCGGGGGAAAGAATGCCTACCGGGGAACCCGCGCGGCGCAGGACTTCACGCACGTCAGCGGGCAAAGATTCGTCTTCGGCTAGGGCGTCGATGCCGTGCTGGTCCACTTCTTCGCCCTCAATCAGAGCCGCGAGGAACCGCGCCAGCCCGTAGGCTTCGGCGTTATCGGCGTCGGCAAGGGACAGCGAATCGGTGCCCAGGCCCGCTAATTCGGCATCGACCCCGAGTCCGTCAATATAAACCTCACCGGAATCGCCCACGCGCACGCGCGAGGGACGAAGGCGCAGGTGGCGCATGCCCTTGGTGGAGGTCTGCGAAAGAATCGCCGCTAGTTCGCCCACCACGGATTTCGCCAGGGCCGGGTCGAGGCCCTCATCGGCGGAAAAGTGCGCCAGGGAAACACCCAGCGGGACTTCCGAGACCACGAAATTCTCGCCCACCGAGAGCGTGCGAATCACGTGCGCGTCCTCAATGAGCGCTGAGCGGCGGGCGGCGTCGAGAGCCGCGGGAAGGGTGGGCAGTGCGGGGTCCAGCAGGAGGATGCGAACCGCGGTGCTCAAAACTTGGTCGACGCCGAACCACTGCTGCGTCCCGGGAATATCAAGCTGATCCGGATATGGTTCGGTGAGGCGGTAGCGCCCCGCGAGAACGGTGCCTTGCGCGCCGTGCTTTTCCACGATTTCTCCTCGGTTATTTCCCCTGTTGCCTGCGGTTAATTCTAACGGCACCGCAGGCCGAATCGCGCCTTTATACGAAATTCAAGCTTGCGTCCGAAATCAATGCCGCGGTGCCGGGCCGCGGTCGCGCCGCAGGCGCCGCCGTTGCCGGTCCGCCTGAATATTAGTCATATGTTCGCGCGGTCCAACAGTCTTTGAACGCCGGCCGCGGCGCACCGAACGCACCAGGCCGAGCACCAGGATCAGGCCAAAAACAATTGCTGCCGCCGTCGTCGCCGTCGTCTCCCACCCCGCGCGCACGCGCACGTGAATGGATTGCGGGCGGGAAACCAGGCTTCCGGGCGGGTCGGTGACGCGGGCGAGGATCTCGATATTCCCCGAACCGGAGGCGCGGATCGGCACCGAAACCGTGCTGGTAGTGGAGGCGGGGATCGTCGCCGCCACTTCCGGCTCGGGGCGGATGCGGTAATCGGGCGCCGAAACGCGGATCACCACGCCAATCGGCATGGGCAAGTCGTTGCGCACGTGCACCGGGAGCTCGGTGTTTTCGGAAATCACGTTGATTGGCGAGGATGGCTGGATGGAGACCGCCCCCTCGAAGGAGCTGGCCGTCTGCGAAAGGTCCGCCAGCAGCGATTCGCGCAGTTCGGGGTGCTCGCGCAGGCCCACTGAGCTGGCCAAAAGCGCGCGCTGGGTGGCCGGATTAATCAGCAGGCTGGGGGCGGAAGTAATGCGCGCGATGGAGGAAATCTTCGTCAGCGAGGTCTCCGCGCCGGTGAGTTGCTGGCGGATCGCCTCCCCGGGCAGCGGGTTATTTTCGCGCAGTTGCGCTGTGTAGTCGGTTTGCGTGGCGCGAAGCCCATCCAACGACGACGCCGAAATCCACGGCGCGGCCATCAGCGCATCAATATTCGCGCCGACCTCATCGGCGGAAAGCTGGGCCTGCTCGGTCCAGTCGCGGTCGAACATGAGCAACTGCGAGCGGTCCGCCGCCGGGCGCTCGCGGTAGCGCAACGCCGAAAATGCCAGCGTGACCTGCCGCGAATCCAAAGCGTCCAGCGCCGCCTCCGCCTCATCATCTTCCGTGGCGCGGAGCGCGGGTAGTTTCCCGACGACGGCGGACGAAAGTGCATCGTCTGCGATAAGCGCGCTGGCTTCATCCGGCGTTGTTGGGCTAGTGGCCGCGGAGCCGGCTCCGGGCGCGCCACCAGATCCGGACGTGGCCGTGTTCTCCAGCGGAATGCGCACCGCCGCGCCGGGCGTCACCCAGCCGGCCGAGGAGGCATCTGCCGAGCTAATCACCGCGGTGGAATACCCCGCGGTACGGGCTGCGCGCAAAGAAGACTGGTCCGCGCCGCGGGCGAGGAAAGCGATATCCGCCGTGCCCGCTATATCGGACTCCGCCGCGGCCTGGGCGTAGGCAATGCCCTGCTCCAAAATCTGGTACCCGGCCGTTGAATGTGCAATGGACGCAATATCCACGTCGCCTCCGGGCAGATAGGCAACCGAGGCGCCGCTATTTTGCGTGAATCCGGCTAGCGCCTCAGAAAACTGCGCCGACTCGCGCAACGCCGGGTCCACCGCGGCCGTCACTCCGGGGCGCCCAAGCTTCTGCAAGGCTTCAATTTGCGCCGGAGCGGTGAGCGCCTCGGCCACCGGATCCGAGGGGCCAGAGAGCTCAAAAAGTGTGGGGGCCTGCCCGTTTTGCGTGGCGGAGTCTTGCCCGTTTTGCCCAGCGGCGGCCTGCCCGTTCGGCCCGGCGGCGGCCGAATCTTGCCCGGCGGACGGCGTCGTCGTCGAACCTTCTGCCTGCGCGGAAGCGGCAGGCGGCACTTCGGTCGGCTTGTCCTGTCCACGCGCGGCGACCGCGGCGCGAATCGTGTCCTTGAGAGTCGGCAACTCGGTGGCCTGATGGCCCTGCGCGGTGAGGGGGACGACCACGTTCGCCTTCGCCCGCTCCAGATCGTGATCGGCATCGACCACCAGCATGGAGCGATCCCAGCCCTGTGCGTCGCCGGCCACCGCCGAAACCTGGATCCCGCGTGGGCCCCAGACGCCGTTCGATCCCCAGTGAACCAGATTGCGGCTCACCACAAAATTGACGTTGGTGGTTTGGCCCGGCTCGAGCGTGAGGTCGGGCTCTTCGGTGGCAAGGAGACCCATGGAGGTGACATCTCCGCTCATAAATCCGGTGATCGCTTCGGCATTGCTGGAGGTTGTGCGCTCCGAATAGAGCGCCGCTTGCGCCAGGTGGAGGCTACCGTGGGTGTTGTTTTGCACCTGCGCACTGACGCGAATATCGGATTTGCGGCCAAGGACCGGCTCGCCCACCGAGGTAATGCGTACCAGGAGCGGCTGGTCGGGGTCCGCGGTGGAGGATGGCTGGCTCGCCGGCTCGCTGGTGGCTGTCTCGCTGGTGGTGGTGGCCGACGGCGTCGGGCCTGGCGTCGGCGTGGCGCTCGCGAGGGGAGCCGGCCCCGCCACAGGAAGCGCGATCCCCGCCAGGCAGGCGAGGGAGGCAAAAACCGCCTGCGCGGCGCGGCCTAGTTTGGATCCGCGCACCTTAGGCGTCACCTGCCAGAATCGCCCGGGCGGAGGAAACGATCCGCCGCTCGTTCGGGTAGGCCAGGCGGGATGAGACGCGGTCGAGCCGCACCCACTCGACTTTTTCAGCCTCGTGATCGGGATCGTTTTCCACCGTCAGATAGCCGGAAAGCGCTTCCAGCAAGAAATGATGTACCACTTTGTGCACGCGGTGATTGGTGCCGGAGAACCAATAGTCAATGGTCGCCAGATGAAGCAGGACGCGGCCGGTAATTCCGGTTTCTTCCGCCACCTCGCGCACGGCCGCCTCTTCGGCGGTTTCGGTGCCTTCGAGATGGCCTTTGGGTAGGCACCACTCCAGGCGCCCGCCGCGATTTCGGCGAGCAATAACGGCGGTATAGGCGTGACCGTCATGAACCGCAATCACGATCCCGCCGGCGGAGGTCTCATTGACCACCGGCTGCGAATGGCGGCGCACGCCGGCCTGATGCGCGGCCGCGGCGCGCCTCCAGGAACGACGGCCCCCGAAGTGAGACGGGAGCGGAGCAGATTTCGACATAATTTCCAATGTGCTTACAGGCTCTGGCGCCCGGCAGAGTGTGCGCCGCCGCCGGTTCTCCCGGACGGGCAAGCAACGCCGCCTCCCGCAAGGTGCCACTTAACTGGGGCCATTCTCCCAAATTTCCCCAGGGAATGGCAGAGGCTCTCTGACGGCGGAAGGAAATGGGTGGCTGGTGCCCGACGGCGGTGGCCTGGGCCGGGGCGGGGGGCCTGCGGCTAATTCGTCACCCTTTGGGCCACTTCCTCGCCGCCGGCCGGGGTGAATGTGGCAAGCTTAATCGGTGGCAATTTCAAGGAATAGTGAAGCGGCGGCGGCCGCGGGCGCGGGCGCGGCGAACTTGCGCGCGAAGTACCTGCTCAACGGGCAGCGGAGGTTGACGGCGTTGCCGAAGGAAATCACCCAGCTGGGTGAAATTTTCCAGCGGGCGGGTCACGAGCTGGCGCTCGTCGGCGGGCCGGTGCGCGATGCATTCCTTGGCCTACCCATTCACGACTTTGACCTCACCACGTCCGCCCGCCCCGAGGAAACCGAAAAACTCCTCGATACCTGGGGTAACACCTGGGATATTGGCCGCGACTTCGGCACCATTGGCGCCCAGCGCGCGGGCCTAACCGTGGAGGTTACCACCTATCGCAGCGACAGCTACGAAATCGGCTCGCGCAAACCCGAGGTCCAATTCGGCGACACGCTCGAGGGCGATCTCACCCGCCGGGATTTCACCGTCAACGCGATGGCCGTGCGCCTGCCGCAACTGGAGCTAGTCGATCCCTGCGGCGGCTTGGACGCCTTGGTGGACGGCGTGTTGGAAACACCCGTTACCGCGGCGCAGTCGTTCGACGACGATCCTCTGCGCATTATGCGTGCGGCCAGATTCTGCGCCCAGCTCTCCTTCGACGTGGCCGAGGATGTTATGGCTGCCATGACGGACTTTGCCCCGCGCTTAGAAATCGTTTCTCAAGAGCGCATTCGCGCCGAGCTGGAGAGGCTCATCATCTCCCCCGCCCCGCGCCGCGGTATCGAGCTACTGGTTTACACGGGCGTGGCGGATGTGGTGCTCCCCGAAGTCTCCGGCCTGCGCGGCGCCAAAGATGAGCAGGGCCGCCACAAGGACGTCTACGAGCACACCCTGCAGGTGCTCGATAACGCCATCGCGCTGGAAAGCGTCCTCGAGTCGACGCCGTCGGCCGGCGGCGAACGGGTAGCGGCCAGCGAGCCTGCGCCAGAGCCAGAGCCGCCCGTCACTGACGAAGGCATCAGCCCGGTCGCCCGCCCGGATTTCGTGCTCCGCTTCGCCGCGTTGATGCACGACGTCGGCAAACCGGCCACCCGCAGCTTTGAACCTGACGGCTCAGTCACCTTCCGCTTCCACGACGCCGTCGGCGCGCGAATGACGGCCAAGCGCATGAAAACGCTCCGCTTCGACAAGCAGACCACCAAGGCCGTGGCCCGCCTGGTGGAGCTACACCTGCGCGCGTATGGATTTGCGGAATCGGGCTGGACGGATAGCGCCGTGCGCCGCTTCGTGCGCGACGCCGGCCCGCTTCTTCCCCGTCTAGTGCGCCTCATTCGCGCGGACATTACTTCGCAAAACCGGCGCAAGGTGCGCGTGCTCCAGGCGGCGAACGACGAGCTAGAGCGGCGCATCGTTGAACTTCATCAGCGCGAGGAGCTGGAGGCCGTGCGCCCCGATCTGGACGGCAACGACATTATGGAGATCCTCGGCCTCGCCCCCGGCCCGCAGGTCGGCCAGGCCTACAAGTATCTGCTGGGACTGCGCCTCGACGAAGGCCCGCTGGGCCGTGAAGAAGCGATTTCCCGACTCAAGCAATGGTGGGAGGCGCGGGCGTGAAGCTCAAGCTGGTTGCGGACCTGAAATCGCTGGCCACCTCGCCGGGCTTCCTGAAGCTCTTGGCGGTGCGGCTGGTGACCCAATGCGGAGACGGAATGTTCCAGGTGGGCCTCGCCTCGCTGTTCTTCTTCAACCCGGCCCGCGCCTCGGATGTGTATACCGTCGCCCTCTCGCTGGTGGTGATGCTCCTGCCGTTCTCGATCGTGGGGCCATTCACCGGCCCGTTCATTGATCGCTGGCCGCGCCGGCAAATTCTGCTCGGCGGCAACCTGCTGCGCGCGGCCCTCACCGCCGCGATCCTCGCGGTGCTCTTCACTGATTTTTCCTGGCTGGTTTACGTGTTGGCGCTGGTGACGCTGGGCATCAACCGAATCTTGTTGGCCACCCTTTCGGCCGGCTTGCCGAAAGTGGTCGAGTCCAAAGAACGCCTCCTGGTGGCCAACTCGCTGGTGCCCACCCTCGGCGGCGCCTCCACCGCCATTGGCGCACTGTTAGGCCTGTTCATCCGCATTTTCCTACCCACTGAGCTGGGCCAGCAGGTGGGCGCACTGGTGGTGGCGGTGGCCCTCTACTGCGCCGGCGCCTGGGTGGTCACCTCCCTCGGCCGCTCCGAACTCGGCCCGGATAATCCCGTGCGCGAGCCGTTCTGGCGTTCTCTCGCCTCCGCCGCTCGCGAGCTGGCCGACGGCGTGCGCTACCTCGTTCGCCGCGGCACCCCCGCCGCCGCCCTCACCACCATGTCCCTCCACAGGTTCGTCTACGGCGTCCAACTCCTGACGATCATCCTGGCGGGCCGCAACCTCTACGCCGATCAGGCGGACTCCACCTCCGGCATCGCCGCATTTGGCGCGCTTATGGGCGCTATGATCGCCGGCCATGGCGTCTCGATTGTCCTCACCCCTCTGGCCCACGAGCGCATGACGCCTTCCACATGGGTGGTTTGTTGCCTGCTGGGCGGAACTGTGGGGCAATTTATTGTGGCGACGACGCCGTCTTTCGGTGCGGTGACAGCCGGGATTTTTATTTTCGGCATTGGCGTGCAGGGAGCAAAGATCGCTGTCGACACCATCGTTCAAACCGACACCCACGATCGCTACCGCGGCCGCGCTTTCTCGATTTACGACGTGCTCTTTAACGTGGCCGAATGCGTGGCGGCCGGCGTCTGCGTGCTGGTGTTGCCGGATATCGGCTGGTCGCGCGGCGTGCAAATCGCGCTCATTGTGATGGTTTGGGCCGTGGCATTTCTGTATCGCTGGGAAGTCAAGCGACTACGCGATTCCCCGCGCCCGGTCCTGGCCCTGTCTCTTATACACATCTAGCTGTGTATAAGAGACAGGTCAAAGATGGGTAGAAGAGACAGGTCCGCAGCCGCGCCGGCCGCAAGCCGTAGCCGCGCTGGCCGGTGAATGAGCGAACATTTTCGCGTCATTAACTTTGTAAGTCAGCATGAGCTGGCAGACTTACGCTAGAGCCGAACGCCAAGGCCGGCACTGAGATCGGAGAGAAGATGACTCTAAGAAATCCCGGGAATCTCCCCATGGATAAGCGGGCGCAGATCGACGCCGCCGTGCGCGACGCGGGCCCGAGCGCGGCTGACGGCGCCGCTACCGGCGCGGCTACCGGCTCAGCGAAAGCTCCCGTGACCGCGCATAAGGCCAGCGTGGAGGACGGCGATCAAGGCATTCCTCTCGACGATGCCGCCGCTGGCCCGACCAGCGCAATCCCGCCGGTCGGCTTCCAAGTGCTGCGTGTTCTCGCCCTCGTCACTATCGCTTGCGCGGGGCTTTACACCATCGCGGATTTCTTTGGCCCGCTCTTCTTGGCGCTGACGCTGGTGCTGACGGTCCGTCCGATTCACCGCAGGCTCGTGAAATACCATGTGCCCGGATTTATCTCGGGCACCATCACGATTCTGGTGCTGGTGATTGTGCTCGGCGCCATCGCCGGCCTCATGGCCTGGTCGCTGGCCGGGCTACCGGAAACGCTGATGCGCTACCAAGAGAAGTTCAGCGATATCGTCGACGAAGTCACCGACTTTGCTCAGCAGTGGGGATTCTCCACCGAGGAGATCACCAATCAGCTGTCTGCCCAGTTCGACGCCGCGACCATTATCGCCTGGATCCGTAGCGCGGCCGGCTCGCTTATGTCCGCCGGAACCATCATTGGCATTTTGGCGCTGTGCGTCCTCTTCCTGACGGTCGATACGATCCGCGTGAATAACCGCGCGGACGTGGTGCAGCACCGTGATTCTGATTTCTACCGCGCGATCTGCTCGTTCGAGGGCCGGGTGCGCCAGTACTGGCTGGTGGCCTCAATCTTCGGCCTGGTGGTCTCGGTGATCAACTACTTCGTGCTGGTGTTCCTGCACGTGCCAATGCCGCTGACCTGGGCGCTGTGGACGTTCATCACCAACTACATCCCCAACGTTGGCTTTATCCTTGGCGTAATTCCGCCGGCGATTATGGGCCTGGTGGACTCGGGGTGGAGCACCGCGCTGTGGGTGATCGTGATCTTCACGGTGATCAATGTGACGATCCAGGGCATGATTCAGCCGAAGTTCACCGGCGACGCCGTCGGGCTTTCCACCACCATCACCTTCGTATCCCTCCTCTTCTGGACGGCCGTGATCGGTCCGCTCGGCTCGATCCTGGCGGTGCCGCTGACCCTGTTCTTCAAGGCATTACTGGTGGATTCCTCGCCGAGCACGCGCTGGATCGAGGCGTTCCTCATCCCCGAATCGGACGCGCGGCGCAAGCGGGAAAAAGGCCTCTACAATCCAGGGACTGACCTGGAGGTCTTTCACGCCTTTGGAGAGTCACGGTCTAGACTTTCGGAAACGCTTGGGACCCGTTCGCAGCGGTCCGTGAGCCGGTTATCCCGAGCGAAACGACGGTCGAGTAGGAAGTAAGGACGCAATGGCGGCAACGAAGAAACCTTCTCAGCGCGGTTCAGCGAGCGGCGGCCAGCGTGGCTCCGCCCGCGGTAGCCAGCGGAAGCGGTCCCAGCGCGGCTCCGCCCGTGGCAACCAGCGCGGCAGCCAGCGGAAGCGTTTTCGCTGGAACTACCCGCGTGAGGGGCTCGGCCCCATTCATCGCTGGCTACCCTCGTGGCGCTTCCTGCTAGGCGCCGGCTTCACCGCAATCATTGCCGCTATCGTCAGCGTCATTACGCTTTACTTCGCCTTGGAGATTCCCGAGCCTGACGACGTCGCCGCCGCTCAGCGCACGCGCGTTTACTACGAAGACGGCACAACCGAGATGGGGTCCATCTTCGATTTCGATCGGACCTCGGTTCCCTTGGAGAGCTTGCCGGACTACGTGGGCAACGCCGTCGTCGCCTCTGAAGATCAAAACTTCTACACCAACAACGGAATTGACCTGGGCGGCATCGCGCGCGCGGCGCTCAATAACCTCACCGGCGGCAAGCGCCAGGGCGGCTCCACTCTCACCCAGCAGTACGTGGAGAATTATTACCTGGGGCAGACCACCGATTACCTGGGCAAAATCCGCGAGGCGGTGCTGGCGGTGAAGGTGGATAACCACCTCAGCAAGGACGAGATCCTCGAGAGCTACCTCAACACGATTTACTTTGGGCGCGGCGCTTATGGCATTCAGGCGGCGGCCGAAAAGTACTTCGGCACCAGCGCCGCAGATCTGACCCTTGAGCAGGCCGCTTTGCTGACCGCCGTCATTCCTGCGCCGTCCGCCTGGGATCCGGCCGTCAATCCGCAGCAGGCGCAAGCGCGTTTTGATCGCGTGTTGCGCCGCATGGTCGAGGACGGCTACATCACCGAGGAGCAGGCCTCCGCCGCCACCATGCCGGAGACGATTGCTCCCACCAAGAACAATGACTTCTCTGGCACCACCGGTTATTTACTCGATTACGCGCAAAAGGAGCTGGTGGCCACCGGGAAGTTCACGGAAGAGGATCTGCGCCAGGGCGGTTATCGGATCGTCACCACCATCGACCCCGAGAAACAGCAGGCAGCGGTAGACGCCGTCGAAAATCTCCCGAAGGATCGCCCGGAGAACAATTACGTGGGCATCCTTTCCGCTGATCCGCGTAACGGCGAGATTTACGCCATGTACGGCGGCGCGGATTACCATGCCCGCCAGCGCAACGCCGTCACCCAGGATCGCGCGCAGGCTGGTTCCACCTTCAAGCCGTTCACTTTGCTTGCCGCCCTTGAGCAGGGCAAACTCCCGCAGAGCACGATTTACGATTCGCGCACACCGCTGAAAATTGGCAACCTTGAGGTGAAGAATTACGACGGCGTCTCGCGCGGCCGGGTTAATATGCTCACCGCCACCCAGCATTCGATCAACACCTATTTCGTGCAACTCAATCAGGACGTGCGGCCGGAGAACACAATCCGCGCGGCGGTGCAGGCCGGCCTTCCGGAGGACACCCCCGGCCTTGATGATTCGCTGACCAACGTGCTCGGCTCCGCCTCCCCGCGCTCCATCGATATGACGCAGGCCTACGCCACCTGGGCGAACCGCGGCGTCTCGGTGCCGATTCACCTGGTGCGCGAGGTGAAATCTCCCGACGGCGAGGTGGTTTACGAGGCGCCCACCACCGGGGAGCGAAAGATCGACGAAGACGTGGCGGACACGATGAACTGGGTCCTGCAGGCCACCTCCCGCCCCGGCGGCACCGCCGAAAAGGTGCGTGGCCTGGGCCGGCCGGTGGCCGGTAAGACGGGCACTTCCTCTGGCCCGTGGTCCGCATGGTACGTGGGTTACACGCCGCAGATGATCACGGCCATCAATATGTTCCAGGTGGGCCCCAACGGCGAAGAAGAGGTGCTCACCCCCTTCGGCCGCTACCCGTGGGGCATTGGCGGCAACAACTACCCGGTGGACATTTGGATGGACTACATGAAGGTGGCCACCAAGGGCATGTCGGTTATGGACTTCACCGTGCCCGAGAAGATGAAGGGCGTGCCCACCTACGAGCCGCAGGCCACCTCCGAGCCGAAAGTCACCGAGCCTGAACCCACCGCCGCCGAGCCCGAGCCCACCGCCGCCGAGCCCGAGCCTCCCGCCGAAGCTCCCACGGAGGAGCCGGAGGCCCCCGGCAACAGCAATGGCGGCGCCGGCGGCGCTGGTGGCAGTAACGGCGGTAACGACGACGGCGGCAACGGCGGCAGTAGCGGCAACGGCGGCAGTAGCGGCAGTAGCGGCAGAGGCGGTGGCGGCGCTCAGCAGCCTGCCCAGCCCGCGCAACCCTCTCGCAATTCGGCGGCCGAGCGGGGGTAGCGGCGGTCGACAGCTCGTGGCCAGATAGGCTTGCATGTATGAAACTCAATCGATACTGGGCCATCGCCTCGCAGTCGGTGGAACTCGAAGAGCGGCCGGTGCAAATTGACGGCCAGCTGGCGCAAGCCGATGGCCAGCCGGTGGAAATCAGCCGCTGGGGCTGGTCTGCTAACTCGCGCCAGGCGGCCGCAACGCTGTCTCTTATACACATCTAGATGTGTATAAGCGACAGGAACACACCCTGCGCTAGTCCCGCCCCGCGCTCGCTGGCGGCGCAAGTCCTTTCGCCCACCCGTTCGAACTTGTCACCTTGCCCGTGCGCGTGTCCTTATCCTCGTCCGAGGCGCCCCCCAACATCCCCTCCACGCTCTTGCCGGTCTTCTCGCTCCCGGCCTCCGCGATGTCCCGCCTGTTCCCGGCGCCTATCTCCTCTCACCCCTTCGCTTCTATCTTTCACGACGTCCCGTGCTCCTCCCTGTCCT